>JAKMDI010000020.1 GCA_022428005.1 Flavobacteriaceae bacterium
AACTGATAATTAGAACTTACGGGATATCCGTCTCTTTTTGCCCTTAATAAAACCGTTTTTAAAAGACCCAATTGTTTGCCTACAGTTCCTACCCCATAACATTTCTCATGAAGTAGATAAGATGAAAAAGCATCTATATCCTGAATCTTAAAATGATCTATAAAAAGAAAAGTATCTTTCTCTAGCTCATACTCTTTTAAAAGTTTTAGTAGATAACTATAGCGTTTAATCGTATTAAGACGAAGCCCGATAGAACCTGTTTTTCTGTTTTTTCTAAATGGGGCTATTTTAATCTGATTTTCTATATTACTTGTAAATCTTAAATTATTGTCATACAAATAATTAACACAGATATTCTTAATAATTAATTTAAACGATTTGTTATCTCGAATTCGGTCTAAATCTTCTGCTTTACGAATCTGAAAACGAACTATTTTAAGTTTTTCATTGATCTTTCCAGCCTCTTTATATCGGGGACTAACCCGCTGATTTTTATCTTGCCAAAAACTGGGATTGATAAAAAGAGGTAGTGGACAGCTTAATTTTTTTCCATTTGAAAGCAGCAAAAAGATATAGATTCGTACCTTTCTTTTTTGAGCCGACAAAAGCCCAAATTCTAATTTTATAAAATCTAACATATGTTAAATCATGTTATCGTTTTTTCTAATAAATCGCTAAGGCGTATTTTTACGCGACTTAGACTATATAAGATACGTTATTCTATGTTAGAAAACAAGAAAAACCCAGTATTTATAGGGGTTAACAGTAGATTTGAATTTAAAGCTGGAATAGAAAAATGAAAGGCATCCTCCTTGCTGGCGGTGCGGGCACCCGATTACACCCGGTCACCAAAGCCGTGTCCAAACAACTCCTGCCGGTTTATGACAAACCCATGGTCTATTACCCCCTTTCTATTTTAATGTCAGCGGGGATCCAGGAGGTATTGCTTATCAGCACCCCCACCGATCTTCCCGACTATCAAAGATTACTGGAAGACGGCAGTCAGCTGGGTATAAAAATTGAATATGCCGAACAAAAAGCGCCCAACGGGCTGGCGGAGGCGTTTATCATTGGGGAAGACTTTATAGGTTCAGACGGCGTTTGTTTGGTACTGGGCGACAATATTTTTTATGGGGAGGGACTCAATCCTTTGATGCATGAGGCGGTAAACCAATCTAAAATGGCCACTGTTTTTGGCTATACCGTAAAAGACCCCCAGCGCTATGGCGTCATCGATTTCGACGCTGCTGGAAAAGCCCTGTCTATTGAAGAAAAACCCCAGTACCCCAAAAGCGACAAGGCAGTAGTTGGTTTGTATTTCTACCCCAATGAGGTAGTGGAAATCGCAAAAAACGTAAAACCCAGCGCACGTGGGGAATTAGAAATAACGGCGGTCAATCAAGCCTTTTTAGAACAAGGCAAACTACAGGTCAAAATTTTGGGCAGAGGTCTCGCTTGGTTAGATACCGGTACCCATGAGTCTTTGATCGAAGCGGGACAATTCATCCATACGGTGGAAAAAAGACAAGGCCTTAAGGTCGCCTGCTTAGAAGAAATTGCCTATGAAAAAGGGTGGATCTCCAAAGACCAACTTATAGAAATGGCCCAAGAGTTGTCCAAAACGGAATACGGCCAGTACCTGCTGGACCGTTATCAAAAATAAGGCCCGGATGACCATTACACCCACAGCACTTCCCGAGGTACTAATGATTCAGCCCAAAAAATTTGAGGACGACAGAGGCTGGTTTATGGAAAGCTTTAGGCGCGATCTTTTGGAAAAAGCCGCAGGTCATTCAATCGATTTTTGCCAAGACAACAGCGCCCATTCCCAATATGGCGTAATCCGAGGCTTGCACTATCAAATGCCGCCCCATGCGCAGTCCAAACTGGTTTCTGTCCAACACGGTAAAATTTTAGATGTAGTGGTGGACATTCGGAAAGGGTCACCATATTTTGGCCAGTACATCGCTGTGGAGCTGAGCACTAAAAACCAGAAACAGCTTTTTATCCCACGAGGTTTTGCCCATGGCTATGCCTGCTTGAGTGAGACCTCTTTGGTGTCCTACAAAGTAGATCATTTCTACAACAAAGCTTCTGAAGGGAGTATCGCCTATGACGACCCCCAGCTAAACATCGACTGGCAAACCCCCAAAGCACAACAATCCCTCTCTCCAAAAGATCGGGTACACCCCTTGTTGGCGGAGGCGCGCCTTTTTGATTACAACCTATCGCAGTATGATTAAAGTGCTCATCATCGGCGCTTCAGGTCAGTTGGGACAATCCTTTCAATATTGGGCGCCTCATTTTCCCGGCTATAAATTCCTTTTTAAAGACCTTCCAGAGTTCGACCTCATGGACCAGATGGCAGTATCGGCCTATTTTATGGAAACATCCATAAATATAGTAATTAACTGTGCGGCTTATACGGCAGTGGATCTTGCAGAAAAAGAGCAGGATTTGGCCAAAAAAGTGAATACCGATGCAGTAGCACTGCTGTGCGATTTATCAAAAAAACATCAGTTTAAGTTGGTTCATTTTTCTACTGACTATGTTTTTGACGGAACCGCCAACGCTCCCTATCGGGAAGACCATCCGGTAAATCCCATCGGCGTGTATGGCAAAACGAAAGCTGCAGCAGAGGCCATAATCCAAGCCGCAGCCATTGACAGTTGGATCATCCGCACTTCTTGGCTGTTCAGCCCCTATGGAAAAAACTTTGTAAAAACCATTTTTTCTTTATTGCAAAACAAGGAAAAAATTGACGTGGTCTCAGACCAAACGGGAAGCCCAACATACGCAATGGATTTGGCCGAAGCCACCCTCAAGGCAATAGACCAAAACCCTGAATTCACTGGGGTGCACCGCTATCATTTTAGCAACAGCGGGGAAACCTCCTGGTATGGTCTTGCTGTGGAAATCAAAAAATTAAACCACAGCAGCTGCAGGGTAAATCCCTTGACCACCGCCGATTACCCTACTGCAGCAGCGCGGCCAAAATATACGGTGCTCAGTGGTGAAAAAATAAAAAAGGAGTTTAACTTGACCCCCCGATCGTGGGAATCGGCATTGGAAGCTTGTTTGAAAAAAATCAAATGAAAAACAAATCAATTTTAATCACAGGAGGCGCGGGTTTTATAGGATCTCATCTCGTCCGTTTGATGGTCAATAAATACCCCGACACCCAGATCGTAAATCTTGACGCCCTTACCTATGCTGGTGATACGGCAAAGCTGAGTGAGTTCGAGGGGCGATCTCACTACCACTTTGTCCACGGAGACATCACCGATGCTCATTTGGTAAAAAGCCTTTTTTCAACTTATGAATTCGACGGGGTGATTCACCTTGCTGCAGAATCGCATGTAGATCAGTCCATCAAAAAGCCTTTAAATTTTGCCCAGACCAATGTGATGGGAACCCTTACGCTTCTGGAGGCCGCCCGCAGGACATGGGAAGGAGATTATAAAGGTAAAATGTTTTACCACGTATCTACGGACGAGGTCTATGGCAGTTTGGGTGCCGAGGGTAAATTTACCGAGGACACGCCCTACGATCCCCGATCTCCTTATTCCGCCTCTAAAGCGGCTTCAGATCATTTTGTTAGGGCCTATTTTCATACCTATGGCCTGCCGGTGGTTTTGTCCAACTGCTCTAATAATTATGGTCCCGATCAGTACCCAGAAAAACTCATTCCGCTTTTTATTCAAAACATCGTTGCGGAAAAACCCCTTCCGGTCTATGGTGATGGCCAAAACGTTAGGGATTGGCTCTATGTCACAGATCATGTGGAGGCCATTGATTTGATTTTTCACAAAGGAGCTGTAGGGACAACCTACAATATCGGGGGCAATAATGAGATAAAGAATATTGATATTGTGGCGCAGCTTATTGAGATTTCAGACCGCTACTTAGGACGGCCAGAGGGGTATTCAAAAAAACTTATTCAATATGTTACCGACCGATTGGGTCACGATTTTCGTTATGCTATAGACGCCTCAAAAATCAAAAATGCGTTGGGTTGGACACCCCAGACAACTTTCGAAATAGGGATAGAACAAACCGTAAAATGGTATTTAAAACAGTTCAATGCCCTTCCCTAAGTCCACACAATCAATCATTTTGATGATTTAAATTAAGTTTTTCAAGCTTGGTTTTGATATCAAAATAATTATCTTTGCATTCCAAAATTATAAACTATGTACGCAATTGTAGAGATAGCAGGGCAGCAATTTAAAGTTGCGAAAGACCAGAAGCTCTTTGTACATCGTTTGCAAGACAAAGAAGGAAGCAAAGTTTCCTTTGACAAAGTGTTTTTGTTAGACGATGGAAAAAAAGTGACTGTTGGCGCCCCGGCTATAAGCGGCGCTGCGGTAGAAGCAAAAGTCGTGGGTCACCTCAAGGGGGACAAAGTTATTGTTTTTAAGAAAAAACGCCGTAAAGGCTATCGGGTCAAAAATGGACACCGCCAGTCGCTCACGGAATTGATGATTGAAAAAATTGTCGCTACAGGTGCTAAGCCTGTGCTAAAAGCTGCTGAAAAACCAGCGGCAAAAGCTAGCACACCGGCCAAACCTGCTGCTGAAAAGAAAGCCCCTGCCAAAGCGGCTCCAAAAAAAGCTGCAGCAGCACCCAAGGCTGAAAAAGTAACGCCAGCCAAGAAGGCACCAGCAAAAGCTAAAGACGCTGATCTTGCCTCAATGACGGTTGCACAGCTCAAAGCGGTTGCCAAAGAAAAAGGAATAGCCGGATATACCAGTATGAAAAAAGCGGAGCTATTGGCTGCGTTAAGCAAATAGAAATAACCCTAAAAAAACAACAAGATGGCACATAAAAAAGGAGTAGGGAGCTCCAAAAACGGAAGAGAATCAGAATCGAAACGCTTGGGCGTTAAGATTTTTGGTGGCCAAGCTGCACGTGCAGGAAATATCATTGTACGCCAACGGGGCACCGCCCACAACCCAGGAGAAAATGTTTACCTAGGAAAAGACCACACCCTTCATGCCAAAGTGGATGGATTGGTTAAATTCACCAAGAAAAGAAACAATAAATCATATGTCTCCATTGAACCTTTTGAGGCATAAAATAAGTTACCCCCCTACAAAAAAACCCGCCAATTGGCGGGTTTTTTGTTTTACACAGTATTAAGATTTATTTTTTAAAGAGCTCACTCCCAGAATACAATGCTTCAGGATCAATATCCGCCCCATTTTCCCATTCTATTGTATCAAAGCTAACTCGAACACGGTTGAATTTATCCTCATCAGTAAGCTCTTTAAAAACCCCTTTCTTTAGGTTAGGCCTCATATTGTAAATTTTTTTTTCTCCCGAAGCAAAAGTTAAAAGAAGTTTGAAATCTTTAAGGGGCACAACACTTTTTACACGATACTTCATATTTTTAATTTAAAGGCTTTATCGGGAAAGGCGTTTCTTGATTTTGACATAGAGTCTAATTTGCATTGAGTTCTTCTTTATGAATCTCAATCCAAGCTTGTATCATGCGTTTTTGCTTTAAAGGCATTTTCCCTTTAAGAATAGTGCCGTTAGTTATATTAAAAGAAGCCGTTGTACTTTGATAATACGCGTGAATATGTGGAGGATTGTGCTCTTTTGGAGCAAAATACATTCTGATAACAATCCCAAAAAACATTGAAATGGTTGGCATAACAATTTAAATACTACCTTAAATGTAAAAAATCATTTAAAAATAGAACTATTGATAGCTAAATAAGCATATCAGAAGGAAAGCGAATTAATTAATATCGGTAATACTCAGGTTTAAAAGGTCCTTTTACCGAAACCCCGATGTAGTCAGCTTGGTCTGGTGACAAGTCATCCAGTTCAACCCCAAGGTGGTCCAAATGCAAGGCCGCTACTTTTTCATCCAAGTGTTTGGGCAACATATACACCTGGTTTTCGTATTGATCGGGATGGTTCCACAACTCGATCTGGGCCAGGGTTTGGTTGGTAAAGGAATTGCTCATCACAAAACTGGGGTGTCCCGTAGCACAACCCAAATTCACCAATCGGCCTTCTGCCAAAACGATCAATTCTTTTCCTTGTTCTAAGGTGTAAAGATCTACCTGAGGCTTTATCTCTACTTTGGAATGACCATAGTTTTCGTTGAGCCAAGCCATGTCTATTTCGTTGTCGAAATGGCCTATGTTACATACTATGGCTTTGTCTTTTAGTGCCAAGAAATATTCCTTTCTCAGTATGTCTTTGTTCCCAGTGGCGGTCACCACTATATCGGCATTGCCAATCACGTGGGATAGTTTTTTTACTTCATAACCGTCCATGGCCGCTTGTAAGGCACAAATGGGATCAATTTCTGTGACGGTGACAATGGCGCCAGCGCCTCTAAAAGAAGCGGCAGTTCCTTTTCCAACATCGCCATATCCTGCAACAACAACCCTTTTACCTGCCAGCATCACATCGGTAGCACGGCGAATGGCATCGACCGCACTTTCTTTACAACCATATTTATTGTCGAATTTTGACTTGGTAACAGAATCGTTTACATTGATGGCGGGAAGGGGTAAGGTGCCATTTTTCATTCTTTCATACAAACGGTGGACTCCAGTAGTGGTCTCTTCAGACAAGCCGTTGATGTTTTCTACCAGTTCGGGGTAGTGATCCAATACCAAATTCGTCAGATCTCCTCCGTCATCCAATATCATATTTAGCGGCTCGCGCTCTTCTCCGAAAAATAGGGTTTGCTCTATACACCAGTCAAATTCTTCCTCGTTCATTCCTTTCCAGGCATAAACGGGAATTCCCGCAGCGGCAATGGCAGCAGCAGCATGGTCTTGTGTTGAAAAAATATTACAAGAACTCCAGGTTACCTCAGCACCCAAAGCCGTAAGGGTTTCGATCAGTACTGCCGTTTGGATGGTCATGTGCAAGCACCCAGCGATTCGAGCTCCTTCTAAGGGCTGACTTTCACCGTATTCTTTTCGCAATGCCATCAAGCCAGGCATCTCTGCTTCCGCAAGTTTAATTTCTCTTCTCCCATACTCCGCCAAGGACATGTCCTTAACTTTGTAGGGCAAATAAGTGGAGGCTACTTTAGTTCCCATAGTTGTATCTTTATTTGCAATTTTATGCAAAAGTACGCACTTTAATTTCAATATCAAATGCCATTGCACCAAAGGATCAAAACGGATAAGGAAACAGAAATATGGATTTGGCATATTGAAGAAGGTGTGGACCAACTTCGCAAAGACCTTCGTTTAACCGAGGCCGACCAAAACCGTTTTGAAAAGAGGAAGAGTACGAACCACCAAAAGGGCTTTTTGGCAACGAGAAAATTATTGGTCAGCGCAGGAATTCCGCCCAATAACCTATCCCATAACAATAATGGCATTCCGGAATTGGAAACAGGACAGCACATTTCTATTTCACATGCCAAAACGGTGGCAGCAATTGCACTGGGGAAGGACAGTCTGGGGATAGACGTAGAGACCTACAGGATCAATATTCAAACGATTGCCCCTCGTTTTTTACACACCGCGGAAGGGTTTGCCCTGGCGGGGGAGCTGTCCATTGAAAAACTGACCCTGGTATGGACGGCAAAGGAAGCGCTCTACAAAGCCCTCAAACAGAAAGGAATTGATTTTTCACAACAGTTGTGTGTGGCACCATTCCAGTGGGGGGACAACAAGGGCAGTGCGAAAGTTATTTTTCCTGACAAAACCCTCAATTTTTCCCTTAATTTTGTAATCGAAAATGATTATTGCGCTACGTTGGCCACTCATAAAAAATAAAAATTCATGAAAATTTCTGTTGAACTGACCTTACTCCCCCTTAACGATGAATTTAAAACATCCATAAAAGAGTTTATTGTGCAATTGAGAACCCTGGGGTTTAAGGTCTTGGAAAACCCTATGAGCACCCAAGTATACGGGGAGTATGACGCTTTAATGCCCGCATTGCAAGCCGCCATCAAAACCAGTTTTGAACGGGAGGAAGCTGTGGTATTGAACCTGAAAATCATCAAAGGAGACCGCAGCGGATATGTCCCCAATTTTTGATTTTTTATTCCAGCAATACGATGGATATGCTATTGCCGATATTGTATTGGAGGTATTGGGGGTTTTATTTGGACTGACCAGCGTTTGGTATGCCAAAAAAAACAACATCTGGGTCTATCCCACAGGAATGATCTCTACGGCGATATTTGTGTATTTATTGCTCAAATGGTCACTGCTTGGGGACATGCTCATCAACGGATATTTTTTTGTGATGAGTGCCTATGGGTGGTTCTGTTGGACCAGAAAAAAGGAGGAGGTTTATGTAAACCCCATCTCGACTACTGTAAGAAAAGAATACTTTACCAGCGCGGCTCTTTTTATAGGCAGTCTCTTATTTGTTTATTGGATCTATGTTCTTTTTGACAAATGGAACGACTGGACGGCTTACGTCGACACCTTTACAACGGCCATTTTCTTTGTTGGGATGTGGTTGATGGCCAGAAGGAAAATTGAAAATTGGATTTTTTGGATCATTGGGGATTTCATCTCAATCCCCCTCTATTTCTACAAGGGCCTCACACTAACCAGCATACAATATATTATCTTTACGGCCATTGCCATCTATGGATACCGCTCATGGAAAAAGATCTTAAACAAGTCCCTTCCAGCTGCTTAAAGGCAGTTGTATATGGACCTGAATCTACGGGAAAGACAACCTTGGCCCAACAATTGGCCGCCCATTACCAAACCATGTGTACGGGAGAATATGCTCGTGAGTTCCTTCAAAAAAAATGGGATCAAAAAAAGGAAGTCTGCGAACTTTCCGATTTACCTCACATAGTAGCGGGACAACTCCAATGGGAGAACCAAGCTGTGGCCTATGCCAATCGCCTGCTGATTTGTGATACCAATGTACTGGTAACTCGGGTTTGGTCCGAAACCCATTTTGAGGGGTATTGTGACCCCCAAATTATGGCCTGTTGCGACCAATTTCAATACGACCTTTATTTACTCACCGGTATTGATGTACCCTGGGAAAAAGACGATCTTAGAGATCGCCCCCATGATCGAGAATATATGTTTGATTATTTTAAAAATATATTGGATCAACGACAGGAAAACTACAGCATCATAGAAGGAAATGAGGAAGAGAGGTTGGAAAAGGCTGTAGCTGCGATCGATCGATTGTTAAAAAAAACCTAATCGGGCTTTTCATTTTTTATTCCTTGACCTATCTTTGCATAATCTCAAAGGGGTGCCCAGATGAAGGGCTGAGATCAAACCCATTGAACCTGGGCAGGTAATGCTGCCAAGGGATTTTTTTAACGATTTATAACTAAGAATAATCACCCCTTTTATTTGAATAAAATTATTCAGATGAAAATGATTTGCTTAGGATTTATTGCGATTATCCTCTTTAATCAATCGCACGCACAAACCACACCGGTACAAGATTCTCTTCCGACCATTGCGCTGGAAGAGGTAAAAATTGCGGGTCTAAGGGCAGACGAAAGTCAGCCTTTTGCTTACACCAACGTCGACAAGGAAGAGCTCGCCTCCAGAAATTTGGGGCAAGATCTGCCCATTATGTTAAACTACCTCCCAGGAGTTGTCACCACCAGTGACGCAGGAGCAGGAATTGGCTACACTGGAATTCGAGTGAGAGGTAGCGATGCCACCCGTGTAAACGTTACCATCAATGGTATTCCTTACAACGACTCCGAGAGTCAGGGGGTGTATTGGGTGGATCTACCCGACTTTACTTCCTCTGTTTCCAGCCTTCAAATGCAAAGAGGGGTGGGGACTTCCACCAACGGATCGGGTGCTTTTGGAGCCAGTATTAATCTTTTAACGGATGCTGTTTCTGAAAATGCCTTTGCGGAAATTGCCAACTCCGTTGGGAGTTTTAATTCCCTCAAACACACTTTGATGTTCTCCACGGGCTTGTTGAACGACCACTTTGAAATCTCCGGGCGGCTGTCCAAGATAACCTCTGATGGGTATATCGATAGGGCGACTTCTGATTTGGATTCCTATTTCCTTCAGGCGGCTTTTCAAGATGAAAATACCCTCATCAAAGCCATTATGTTTGGGGGTCATGAAATCACTTATCAGGCTTGGTTTGGAATCGACGCAACCACACTGAATACCAACAGAACCTATAACCCTGCCGGAGAGATTTACGACGATAACGGTAACTTAGAAGGGTATTACGACAGGCAGGTAGACGAATATCTTCAGGACCATTACCAATTCCACTGGAATCAAAAGTTGAATGCTTACACCAGTCTATCTCTGGGATTGAATTATACATGGGGCCGGGGGGCATACGAGGAGTATAAAGACCTGTGGTTTGAGCAAAATGTCAATTTTTCAAGTGAAAACAACTTTGGCTATCTGGGACTCCAGCCCTACACTATCGGAGGGACCACCATCGATACCACAGAAAACATCATCAAAAAATGGCTGGACAACGATTACTATGTAGCTACTTTTTCGCTCAACAGCCAAAAGGGAAGTACCGCTCTAAACTTTGGCGGTATGTTTAGCAGCTATATCGGGGATCACTATGGAGAATTAATTTTTGCTACCAATGCTGCGGGAGGATTGCCCAGGGATCGTTTTTATGAAAATCAAGGAAAAAAAACTGAAGGCAACCTATACGCCAAGGTCAATCACCAGTTTAATGATCTTTTTTCTGCATACTTAGACCTTCAATATCGCAGCATAAGCTACACCGCTCGGGGGACCGTAAGAGGGCCGGGAAACATCGATATAGACGAAAAATATGGTTTCTTTAATCCAAAAGCAGGGGTGGTCTATAGTTTGAACCAGAAGAACAAACTTTATTTTTCTTTTGCAAGAGCGCACAGGGAACCCATCCGTGACGACTTTGAGCAAGGCAATCCTGAGCCAGAGGAATTGAACGATTTCGAATTGGGGTGGCGCTTTACCAGTGAAAAATCCACATTTCTCGCTAACCTCTATTATATGGACTATACCAATCAGTTGGTATTGACCGGCGCGATAAACGACGTTGGTGCCCCCCTCCGTGAAAATGTTGGTAAGAGCAGTCGATTGGGGATCGAACTCGAGGGGAATTTTGCCCTCAGCAGTCGTTGGTCATGGCAGCCCAATATTACACTGAGCAACAACCAAAACCACGATTTCTATTTCGAACGAGATGGACGACTGACGGATTTGGGCAATACCAAACTTTCCTATTCGCCAGCTGTTGTTGCTGCAAATATCATTGCTTTCCGCCCAAACGATGATTGGCGAATAGCACTGTTGACCAAACATGTGGGGGAGCAGTATATGGGAAATATAGATGCGGAGCTTTCAAAATTGAAGGCCTATACTGTGACCGATCTAAATGTAAGTTATAGAATGGTGCCCAAAAGCCTTTTTAAAGAAGTCAACATTTCTTTACTGCTCAATAATCTGTTGGATGTTAATTATGTCTCCAATGGGTATTTTTACACCTTTGATGACGATTATTCCGTTCCTGGAACCATCACCACCATTGAAGGCGCTGGTTATTATCCCCAAGCGCAGTTTAATTTTTTAGCAGGATTGACCTTGAAGTTTTAAAAACGATAGGAGAGGGTAAGACGCAGTACAATATTGCCAAGGGTATCGGGATTGTTTGTATTGACCAATTGATTTAGTAGAAAAATCAAGCGAACTTTTCGGTTAAACTCAACGCCCGTTTGCAGGCCATAGCCAAAGCTGATGGTTTCCAATTGGTTGTCAAAAAAAACAGACAAATCCTCTGGCTTGAGCTGGCTTGCCATCAGGTGAGGGAAGGCCCAAAAGTCGATCCACTGATTTTCTGGAGCATTTTCATACAGTTGGCGTTGGTAAACCCCACCCAGCATTCCGTAGCCACTGAGGAAACGATTTTCATACCCTCTGAGGGGTGTGCCTTCAATCCATTTGAGTCCAAAACGCCCCCCCAGTCTAACACTGCTCAGTTCTTTTTTTTGAACAGGAACAAAAAAATACAAACTCCCGTTGACCCCTGCGAGAGGGTTCAGCAGATAGGACAGGTTATTTTTTATGTCATTTTTGTTTCCTATGAGAAGGGCTGTTGTGCCCACCACCGAAATACCCCCTGAAGAACCTCCCGAGGCACCATAGTGAATGTTCAAGACCTCTGAGCTAATGTCCACATGCCCCAATGTATTTACCCCGCCAATAAAATACTTAAAGAGCTTTACTTTAATGCGCCCTTCTTTTTGGCCAGTAGGCCCATAATCCAATGCCAACTGTTGGCCAAAAGCTGGGCCAACCAGCAGCAACAGCAGTAAAACAGCAATAATTCTCATGGCATGCTTAATTTGATATACTCAGCGAATTTCCGGACCGTCGTACGGGATAAAAAAGCATGGTATAGGGGTTTTCAGTAGCTGCGTCAGGGTTGAGCAGTTGTCCTGTTGTCATACTGTATTGGAATCCCTCGCAGGAGCACTCAGCCAGCACCCCAGTGATGGTCAATTTTGAGCAATTTCTTACAGCGTGATTGGGGCAAGTTGCTTCCCATGCCAATATAGTGTCTCCGTTGAGGTTAAACAGTAGCAAGCCATTCATTCCCCCCTGAGCAACCCGAACCCCACCACTTGGATACCTAAGATTATCATAGGCTGGGAGATTGAGATTGATGTTTAT
The DNA here is from genome assembly GCA_022428005.1 of Flavobacteriaceae bacterium. Taxonomy (GTDB): domain Bacteria; phylum Bacteroidota; class Bacteroidia; order Flavobacteriales; family Flavobacteriaceae; genus UBA8316. Next base: position 12,639 of record JAKMDI010000020.1, read on the forward strand.
ATTGAAGTTAATATTGTTTAAGTAGGGGTTCCTAACGACCTCTTCCTTACCGCAGCTACTGAACAGCAACAGCAGTAACAAAATGATTTTCCTGAACAAAATTTTACTAAAAACGCTCAATTGCTTATATTTGAGATAGATCCCTCGGTTTTCAAGGGATTTTTCTATTTAAAGAAACGTAAAAAAAGTGAGTAAAGTATCTTATTATACCGAAGAAGGCTTAAAAAAACTCAGGGCAGAGCTCAACCAGCTAAAGGATGTTGAGCGGCCCAAAGCATCTCAAGCCATCGCCGAGGCTCGCGACAAAGGAGACCTCAGTGAAAACGCAGAATATGACGCTGCCAAGGAAGCCCAGGGACTTTTAGAACTACAAATTTCAAAGTTGGAGGCCACCCTCTCCAACGCCAGACTTATTGACGAATCACAATTAGATAACTCCAAAGTATTGGTCCATTCCACTGTAGCGGTAAAAAATAAGGCCAACGGTGCGGTGATGAAGTACAAGCTCGTTGCACAAAGTGAAGCCGATCTTAAAAGCGGTAAAATTTCTGTTGATTCCCCCATTGGAAAAGGCCTGCTGGGAAAAACCACTGGTGATATTGCGCAAATAAGCGTTCCTAATGGAACTATTGAGTTGGAAATTGTATCCATCAGCCGCGAATAAAATGTCCAGTATATTCACAAAAATTATCGCTGGGGAAATCCCTTCCTATAAAGTTCATGAAGATGAAAAATGCTATGCATTTTTAGACATCAATCCCAATGCTGAAGGCCATACACTTTGTGTCACAAAAAAAGAGGTAAATAAAATATTCGATTTATCAGCAGAAGACTATTTACACCTGATGGAATTTTCCAGGACAGTAGGCTTGGCCATTCGGAAAGCCATTCCCTGCCAACGGGTGGGTATGAGTGTAATAGGCTTGGAGGTGCCCCATGTTCATGTCCATTTAATTCCCCTTGATACTATGGCCGACGCTACTTTTCAAAAAAAGGTGAAATGCACCCCAGAGGCGTTTGAAACAATTGCCAAAAAAATTCAAACCCAACTGTAGTCAGTCTTTTTTCAATACAATCTGAAAGGTGGTCCCTTTGCCCAAAACGGAGGATTTAATTCCTATTTTTCCCTTATGATAGTCCGAGATAATTCTTTTGGCCAAAGAGAGCCCCAAGCCCCAACCTCTTTTTTTGGTGGAAAACCCCGGATTAAAAATTCTTTTGAAGTTTTCTTTTTTAATACCCGACCCCGTATCGCTTATGTCAAGGGCAATTGTTTTTTGCCCTTCAAAAAAATTAAGCGAGAGGATTCCCTTGCCTTTCATGGCGTCAATGCTGTTGTTGATCAGGTTTTCTAAAGTCCAACTAAACAGTTGAGCGTTGAGGGGAATGTGGATTGCTTTTTTGGGGAGCTCGTATTTAAATTGGATCAATTTGGAGCTTCTTTTTTCCAAGTACAATAGGGTGTTTTGAATTTCCTTTACCACATCGCTTTGCGTTAATTCTGGGAGGGAACCTACTTTTGAAAAGCGTTCTGTAATTATCTGAAGACGTTCAATGTCTTTTTCCATCTCGTTCAGCGGCTCGTTGGTTTGTTGTTCTTTGAGGATGGTGATCCAGCCGATCATGGATGATAGTGGAGTTCCAATCTGGTGGGCAGTCTCTTTGGCCATGGCCGCCCATAAGCGGTTTTGCTCCGAAACTCTCGAGGTCTTAAATACGAAATACAAAACGGCTCCGAACAAAAAAATAATCAGTAAAAGTGCTAAGGGGTAGTATTGTAATTTTTTGAGCAATACAGAATCTCCATAATATAGTTTTTGATTGATAGAGGTCAGGCTGTCTTTATAGCGAATCAAAATTGGCTGGTTCTCTTTTTTTATTTTTTCTAATCGTTTGTAGATCGCCAATGAATCCTCGAGTGCGGGGTCCCAATCTATGTTTTTATGACCAATGATTTTCCCTTGATCATTTACATGGATCATAGGATTGATCCAGGTTTGCTGGAGCACCTGGAAAGTGAGATTGTTTACGGTATTGTTTTCGACAAACTCTCTTTGTGCCATACTCCACAGTTCAATCTTGGCCCGTTCTTCTTTCTTGAGGTTCTGAAAGAGAATGTTGGTGTTCCAAAGGATCAAGGCAACGATGAAAAAGGCTACCAGAAGCCAACTGTTGTCCTTGTTTTTTTTAATGAAAGCCAACACCTTTTTAAGAGATTAGATACCACTAAGATACTGGAAATAAAAGAAAGGGATTCCGCGGGTATGGGGACAAAACTTTTTTTAAATTTGTTTTATATCAAATAATCGAAAATGGAAGTTTCTGGCAAAATAAAATGGTTGGACGAAACCAAAACATACGGCAACAACGGCTTTAGAAAAAGAGAGGTTGTCGTCACAACAGAGGAGCAATACCCACAGCACATATTGGTAGAGTTCGTCCAGGACAAATGTGACCTTCTCAATATTTTTCAATTGGGTCAAAATGTAAAAATTGGTATAAACCTTCGCGGAAGAGAGTGGGTAAACCCACAAGGGGAGACCAAATATTTTAATTCGGTACAAGGCTGGCGTATTGAGGCTTTAGGGGAAACTACAAACGCAGAAATGCCGCCGATGCCTCCACCTCCGGCTTTTGATCCTGCTGAGGACACTGCCGACCGACCAGACGACGATCTGCCCTTTTAACTTTGCAGTGAACGGTACCTAAAACAATCCACGAGGTGGTCGTTGACCATCCCAGTGGCTTGCATGAAGGCGTAAATAACCGTTGGACCTACGAACTGAAACCTACGTTGTTTTAAATCTTTACTGATGGTTTCCGATAATTTTGTTTTACTGGGAATTGCTTTGGGATCATTAAAATCATTTTGAATGGGAATTCCCTCCACAAAACGCCATAGGTAGGAGGAAAAACTTTGATGTTCATTTTGGGTGTCCACAAAACGCTGGGCGTTATTGACTGCTGCTTCAATCTTTTGTCGGTTTCGGATGATCCCAGGGTCGGTCATCAGAACTTTAATTTTTTCTGCGCCAAACAAGGCTACTTTTTTATAGTCAAATTGATCAAAAAGGATTCTAAAATTTTCTCTTTTACGCAATATGGTAATCCAACTCAGCCCCGCCTGAAAAGATTCCAAGATTAAAAATTCAAAAAGTCTTTGGTCGTCATGAACAGGGACTCCCCACTCGTGGTCGTGGTAGTTTTCGTAAAGGGTATCCCCCAAGCACCAAGAACAGCGTTTTATTTTATTTTCCACACGGTTAAGTTAGCCAAAAAAAAACACCTCGCTGTGGAGGTGCTTTTATAAATTATTTGAAGTGGAATCTTATCCAAGGGCGACGCGCTCAAAACCTGTAACCAACAAATCGGGGTCAGCAGATTTAACATAGTCGGCAACAGAAATTTTTCCATCTTTAATATACGCCTGATTTACCAAGGTGTTGTCTTTGAAAAAACGTTTTATTTTTCCTTTGGCGATGTTTTCTAACATGGCTTCGGGTTTGCCCTCTTGCCGTAACTGGTCTTTGGCAATTTCGATTTCTTTTTCAACGATACTGGCATCTACACCTTCTTCGTTTAGTGCGATGGGATTCATAGCAGCGGCCTGCATGGCAACATTTTTTGCAATTTCAGCAGCATTTTCTACGATTCCTGACAAACCTACCAAAGTGGCAATTTTATTTCCTGCATGGATGTAGGAGCCTACAAAAGGAGCAGTAAACCTGCTGAATCCGCCGATTTCAATTTTTTCGCCAATCACACCTGTTTGCTCGGTGAGCTTTTCAGCGACGGTCGTCCCTTGGAATTCACTCGATAAAAAAGCGTCTTTGGTTTCAAAATTCAATGCATGATCTGCTAAGGCGTGGGCCAACTCCAAATAGGAGTCGTTCTTAGCCACAAAATCAGTCTCGCAGTTGACCGATATCAAAATACCTGCTGTTAGATCTTCATTGACTTTGGCCAAGGCAGCACCTTCAGAAGACTCACGGTCTGCACGATTGGCAGCTACTTTCTGACCTTTTTTTCTTAGATTTTCTAAGGCTTTGTCGAAATCTCCCTCGGCCTCGACCAATGCTTTTTTGCAATCCATCATACCAGCCCCTGTGGACTTGCGTAATTTATTTACTTCCGATGCTGTAATTTTCATCTTTTAAAATTTGTTTTACAAGTTGGGTTCTGCCTCGAAAAAGACAACGACAACAGACACTTATTTTAGTTGGTTATTTTTCTTCTTTTCCTTCTGTTGGCGCTTCTTCCTCACTCTTTTCTGCAGCAGCAGCAGGAGTTTCCTCAGCAGTGTTTTCAACCGCTGGTGCTTCCTCAGTTTGGGTTTCTTCCGCAGCTTTAGCTTTTACCGCTTCAACAGGAGCCTCTGCATCCTTAGAGTTTGCAGCAGTACCTTCTTCTTTTTGGTTTTCCTGATCCGAAGCTTCTTTTTCGTTTTTACGTTCCTGTAGGCCTTCAGCGACGGCGTCAGTTACAAGAGAAAGAATTTTTTCGATAGACTTAGTAGCATCATCATTTGAAGGAATCACATATTCAACTTCTCTGGGATCAGAGTTGGTATCGACCATAGCAAAAATAGGAATCTTTAATTTTTGCGCTTCTTTGATGGCAATGTGTTCTCTTTTGATATCTACCACAAATAAGGCACCGGGTAATCGGGTCATGTCGTTTATAGATCCTAAATTCTTCTCCAATTTCGCGCGCATGCGTTCCACCTGGAGTCTTTCTTTTTTGGAAAGGGTTTCAAAAGTGCCATCTTTTTTCATCCTATCAATGGAAGCCATTTTTTTCACCGCTTTTCGGATGGTTACAAAGTTGGTCAGCATTCCGCCAGGCCAACGCTCAGTTATATAAGGCATTTTTACCTTACTTGCTGATTCAGACACTATGTCTTTGGCTTGTTTTTTGGTGGCTACAAAAAGAATTTTTCTGCCCGAGGCAGCAATTTTTTTCAAAGCTTCGGAAGCCTCTTCAATCTTTGCGACTGTTTTGTAGAGACTGATGATGTGGATCCCATTGCGCTCCATATAGATGTAGGGAGCCATGTTGGGATTCCATTTTCGGGTTAAATGTCCAAAATGGACGCCTGCTGAAAGCAGGTCTTTTACGCTGGTTTGTGCCATAGTTTTAGTTTACGTTCTCTTGATTGTAGCAATAAACCCCTCGGTTTATTTAGATGCTAAACTGGTTCCCGCCGTAGCGGTTCAAGCAACAATTTTAAATTAAATAAATGAACTTATCAGCTCTAAAACGATTATCGTTTAGAGAATTGATATTTTTTTCTTGCTTTTTTCTGCCCGAATTTTTTACGTTCCACCATTCTGGGGTCACGGGTTAGAAGGCCTTCTGGTTTTAACACCAAACGGTTTTCTTCATCGATTTGGCAAAGGGCTCTTGAAATAGCAAGTCTAACCGCTTCCGCTTGACCGTTGTAACCACCACCTTTAACGGTAACTTTAAGGTCGTAATTGCCTTCGTTTTCGGTCAGCGCAAGGGGCTGTACGATTTTGTATTGTAAGGTTGCAGTAGGGAAAAACTCGGTGTAGTTTTTCTTGTTGACCGTGATGGCGCCTTTTCCTTTAGAGACGTACAAACGGGCTACGGAGGTTTTTCTTCTGCCTATGGTATGAATGACTTCCATTTATATATTTTCTTTGATATTAATGGTTTTTGGCTTTTGTGCCTCGTGACTGTGGTCACTTCCAGTAAAAACTTTTAAGTTTCTAAACAATGCGGCGCCCAATTTGTTTTTAGGTAACATTCCCCTAACAGCATTTTCAATGATGCGCTCAGGACTTTTGCTGAGCAATTGCTCTGCATTGAGGGACCTTTGTCCACCAGGATAACCTGTGTGGCGAATGTATTGCTTTTGCTTCCACTTGTTTCCAGAAAGGCTTACTTTTTCAGCATTGATTACAATCACATTATCACCACAATCGACGTGAGGGGTGTAATTGGTTTTGTGTTTCCCACGAATGTATTGCGCTACCACGGAGGCAACTCTTCCTAGAGGAACACTGTCCGCATCCACCAATACCCATTGTTTGTCAACAGTTTTGGCGTTTGCCGATATGGTTTTATAGCTCAGTGTATTCACGATTATATTTTTTATATACCCTTTTCAGGGGTGCAAATCTACAATTAATCCGTTTTCTGTAAAAATATTTTGACCTTTTTATTGAATACCAGCGGTTTTTTGATTTTTTTGCGCACTACACCCTCATTATTTTCATTAAATCTCTACTTAATTTAGGTTGCGCGAGGATTTATTTTAAAACGTTTTTTCGCACAGTTATTACTGTAATTTATAGAGTACCTTGCCCAAGGCCCCAATAGGAGACAAAGGTCAATGTGCCTCGAGCCAATGGTTTCCAAAGCCTATGTCTACCACCAGTGGTAATCCGATATCAAAGGCCTTTTCCATTTCTGTTTTCACCATTTTTTCAAAGCCTTCTTTTTCGCTTTTTAGCACATCGAAGACCAATTCGTCATGGACTTGCAGCAGCATTTTGGATTGCCAATTTTCGTTTTTTATTTTTTGGTGGATTTGGATCATCGCCAGTTTGATGATATCGGCCGCACTCCCTTGAATTGGAGCATTCACGGCGTTTCGTTCGGCGGCGCCCCTTACCACTGCGTTTTGGGAGTTGATGTCTTTGAGGTAACGGCGCCGCCCCAGCACGGTGGCGACATATCCATTCTCACGCGCAAAATTGACCTGGTCAGAAATGTATTGTTTGAGTTGGGGGTAACGCTCGTAGTAGGTATCGATCAGTTCCTTGGATTCATTGCGGTTGAGGTTGGTTTGTTGGCTTAACCCAAAGGCGGAAACGCCATATACAATACCGAAGTTGACTGTTTTGGCATTGCTCCTTTGCTCGCGCGTTACTTCCTCCAAGGAAACATCAAATACCCTGGCAGCGGTGGCAGCGTGTATGTCTTCATTATTTTGAAAGGCTTTAACCATGGCGGGGTCTTTACTCAGCGCCGCGATGATGCGCAATTCTATTTGTGAGTAATCGGCAGCCATGAGGATGTGGTCGTCATCCCGAGGAATGAATGCCTTACGCACTTCCTGTCCTCTGGGGGTCCGTATGGGTATATTTTGCAGGTTGGGGTTGTTACTGCTCAGCCGACCTGTGGCAGCAACCGCTTGATTATAGACGGTGTGTATTCTTTTTGTATTGGGATTGATGTCATTGGGCAGTGCTGACACGTAGGTGTTTTCCAATTTTTGAAGGGACCGCCATTCCAAAATTTTCGCGACAATGGGGTGCTCTTTTGACAAGTAAGAAAGTATGTCTTCAGCCGTGGAGTATTGTCCTGTTTTTGTTTTTTTGGGTTTGTCCACCAGCTTGAGTTTTTCAAACAGTATGACGCCCAATTGTTTTGGGGAGGCCAGGTTAAAAGTTTCTCCCACTTCCTCAAAAATATCTTTTTCCAGTATGGAGATATCGGCGTTTAGGGTTTTGGACAATTCCTTTAGGAATTTTACATTCAAGTTGATTCCCTCGGCTTCCATGTCTGTCAACACTTGCACCAAAGGCAATTCCACTGTTTTAAATAGCGCGGTGGTGTCGGCCTCGGCCAATTCCTTTTCAAAATGATGTTTGAGCTGGAGGGTAATATCAGCGTCTTCAACGGCATATTGGGTTTGTTGATCCAAAGGGACATCGCGCATGCTGCCCTGATTTTTTCCTTTTTTACCGATTAATTCTGTGATGGATTGCGGGCTGTAATTCAGGTAAGTCTCGGCCAAAATAACCATGTTGTGACGCATGTCAGGATTAATCAGGTAATGGGCGATCATGGTATCGTATAGAGGACCAGCAACCTTTAAGTCATATTTAAGAAGGACCTTCAAATCGTATTTTAGATTATGGCCAATTTTTTCAATTTCTTCATTTTCAAAAAAGGGTCTAAACGCTTCTAAAATGATTTGTGCGGCAGCGCGCTCGGGAGGTAAGGCCAGGTAGTAACCTTTTTTTTGTTCCCAGCTAAAAGCGATACCTACCAATTCCGCTTGCAGTGCATCCAATCCAGTAGTTTCCGTATCAAAACAAACACTGTTTTGGCGTATTAGTTTTTCCAACAATAGTCTTCTTCCCGTAGCGCTATTTACCCATTGGTAATGATGGTTCACCGACTGCTGGCTTTCTCTGGAGGATTCTGGGACAGCGGTTCCTTGTCCAGGAGGGGGGTTAAAAAGATCAAACTGTGCCGCAGCGGGGGTAGTTGTTGGTTTGCTAGCCGAAGTAGATTCGGTAGGTGCAGCCTCGGTGCTGAGGGAAAATATTTTCCTAAAATTTTCTTGTATTCTTCTGAATTCCAATTCCTCAAAAATGGCCGTTGCGGCTTCCATATCGGGGGTAGAAAGCTCGTAGTCTTTGGCATTGAATTCCACTGGGACGTCCGTGATGATGGTGGCCAGCTTTTTTGACAGTACCCCCAAGTCTTTGTTGGCCTCAATTTTTTCCTTGAGTTTACCTTGCACCTGATCGAGATTGTCGAGTAGGTTTTCCATGCTTCCAAATTGTTTGAGGAATTTTTTAGCAGTTTTATCTCCCACTCCTGGCAGACCGGGGATGTTGTCCACGCTATCCCCCATCATGCCGAGATAATCAATAACTTGTTCGGGGCTCTCGATTTCAAATTTCTCTTGTACTTCGGGAACACCCCAAATTTCTATACCATTGCCCATTCTGGCGGGTCGGTACATAAAAATGTTCTCCGAAACCAATTGTGCAAAATCTTTATCTGGGGTCACCATATAGGTGGTATAATCTTCTTTTTCGGCTTGCTTTGCCAAAGTGCCGATGATGTCATCGGCCTCAAAGCCCGCTTTGACCACCACCGGTATGTGCATGGCTTCGAGTATCTTTTGGATATATGGTACTGCGATGACAATGGCTTCTGGGGTTTCATCTCGGTTGGCTTTGTACTCCGTGAACAGCGTTGTTCTTTCTTGGGAGCCTCCCTTGTCAAAACACACCGCCAGGTGGTCTGGTTTTTCGCGTTTGATGACATCCAAAAGGGAATTCATAAAGCCCATGATGGCTGAGGTATTCATGCCTTTGGAGTTGATTCGAGGGTTTTTAATAAAGGCATAATAGCCTCTAAATATCATTGCATAAGCATCGAGCAGGAAGAGTCTTTTTTTTTCGTTCATTGAAGGATCGCTAAATCGATGGCTTAAGTTACAAAGATAAAGTTTCGCTTGTACCCCCTTTTGGGGTTTTGTATTTTCACAGTGTGAAAATGTTTGATGATCAATATTTTATGAAGCAGGCCCTGGTGGAGGCACAAAAAGCTTATGATGCCAACGAGGTTCCAGTGGGCGCGGTTATCGTGACCAACAACACCATCATTGCCAGGGCGCACAATTTGACGGAGCGTCTTCATGATGTCACAGCACATGCTGAGATGCAAGCCATTACGGCTGCAGCAAATTTTTTGAATGGTAAGTACCTCAATGATTGTACACTATACGTCACATTGGAACCCTGTGTGATGTGTATGGGGGCGATTTATTGGGCGCAACTGAGTGGGATTGTTTTTGGAGCGGAGGATCCCAAAAGGGGATTTCAACAGGCCCAATTGATACCACACCCCAAAGCCAAAGTTTTTGGAGGGGTTATGGCTGAGGAATCTAAAATGATTTTACAAGATTTTTTTCGTAAAAAAAGGGCATAAAAAAAGCCTCCACAAGGGAGGCTAAATGCAGTCGTAATGTATATTATAGCAGGGATATTTGCGAAGCTTGCTTCCCTTTTTTACCTTCTTCTTCTACATATTCAACTTTATCACCCTCTTGGAGTGTTAGCCCATCAAGGGCAGAAACGTGAACGAAAACATCCTCAGAAGTCTCGTCATTGGTAATGAACCCATAACCTTTGGATCCATTAAAGAATTTAACTGTACCAGTCATATAATGATTTAAAAAATTTCACGCAAGTTACACTTTATTAGGCGGGTATGTGTAATTAGATCATTTTTTTTGATTGAGATTTCTAAGTTTGTCCATATTTTCTTTAGAAAGGGTGTAGTCTTTTAATTTTTTCCCCTTCCATCGGTGGGCTAAAAAAATGGGCATAAATACGAAAGCCGCTGTTAATACTGTATATCCAATGATTTTGTTTCCCAATAAAGTATTTCCCGTTTGGTTTACATAAAGCCCTACCAGCAAACTGAATAGAATCAGAAAAAATAATATACTCAAAAAATATTTCATTAAATAATTGCTAAGTCGTGTAAGAATTTTCTTTTATAAAGGATCTTTGGGTATGGATTTGAGGAACAATTCATGGAGTTGTTCCTCCTCTAAAGCTGCAGGAGCATCGATCATTACATCCCTTCCATTGTTATTTTTGGGAAAGGCGATAAAGTCCCTGATAGTTTCGCTACCCCCGAGGATGGCGACCAAACGATCGAGTCCCAAAGCAATACCTCCATGGGGGGGTGCACCGTATTGGAAGGCGTCCATCAAAAAACCAAATTGTTTGCGGGCATCTTCTTTGGTGAATCCCAGTAGTGTGAATATTTTTTCTTGAAGTTCAGTGTCGTGAATTCTTATTGAACCTCCTCCGATTTCATTTCCATTTAAAACCAAGTCATAGGCGTTGGCCATTGCTTTTTCTGGATTTTTATCCAGGAGTTTTAATTGCTCTTTTTTAGGGGCCGTGAAGGGGTGGTGCATGGCGTGATAGCGCTGTGTTTCCTCCTCCCACTCCAAAAGGGGAAAATCGGTAACCCATAAGGCGGCAAATTCGTCGGGTTTTCTGAGGCCCATTTGCGTGGCAATTTCCATACGAAGGGCACTGAGTTGTACCCTTGTTTCGTGGGTTTTACCTGCCATTACAAAAATTAAATCTCCAGGTTTAGCGCCAGTGGCTTCAGCCCACCGGGCGAGGTCTTCGGCATTAAAAAACTTATCTACGGAGGATTTAAAAGTACCGTCTTCGTTGTATTTTACCCAAACCAAACCTTTAGCTCCTACTTGAGGTCGTTTTACCCAGTCAATCCATCGGTCAATTTCTTTTCGGGTCAACGAGGCGCCACCTTTTACGGCGATACCCACTACCAGAGCTTGGCTGTCAAAAACATTAAAACCCTTGTTTTGCGCAAAAGCGTTCAGTTCACCGAAGGTCATACCAAATCGGATATCGGGTTTGTCATTGCCATACTTCTGAAGAGCTTCGTAATAGGTCATTCTCGGAAAGTCTCCGTGTTGTATCCCTTTTATTTCTTTTAAAAGGTGCTTGATTAAGTTTTCGAACTGTTGGAGAACATCTTCTTGATCCACAAAAGTCATTTCACAATCGATTTGGGTAAACTCGGGCTGGCGGTCTGCCCTGAGGTCTTCATCGCGAAAACATTTTACAATTTGAAAATATTTGTCAAAACCCGCGACCATCAGCAATTGTTTAAAAGTCTGCGGGGATTGGGGAAGGGCATAGAACTGACCATTGTTCATTCTGGAAGGGACAACAAAATCTCTTGCTCCTTCGGGCGTGGATTTGATTAAATAGGGGGTTTCAACATCTATAAAATCGGCCTGTGACAAAAAATTTCTAATGGCCATAGTAACTTTATGCCTGAAGATCAGGTTTTCGCGAACAGGGGTGCGCCGCAGGTCTAAATAGCGGTATTGCATTCTCAATTCATCTCCACCATCGGTCTGATTTTCGATTGTAAACGGCGGAGTTTTTGCTGCGTTGAGTACTGTGAGTTCCCGCACCAATATTTCGATACCCCCAGTGGGCATATTAGGATTTTTTGATTCCCGTTCTATTACCATTCCCTTGATTTGGATCACATCTTCGCGTCCCAAAGTCAAAGATTTTTTATATACTTCAGCAGGGGAGCGATCCTCATCAAAAACCAATTGGGTAATGCCATATCGGTCTCTTAAATCTGTCCAAACAATAAAACCTTTGTTCCGAACTTTTTGTACCCAACCTGCCAAGGTTACTTCCGTTTGAGAATGACTTTCATTCAGTGCGCCACAATGATGGGATCTTAACATTTTATAAAAATTGATTACAAAGGTAACAAGAAGCTTTTGCCACGCCCAAAATTATTTTTTAAATAGCTGCCGCCATTTTAACTTTATTTGATAGGTAATTAAAAAAGTAGCCGGAACAATGATCAAGGTGAGAAAAGTAGCAAATGATAATCCAAAGATGACCGTTTTAGCCAATGGTCCCCAAAAAATCACATTGTCCCCTCCGATGTAAATATTAGGATCCCACTCATTAAACAAGGAAAAGAAATCAATATTCAACCCAATGGCCAATGGAATCAATCCCAAAATGGTGGTAATGGCGGTAAGGATCACGGGTCGTAATCTTGCACTTCCCCCTTCTATAATGGCATCTATGGTCAGATCGTTGGGCAGCATTTCTTCGGCTGATAATTCCATGTCTTTCTTTTTTCTGTCGATTAACAACTGGGTGTAATCCAGCAAAACAACCCCGTTGTTTACCACAATTCCCGACAGGGAGATGATGCCCATCATCGTCATGAGGATTACAAATGGCATTTGGAAAAGTGTAATTCCCAAAAATACACCAGTAAAGCTCAGGAATATGGAGATCAAAATGATGATCGGCTTTGAAATGGAATTGAATTGGAAAACGAGCAATAGCATGATGAGCCCTAGTGCGGCCAAAAGGGCATTGGATAAAAAGTTCATATTTTTTTCCTGCTCTTCTATTTCTCCAGTGAATTTAAAGCTGGTATCTATGTCCATGGGGTAGTTGGACAATGCAGCTTTCACGTTGTTGACAACCTCGTTGGCATTGTATCCCGCCAGTACGTCGGAGTAAAGGGTTACCAGTCTTATGGATTTTCTGTGTTTGATGGCACTGTAGGAAGAGGCATTTTCGGTTTTTACCAAAGCAGCAATAGGAATCTCCTTGATCTTCCCTGAGGATTGATCTCTAAAGGTCACTTTTTGGTTGAACAGGGCATTGTTGTCATACCGATATTGTTCTTGAAAGCGGACGTTGATTTCATAATCTTCGCCATCTTTTTTGTAGATACCTGCCTTGGCACCAAAGAGAGAATTCCTGAGCTGAGAACCAATCATACCCAATGAAATCCCCAACTCTCCAGCTTTTTTCCGATCCACAATCAACTTTGTTTCGGGTTTGTTTTTGTTGACATCTACTTTGAGTTCTTCAACCCCTGGGATATTTTCTGTGTTCAGGAAACCTTTCATTTCCTGAGCTGTTTTGATTAACTTTTGATAGTCTCTACCCGATATTTCAATATTTATAGGGTAACCGACAGCTGGTCCTCTAGCATCTTTCTCTACAGAAATAAAAACGCCTGGATATTTGCCACTGAGGTGTTGTTGTATTTCACTCCTCAAGTTTTCACTGGACAATCCATTTCTGTATCTAAACTCCCGCATGGTCAGAGAAATTTTGGCTTTATGGGGCATCTCGTTGGTTACGCCACCATCGATCTCTGGGTTTCCTGCTCCTGCTCCAACTTGTGCGACAGCGTCCTCTACCAAATAGTTGAAATCTCCGTTGCGGTATTTTTCCTGATTGATAATCTTAAAAATATCTTTTTCAATTTTTCGAGTGATCGCATTGGTTTTTTCAATGGCAGTACCCTCAGGATATTCGATGTATGTAAAAATTTGAAGGGGTTGATTTTCAGGAAAAAATTCAACTTTGGGCGGAAATATACCCATCAGCACGAAGGATGAAATAAGCAGTACAAAAGTTCCAATCAAAAAAGCAATAGGCCGGTATCCTTTTAGTACTGACGTTAAGAAAATGCGATAGCCTTTTTCCATTCTCGGTAAAAATTGATTTTGAAAAACGCTTGACAACCTTTTTAAGAAGTATTTATAGGTCCAAAACAATATTGTAAGAGCAATCATCAAGGTGCCTAAACCTCTAAAAATTCCTTTGTTGAACACCAGTAAAAGACCCAATCCTCCCAATATCATCGTCAATCGCCAGAGGGATTTGTTGGAAATCTCTCGCTCGCTGATATCCATAAACCGGGATACCAGCATGGAGTTGAAAAACAAAGCGACAATCAGGGAAGACCCCAACACAATAGAAAGTGTGATGGGGAAATAGATCATAAATTCGCCCATTAGTCCGGGCCATGCCCCCAAGGGCACAAATGCTGCAATGGTGGTCCCAGTAGATACGATGATCGGAAAAGCGATTTCTCCAATCCCGACTTTGGCAGCTTGAATTCGACTCAAGCCTTCTTTTTCCATCAAGCGGTACACGTTTTCGACGACTACAATTCCATTGTCCACCAACATGCCCAGTCCCATTACCAATCCAAAAAGTACCATGGTATTCAGGGTATAGCCCAAGGCAGAGAGAATCATAAAGGACATAAACATGGACATGGGAATGGCAAAGCCGACGAATAGGGCATTTCTAAACCCTAAAAAGAACATCAGCACCGTTACCACAAGCAATACCCCAAATATGATATTATTGACCAGATCACTCACTTGATTGAGGGTAATGGTCGATTGGTCATTGGAAATGGTGAGTTTGATGTTTTTAGGAAACAGGTTGCTCGATACATCATTTATCAAGGCTTCAATTTTTTTTGAGGCTTGAATTAAATTTTTACCCCCTCTTTTTTTGACATCCAAAAGCACCACCTTTTCTCCAAAGGACCGTGCATAGGAGGATATGTCTTTTTCTTTGAATTGGATGGTGGCGATATCTCCCAAGTAGGTCGCCCCTTTTTCACTTTTTATAACAAAGTTTTTCAGCGACTCTGGGTCTTCAATTTCCCCGATGATTCTCAAACTTCTTCTTTGGCCTCCTTTGATTATGTTTCCTGCAGAGATGGTAGTATTTTCCCCCCCTATGGAATTGAGAATGTCGTTAAAACTTATTTTGGCAGCCGTCATCTTATAAATATCTACTGCTATTTCCACTTCAAAAGCTTGAATTCCCCTGATATCCACGGACTTAACTTCGGGAAGTTGTTCTATCTTTTCTTCGAGGTATCCGGCAAAGTCTTTCATCTGGGCAATGGGATAATCTCCTACCATACTGATGCTGAGAATGGGCATGAGTTCTGAGAAGTCCATTTCGGCCACGGCAGGCTCCACTTTCGCATTATTAAAAGTGGGCCAATCGGCTCCTGATACTGCTCCATCGACCAAATCTTTGGTTTTTTGTTTGGCCAAATCCAGTGGGATATCCTCATCAAATTCCAGTTGAATTACAGCAAAATCCTCCTCGGAGGTAGAGGTGATATCTACCAGATTGGAAACCCCTTTCAGGGCCTCTTCTAAAGGATCGACAATGAGGCGTTCGATGTCTTCGGCTGTGTTTCCAGGAAATACGGCAGAGACAAATATTCGGGTGTCATTGATCTCGGGAAAACTCTCACGGGGCATCACATTGTAGGAGCGAATTCCCAAAAAGAAAAAAATGGTCATGATCACATAGATCACCGTTTTGTGGTCTATCGCCCAGCTGGACAAGTGAAACTCTTTGTAAATATTCTTCATCTTTTTTGGGGCCAATTATTGAATGTTTTTTACTCTTTGATTGTCCTCGACGATGGTTGCTCCCTCTTCTACGATGAGGTCACCGATTTCAATGCCACTCAGCACCTCTACCTTGTCGAAACTTTTTTTGCCCAACTCAACAAGGGCCTGTTGGGTTCGGAATACTTGTTTTTTGTCTTCAGGGATAAGTTTGTAAACGTATTTTTGACCATTGGCATTTTCCTTGATCACCCCCAGTGGAATCATCAAGGCTGATGGGTTGCTATAGTCGTTGATTTTTAATTTACAATTTAGGTTCGGCATGATCATTTCAGAGGTATTCTCTAGGGGTGTTTCCACCCTAAAACTTCTGTTGACAGGATTGATAAAAGTTCCGGTTTGTCTTACGTTGGTTTCTAATTCTAAATTCAGCACAGGGATGTTAACAAAGGCAGTGGTTCCTCTTTTTATTTGACTGAGGTAGCGTTCCGGAACATCGGCCTCGGCATACATGTCGCTGAGGTTAACAATTCTCATCACCGGGGTTTGTCCGGGCATCATATTCGCGCCTGTATTGGCAATGATTTCGTCGATGGTTCCAGAAAAAGGGGCATATATTTTGGTGCGGTTTAACTGTTTTTTAAGTTGGGCGATTGATTTGAGTTGGCTATTGTAAGTAGTTTTTGCCTGCAGCAACTGTATTTCAGAACCTATATTTTGATCCCATAAACGTTGGGTACGGTCGAAAATCGTTTTGGAGAGTTCGGCTTGTATCTCTAACTGTTCCAATTGATCTTTAAGTCCAGCATCGTCAATCATCGCCAGCAGTTTTCCTTTTTTTACATTTTGCCCTTCTTGCGCGTATACTGCTTTTAATGTGCCGGTATATTCCGGATAGAGCAGCACGTTGTTACGGGTTTTGACATTGGCTTGAATCTCCACGTAGTGATCAAAGTTTTCAGGTTTTATTTCTAACATCGAGATCAGTGGCAGTTTTTCTGAAGGGTCCAAATCTACAATGGCGTCATTGATCTGTTTTAATTCATTTTTTAACGCATTGAATGCTTTTAACTTTTTTTCTTTCTGAGATTTTAATCCCTCCAAATTTTTAGAAGTGATTAAATCTTTTGTGGACTCAGATTTATTTCCTGAGCAGGAAAGTATAAAAGAACTCAGAATGAGGGTGAAGAAGACTTTTTTCATGGGTTGTTTGTTTTTGATTGGTTCAGCAGGGTTTCAAGGGTTAATTTGTTGTTGATTACATTTTGGATTGCATTGACAAAAGTTTTTTGGGCCGAATAGAGTTGTACTTGCGCCATTCTGAGTTCAAAACTCTGCACCATACCCTCATAGAATTTAGTTTGATTTTTTTGCTCAATACGTTCTGCCAGTCTCAGGTTTTCTTTTTCGGTGAAGTAATTGTCTATAGAGAGTTGAAATTCGTTTTGTGCGGCCTTAATTTCGATACTGATTTTGGCCTGTGTTTCTTCCAGCGTAGCTATGGCTTGTTCCAAGCTAATTTTTGCTTTTTGTGTACTGGCATTTCTGCCCAAAGAGCTGAAAATAGGAATTTTAACGTTCAATCCAAGTAAAGAGGAACCATACCATTTCTGGTCACTGTCGGCAAAAGTGAAATCATTACTGTTACCTGTATAGGTACGATTGATAAAAGCATTGACTTTTGGCAAGGATTTTGACTTTTCTAATTTGAGAAGTAAAGCCTCAGCCTTCACATTGTTCTCTGCAATCTTAATGTCAATATTGTTACCATAGTCTCGCGCATCGGGAAGATTTTGTAAGTATTGTTCTTCATTGAAAATCGCATCCAATTCTTCGGAAAGTACCAGTGGTGCTTCTATGGGAAAACCAATGACAAACTTCAACATATTCCTTTCTAATTCTAAAATATTTTTCGCATATTTCAATGCACTGTTGGTTTGGGCCAACGTAAGTTGAATTTGCTCTACACTTTCTTCTTCTTCAAAACCGTTTCGGAAGCGTTGATGGACTTCTTCGAAATTGGCTTCTAAGGAAACTTTGTTATTTTCAAGGTTAAGAATATTGTATTTGGCCAAAAGCACATTGGTGTATAATCGGGTGATCAATTTTTTGGTTTCCAAATGGGTTTTTTCAAATAGGTTTTCAGAAATGGAGAGGTAGACTTTTGAGGCTTCCAAACCTACCAAATAGGAGCCGTCAAAAATCATTTGCTCAACATTCAGTGTTCCGATCATATTTTGCTCTGTACCAAAAGTGAGCTCTGAAAATTCCCCAGGGTTACCGCCAAAAAATTCTGCTGGTACAAGCGAAATGGGCATCTCGAGAAAGTTTTGATAGTTGACCTCCGTACTGATTTGTGGTAGCCCGCTGGCAATGGTTTTCCATCTTTCTTTTTTTGATTTTTGAATTTCTCGATCAGCATTAATGATGGAGCGGTTGTTGGTCAACCCATAGGCAATGGATTCCTTCAGTGTGAGTGATTCTGGGAGCTCTTGGGCCTGAATAAATCCTGTTAACAAGATGATTAGTGTTAAAAAATGATTTTTCATGGGGTTGTTTTTTGTTGGTATTCTTCTAAATATTTAATTCCTTTTGTAGTGGCGATGGCCCTGAGGTGATAATCGATGTATTTTCCGATAAGGAGGTCAATATCGTATTTGGCTGGGGGAAACAATTCGATGTCTCTTAGCCCTCTGAAACCATTAAAGTAAATGCGCATTATAAAATCGGGGTCGATGTCATTTCTAAAAAGTCCAGATTCAATCCCTTTTGTAAGGTTCATTTTAAAGGTATCTCCAAAAGCAGAAAGTTCTTTCTCCCTCACTTCTGTATATATGGCGGGGTAATATTTTTGTAACTGATATTGCGGTGATTTGTCTTTATTACCCAACACTTGTACCGCAATTTTTTTGATCTCATACAGCGCGTCGATAGGATTTTTAGTGGTGGTCTCAACGTTTATAATTTTATCCTTAACAGTTTCAAAAACATGTAAAACCGAATACCGAACCAAAGCTGTTTTGTCATTAAAACAAAGGTATATCGTTTTTTTAGAGATGCGCATATGTTCTGCAATATCATCCATGGTAACCGCCTTGTAACCATACTGGAGAAAGAGCGCAGAAGCTGACGCAATGATTTCTTTATCCACACCAAATTTTTTGCAATATTACTGATGAAAACTTTTAAAACCAAAAAAGTTTCTAAAGTTTATATTAATTTAATGTTCCTTTAACTTTGGGGGTTGTATTTTTAACAAAATTCTTTATGTATCTTTTCAAGGACTATCAACTCGCACTTGAGACTGCAATAGGTGATTTAAAAAAGGAGGCATCTCCAGAGCATCTTTATCGCCCTGTCCAATATCTTTTATCATTAGGGGGTAAGAGAATTAGACCTTATTTGACCATGATGTCTGGAGCGGCTTATGGCGCTAACCTAATCGACACCCTTGGTGCAGCGATGGCGGTTGAGGTATTTCACAACTTTACATTAATACACGATGATGTAATGGACCAAGCACCGCTGCGCAGAGGACATGCAACAGTCCATGAAAAATGGAACCTCAACACCGCTCTGCTCTCCGGAGATGCCATGCTGATCATGGCCTATCAATCCTTGGAATTATACCCCGATACTGTTTTTAAACAACTCACAAGCTTGCTGAGTAAAACCGCTATTGAAGTGTGTGAAGGGCAGCAATACGACATGGATTTTGAGACAAATCCCAGTGTATCCCAAGAGGATTACATAGAAATGATACGACTCAAAACAGCAGTTTTAGTAGGTTGTGCTTTGAAAATGGGGGCCATTATCGGGAAGGCCTCTGAGAAAGATCAAGTGGCCCTTTACGACTTTGGAATACAATTGGGGTTGGCTTTTCAATTACAAGACGATTACTTGGATGCTTTTGGAAATCAAGAAACTTTTGGAAAAAAAATCGGAGGAGATATTTTAGAAGACAAAAAAACGATCCTTTACCATTTGGCCCTTAAAAAAGCAACCCCCGATCAGCGAAAGTCCCTTCAATTCCTTTTGGGAGGTGAAGCTAATTTGGGCGAGGATCAAAAAATAAACTCCGTTAAATCCATCTTTGAGGATACGGGGGCTAAATCTGATGTTAATGAATTGATTCAGCATCACGCCAATATGGCGTTGCTTCAATTGGAAAAGCTAAGCATCTCTACCGCTCAAAAAAACCGATTTGTGGCCCTCAAAGATTGGTTGATGCAGCGGACTTTTTAAAAAATTCTCTTTAGAAGAGCCCCAAGAAACTGTTTGATGTTAAAGGAGCGCATGATCTGAAACTCCTCTTGAAAGGAGCTTTTTTCATCTAAGAAATTGAAAATGGTCTTCGGAGCATTTTTTTCGAACATCCGCCTGAACAAATCTGCCCCACTACCATTGTCCTTTGCCAAAACATCAATAAAAAGTAAATCATAAAACCAAAAACGGTCTCTTTTGCCAAACTTATGCAGTGGTTTATTTTGCTTTAAAAAATCAACCAATTCTTTGGTTTTTTTGTTGATGCGTTGAAAAGTGTAGCCAGTGCTGGGTTTGGTCCATCCCCCGGCCGTTCCAATATGAAGTAGCGTAGGGCTGTTTTTTAAATCAAAACGATAACAGGTCATGGGAATTTTTCCTTCTTCCTCCTCGAGGACTTCATAGCCTCCAGTGGGGTAATTTTTTAAAAAATCTGAAATGGCATCAACATAGACTTTTCTTTCCAACAGTTCAGAAGAAAAAAGGGTGTATTCCAATAGAGCTTTTTTGGGACCTAAAGGCAACATGTACATGAACCGAGTATTTCCTTTTTGTGGGACATTAAAATTCATAAACTCTAAGGTTTCAGAATCAAAACAGGGTTTTTGAGTTTCGATAATTTGTCCAACAAAATGTTGTAACAATACCGGGTACTTTTTTTGTTGATAGAGCGCTTTTGGATTGTAAATACTTGAAAATATATAGTTCCCGTAATAGGTTTGTACCTCAGTAGTTACCGCGTTTTTATTAATTTGGCTCACTTTTTCTTTAATTTGAGTGAGTTGGGGGAATTCCTTTAAATTTTTTTTCATCGATCGGTAAAAATCAATGCTTCTAATCATTTTATATTGAAAGGGTGCTAAAGGAAATTCGAGAGCAAAATCCGCGGCACCGAAAAAGGCACGGTCCCATTTTTTGTGAACGATGGCTTCCAAATCTCCTTTTCTGGACTCCCAAAAACACCAGGTCCTGTCATTGGTATTTTTGAGGTCCTTTTCAATCAATAGAAGGGAGTGATTTTTAAAAAAAGGATCTTTACACAACCTGTAAGCCAAAAGCAAACCGGCAGCACCTCCTCCACAAATAATATAGTCGAAATGGTGGTGATTCATATCACATCAAAATTAGACAATCCCAACAATAGTCGGTAAAATTAGTATCATTATATTTACACCTAACTTTTATTAGAACAAATGAATGCCATAATAGATTTTTTTTCCAATATAAACCCTGTTAAAGGGGCATTTATTGCCACTATTTTCACTTGGCTGTTAACTGCATTTGGTGCATCTTTTGTTTTTTTATTTAAAACCATGCATCGGGGTTTTTTAGACGCCATGTTGGGTTTTACAGGTGGTGTGATGGTAGCCGCGAGTTTTTGGAGCCTCCTCGCGCCAGGTATTGAAATGTCTCCAGGAGAAGGATTTGTCAAGGTGATTCCTGCTGCAGTAGGTTTTGGCTTAGGAGCACTTTTTATATTTTCGTTGGATAAAGTATTACCTCATATACACATCAATTTTAAAGATTCAGAAGGGATTAAAACCCCTTGGCACAAGACCACATTGTTGGTATTGGCCATTACCCTTCACAACATCCCTGAGGGTTTGGCTGTAGGGGTATTATTTGGTGGGGTTGCCGCAGGAATCCCCGAGGCCTCCATTGGAGGAGCTGTCGCTTTGGCCATCGGGATTGGGATACAAAACTTCCCTGAAGGAATAGCCGTTTCTATGCCCCTCAGGAGACAGGGAGTCAGTAAATTTAAGTCTTTTTGGTACGGTCAACTGTCAGCCATCGTCGAGCCAGTGGCCGCGGTTCTTGGAGCTGTTGCAGTTACTTTTTTCACGCCCATACTGCCCTATGCATTGGCTTTTGCTGCCGGAGCGATGATTTTTGTAGTAGTGGAGGAGGTTATCCCTGAAACCCAGCTGGACAAGTACACCGATCAAGCCACTTTAGGATTTATCGGGGGATTCATTGTGATGATGACCTTGGATGTAGCCTTAGGTTAACGGTTTTTTAAAATTACTCCAGCCTTGCGCCTCTAAAGGGATTGATTGTCCCAGGCCAGTAATCATATTACACACTTCTTTTTGATCTGTAAAATGTCCAATGGTGGTGAGCAGTGGATGTCCTTTTATCTTTTCGAAATCCGCAGGCTTTATGGCCATGAGTAATTCATAATCTTCCCCCCCATTGAAAACGGCAGTGCTGCTATTAATTTTAAACTCTGCAGCCGTACTCGACGTTTGGGGATCAATGGGAAGTTTGTCTTCATAAACATTACAACCCGTTCCCGAAGATTTACACAAGTGGAAAATTTCAGAGGATAGACCATCACTGATGTCAATCATGGCATTGGGAACCATTTCCAATGTTGCTAAAAGCTCTACGATATCCTTCCGGGCTTCGGGTTTTAATTGCCGTTCTACACAGTAGGTGTAGGGGGCTAAGTCGGGCTGGTTGTTGGGGTTTACTTTAAAAACTTCTTTTTCTCTTTCCATTACCTGTAACCCCATATAGGCTCCGCCCAAATCACCGCTGACCACCAATAAATCGTTGGGTTTTACCCCCTTGCGGTAGGTTATTTTTTCTTTTTTTACCAGCCCCATGGCCGTTACAGAGATTGTAAGACCAGAAGTACTGCTGGAAGTATCTCCACCCACCAAATCCACCTTGTAATTTTTACACGCCAATGCAATGCCACTGTAGAGTTCCTCCATAGCTTCTAAGGGAAAACGATTGGATACGGCAACCGAAAAAGTTATTTGAGTGGGATGGGCATTCATGGCATAAACGTCGGAGAGGTTTACCATTACAGCTTTATAGCCCAAATGCTTTAAAGGGACATAACTCAAGTCAAAATGAATGCCCTCAATTAAAAGATCGGTAGTGAGAACGGTTTCTCCCTCTGTATAATTCATCACCGCAGCATCGTCCCCGACCCCCATGATAGTTGAGGGGTGGTTTATGGGAAAATTTTTGGTCAAATGGTCAATCAAACCAAACTCTCCTAATTTAGAAAGCGGGGTGGTATTTTTGTTTTCAAACATATGTTAAAATTACTAAGATTTCATTCAAAGTATAAAGACTTATTTAATTTAGATTGCGATTTTTATTCTAGCGCTAAATCCCACCGAATGCAGCTTAGAAATATATGTTTTTTTTCACTCCTTTTCACTATCATGATTTCATGTCAAAAAACCCCTATGGCTGATGCGGATATTCAATCGGATACCATAGGGACAATTACTCCACCCGACGATACATCAACCTTAGACTTGCCCGACACAACAGCACCTTGTAACAACGGTATGGCTGGAAAATACCCCTGCAAAGGTTATGATTTGCTTGCGCACGTTGACCTTAAAGAGATGGGCAGCAGTGAAGGAAATGATTCCTGGGGTTGGACAGATCTTGTTACAAATAAAGAATATGTGTTGATGGGTTTAGATGACGGCACTGCTTTTATAGACATCAGTGATCCAGTATCCCCAATTTTTATAGGGAAGTTGCCTACGGCAACAGAGCCCAGCGTGTGGAGGGATATTAAAGTGTATAACAACCATGCCTTTATTGTAAGTGAGGCACCCAATCACGGAAT
>JAKMDI010000012.1 GCA_022428005.1 Flavobacteriaceae bacterium
AAGAGTACCAAACTTCAAAAATAATTGCAACATAACCCACGGAACCTTCAGTTAATCCCTCAAACAGTTAAGTTTTAGGAATTATTAGAGTTTTGTAGACTATAATCGTTCAGTTTTCTAAAAAAAATCATAAAACATTCATTTGTAATGCTATGGAGATTTTTTAAGAGAGGACGGCGGGATTACCCTTTGGGTTTTCCCTTGTTTCCCTTTTAGGAAATACAGCAAAAAGTGCTTACAGCCTTTCGTGTATAAAAACAACAAAGCCCTCACAAATAAATTTGTAGGGCTTTTTATGAATTTATCCACAGCTAGCCCCTGTTTCAATAGAAAAAACCATTCTACAAAACCCACCCCACCATCAGGTATTTAGACAGTAAGGAAAGTTTTTAGGTTTTAAAAAAGGTAGATTTGTTGCCAATATGTTGCCAAAATAAAGCTGTAAGAATCTTAAGTTATTGTTTTATAGTAGTTTAAAATTTTTAGAAGTACTCCTGTCGGAGCTACAAAATAAAGAATTCAGAAATAAATGCAATTTGTCTTTTGATCCTTGTGTTTAATATTAAATTTACGTTTTAATTATGCTTACACCGGAAGAAAAAAAATTCCTTGAGGAAAATGGGTATGTAAATTTAGGAGTGCTCCTGAGTGATTCGGAGCTGGAGCTTGTGAATGCACGAATGGAGGCTTTAAAAGAAATAGAGGGTGAGAATGCCGGTCAAGAATTGGTGGCCTCCAAATACATCAGGCACCCCAAGGAGGAAGGTGCTGATCGATTGGCCGATTTGGTCAACAAAGGAGAAGTATTTGATGTATTCTACACCCATCCCAAAGTATTGGCGGGGGTTGCCTCCGTTTTGGGCTCTGCTTTTAAATTGTCTTCCCTCAACTATCGTGCAGCAAAACCAGGCATGGGGCATCAGAAACTCCATGTGGACTGGGGAAACTCAGTGGTAAACAACAACTATAAGGTCTGTAACAGCATTTGGCTTTTAGATGAATTCACACAGGAAAACGGATCCACTCGGATTGTGCCAAAATCACATAAATTCAATCTCCTGCCCGATCAAGCACTCGAAAACCCCTTTGCTGAACATCCTGACGAAATCCGAATCACAGGTCCAGCGGGATCGGTATTTATTTTTAATTCCCATGTTTGGCACGGTGGAACCACCAACCACACTCAGGCAGACCGCAGAAGTATCCACAGTTATTTTTGCACTCGAGAACAGCCTCAGCAAATCAACCAAGCACAATACATCACCAAAAAAACTGCCCAAAGAATTGGAAAAAAGGGCAGGTATATTTTAGACGTTTGACACCATGATAAACAAACATATTGTACTCCATAAACCTGGAAAATTTGAATACAAAGAAAACGACATTGATATAAAATTATCGGAGGGTGAGGCCTTGATACAAATAAAAAAAATTGGAGTTTGTGGGACTGATTATCACGCATTCAAAGGCAACCAACCTTTTTTTTCTTACCCCAGGGTGCTGGGTCATGAGTTGGGTGCCGAAATCATCCAGTTGCATTCCGCCACTGAGTCCCACAAAATCGGGGATCGTGTTGCTGTAGAGCCCTATCTTAACTGCGGTAAATGTCAGCCGTGTAGAAATAATAAAAGCAATTGTTGTGAACAATTAAAAGTCCTTGGCGTTCATGTGGATGGGGGCATGGCCAGCTTCCTCAAGGTACCCGTAAATAAACTACACCGTTCCTCCTTGCTGAGTTTCGAACATTTGGCTACCATTGAATTTTTGGGGATTGGCGCCCACGCTGTGGAAAGAGCCGAAATTAAAAAGGGGAGTACCGCCCTGGTGATTGGAGCGGGTCCCATTGGACTCTCCGTGGTGCAATTTGCCAAGCTAAAAGGAATCAAAGTGGTGGTAATGGATTTTAATAAAAATCGCCTAAAGTTTGCCGAATCTCAGCTAGAAGCGGATCATACTATTTGTCCCGACCAGGATTTTTCTGCAGATAATCTCAGGGAAATATTGAATGGAGACCTCCCTGATGTAGTTTTCGATGCTACTGGCAATAAAGCCTCAATGGAAAACGCCTTAAATTTTGTATGCTCTGGAGGTAAACTGATTTATGTGGGGTTATTTATCGGTGATGTTCAATTTCACGATCCACTGTTTCATAAAAATGAAATAACGCTGATGGCGACAAGAAATGCCCTGCCCTCCGAATTTCAAAAAATCATTTCTTTGATGGAGCAAAATAAAATCGATATCAACCAATGGATCACCCACAGATGTAATTTTAAAGAATTCCCGAATACCATCGAGAAATGGATTGATCCAGACCAAATGGCAATCAAGGGAATGATTTCCGTTTAACCCTATAGAATTGTTGTATAATGAGCGCTATCAAAACCATCCGTATTTCTCCCCAAGAAATGAAATCAACCTTTATTAAAAAATTAATGGTCTTTGATTTTTCAGCAGAAGATGCTGAAAAATGCGCGACTATATTCACCGAAAACAGCTTGGACGGTGTTTACTCTCACGGGGTGAACAGATTTCCAAGGTTCGTTGATTACTTAAAAAGAGGTTTGGTGCTTCCTAAAAACAAACCCCAGCTTAAAAAACAAATGGGCGTTATAGAGCAATGGGATGGCGCCATGGGTGCAGGCCCTCTAAATGCCTTTTTTGCAACAAACAGGGCCCTGGAACTGGCCGAAGAAAATGGGATGGGCTGTATCGCGCTTTCTAATACCAACCACTGGATGCGCGGGGGGTACTATGGCTGGCAAGCTGCAAAAAAAGGATACCTCTATATTGGGTGGACCAACACCACCGCAATCATGCCTGCCTGGGGGGCCCAAGATTCTAAACTGGGGAACAATCCATTGGTTATGGGTATTCCTTACAGAAAGGAAGCAATAGTTTTGGACATGTCGATGTCTCAATTTTCTTATGGTGCCATGGAATTGGCCTCCTTAAAAAATCAAAAATTGCCTGTCACAGGAGGCTATGATTCTGATGGGAATCTAACGGATGATCCCGACGCCATCCTTCAATCACTTAGAACACTGCCCGTTGGATTTTGGAAAGGTTCAGGCCTATCTTTTGTATTGGATGTTATGGCCGCCATTTTATCGGATGGATTGGCAGTTCACCAAGTTGCTCAAAAAGAAGAAGAAATATCTTGTTCCCAAATTTTTATAACAATCAACCCCAAAAAGTTGGCCGGCTATGATCAAAAGGATACCGCAATTGATGAGATTGTTAAAGATCTAAAATCCTCTATGCCAATGGACGAAATGTCTAAAATGAGATATCCAGGGGAGCGCGCAGTGGAATCCAGGAAAGAGAATACAGAAAAAGGGATTCCTGTTTTGGCCGCTGTTTGGGACGATATTCTTCATTTATAGACCAAACTAACAGTTTTATCAAGCAAGCTCTCCTTGTTTAAAACGTATTCGTCAATTTTCTTATTTTAGAATTAAATCCGATTAATCAGGAAGTGAAAGCACTACAATACCAATGATAACTCCTGCTTAAAGCTAAGCTAGTTAAATAAAAACTTCAAAAAGAAGAGGTAACAAAACCACATAAAAAACCCCCATTCTGAAGAATCAGGATGGGGGTTTTGTTAAAATTAGTATCCTGGGTTCTGTTCCAGTGAGGTATTTGAATCTAGTTCTTGTTCGGGGATCGGAAACAATACATGGTGTGGCTGAGCATTTGTTTTACCTCTTGCTTGGGCCCCACTAATAAAACTTCCGTGTCGAATAAGGGATCTTCTTCTATGCCCTTCAGCATGGAACTCCCAACCCCTTTCAACAAGAATTTGATCTCTCAAGGATTCCTTAGTAGCAAAATCCGCTAAGTTGTAATCAGGAGCATTAGATCTTCTTCTAACCTCATTTAATAAATCTATTGATTCCTGGTTTGGTCCACTCAATTCGTTTAGAGCTTCTGCCCTGTTGATCAATACCTCTGCATACCTGAGAATGGGCATGTCATTTCCATGCCGTGAACCCAGTCCATTAGGGTCTGGAGTAAACTTAACTGGTCTTGGGTATTTCTTTTCTACACCAGCAGTAATGGGGTCATTCATTAAATCAACCAATACTCCTCCTTTGTTGACATATTGTTTTAGAATCCAACCGTATTTTCCATTTGGTGGATCATACTCGTTGGCGCGCTGGTCATCTGCATGAAAAGAATTGACAAACCATCTCCAAAGCTGAAACTGAGCACCGTAATTAACTTGTCCTGTTTGATATCCAACAGGATAAGCATGTGGTGTATAGTTCCATGCCAATGCTTGAATTGGAGCAGTTGCTAATGAACCAAAAACAAAAATCATTTCAGCATTTCCTTCATTTTCAACAGCAAATACTCCCTCTACATTGGGGAATAGACTGTGTTTTCCGAGATCAATTACATCCTTGTTGATGTCCGCTGCTTTCTGCCATTGTTTGGTGTCTAAATAAAATCGACCCAATAGTGTTAATGCAGCAGATCTAGTGGCTTTACCATATACTTCCGGTTCAACAGGAAGGTTTTGAGCAGCACTCATTAATTCACTTTCAATAAATGCCCTTGTCTCAGCATCACTTGCTCGGGAAGGTGTAAGATCTAGTTCACCAGAGGTGATTAGCGGTAATCTTCCGAAAAAGTCATATAGGTTTACATAATTGTAAGCTCTTAAAAAAGTAGCCTCTGCCTTAAGAGAAGCAACTTTTGCCGCTGACAGTGAAGTTACGTTATCGATATTATCCAATATTGAGTTGGCAACACCAATCGCTGAATATCGATCTCTCCAAGTATCCCTGAAGAAATTATTACTTTCATTCCAATTGAATTCTGCAAAAGTAGCTGCAGGTGCAGCATATCCTCCACCTCTTTCGAGCATCAAATCTGCAGTCCACTCTCCATAAGTAAACCATTCTTCTCTATAATCGGGTCTTGATTGTCTGTAGGCAGCAGTCAAAGTAGCGTTAATACCACTTTCACTGGCCAAAAATGCATCTGGTGCGTATTGGGTAAATACTTCTTCCTCCAGGAAATCTGAGCAAGAAAAAGTAATTAAACCAATTAAAATTAAAATATATTTTTTCATCTTTTTTGGTGTTTAAAAGTTCAACTTACATCCTATCCTGATTACCCTGGCTAATGGATAATTCGCGAAATCTGCTCTGGAAATACCTGTTCCATCCGAGTTTCCGTCTGGATCAAAACCAATGTAGTCTGGGGCTACAGTTAGTAGATTCTCTCCTGAGATATAGACATTTCCTGAATTGATAAAATCAACATTATCTAAAGGTAAATTATAGTTTAATGTGATATTTTTGATCCTCATAAATGATGCGTCTTGAACGGTATAGGTATTTACTTTGTTGGTACCGTCTGAGTATGAAGTGTAATTTACTCCTGAAGGATATACTGCATCAGTATTAGATGTTGTCCATCGGTCTAAATAATGAATGGCCAAGTGATTTCTTTCCTTGTTGATGGGGTAAAGAGATTCAGCAGCAAGGTTGCTAAAGTTCTCGATACCTTGAACCCCTTGAATATAAATTTCTAAGGTGAAATCTTTGTATCCTAAACGGTTTGTGATACCATAAGTGAAGTCAGCAAATGGATCTCCAAGTATGACGCGATCATCACCATCAATTTTGTTATCATTATTTTGATCTCTAAATATTGGATGCCCTGGAAGCGCATTGGGTTGAGCTGATCCAGAAATATCATCGCCTTGCTGGAAGATGCCATCCAATTCATACCCATAAAAAGATAAAATTGGAGCGCCAGTTTGAGTTATTCTGTAGTTTCCAGAAAAACCAAAGCCTCCAGAAATCACCTCAGCTGCGAAACTTGGTAACTCAACAACTTCGTTTTTTAGAAAAGACAACACAATATCTGTATCCCATGTCCATTCTTTGTCAACATTTCTTGAGCTAAAAGAAAAATCAACCCCTGAGTTTTTAACCTGACCGAAATTCGTTCTTACGGACGAAAATCCAGTTGTGAGGGGAAGAGGTTGTTGGAAAAGCTGGTCGTAGGTATTTCTATCAAAATAATCGATACTTCCAGTAAACCTGTTATTTGCCATTGAAAAATCAACACCAATATTTACCTCTTTTGTTGTTTCCCATTTCAAATCTTGATTTGCTATTCTTGCAGGCACAGCACCAGAAACGGTTGCACCTCCTAGGATAGCATTACTACCGGCCTGGAATGTTGTAATGGTTTCAAAGTTTTGAATACCTTGATTTCCAATTTCTCCATAACCTGCTCTGAGTTTAAGTTCACTGAACAATTCATTGTTTTCCATAAAGGGTTCAGAGGACAGTTTCCATCCTATAGAAGCTGATGGGAATGTAGCGTACTTATATTTTTCAGAAAATCTTGATGTTCCATCTCTTCTTATCGATGCTGTAAACAAATATTTATCCTTAAAAGAATAATTAAGTCTTGCCAATGAAGATTGCAAGGTGTTCTTAAACTTACCAGATTCAGCATTCAAAGTTTCCGCATTACCACTCTGTTGTAAATTTGTTGTGGTCACATGAGATAACATGTCTGAGGCCACAGACTGGTGAAACCTGGTTGTGTTGCTCTCATAAGTAATCCCTCCCAAGAATTTTAAATTATGATCTCCAAACTCTCTTTCATACTCAGCAAGATATTCAGCAATCCAATAGTTAGATTCACTATTTCGAATGGTCGATCTTCCATTGACCCCTCTACCCACTTGAAATTTATCATTTTCATATAAATCCCGTCTGGAGTCAGATAAGTTGGTGCCAAATCTGGCTGTTGCCGTAAGTCCATCGATAATCTCATAGTCAACTGAGCCCGTAGCGTATATTCTATTAGTGGACACTTGTTGATCCCACCCTTGAAGTATGGCCTCAGGATTTTCAATGGCTACCAGTGGATTGACATCGTAGTATCCTTCAGAATTAACTTCAGGCCCTATAGTAGGATCAAAGAGTAATGCTGAAGCTAATAGACCGACATTCTCGTTGGTCCCTCTACCCATTTTTACATTGTCAATTTCAGATCTATTTATACTTACGTTTAAATTGACATTTAATTTTTCATTGGGAGTGAGGCCGTAATTTATTCGAGCGTTGTATTTTTTTTCTCCACTTTCTCTTATAACCCCCTCATTGTTTAGGTGGTTAAGAGATACGTAGTAATTGGACGTATCTGATCCCCCCGACATGGTGACTTGGTGGTTTTGAACCATGGAACTTCTAAAAATAATATCTTGCCAATCGTATCCTTCACCGATAGCAGAAATATCGGATGGTGTAGAGAGTACATCTCCTCCTCCTTCTACATTAATATCGCTGAGTACTTTAAGATACTCTCCTCCGTTGAGCATATCCACCCTTTCCTGAACGGATTGAAATCCAAAATAATTTTCGTAAGAAACGACCATCTCTCCACTTTTACCTCTTTTGGTTGTAATAAGGATAACACCATTTGCAGCACGAGACCCATAAATGGCGGAGGCAGAAGCGTCTTTAAGTACTTCGATGGACTCAATGTCGTCGGGACTTAAAGCCGTCAGAGAACCTCCAGGAAGACCGTCGATTACAACAAGTACTTGATTACTGGCATTAATTGATCCAGCCCCTCGAATTTTAATATCGATCGCGCCACCAGGTGCCGAATCACTTTGACTGATGTGTACACCAGATGCTTTACCATTCAGTAACTGAAGCGCATTGGTGTTGGCTCCTTTTACGAAATCTTCGCTTTTAACTTGAACAATTGCTCCAGTTAAATCTCTCTTTTGTTGGGATCCATACCCTGTAATTACAACCTCATCGAGTTCATTGTCGGGCTGCATACTAAAATTAAAATTAGTTAATCCTGTTACTGTAATTTGCTGTGAAGAGTATCCTACATAGGATATTACAAGTACAGCATTTTCATCAGTTACCTCAATAGAATAGTTTCCATCAAAATCAGTAACAACTCCATTTTCAGTGTTCATCTCAATGACTGTCGCTCCAGGAAGAGGTTGACCCGCTTCGTCAGATATAACTCCATTGATTTGAACCTGTGCAAATCCAATGAAGTTTAATGAAATCATTAAAAACAAACCAAATACATGTTTTTTCATAAATTTAAAAGTTGATTGTTTGTTTATTTTAAAATTTTAAATATACAATAAATTCCCCATTAACTTATTGACTATTAAATAGGTAAATTTATTTGAGACCCTTATTTATAACCGAAAGACGAAATTTTAATTCTCCCCCTTTATATTTTAAAAAAAGTTATAGCAAATAATTTGAATGGATATCTGATTACTGTGGATCCATTTCGATTTTCATATTCTCAAATAAAAAGGCATTTTCACTGAGTTCCAGTTGTTTGTTGCTGGTAATTTTAACACCTTTCATCTGTATAACATCAGTTTTTATATAGGGAAAATATTCTTTGAATTTTTCATCTTTCATTTTGGAATTAAAATCCGAAAAAATATATAAAGATTCATAATCTTTAAGATGGGAATCTTTTATTAAAAGCTGGTCTATTTCAATTTTGCTTGGCATATAACAGGTATATCCAAAATTGTGAAGTCCAGAATTCTGTCCAGAAAAAAGGCTTACAGTGGAGGACTTGGTTTCTGAAGGAATAAAAACACAATTTTTTATTTTAAAATCTCCTTCCCAAGTACTTCCGTAATCTTGACGCAAGCTGACCAGATGTTCTGCTTTAATGGTTGAATTCTCCATTAAAAATTGACCAAAGCCAATCAATTTTACACCCATATATCCCAAAGTTGAATTTCGAATGGTTGCGTTGTACACCCCCATATGTGCATCAAATCTCGAAAGCGTACAGTTGTCAAAAATCAGGTTTTTTGAATAATTAGATCCGAAGATCCCCCAATAAGTTTTGTCATTCACATCATTGGTCTGTCGACAATTTTCAAATAAAACATTGATGGATCGGGTGACAGACAAATCATAAGAACCCCTTGACACGAGCTTTCCTGCGTTTCCTATTTTTTGATAGGTTTTGCGCCCAGTTAATAAACAATTTTTTACTTGAACATCCGATGCGTCCTTTATACTTATAAACCCTTGGTAGGGCGCACCATGTTTTCCCTCCCCTTTGACAAAGTGTTTTAAATTATCGACCTCAACATTAGAACGGTTGATCAATATATTTCGACTGTAGTAGGGATGATTTTCAGACTCTTCCTGGTTGGCTATGGTTATAAATTTACCTCCATTAATCGTTAATTTTTTTTTATCAATTAGCAGACAAGTCATCTCTGAAACAGCATTGAAATCCCAAAGAATGGGAGTATTTGCATCGATGTTTCCATTTTTATCTATTAAAAAAATATCTGTTTGATCCTTACCATTATTTTGATTTAAGCCAAACCTAATATACCTCCGTATAGTAGTATCGTTGACACTGACCAAACTGCCTTCCTCCAATTTGATGTTCACCTTTTTTTGTCCCTTAATCAGAGACGATATATGATCAATTTTAATAGGAGTTTTTTGAGATTTGACCTCAAAAATCGAGGCAGAATGATCCGCTACATCAGTGTCATCGATCATAAAAGTCGCATTTCCAAAATCAGTGTTTGTACTAATGATAGCAGAACCCGCTCTACCACCTATAATATATAGCGCACCATCATCAGCATTAACATCGAGACCGTATTGATTAGCGAGAAGATGAGTAGCTCTGATATAGATAACATCATCTGAAACACCATCTCCTAGAGCGCCAAGATCGCTATAGAAGACCCTCCCGTTCTTCTTCAACCGTTCGAGGTCTCTGCTATTCATGTTGATGTTTAGCGCCCCGCTGTCATCCCAGAGGACTTCTGTTGCATTTTCGTTGATCGTTAAGTAAGATTGACCCATTTCTATTTTTTGATTTTCAACAGAATTAGGGGAGGAACAATAAATGAATAAAAAAGTGAGACATAGAAGAAATAATCTTTTCATGGGTCTTAATGTTAAGTCAAACTTGAACTTCATATGAATAACGTCATCTTTTGGAGCCTGATTTTGACCATAAACGCCTGTGAATAACAAAGCAAAGATTAATATTTTCCTCATTTGATTATTTTAGAAGATTAATTATTATAGATAAAAATAGTAACTATTTTATTGCAAAAAATATTAACCTTTTTATTGGAGTGTTAAATGTTTTTTTATGAAGTCAGGATCTATAGTAATGCCCAAGCCAGGTCCTTTTGGCACCTCTACAACCCCCTCGTTGCTGGTCAACTTGGAGGTATCACACTGATATGGAATTTGGGTATTGAACCCTTTAAATTCGTGATAAGGACCTGCATTGGGAATACAAGAAACAAAATGCATCATGTATAGATATCCCAATCCATTTCCTGAAATATGGGGGACACAAGGAATGTTTAATGCCTCGGACATTCGGGCTACTTTGATAGAACGAATCATTCCGCCAAAGTAAAACAAGTCGGGTTGAACAATATCCAAAGCTCGATTTCCTATAAGCCATCTAAAATTTCTCATACTCGCTTCTTGTTCACCTCCAGCAACAGGAACGGATAGTTTTCGGGTAACTTCTCTTGTTCCTTCATACCAATCAAAAGGAACGGGTTCTTCATAAAAATCATAGTTGTATTCCTCCAAAAGCTTACCGATCCTGATGGCCTCTTCAACGTCATAGGATCCATTGGAATCCGCATACAGCGTCATGTCATCACCAAAAGTTTCTCTGACCAAAGGAATTAACTTTTCTGATCTGCCGTTGGGAAAATCTTTGTTTTTGCTCATCCTTCCTCCAACCTTAAATTTTACAGCTTTTGCCGCCGAGGCATTTACGTTTTCTTTAATTAATTCTATGGATTCCTCCGCCGACTTCCCCCTGAAGTTATTGGCTTGATAAACAGATATTTTTGGATGATGCACCTCACCCAACAATTGACCGATGGACTGATTTTGAATTTTTCCAATCATATCCAATAGCGCAAATTCTATAGTCGCCCATGGCACCCAAAGGGCTAAATTTTGTAACTTATAATTACTTTTATACAAATATATTCCCTCCATAATTGCCTCAAGGTCACGAACATCCTTCCCAATTAAATAGGGCTGCAAACGGGTGTAAAATACTGGCCAAACCGACTTTAGCTTGTCACTATTTCCCACTGAAATACCATGAGCACCACTTGTGGAGATGACTTCACAAATGAAATTATTTTTGTAGCGTTTTAATTCAAGGGACGCAATAATTATAGGTTCTTTTAAAACTGACAAATCCATCACTGGTTGGGACAATATCTTATCGATCTCAAAAAAATCTCGCTCAATTGAACGCTCTTGTTCCCCAAAATAATTACAGGATATTGACGGGAGTAAACCCAAGGATCCTATAGATCCATATTTTAAAAACTTACGTCGGTTTAATTTCATTTAATTCAATTTTAAAAAGATAATTATGCCTGCATTAGACTTAAATAAAGTTGAGGAAAATACCTTGGCTTAATATTCCCAAATCAGCTATTTGTCCCTCTAAATTAAAATTAAATGTAAATTTATTTAAAATGTATGGGCAAAAACCATAAATCATTATTTCCTATCAATACTGTAAAAAAGTTTTTTTTACCATAAAAAACCATTCCCTATGAAAATGTCATTTAACGCTTTGTTTTACTGCTCCTTGTGGTTGTGTTTCTTAAATGGCGTAAAATGCCAAACGTCTCCTGAGAAGATAGAATTTACACGTCAAGGGGTACAAAGAATGATCTTTGACGAAAAACAGTCGATCACGATGGCAAAATTAGATCCCAAATCCATTATTGGAATGGCTACAATGCACCCCCAAAAACACTACTTGAGGGAACGGGCCACAACCCAGGTGGTTCAGGATCAATTAATTGTTAAATCCCAAGGTAAAAGCGAAACAAATATTTGGTTTGGGGGGTTTAATCCTTTTGTCGGCTATACCATAGACTTGGCGTCGAGTATCGGGCATGGAGCCATTGGCTATGAATTTTCAGATGCTGAAAGAAATGAGAGGGTGGTCATCAAAATATTATTTAAAGATAGTTTGATAGTGGGGGTTCAATTTGATTTGTTCAAAAACGATTCCCCAGTCATTCAAGAAAAAATTGGATTAAACTCAGGCAATCAACAGAGCATTAAAGGAAAAATTATACTCCAAATGTTGGGAAGTGGATTTACACTTTTTCACCAGAACAAATGGATTCCTATGGTTATCGGTCAGTTTGATTTCAATAAGCACATCGATTTACGGAAGAAAAAGTACCTCTATTCATTCCAGTCCCACCTCTATGTGGCCTTAGATCAAGGAGCGGTTCATGTCAATGACATCCATATGGCGGTCAACACCGGGATTGGGATGGCCGATATCAGAGCCATTACCTTCGAGGATGGTACTCCATTTTTAGAAAACGGCAGATTGTGGTACACCCTCTCCATCAGAGGCCGCGCCTTACCCCACCATATTCAGGGAGTATTTAGCTTAAACCCGACTGTTTTTGATCTGAAGTTGGAGGGAATTATTGTTTTCGACAGAGGAGATGGATTACTCAGGAATGAAATTGCCTCCCATCTGTTCTTCGATCGAAATGAAAAACTCTGGCGAGGGTTAACCACAGGATTCAGTGCTTATGCCAATCCCGAAAAAGAAAAAAAACAGCTTTTGGCCATAGAGAGTAAAACAGACCCAAGATTTGGTTTTTCTGTGATGAAAGCCACCCCTTTTGGAATGGTAGGGGACATAGAAGACCCCCATTTGTTGTTTGATCGCTCGGCAAATAAATGGAGGATGCTTACCTGCGAAAACATCAATGGTTATAAAGCGGTGGTTTTAGAATCTGACCACTGGAACAAAGCGTTTAAAAGGATTGCAGGTCCTGTAGCTCATAATTCAACAGGGACATCGATTCAAAAAATTGGAGGTAAGCGGTACTGCTTTTCTGGCAGTTCAGAACGAAAAATATTTATATACAGCTACCCTGATTTAAAGGAATTGGGCACTTTAAATATGGATTTACCCCCATGGGACAAAACCTCAGGGACCCGGGTTTGGCCCAATGTTGTTCAGCTGCCCGAAGGCTATCCATTCAGGTATGTCGCATTGATGATGGACCGCTACCAATACCCTTATCAGGTTGGAAAACATTGGTCCTATGGTGCCGTTTATTTATATCACGGCCATGATTAATACTTTTGGGCGAGATTTTAAAATCTAATACTCCGAATAATTTGCACCATAATTCCCTTCCGCCAAAATTGTATCGGGTAGGCCATTTGAAAATTGCAGCGCACCCAGTGTTTTTATCTTCCCACGAGCTTTACCCAAAAGATCATATTCCATGAGATCTGTTTTGTCGGTTGCAAGGCGCTTTGTAGAAGGGGTATTCTCACTGGGAGAAAACAGCCCATTGTCAGAACGTTTAAACTGTGGGTTTTCATTTCGAATCCCAGAAATCTTAGCATTTGACCTCCCGAAACTAAGATTGTTGTGCCACTCCCATGCCACGGGACGGTCTCCTTTGACATATTCAATAAAATTATTCCCTGGCGTTCCTCGATCAAAGAAAAAAACATTTCCCTCTACAATACAGTTCATCGGTGGAGTGCCGTTGGGATGTTTGGAATGATTAATTCCAATTTGAAGGGTGTTCTGGCAATCGATAAAAGTATTAAAGAGAAGCTGCACGTCGGAGACCCTGATGTATAAATCGTCGGGGGTGCCATCCATCATTCCAATTCCAAAAGCTTCCAGATCTTGAAAATAATTATTCAACACCAAGTGCCCAGAACCTTGTATCCTAATGCCACCACTTTTGGGTTCATCGGTTCCAAAAAAAATATTTTCAGAGACAATATTATTATCTCCGTGTCTTAAGACCAAGGACCCTTTACAGTTTTTAAAAATATTTCTTCTAATAAAATTACCGTTTGATTTAATTGAAATAATCTCAGCCTCCCCATTGGCGCGTTCAAAATAATTGTCCTCAATAACAGTATTGGAGGCTCCTGGTGGCGGGTCAAATGGATTGTTGTGGGTGATCAGTTGAAGGGTCTCAAAACCATTTCCACTGCCCTCAGGAATATTTTTAAACAAATTGTGATGAATGTGATGCCTTTCATTTTTATTGGACACCACAATTTGAAGTAATTGACATCCTTTGGGATATTTTGAATTGTACGTTTTGTTTTGAAAAGTGTTGTGCGCAATTTCTGTTGCGGTACTGCCCACTTGTACCCTCAACCATTTTTTACTTTTAGAATCGTCCCAAAGACAATGGGATACTTTTATAGAATTTCCCAACAATTCCAAACTCCCGTTGGCTTCAAAAGCCAACCCCTCCAGGTGGATGAAATTTCCTTTTATTTCAATTTTAGAATGAATTTTTGCCTTTGCCCACCCCGCCGATTTTAGGGTAACTGGAGCGCCTTTTTTTCCATTGACATTATCCAGCAACACAGCACCTTCATAGCTACCATCCTCCAAAAGAATTACATCCCCTGGTTTTGCTTTTTTATAAGCAGCAACCAATTCTTGTGCATTGCTTACATTAACATTTTGACTGATCCCAAGGCAAGGAAGTAGAAGAAAAAAGAGTAACAACTTTTTCATGAATATATTATTTTTAGATAAAGAAATGACATATACGATATGTCAAAGCAATTTAAATGTAATAATACAAATATAGAAAAACCACGATTGGAAAACTTTTTAAACAGACGCAGCACTCGACTTAATTACTAATTTTTAACTTGTAGGGCGATTATTTAATTCTAAAAAAATCCCTTGAAAAAAATTTTAACCGACTCCTATCGCTTTATTTTCCTAATTGGCTTTTCTTTTGTTGCCCAATCCCAATCGTTGGAAATGATTTCATCTCCAATTGTTTTCCAAGGGGACGAAAAAAAGGCGTATCGCGATCCTGCTGTTTTATATCACCAAGGTCGCTTTCATCTGTTTTTTACAATGGTGAAAACAGAAAACGAAAAAATATTTTCCTATACCGCCTACAGTCAATCCGATGATTTAATTCATTGGTCGGAAGAGCGCATTCTCACTCCTAAAGACCAATCTTTAAATTTTTCCAGCCCAGGAAATATTATTTTTTTTCAAGGGGAATGGATTTTATGTTTGCAGACCTACCCAAGGCCCAATCACACCACAGACCAAGAGGTCCGTTATGGCAATCGCAATGCCCGCTTGTACACCATGCGCAGTAAAGATCTAAAAAGCTGGAGCCTTCCCACATTGTTAAAAGTAAAGGGTAACGATATCGCCGAATCCGATATGGGCAGGATGATAGACCCCTATTTGTTAGAGGACATAGAGGAACCGGGAAAGTGGTGGTGCTTTTACAAACAAAATGGAGTGAGCATGTCTTATAGTTATAACCTCATAGATTGGACTTTTTTTGGCAGTAAACGATCTGGAGAAAATGTTTGTGTTTTAAAGGAAAATGGTGAATACATCATGTTTCATTCGCCTTCTAATGGAATTGGCATCAAACGATCAAAAGACCTCGTTGAGTGGAGCGATTGGGGAGACTTGATTACCCTAAATCAAAAGCAATGGAGCTGGGCCAAAGGTAGGGTTTCTGCTGGCACAGTAGTTGACCTTCGGGCGGATGAAAAATGGGGGAAATACCTGATGTTTTTTCACGGTTCAGGTCCCAAGACAGAGGGCGAAGGAGATTTTGATAAAAATGCTTCTTTGGGTATTGCATGGAGCGATGACTTGGTCCATTGGGAATGGCCAAAAAATTAACACCCATTTTTTAAAATCCACTTTTAAGCCTAAATAAAATTGCAAGTGGGAAGCGTTGTCTTTTAAGCTGAACCTAATTAATGTTGAAGCCTTACAATCGGGTATTGACGATGTTATTAAAAATTGATCCAAATGTATAACTCAGCCCCATTGAGATACGGTTTTGAAAATCGGTAGAAATTTGTCTCTGTCTCAGTAACAAATCCTCGATGGAGGCTTCGCCTTTTGGAAGGTTGATCTGATCTCGAATGACGCGGAAGTAGCCAGAAACTCTTAAGGAAAGTCCTCTCGTTAGTCTTAGATTAAAATTGTTGTTTATTGTCAGTCTCCTCTGATCAGGTTCATCCAAAAATTGGGAGGCCACCATGTATGTATAGATACTCCCCCATTTTTCTCTAAACCTCAGGTTCAATGTCAAGGATTGATTAAACAATCTCTGGTCATCAAAGCCATAAAGGGTTTCTTCTAAATACTCATAGGAATTATACCCCAGTTTGTATGCTAAAGTAACCTCACGGGTTAATACTTGGTCGTAAGGAATAAAGTTGTACTCTAAAGCAGGGGAAAAATTATAAGCAGATTTATAGTTTTGATAGGTGTCCTGACGATAGGATCCAAAGACCCCAAATGAAATACGATCGGAGATACTTTTAACCAAACTCCCGCTGTAAAATAATCTTTCGCGCTCACTACTGTAATCTTGGTCATCTCCAGAAAAAAACTTTAATGATCGCCGCAGCCCAAAATCAGATCGCAAGCGCCACATTTCTGTTACCCTATCAACCTCCAACCCTAAATTGTATTCTTCTTCGTTGATGCTTTTTTCGTTCTCAAAATTGAAAGATCCAGAAACTTCAAAAACCCAGTTTTTCCAAGAATCATCTATCGTTTCCTCTTGTGCCTGCTCCCCCTTTTTAAAGGTAACTTCAATGATGTCTTTGTAATCTGTGTTCTGAAGGAAGTAAACCATTCCCAACTTATAGGTATTTAGCAGCACCTCTCGGGATTCATTAAAGGTTAGATTTTGCTCTATATCGGTGTGGATTTTATTTTCTGTATTGGAAAACTTATTTTTTCCAAAATATTCAAATGAATATTTTTTTCCACCACCTGCGTTGCTGATTTCAAATACAAATACTTCAATGTCAGAAAGGGTTCGATCTCTAACATAATCGAATATAAGGGTGTTTTGTTTTAAAAAATCATCATCACAAGGACAGCTCAAAAATATCTTGATCTTATCCGATTGTGAAAGAGCTTTTAATGGAAAAATTAGAATGATATAAAGGAAAAAAATGTTTTTCATAAGCGTTTACAAACTTACACAAACAATTTTGTTTGGATAATTTATCAAGAATTCATTTGATGTGGATTATGTTTTTAATAAAAAAAAAGGATTAGAACTTGTCTCATTGTGATGGTCTTTTCTAAATATTTATAATTTTTGAAATTAATTTGGAAAACATGGCAGTCTGAACGATATTCGATGAATTAATAAAAACACAAACAATGATTAAATCGCTATTTTATTCCATTACTGGATGGTTATTTTTTTGCCATCTGTTGATGGC
The DNA here is from genome assembly GCA_022428005.1 of Flavobacteriaceae bacterium. Classification (GTDB taxonomy): domain Bacteria; phylum Bacteroidota; class Bacteroidia; order Flavobacteriales; family Flavobacteriaceae; genus UBA8316. Next base: position 17,334 of record JAKMDI010000012.1, read on the forward strand.
CCAACCCCACCCAAAAGACATCGCTTTGTTTCCTCAAGAAAATCCTAACAGGAGCATAAGTGACCTCTCCGGGATATGGGAATTTAAAAAAGATCCTGAAAATATAGGAATCAAAAATCAATGGTTCAATGGTTTGACCGAAACCCGATCAATAGCTGTCCCTGGAAGCTGGAATGAGCAGTTTACCGACAGCAGAGATTATTTAGATGCTGTTTGGTATCAAACAGAGGCTTTCGTTCCCGAAAATTGGTCTGATGAAGAAGTATGGATCCGTTTTGGTTCGGTGAACTATCATGCAACAGTATGGGTAAACGGCCAACAGCTGGGAATACACGAGGGTGGGCACCTTCCCTTTGCTTTTGATATTTCCAAGGTGACAAAAACTGGCGAAAAAAATACCATAGTAGTAAGGGTTGAAAATAAATTGAAACCCAGTAGGGTCCCAACAGGAGATGTTCCCAATGGATTTTTCTCTAACTATCCTAAATCCAATTTTGATTTTTTTCCCTATGCTGGAATCAACAGAAAAGTTTGGTTGTATACCCTTCCTAAAAAAGGAAAAATCAGTGACATTACCGTTAAAACCAACTTTGAAAAAACTACAGGGAAAGTAACTGTAGCAATCGAAAAAGTAGGCGCGGTAAAATCAGGAGAAGTGATCTTAACTGGAGATAAAAATTCGATTACCAAATCTTTTAAATTCTCCAAAGGGAAAGCTACTGTAGAAATCGATGTTCCCCAAGTAAACTTATGGTCAATTGAAAATCCATTTTTATACGACCTAAAAGTGGTGATAAAAGACAATGACGATCCTTTAGATCAATACCAACTTCCTATCGGTATACGAACCGTTGCTGTAAATGAAAAAACAATCCTCCTCAATGGAGAACCAGTGTTTTTGAAAGGCTTTGGAAAACACGAAGATTTTCCCATTTTTGGAAGAGGGGTTGCAAACCCTGTTATCGTGAAAGACTACGCACTTCTTAAATGGATCGGTGCAAACTCCTACAGAACATCTCACTACCCCTATGATGAGGAGTACTACCGAATGGCTGACAGAGAGGGGATATTGATAATCGATGAAATCCCTGCTGTTGGATTATTTTTCCATGGAGATAAAAACGACGTGGCTGAACGTCAAAGAATGTGTAAACAATATTTAGAGGAGCTGTATTACAGAGACAAGAATCATCCATCTGTGATCATGTGGTGTGTGGCCAATGAACCGTTCCCAGAAAAAATCAATTTCTCCATTGAAGGGGGGGAACCTACGGATCCTGATTCTATCGTTGCTTTTCAAGAGCTATTTGACTTGATCAGGTCTTTAGACAATACCCGGCTCACAACCTTGGTTGGGGTGATGGGCGGTCCATTAGAGTGGATCGGTTTAGCAGATGTTGTTTGCATCAATCGATATTGGGGATGGTATGCCCAATCAGGAGAAATAGCTAAGGGGGCTGCCGTACTCAATCAAGAAATTGAAGGCCTTTACAGTGCGTTTAAAAAACCTATTATTGTCTCAGAGTTTGGGGTAGACACCTACCCTGGAATGCATGCGGAGCAGCCCGAAATGTTCACGGAGGAATATCAAAAAGAGTTTATCAAAGCTTACCTTGATGTGGCTGACAGCAAAGAGTATGTAACGGGGATGCATATTTGGGCATTTGCCGACTTTAAGACCACTCAGGGAATTGTCCGTTTTGGAGGTATGAATTACAAGGGGGTCTTCACCCGTGATCGAAAACCTAAAATGGCAGCCCATTACTTAAAAGAACGATGGACCAAAGAGGAATAAATTAATATCCCAAAAAAATAAGACGGGCTTCTGATCTAATTCAGGAGCCTTTTTTTATTGGACAGTTTGGAAAACAGCCAAGGGATCCCAGTTGCGCCCAGAAAAAAAGGTGCTATAGTTCGCTTGGGGTGCTCCCGGACGGGTTCTCCCCTTTTTAATCGCATTGGAAAACAGGCGGATCAATTCCTCTTCAACCTTTGGTTTTTTTCCGTAGAGGTTATTGCTTTCTTCAGGATCCGATTTGAGGTCATACAACTGAAACTTAGGCAGCCCTTCAAAGCTGTCTCTACCTGGTCGGGGTGCACTCCAGCCTCCTGAGCCTGGACAAAAAATAAATTTATAATCTCCCTTTCTAATGGCAAAACTACCATTGATAGAGTGGTGGATAGTAAAAGTACGTCCATAATCGCTTTCCTGCTGATTTGTAAACAGAGGAGCCATAGAAAAGCTGTCTTCACCTTCGTTGTCCAAAAGGGGTTGACCCAATAAATCTGCACAAGTAGCCAGTAAATCGCTTGTGCAAATAGTATTTTGATTGACGCTCCCAGCTTTTATTTTTTTGGGCCATTTTACAATGTATGGAACACGGTGACCTCCCTCATAGATGTCTGCTTTGTGACCTCTGAAAACCCCACTGGGGTCATGCCCTTTTTCGGCAAGTACATCGAATTTAGCCTGAGGGGAACAGCCATTATCACTGGTAAAAATTACTATGGTGTTTTCTGCTAAATTCAATTTATTTAAAAGCGTATTGATCCTCCCAACCCTATGGTCGATCTGCATAACGAAATCTGCATAGGGATTTAAACCACTTTTTCCTTTCCATTCAGCTGTCGGCAATATAGGAGTGTGGGGGGAAGGAAGGGGCAGGTAGAGAAAGAAAGTTTTTTCTTGTTTGTGCATCCGACTAATAAAAGCCTCAGCCTTATCAAAAAAATGCGGGCTTACTCTCTCGTGATCAAAATCTGCTGCGGTGGGACCCGACCGCCACCAGTGGTAGTCTCCTTCTCTTACCGTAACTTTTTCCACTGGGGCAGTGATCTTGCCATTTTCAACATACACATAGGGAGGCATGTCCAGGGAGCCACAATGCCCGTAGGCGTAATCAAAGCCTAAGTCATTTGGACCGTGTGATATGTTTTTTGTAAAATCTATTTTCTCAAAAATCTCATCATTTTTTATGTTAGAATTGATAAAGCTGGAATCCTTTAAGGCCCAATTCCAACCCAAATGCCATTTGCCTATAAAAGCAGTTTGATATCCCTGAGATTTTAAAAATGAGGAAACAGTTGTTCTGTCTTTAGGAATAAGCCCACTGGAAGTTCCACTTAAAACCCCTTTCTTAAGGGGACTTCGCCAGTTATATCTTCCTGTTAGAATTCCATACCGTGTTGGGGTACATACAGAAGATGTGGTGTGGGCATCGGTAAAAACCATTCCTTGCTGTGCCATTAAATCCAGCTGCGGTGTTTTTATTTTACCCTCAGAATTAAAAACACCTATGTCTCCGTAGCCCAGGTCATCAGCTAAAATATAAATGATATTTGGCGGCCTCTCTGTTGCGTTTTCACAATATGAAAAAATTAATAGAATTGATAGTATAACAAGAGGATATAAGCCCTTTTTCATCTGTTTTTTAATTAAATTTATCCAATATAACAACTATGAAAATGGAAAGCAAATGGGACACCATAGACGGGAAATTGATCAAATCCTTTGCGTTTAAAGATTTTAATGCAGCACTTAAATTCATCAATCAGGTAGGTGCAGCAGCAGAGGCAATAAATCACCACCCTAAAATCACCAACGTTTACAACAAAGTAAATTTTGAACTTTGGACACACGATCAGAATTCTATCACTGGCTTGGACCACCAACTATCCCATGAAATAGATCAGATATTTGAAAATTTTTAAAATTCCATTTTTTGACTTTTTTTATAACTTTTGATCATTTTTAGTTATTTTTTCACTCTTTTTGGGTGAAAATGACGCTTTTTTGTAAAAAAATGGGTTTTATATTTTTGTAAATTTAGGTAAAACGACCCTTGGTCGTATTGCTTATAAAATATATATTTATATTGCTTAATTAAAGAACAAAATCGATAATTAATGCAATCGCCAATAGCATCATAAAACCGTTGGCGTTGCTTAACCAATACTATAAATAAATTTAAATCACATACATGAAAAAAATAATCTCACTGGTCGTATTATTAAGTTCCATAAACCTATTTGGACAGCAAGAAATTTATGAACTTAAGGTTTATGAATTATTTCAGTCCTCGAGCATCAAAAATTTTAATGCGTATTTCGAAGATCATTACATCCCCGCGCTTTCTGATAAAGGGATTCAAAATATAGGTGTGTTCAGTGAGGTATCCGAAGATTTGCCGAGAAAAATTTACGTTTTTGTTCCCTATGCGAACATGGAAGAATATCAAAAAGTAACGTCGGACTTATCCAGTGATGCTGAGCTTCAGCAGGCTTCCTCTGCGCTAAATCCATTGGACAAACCCATGTTTAACCGATATCAAACATCGCTATATATCGCTTTTGATGGTATGCCCAAGATGATAAAGCCAGATAATAAAAATCGTTTTTATGAACTGCGGACCTATGAAAGTCATTCTGAAGATGCCTACCGGAGAAAAGTAAACATGTTCAACGAAGGGGAATTGGACTTGTTTGCTGAGTTGGATTTTGGATCCGTTTTTTTTGGGGATAAAATCGCTGGTGATAGAATGCCCTGCTTGACCTATATGCTGTCATTTGAAAGTTTAGAGGAACGCAACGAAAATTGGGACAAATTTCGTGTGCATCCTACCTGGACAAAATTGAAAAATGACCCTGCTTACAAAAACAGTTGTTGTTCTTCTATCACCCGTGCTTTCTTGACACCCATGCCATATTCTCAGCTATAAACCATGCGGTTGATATTTTTTTTTGTTTTACTGCTGCTCAATTCAGCATGTGACTCAAATGACACGCCCCTTCCCAATATTGTATGGCTGACTACCGAAGACAATGCTGCCCAACATATGGATTTGTATTCGCCAGGTGCTGCCGCCATGACCAATTTGGAGAAATTGGCGCAAGAAGGAGTTGTTTTTAATCATGCTTTTTCAAATGCCCCAGTATGCTCTGTTGCCAGAAGTACCATGATTACGGGCTGTTACGCCCCAAGAATCTTTACCCAATACCACCGAAGAACCCAACGGGTTCCGTTACCTGAAGGGGTTATGCCCTTTCCTTATTATCTGAAAAAAGCAGGCTACTACACCACAAACAATAACAAAGAAGACTACAATTTTATTTTACCAAAAGGAGTATGGGATGAGTCTTCAAAAAAGGCAAGCTATAAAAACAGAAAGTCTGGGCAGCCTTTTTTTCACATACAAAATCATACAATATCGCATGAACAGCATTTACATTTTGATCAATCAACCATTGATGATTTTAAAGAAGAAGACCTACAAAACATAGAGGTTTTTCCATATCATCCAGATACCAAAACCTTTCGATATACCTATTATCATTTTCATAACAGGCTAGCAATGGCCGATCAACAAATGGGAAAATTTATTCAAGACCTCAAAGATCAGGGGCTGATGGAGAATACCATAATTTTCTATTTCGGAGATCACGGTGGCTTACTCCCTAGAAGCAAGGGGTTTGCTTATGAAAGTGGATTACAGGTTCCCTTGATAGTCTATTATCCTCCAAAATGGGAGCATTTGTTTCAGGACAAAAAGGGCTCCAGATCAAACACTTTTTTTGAATTCATAGATTTTGCCCCTTCCGTACTTTCTTTAGCTGGGATTGCCCCTCCAGAGCCTATGGATGGGACCCCTGTTTTTGGAAAATATGCCCAGCCCTTGAAAGTAAAAAATAAAAATACTGCACTGGGTCATGCCGATCGATTCGATGAAAAATATGATATGGTCCGTACCTTGAGGGTAGGGAAATACAAATACATAAGAAACTATCAGCCTTTTAACACCGACGCCCTATTTAACTTTTATCGATACAAAATGTTGGCTTTCCAGGAGTGGGACGCACTGTACTTGGAGGGGAAACTCAATCCCGAACAACAACAGTACTTCAAACAAAAAAATCCAGAAGCGCTCTATAATTTAGAAGAAGACCCCCACGAAATTAAAGACCTATCGCAGGAAGTCGGTCATCAAGAGGTTTTAAAAAGTATGAGAAAACAACTTCAGAACAAGCTACTGGATCTCCCTGATTTGAGTTTTTATCCAGAATCGTTTTTGTTAGAAAATGCTCTTCAAAACCCAGTTGCTTTTGGTCAAAAACACCAGTCAGAAATTGAAGCATTAATGGCCATCGCAGATCTTTCTTTAACTTCGTTTGATCTGGTGAGTGACGAAGTTTTGGGTGTTCTTAGAGATAAAAACCCATGGAAACGCTATTGGGCTTTAATCGTTTGTACATCTTTTGGTGAAAAAGCAAAGTCGTTGGTGCCGCAAATTAAAAACATACTTGAAAAAGACACAGAAAATCTGGTCCGAATCAGGGCAATAGAATTTTTGGCCTTAAACGGAATTGATTTTGATAAGAGCATCATCGAGGAAATAATGAAAAATGCGGTTTCGGAAACCGAGGCAAATTTGATGCTCAACAGCCTTGCGCTGATTGTAAGGTCGAGACCAGACTTTAAAATAAACCTGACAAAAGATATTTTTCCCGCAGAATGGACCCGAAACCCCAAGGATCTAATCAGTAGAAGAATGCAGTATTTAGTAGATAATCTTTAATTTAATGGAGAAAGAAACAAACGAAAAGGGTACCCCAAGAATTTATAGAAAAGCCAAAGGACAAATTGTTGTAGAAGGTGATGTGAATTTGACCGACATGGAGGGAAAGCCCATCAAACACGGCAAAAGATTTACCCTTTGCGGCTGTACCAAATCTAAAGACATGCCGTTTTGTGACGGATCACACAAATTTTAGAATTCCCTTTTTCCAAATTCACTATCGATGAATTTGGCCCTGCTCTTTCGATTATTAAGATTGAAACTTAAGCTCAGGAGCACCACATCTACTTCATAGACATAATTCGTGGTGGTGTAAAAGGATTCCTTTCGATAAGTTGTTATTCTTTGCTCATTGGTATTCATCAGTCCCATATCTATATTTTTCCACTGCAGCGTAGCCGTTAATTGGTCGTTCCAAAAACGATGGGTTAAGGTCAAGTTGGGTGAATAGAATTCAGAATCTTCCCCTTGAGCGGTTAACCGCCTGGATACATAATTTAAATTAAACTGGGCAAAAACACGATTAGAGAAACGATAAGTGCTGTTAATATTCAGGTTGTAAACATTACCCGAGGTGTCTATTGGCAAATCATCAAAGGATCCCTTCAACTTAAAATAATAAGTATTCATGGAACTAAAAATTTTGAATTTTTTCCCAAAGGCATATTCTGCATTAAACTCTCTTCCCAAAACCTGGGCTTTCCCGACATTAGAATATATACGATTCAAAATGGTGTCGTTGTACACCGTATTCACCCGATTGATCAAATGGTCGGTATTTCTGTAGTATAGAGACGAATTGAGTTGGTTCCCTTTTTTGGTTTTATAGCTGACCCCAAATTCTACTTGGTCTGTCAACTCGGGATGCAGCTGGGGATCCCCTTGCTCTAAGGTTTCAGAATGCTCCCGTTCTGGGAAAGGATTCATTTTAAAAGTCGTGGTCCGATCAATTCTCTTGCTGTATGATAGCCCAAGGGAGATGTTTTCCTTCCACTGATAATTGATGCTGGCTGAAGGGAAAAGCTTCTTGAAATTCAAAGAATATTTTTCATCCACCTGACCTGTTTTGTCTTTTAAATATAAGTCGCGATCCATACTTTCCAACCGAATACCCCCGGTGTAATTCCATTTTTTAAAGCGCCTCTGAAACTGAAAATAAGCGCCATGAATGGAACGTTTGAGGTTGACTTCACTCGAAAACTCTGGAACCAACTCAAACCGCTGCGTTATGTTATTTTTTCTCTCGTAAACAAAATCTCCCTTATGGTCGAGATTTCGGAATTGGTACCCCATTTTTAGCGTTCCCAGCCTGAGGGGTTTAAACTCATAATCGATATTGAAACGGACTCCATACAGAGGGTTGTCATTGGTGTTGTACTCATCTTGGTAGACCACTGAATGGTCTGGATGCCCTAGGTTCCTATTGGTAGTGGGGCCTCCCAAAAGGGTATACTCATATAAAAAGGAGGTGCTGAGTTTTGCTTCATTTGTAAAAAGATGATTGTAGTCAATACTCCCCAAAGCAAAATCACTTTTCCTGATCCTCAGGTTTTCATTGTAATACTGAAATTGGTAATCAATCGCATCTGTAATAGCATAGTTGTTATAATAAACGATATCTGCTGTTCTGTCTTTTGTCCTTTTACCGGCATAAAATCCAACTGAAAATTCATCCCTATCAGAGATTTTATAATCGGCGGTTAGTCTTCCGGAAAAATTAACTTCGTCAAAACTCCGTTCCCCATCCGAAGGAAAGCGGGTGTATTTATCCCCTATTAGTGTGTAGACATCTCCCTCTCTGCGTCCAGAAATATCATTTCTTTGAAAATTAAAACCCGAGGAAACATTCCAGCGCGCGCTCACAGTATTGTAGGTAAGGTCGGCTCCAAATCGTTGGGCCGATTGCGCATTCTGATAATCCTCTATTGAAGGTGCACCCATAAGGGTATTGACCTGTAAATAATCCCCTTTCAAGGCATTTTTTTGAGTTAAAATATTGATTATACCAGCTTTTCCCTCTGCGTCATATTGGGCTGAAGGGGTGGTTATAATTTCAATATTTTTGATGCTGTTGGCAGGAATTTGATTTAAGAAGCTCACTACATCGGATTGAAGGGGCTTATTATTTACCAAAACCACAAAACCACTACTCCCCCTAACACTAATTTCTCCCAAGCCGATGAAAGTCACGGATGGGAGGTTTCTAATTAGATCAACACCGGTACCCCCTTTGGCGGCAGAAAACGCATCTGCGCTAAATACCATACGATCGATCTTGTTTCGAAAAGTGGCCTGATTCGTTTCCACCACGACCTCCTCGAGTTGATCTCTGCTGGATTCGATATTAATTTTACCGAGATCCAGAGGTGTATTTTTTTTTAAGTCTAAAAAGTTAACTTTCTTAGTTTGATAACCCAAAAATGATATTTCAATTGAAAAAATTCCACTATTATTAACGGGCATGATAAAACTACCATCAGGTTTTGAAATGGTTCCTTCAATAACCTCATTCCCTTTTTTCAAAATAATAGTAGCATACTCAATAGGGGTGCCACTGCTCTGATCGTTTATCACACCTATAATTTGACCCTGAAGGCTAAATGATACTGCTAGAGAGAAAATGAGGTAGTAAAAACATTTTCTTTTCATATTTTGGATGGATTTTCATTCAATTTTTCGAAAAGTTTATGGTATTGAATACAATTCATTGCAAAAATAACATTTGAAATTACTTTAATGTAAAGCGCCTGTTATTTCTTTATATCCACAACAGATTTAAATAAGGTTGAAATTGATAAAAAAAATGCGAGCCCATCGGCTCGCATTCAACTTATAGATAAGGATAGCTTAGAACAGAGTACAATCGGGTATCTGCTGTCCTAACTTCCTTAAATTACATATGTAAGACATTTGACACCTCCTTTCTATATTAGTTAGACATGGCTGTTGTCACAGCGTTAACAATTCCATATCAAATATAAAAAGAGAATAAATTCAAACCTTTTATTTTACGATTTTTTTTAAGGTTAACCCTTGTACCAAAATGGTAAACAATACAATGACGTAGGTCATAAAAAGAATTAAAGATTTTCCTTTGCCAATTTCATCGGGTAAATTAAGTGCCAATGCGACACTCAACCCCCCCCCGAGCCCTCCCCAAGTGATGATCAAAGCGGTTTTCTTTTCAAATTTCATGAAAAGAGATAAAAAAGCTATGGGTAGGGATACCCCAATTCCCCTGGATACGACCACGAGTACGATTACTATCAGTGAAATCGAGATATAAGCCATTCTGAAGGATTCAAAGATCGTTATGATTTCTATTCCAATCAGGATAAATAAAACAGCATTCAGTGTTTCATCCAGCAAATGCCAAAACTTGTACACGTAATTTCCCATTGCTTTTTGAAGGCCTTCTTTTTCTTGATCAATATCTAAATTTTGATTCAAAAACAATCCCATCATCACCACACCCAAGACCGCCGAAAAATGAAAATAATGAGATATAATTGGTAAGATTAAGACCAAAGAAATTGTCACCAAAACCTCTAACTCGGTGTGCTCATTCTCAATATATTTTAGGAGCTTTAGGCCGAGATAGCCCATTAATGACCCCAATGCAATACCTCCGATGACCTCGGTAACAAAAAGCCCCCCAACTGCTGCGGCCGTTATATTTTCTACCCCATCTTGCTTGATACCCAATAGCGTGAGAAACACCACAACTCCAATTCCGTCATTGAACAAGGATTCACCCGCTATTCTCGTTTCTGTTATGGAGGATAAGTTCATTTTTTTTATCATCGCCAACACAGCGATAGGATCTGTAGGTGCTATTAAAGCACCAAACAACAGACAGTCTATATAAGTTAAGCCTATGGTATTTAGTCCAAATACCGATTGTTGAACCAACCAGTAAACCCCGGTACCAATGGCAAAAGTCGAAAAAACAACCCCAAAACTGGCCAAAAGTAATATGGTTAACTTGTCCTTTAATAATTCATGAACATTTACACTTATGGCTCCCGCAAAAAGTAAAAAAGGCAACATCACGTTTACCAAAAGTTCGCTGAAATCGAATTCCTTGGTGATTTCCGTTACCGTTTTAAAAACTTGAGGATAAACCGCCCCAACCGCAGTAATTATTATGGAAAGCGAAAGGGCTAAAATCATCAAACCTATGGTTTGCGGTAATTTTAGCAATCGAAGATTGATCAGCGAAAAAAGTGCCGCCAACGACATTAATATTGTTGTTAATTCAAGTATGCCCATGTATATTTTTTTTTGATTGTATGGTTATTATTATTTCAGATTTAGTCGATGCAGCTTGGAAATATATTTGCCAATCATATCGAATTCCAAATTCACTGGGGCTCCTTTTTGTATCAGATGAAAATTAGTATGCTCATAGGTGTAGGGGATAATAGCGACAGAAAAATGATCAATTTCAGAATCGACTACAGTTAGGCTCACGCCATTAACGCAAATAGAACCTTTCTCGATGGTAATATTTTTTTTATCGTAGGGGTATTCAAAATCAAAAACCCAACTGCCCTCTCTAAATTCAATTTTTTTACAATATCCAACCTGGTCCACGTGGCCTTGAACAATATGACCGTCCAAACGGCTGTTCATTTTCATGGCCCTTTCTAAATTAATCAAATCTCCTTCTTTTAGACTGCCAATATTTGACTTCTCTAAAGTTTCTTGAATGGCCGTTACGGTATAGCGTTTATCGGTGATATCAACTACAGTCAAACAGACCCCGTTATGCGACAAACTTTGATCTATTTTTAATTCTGTAGTGAGGCTACTCTCAATACTTAAGTGCAAATTTTCTCCCTCTTTTTCCAATTCGACCAGTTTGCCAAACGCCTCAATGATTCCCGTAAACATCAGTTAGATTTAATTACATTTGTGGCGTAAAATTAGTAATAAAAGCAACACTAATGTTGGGAAAGATAAAGCTGGGCATTTCAATGGGCGATCCCAATGGTATTGGCATAGAAATTATTCTAAAAATTTTTGAGGACAAAAGGCTCTTTGATTTTTTTACCCCCGTCGTTTATGCCCCCTACAAATTATTGGATCAACAGAAAAAACACTTTGGATTTCAAACAAATCTCTCTGTGCAAAAAAAGGAGCAGCGCATTCATAAAGCACAGCTCAATGTGATCGATATGCCCATGCCCAAGGAGGCGTTAATATTCGGTGAGCCCTCCAAAATAGCTGGTGCATTGGCCATAGACTCCTTAAAAGCAGCGACGTCAGCCTTAAAAAAAGGAAACATAGACGCCTTGGTTACAGCACCAATCAATAAGGAAACCATTCAATCAACATCATTTAACTTTCCAGGTCACACCGATTATTTGGCCAAAGAACTGGAGGGCAAAAGTTTAATGCTTATGGTTTCAGATCTTTTAAAAGTTGCTTTGGTGAGCGATCATGTTGCCGTAAAAGACGTTTCAGATCTTCTTACCACCGCCCTACTAGAAGAAAAAATTCTTGGCCTGGAAAATTCCCTAAAAAATGATTTTAACATTCAAAGACCAAAGGTAGCAGTGTTGGGTCTCAACCCCCACTCTGGCGACAAAGGGGTTATCGGTCAAGAGGATGATCAAATTATTCTCCCTGTTGTAAAAGATTTATTTGACAAAGGCCACCTCGTTTATGGGCCCTATGCTGCAGATGGTTTTTTTGGGCAGCAAGCCCATCTTAAATTTGATGCAGTCCTGTCCATGTATCACGACCAAGGGTTGATCCCTTTTAAGACGCTTACTTTTGGCACTGGAGTAAATTATACCGCAGGGCTCAAAGCAGTCCGAACCTCCCCGGATCACGGCACCGCATTTGAAATTGCTGGTCAAGGAACCGCCAATACAGAGTCTTTTCGGAATGCAATGTTTCTGGCCAGGTTGGTCTTGTTCAACAGGAAAGAAAAAAACTCATTGTAAAAAAGGGGAAAAATAGTACAAGCCCTGTAATTATTGCATTTTTTTTATAAATTTGCGTGCTTAAAAGTTGGAAGGATGGAGCAGTTTAAAGCATTCTTAATACCCTTCATTGGTTTAAAGGATGGTGTCCATCACTTCGATTTTAAGATTGACAATACGTTCTTTGAAGGTTTCGAGTTTTTAGATTTTCAAAATGCTCGTGTGACAGTTGGTTTAGTTTTTGAAAAAAAGCCTACACTGCTGACGTTGAATTTTAACGCCAAAGGAACCGTAACCGTTCCTTGTGACATCACCACAGAGCTATTCGACCTTCCCATTAATACTGCTTTTAAGTTGGTAGTAAAATTTGGATCGGTTGAAAACCATGACGATGATGAGATTGTGATTCTTCCTCATGGTTCTAATGAAATACAGGTAGCCCAATACATCTATGAAATGATAGTGCTTTCTGTTCCGCAAAAAAAGGTTCACCCTGGAATTGAAGCAGGCACCTTGAAATCGGATATTTTAGAAAAACTAAAAAATATGGAACCCCAAAAAAAAATACCATCAGAGGAAACAGACCCGCGATGGGATAAATTGAAAGATTTATTATAATTGAAAATAAAAAAAAAATAAAGCGAATACAATGGCGCATCCTAAAAGAAAAATATCGAAAACCAGAAGGGATAAAAGAAGAACCCACTACAAGGCTACCACACCCCAAATAGGAACTTGTGGTACAACTGGAGAGTCTCATTTATATCACCGTGCCCATTGGCACGAGGGAAAACTTTACTACCGCGGTAAAGTTTTGATTGACAATAACGAAGTGATTGAGGCCTAATTACAAACCTCTTTCCCCAAAAAGTGAGTCCTTTTTCCAAAGGACTTTTTTTGTAGGTAAAGATTTTGATTGCTCTAAAAAACTACTATCTTCACATATAATATTGACAGTTCAAAAGGAAGTGATTTACTGATGAATTCTATCAATTCAAGCCTTAAAAAGGCTGCTATAATCGCTGTGGGCGCCTATGTTCCAGAAGACAAGCTCACCAATGCAGACTTGGAAAAGATGGTAGATACAAACGACGACTGGATTGTAGCAAGGACTGGCATCAAAGAAAGAAGGATTCTAAAAGATCCCAACAAAGGGACCTCTTTCATGGCCATTGAAGCTGCCAGAGATTTATTCAACAAAAAAAACATAAATCCCAAAGATATCGATGCTGTGATCGTAGCAACCATTACCCCCGACATGAATGTAGCTGCTACTGCGGCCTATGTGGCTTCTGAAATTGGCGCGGAGAATGCCTTTGGCTTTGACCTCCAAGCCGCATGTTCTGGATTTCTCTATGGGATGTCCACAGCCGCAAGCATGATTGCAGGTGGAAGATATAAAAAAGTGTTACTCCTAGGTGCAGATAAAATGTCTTCGATTGTAGATTACACCGACCGAACCACCTGTATTATATTTGGAGATGGTGCTGGTGCAGTGCTTTTTGAAAATAATGATTCAGGCTATGGTTGGGAAGATGAATATTTTAGATCGGATGGGAGTGGTAGGGCTTTTTTAAATATTAAAGCAGGGGGATCTTTGTTCCCCACTTCTGAACAAACCCTCAAAGACGGAATGCATAATTTGTATCAAGACGGTAAAACAGTCTTCAAATACGCCGTTTCTGAAATGACAAATGTGGCTGAAAAAATCATGCATCGCAATGGCTTAGACGCAGCGAACATTGCCTATTTTGTCCCCCATCAGGCCAACAAAAGAATTATTGACGCCATTGCTAAAAGGGTTAATCTGCCCAATGAACAGGTGATGTCAAACATAGAATATTTTGGGAATACAACAGCGGCGACTCTTCCGCTTTTATTAAACGATTACGAATCAAAATTAAGTCCTGGAGATCGATTGGTATTCGCTGCCTTTGGTGGAGGTTTCACCTGGGGAGCAGCCTATTTGACTTGGGCTTACAACAATTAAATTATTTGAATAATGGAAATTAAAGAAATTCAAAAATTAATCAAATTTGTGGCAGGATCAGGAGCCCATGAAGTAAGTTTAGAAACAGACGATTTCAAAATCACAATCAAAACCTCCCCAGACGCCACTCCCACAGATTCCATACAACAACCACAAACACTCCCCAATGTGGTTGTACAAGCGCCAACAGCTCAGAATCCAGTCATTGAAGCCGAAGCATCGCCTACTGCCCCCCCCGCTGACGAGCAGGAGAAAACCGATTATTTAATGACAATAAAGTCTCCCATGATCGGTACTTTTTACAGAAAACCTTCCCCAGACAAAGAGGTTTTTGTAGAAGTCGGTGATACGATAAAAGAAGGCGATGTTTTGTGTGTAGTAGAAGCCATGAAGCTATTCAATGAGATCGAATCTGAAGTCAGTGGTAAAATCGTCAAAATACTATTAGACGATTCTTCCCCCGTTGAGTTCGATCAACCCTTATTTTTAATTGAACCGGTTTAAACTCATTCCCAATGTTTAAAAAAATTTTGATAGCCAATCGCGGGGAGATCGCCATGCGGTTGATCAGGACTTGCAAAGAAATGGGAATTAAGACTGTTGCTGTTTACTCTACAGCCGATGAGGAAAGCCTCCATGTTCGCTTTGCCGACGAAGCCGTCTGTATTGGCCCACCCCCCAGTGCTGAGTCCTATCTGAAAATGGCCAATATTATGGCTGCTGCAGAAATATGTAATGCTGATGCCATTCATCCCGGTTATGGTTTTTTATCTGAAAACGCTAAGTTTTCAAAGATCTGTAAAGAACACGGAATTAAATTTATTGGTGCATCTTCAGAAATGATTGAAAAAATGGGAGATAAAGCAACAGCAAAAGCTACCATGAAAGCTGCTGGTGTTCCTACCATTCCTGGTTCTGAAGGACTTTTGAAATCATTTGACCATGCCAAAAAAGTCGCCAAGGAAACCGGTTATCCCGTGATGCTAAAGGCCACTGCTGGCGGAGGAGGAAAAGGGATGCGCGCCGTGTGGAAAGAAAAGGATCTCTTAAAAGCCTGGGAAAGTGCTCGCCAAGAGGCAGGTGCTTCTTTTGGAAATGACGGCATGTATATGGAAAAATTAATTGAAGAACCCCGTCACATAGAAATTCAGATCGTTGGAGACGCCAGAGGGAAAGCGTGCCACCTCTCCGAACGCGATTGTTCTGTTCAAAGGAGACATCAAAAATTAACCGAAGAGACCCCCTCCCCATTCATGACTCCAGAGTTGCGGAAAAAAATGGGGGCAGCCGCAGTAAAAGCAGCAGAATACATCAAGTATGAAGGGGCGGGAACGGTAGAATTTTTGGTAGACAAACACCGAAATTTTTATTTTATGGAGATGAACACGCGTATTCAAGTGGAGCATCCCATTACTGAACAGGTAATCAATTTTGATCTAATAAGAGAACAAATATTAGTGGCTGCTGGGGTTCCCATTTCAGGCGAAAATTACCTTCCTAAAATGCATTCCATTGAGTGTAGAATCAATGCAGAAGATCCTTATAACGATTTCAGGCCGAGCCCTGGCAGAATATCTACTCTTCATTTTCCAGGAGGTCATGGAGTGAGATTAGACACCCATGTCTATGGAGGATACACCATACCCCCGCACTATGATTCAATGATTGCAAAATTGATCACTACCGCCCAAACCAGAGAAGAGGCCATTAACAAAATGAAAAGGGCTCTCGATGAGTTTGTCATTGAGGGAATAAAAACGACCATCCCTTTTCATAGAAAACTGATGGACCACCCGGACTATATTTCTGGGAATTACACCACCAAGTTTATGGAAGATTTCTCCATGGAGGAATAGTTTTTCTAATTTAAAAACGAAAATAAATTTCAGTATTTACCCCAACTGCAAAACTGGCGGCTGAATATCAGAATTTATATCAATTTGTTTTCCAACAAATATTCTGCAATCTGAATGGTATTGGTCGCGGCGCCTTTTCTCAAATTATCAGAAACAACCCATAGATTGAGCGTGTTTTTCTGAGAAAAATCCCTTCTAATTCTCCCCACAAAAACTTCATCTTTTCCTTCCGCATAGATCGGCATTGGGTAGGTATTGGTGGTGGGGTTGTCTTGAACAACAACACCATCACTTTCATTGAGCAATTGACGAACTTCTTCTACTTCAAAACTATTTTTTAATTTCACATTGATGGATTCGCTGTGTCCACCAACAACAGGAATTCGAATCGCTGTAGCAGAGACACCGATAGCATCATCGTCAAGGATTTTTCGGGTTTCGTGAACCAGTTTCATTTCTTCTTTGGTGTAACCGTTCTCCGTAAAAACATCGCAATGGGGCAGCGCATTTTTATGAATTGGATAGGGATAAGCCATCTCACCTTTCTTACCACTAAATTCATTTTCTAACTGTTGTACGGCTTTTACACCAGTTCCAGTAATCGACTGATAGGTAGATACCACCACGCGTTCTAAACCGTATTTTTCTTTTAACGGGGCCAACGCCATCAGCATCTGAATAGTAGAGCAATTAGGGTTGGCAATAATCTTATCGTCGGCGTTTAATTGGTCGGCGTTGATCTCTGGAATAATTAATTTTTTATCTGGATGCATGCGCCAAGCAGATGAGTTGTCAATCACAACAGTGCCCTTATCTGCAAATTTTGGAGCCCATGCCAATGAAGTGTCTCCACCTGCAGAGAACAGCGCCAAGTCGGGCTGTAAAGCAACAGCTGTCTCCAAGCCCACTACCTCATAGGAGCGCTCTCCACACAATACTTGCTTTCCCACCGACCTTTCCGAGGCAACAGGGATCAATTGAGTAAAAGGGAATCCTCTTTCGGCCAAAACCTTAAGCATAACCTCTCCGACCATTCCCGTTGCACCAACGACTGCCAATTTCATGATTTATTTTTTTGGCAAAATTAAGCTTTAAGCCAATGCCCGCAACTTCATAAGGTAATTTTTCAAAATCAGAACTGATTGTTTGATTTATAACAATTTGTGATATTTATTTTTTTATCACCCGTGGGATTCTATCGCTGAGGGCCGCTAATAATTCATAAGAGATGGTCCCCGTATTTTCAGCCAGATCATCCACTCTCGACCCATTCCCAAAGATCACAACCTCATCCCCTTCTTTACATTGAATGACGCCAATATCTACCATTACCATATCCATACATACATTCCCCACAATAGGGGCTTTTTTCCCATGGACCATTACTGCACCTTTTCCATGTCCATTTTGTCGAGAAAGACCATCGGCGTGACCCAACGGTAAGACAGCGATTCGCGTATTTTCAGGAGCACTCCAGCCGCAATTGTAACCCACCGTCTCCCCTTTCATTATTTCATGAATTTGAGTGATATTGGTTTTAAGTTCGGCGATCGGAGCTAAGTTATCGTTCCATTGCGGGTGGTTGGCAAAACCGTACAATCCAAGACCCACTCTTACCCAATCCATGTGGTAATCAGGATAATTGAAAACCCCTGAGGTATTCAGCAAATGATACTCAGGTTTGTGGGTAGCGGCAGCATTGTGTTTTTCCATGATCGCCTCAAAAGTTGAAATTTGATTATCAGTAAAACGATCGGGTTTCAGTGATTCTGTTTGTCCTAAATGAGAATAAATAGTTTTCACCTCAAATGGGCCTGTCTCAATATTTTTCAAAACCCAATCGATTTCGTCGGGGCCAAATCCGATTCGATTTAAACCCGTATTATATTTGATGTGAACGGGATAATTCATTTTTTTTGAGACCGTAACGGCTTTTACAAAACCATCCCAACTTCTTTTACTGTAGAGGACAGGCTCTAAATTGTTTCGTATAATTTCTTCAAAGTTTTCTGTCTGGGGGTAAAAAACCAAAATTGGAATTTCAATTCCTGATTGCCTCAGCTTTTTCCCCTCAGGGGCATAGGCCACGGCCAAGGACTCCATACCCAAGTCGACCAATTTTTGCGCTACAGGAACAGACAAACTGCCGTAGGCATTGGCTTTAACAACACCAATCATTTTGGTTTGTGGCTGCAACCGATTCCTCAAGGAAAAATAGTTGTGCTCTAACTTTTTTAGATTAATTTCCAGACAGGTCAAGACGAATTTTTTTTATTCTTAAGGGATCCCTCATTTGCCTTCCCCTTTTTTAATGTCTTTTGGAAAGCACCCCGGCTCAATGGCTCGTAGTCCTCTCTTTCTCCTAAAACGACCAAGCCTTTTTGATCCGATTTTCGATGGCTGTAATGGGCCAAATTTCCGGTCTGGGTGCAAACGGCGTGGACTTTGGTCACGTATTCTGCCGTAGCCATCAATGCGGGCATTGGGCCAAATGGATTTCCTTTATAATCCATGTCCAGTCCTGCAACTATAACGCGAATCCCTCGATTAGCAAGATCATTACAAACCTCAACAATCTCAGGATCAAAAAACTGGGCCTCGTCGATCCCGACCACTTCACAGTCATTGGCCAGCAATAATATATTAGCGGCAGCGGGTACCGAGGTAGAGGGAATCTTGTTTGAATCGTGAGAGGTAACCATTTGGTCATCGTAACGCTGATCAATGGCG
Source organism: Flavobacteriaceae bacterium (assembly GCA_022428005.1). Lineage (GTDB taxonomy): Bacteria > Bacteroidota > Bacteroidia > Flavobacteriales > Flavobacteriaceae > UBA8316. The sequence goes on from JAKMDI010000012.1 coordinate 36,415, forward strand.
GGTTTAAATATTTCTATCTTTTGGTTGGCGAACTGTGCCCGTTTCAGCCGCCGGATTAACTCTTCTGTTTTCCCTGAAAACATAGATCCACAGATCACCTCGATCCATCCAAATTGTTCGTTGTGGTTTACAGGATTTTCTAAAAACATTTTGTAATTTACAGACAAACAAAGGTATTAAAACTAAGTTTTGAAATAGAATTATTTATGGCGAATAAAATCCACCAGCAACTCAAACAAGTTGCAAAAGAGATTTTGGATATGGAAGAGCCTTATGATTACCAAAAGGTTTATGACGCTACTTTACTCCTATTTGAACGGCTGATTTTAATCAAAAATAGTGAAGGCTTCAAAAAGGATTTTTGGGAGGATTTGGAGTCTAATTTTGATCAGGCAATTGATTTTATCAAAGTCCATCCAGGCAAAGAAACCGAAGCAAATGATTTAAATGATCATGAAGAGTTTCCACCGCTAATGGATACCATCAAAGAAATCGTCAAAGAAATTCCAGAGGGTAAACCCATTGTTTCGGATCTCATCATTGAAAACACTCCAGAACTTTCTTTTGAACGAAAAAAAGAGGGGGCAGTCGCCGATAAAGAATATCAAAAAAGTTTAAACGATAAATTTTCAAGGGGACTCAATATTGATCGCAATGATCGGCTGGCTTTTATTAAAAACTTGTTTGACCAAAGTCCCAACGAGTTTCAACGTGCCATTTCACAATTAGCCACCCTAGAATCGTGGCAGGAGGCCGAAAAGTTTGTTAAGGAAATGATTAAGCCCGATTACGACCACTGGAAAGGTAAAGAAACGTACGAAGAACGTTTTTTGAAAATCATCGAGAATAATTTTAAGTAGCTTTTCATTGCATTGAAAGAGACATCAATATGGGTGAACTATTTATAGTACCAACGCCAATAGGGAACTTAGCGGACATCACCTACAGGGCAGTGGCAGTTCTCAAATCAGCGGAACTGATATTGGCAGAAGATACCCGGACCAGCAGTAAACTTCTCAATCATTATGAAATAAAAACCCCAATGCAAGCCTATCACATGCACAATGAACACAGAAAACTCGATGAAGTTTGTTCAAAATTAAATGCTGGAATGTCCATTGCCATCATTTCCGATGCCGGCACTCCAGGTATTTCTGATCCTGGGTTTTTGCTGGTTCGTCAAGCTTTATCATTAAACATAAAGGTCACTTGCCTCCCTGGTCCCACAGCCCTTATCCCTGCTTTGGTGCAAAGTGGCTTGACCTCAGATCGTTTTATTTTTGAAGGGTTTTTGCCCCCAAAAAAAGGAAGAAATAAACGTTTACAAAATATAGTTAATGAAACCAGAACCCTTATTTTTTATGAATCGCCTCACAAACTTTTAAAAACCTTAATTCAGTTTTCTGAGCTGTTTGGTGCCGACAGGACTGTTGCTGTATCCAGGGAGCTCTCCAAAATGTTTGAAGAAACTTTCAGAGGAAAACTTTCTGAAGCAGTAGATTATTTTTCAGCTCACCCTCCAAAAGGGGAATTTGTAATTTGTGTGGCAGGTTTACAAAACAAATAACCGATATGCAGTGGAACCCCCTACCAATTCCCGATCAACAGCTTGCTGAGCAACTCCAAACAGAAATTGGAGTTCCCTTTGAAATTTCGTGTCTGTTGGCCCAGAGAGGAATTCAAGATTATGAAATGGCAAAATCCTTTTTCCGTCCTGCTCTCACCGATCTTCACGATCCTTTTTTAATGCTCGGGATGCGCGAGGCTGTGAATCGAATAAAATCGTCTTTAGAAAGCGGCGAGAAGATTATGGTTTTTGGAGACTATGATGTGGACGGAACTACTGCAGTCGCCTTGGTGTATTCTTTTTTGATTCAGGAACACCCCAACTGTATCTACTATATTCCAGACCGATATCAAGAGGGATATGGCATATCGACCCAGGGAATTGATCATGCCAAGATCGAGGAGGTTGGGTTAATAATTGCACTGGACTGTGGTATAAAGGCGTTAGAAAAAGTAGATTATGCCCAATCATTGGGGATTGATTTTATCATTTGCGATCACCACCTCCCTGGGGAGATCATTCCAAATGCTGCCGCCGTTTTAGATCCCAAACAACCCAATTGTAGCTATCCCTTTAAAGATTTGTGTGGCTGTGGAATTGGATTTAAACTGATACAAGCCTTGACCCAAGAAAAAGGGGGTGCCATCCATGATATTATTCCTTTTATGGACTTGGTTGCTATGGCCATTGCAGCAGACATTGTATCAATTATCGGTGAAAATAGGGTGCTTACACATTTTGGAATTCAACAAATTCAAGATAATCCAAGGGTAGGAATTCGTTACTTTATTAATCAATTTAAAAGAAAAGTAAATGTCTCAGATTTGGTTTTTGTAATCGCTCCGAGAATAAATGGCGCAGGAAGGATAAAGCACGCGCGCCATGCTGTAGCATTGCTGCTGTCAAAGGATCAGGAGGAGGCAATTTCCAGAAGCCGGGCCATTGAGCTGTTCAATAGTGAACGTAAAGAAATAGATCAAAAAATAACGGCACAGGCCTTGGATCAAATCAAGCAAAACAAGGAGGAAGATAGGTTTTCGACAGTAGTCTTTCAACCCGAATGGCACAAAGGAGTAATAGGAATTGTAGCCTCCAGATTGATAGAAACCTATTACAGACCAACAGTGATTTTTACCCAGTCGGGAGACTATTACACCGCTTCTGTCCGTTCCGTTAAAGGGGTGGACGTCTATAAAATTTTAGTCAATTGCCAGGATTATATCGTTCAATTTGGCGGCCACCGTTATGCAGCAGGATTAACCATAAATCCAGAGGATTATCTTCCCTTTAAAAAAGCATTTGAGGAGGCGGTGGAAGAGGTCATCAAGCCAGATCAGCGCATCCCCTCCTTGGTTTATGACTTGGAAATCTCATTGGATAAAATTACCCCAAAATTTTACAGAATCATCAACCAGATGGCTCCTTTTGGCCCTGGAAATATGCGCCCCGTTTTCTTGACCAAGAACTGCTTGGATGGAGGAAAAACTAAAGTCGTCGGGGCCGATCAATCCCACCTTAAATTGGAGGTAACAGACTCCTCGGGAGCGTTACAATCTGGAATAGGATTCGGTATGGCAAATTATATCAGTAAGATAAAAAGCAGGGATCCTTTCGATGTCCTCTACACCATTGAAGAAAATGAATTTAGAGGAGAAAAAAGCTTACAGCTCAAAATCAAAGACTTGAGGGGTTGATATCCTTATCTAAATTTCTTGTAATGATTTATCAGTCCTTGCGTTGAAGGGTCGTGGTGCTCTATATTTCCCGAATCAAAATCTTTATAAATGTTATTGGCCAACTGCTTTCCTAACTCCACACCCCATTGGTCATAGCTGAAAATATTCCACACAATCCCTTGAACAAAAATCCTGTGTTCATACAAGGCGATGAGCGACCCCAAATTCCGCGGGCTAAGTTGGTCAATAAAAAGGGTGTTTGAGGGACGGTTACCTTCAAAAACTTTAAACGGGAGCAGTCTTTCAATTTGTGCTTCAGATTTCCCTTCGGCTTTTAATTCCCCTCGAACCGTTTCTGCATTTTTCCCTTGCATCAGTGCTTGGGTCTGAGCAAAAAAATTGGACATCAATTTATCATGATGATCGTTTCCTGAGTGTAAAGGTTTGGCAAATCCAATAAAATCTGCAGGGATCATTTTGGTGCCTTGATGCATCAACTGAAAAAAAGCGTGCTGTGCGTTGGTTCCAGAAGCTCCCCATATAATATTTCCAGTTTGATAACCAATAGTATCCCCATTTCGATCGGTTCCTTTGCCGTTACTTTCCATAATGGCCTGTTGCAAATAGGCCGGAAGACTCTTTAAATACTGTGAATAAGGAATAATGGCTTCGGTTTCCACCCCCCAAAAATTATTGTACCAGACGGTAATTAATGATAAGAGAACAGGGATATTATCTTTGAAATCTGTGTGCTGAAAATGATCATCCATTTTCCCCGCCCCAAGTAGTAAATCATCAAAATGTTTGGGTCCAACCGCCAAGCAAATCGATATTCCAACGGTACTCCAAAGAGAAAATCGTCCTCCTACCCAGTCATACATAGGAAAGATGTTGTCCTCAGGAATACCAAACTCAGTTACCTTTTTTTGGTTTGTTGAAACGGCGACAAAATGATTGGCAATTCCAGATTCTGGCGCATTTTTCAAAAACCATTTTCGTAATGTATTGGCGTTACTCAGGGTTTCCTGGGTGGTAAAACTTTTGGAAACAATCACAAAAAGGGTCGTCTCGGGATCAACTGTTTTGATGACTTCTTCCACATGATCTCCCTCCACGTTGGAAACAAAGGTTATCTGCAAGTGATTTTTGTAATACTCCAACGCTTCGGTTACCATAACAGGCCCCAAATCGGACCCTCCAATACCTATGTTAACGATATGCCTGATGCTTTTTCCACTATGACCTTTCCAGCTGCCAGAAATAACACGATCAGCAAAATCATACATTTGATTTTTGAGCTTTTCAATTTTTGGACCTATGTCTTCTTCGTCAACTAAAATCGGTTGGTTGTTTAATTTTCTTAAAGCGGTATGTAACACCGCTCGATTTTCAGTTTCATTGATTTTAGCACCCCCAAAGTAAACTGTGATGGCTTGTTTTAATCCGGCTTCCTCAGCCATTGACACCAGTAGATCCAATGTTTCCTCGTCCAATAGATTTTTTGAGTAATCGACGTAAAAACTCTCCCATTGCTTTGAGAATTTTTCGGTACGGTTAGCATCTTCAGAAAAGTAGTCGACGATTTTTTTTTTCGCTAATGCTTCAAACTTTTTTTCTAAAAGAGTCCAAGATTTGAGGGATAAAGGGTTGTGTTTATTTAAGGTCACTTTGTGAGAGGGCTAATGCAGAATTAATGTATGATGACGCAGGTGAAAAGGGAATACAGTCCAACTGTGTTTTAATATCGTCAATGGAATTGAAGTAAGCAATTTTGAGTTGGTTCGAAATCGGTTTGGCCTCTGGGAGTTTTTGCCGAAAGGGATCTACTTGCCTCCCATTCTTCCAAAACCTGTAACATACGTGTGGTCCAGAGGTGTAGCCTGTCATTCCTACCCAGCCGATAACTTGTCCTTGGGTTACGAATTCGCCGTGCTTTACTTTTCGGCGTTTCATATGAAGGTATTGGGTGCTGTAGGTGTTGTTGTGTTTGATGGTAACATAGTAGCCATTACCTTTGGTGTAGGAGGATTTTGTCACCACCCCGTTGGCCGTTGCCAATATGGGGGTTCCTACACTGGCTGCGAAATCGGTTCCCCTGTGCGGTCTTATTCGGTTTCCATAATAAGCAATCCTTCTTTTTAAATTATAACGGGAGGTTATTGGGCCAAATTTTACTGGGGCCTTAAGAAATGCCCTCCTCAGATTTTTTCCTTTTTCGTCGAAATATTCCACGATTCCATTAAGAGAATCGGGCAGAAATTCAAACGCATAAAAATCCCTTCCAGCATGTTCAAAGATGGCCGCTTTTATCCGATCAATTCCAAGGGAAATTGTGTCGTCAACAAATTTTTCAGTGTAAATAACTTTAAACCGATCCCCTTTTTGAAGCCGGTAAAAATCAATATTCCAAGCGTATACGTCTGCTAAGTAATAGGTCAATTGGTCGTTTAACCCACTGCTTTTCATGGTCTCATAGAGAGAGTTTTCTATGAGTCCATTCCCTTCTTTTTGGACTATTTCGATGGGTTTCGAGACTTTTTTACCATAAATACTGTCCCTTAAAAAAACAATTGAATAACTGTCTAATTGTGGTTCATATACAAAGGCTTTTGGGGTTGAAATACTGTCTTTAGTATAAAAAAAGCTAAAGGATTTTCCGGCTACAAGCCGACGTACGTCCAGTTTATTTTTAATCGCCTGAAGGATTTTATAAACCTCAGGGTAGTCAATTCCACTGTCTTCGAGGATAGAACCAAAAGTTTCTCCTCTTTTTATTTTTCTCTTAACAACCCTGTACTGATTTATATCTAGACCATACTTTATATTTCGGGGTTTTACTTCAGATTTTTTCTCAGTAGAATCTTGACCCGAAGACGGAGTTTTTGGCTCACAGGAACACAGAAGTAAAATGCTCAGAAAAAAATATAATAGTGCAAAAACTTTGTTCATGACGTAATGGACGCGCTTTTGTTTAACGCAAATTACTTGCTTTGCCTGTTCAATAACAAAGCTTTTAACAAAAAGTTATACAAAGAGTAATAAACAATTGGAGCGGTTCAATCAAATTGGATTTCAAATGGGGCCTTTAAATTCTTAAACTTTTCTAGATCTACTTTGATCGAACCAATGGCCAAGTCTGCCTTGAGCCTAATGGGAATTTTATTCCCATCGTCGGTAATCCACAGTGTCACACTTTCTTGGGCTCTGAAGACCCGTCCTGATTGTACATAGGGGCGGAATTTCATACATCTGATTTTTCCGAATTTTGTGTCTAAATTTTCTGTACCCAAGAATTTCATTTTGAAAACATAGTTTTCATAATCAAAAAACATATTGATGCTAAATGATTCGTTTTGCTTTAGCTTTTTTTCTGGATAAAAAGCCCTCAGATAGTAGAAAGCCGATAAAAGATCTTGGGCGTTATCAGCAATTTCAAAACTACCTTTTTTGTTGTTTTCTAAATTGGATACATGTGCTAAATTCTGATCGTGATCAAAATTTATTTCAAGATTTTTGGTGTAACCCCCTTCGTTAATATCACGAACAAACCAATAGGGGACTACCTTTTTTTCGTCAAAGTAAGTATCGTAATAGTCCTCAACTTTAAAAAACCACCGGGTTAATCCAGTTGTAGTTCCATAACCTTTGGCGTGCAATACGGGAACACCATTTAAGGTGTCTTGACTGAGTTCTAAAGTGGCATAACTCGCATTGAAAAATCCGTAGTGGATTCTGAATTCAAACCATTCTCCTGCCTTAAATGGAAGTTGTTTCTCGAGCGAGACATGAGTTTCATCGGACTGAGAAAAGCCAAAGACACCGATGGCCATCCACAATAATATCCAGATTTTATTTTTTTGTATTGACATCACTTTGCAAAATTAAATAAATGGTTGGATCACTCTTTTTTTTGGGGTTAAGAAAAAATAAAAACTGAATTTACAACTGCTGTAACTTTTGATAAATTTTAACACCCTTTGTTTTTCCAAGCAATTCAATTATTTCAGGTTTTGGGGCTGCTTTGATTCGTTTTAAAGATTTAAATTCTTTGAGTAAGAGTTCTTTTGTTTTTGGACCAATTCCCTCTACCTGATCCAAAGGTGACGACAAGGCGTTCTTACTTCTAATTTTTCGATGTAGAGAAAGCCCAAAACGGTGCGCCTCATTTCTCAGTTGTTGGATTATCTTAAGGGTCTCGGATTTTTTATCCAGATACAGGGGGATGCTGTCCCCGGGATAATATATTTCCTCTAATCGTTTTGCAATACCAATGATGGAGATTGCCCCCCTCAAACCTAAACGATCAAGGCTTTTAACAGCAGAGGAAAGCTGTCCTTTTCCACCGTCGATGACGATGAGTTGCGGCAGCGGTTGTCCTTCGTCAGACAGGCGTTTGTAACGGCGGTGAACAACCTCTTCCATGGAGGCAAAATCATCGGGACCCTCCACCGTTTTGATTTTAAAATGACGGTAGTCCTTTTTATAAGGCTTACCATTTCGAAATACTACGCATGCGGCAGTGGGGTTGGTACCTTGAATATTAGAATTATCAAAACACTCAATGTGGACCGGTTCATGAGGAAGTCTTAAGTCGGTTTTCATTTGATTCATCAAACGCTTTACATGCCGCTCAGGGTCAACAATCTTCATTTGTTTAAAACGCTCCAAACGAAAAAATTTAGCATTTCTTTGAGATAAATCAACCAGTTTCTTTTTGTCACCCAATTTGGGGACCACGACTTTGATGTTTGATCCTAAATCAATCTTAAAAGGGAGGTAGATTTCCTTTGATTGGGCGTTAAATCGCTCCCGCAAGTCGATGATGGCCAATGCCAATATTTGCGCATCGGTTTCCTCCAATTTTTTCTTGATTTCCACAGTATGTGACCGAATTATAGAACCAAAAGCAACCTGAAAAAAATTAACGTAACCATAGCTTTCATCCGAAATGATTGAAAAAACCTCCACATTACTGATTTTTGGATTTACCACGGTAGATTTGGCCTGGTAATTTTCCAAAGACTCCAATTTTTCTTTCACCTCTTGGGCCCTTTCAAATTCCTTCTGTTGGGAAAATTCTTCCATTTGGTTTTTAAACTGATTTAAAGACCTTCGAAAATTGCCTTTTACGAGCTCCTTTATGGCAGCAATATTTTGGTTGTATTCTTCCTCAGTTACTTTGCCCTCGCAAGGGGCCAAACAATTTCCAATATGGAACTCTAAACAAACCTTGTAAGATTTTTTTTTAATTTTTTCTTCAGAAAGATCGTAATTACAAGTTCGAATAGGATAAAGGCCTCGAATGAGCTCTAAAAGGGTATAAACTGTTTTGACATTTGGGTAGGGTCCAAAGTAGTCAGACCCGTCTCGAATCACTTTTCGGGTGCTGAATACACGGGGAAAAGGTTCTTTCTTGACGCAAATCCACGGATAAGTTTTGTCGTCTTTTAGGAGGATATTATATCGGGGGCGGTATTTTTTAATAAGATTATTTTCCAGCAGCAGGGCATCGACCTCAGTAGGCACCACTATGTGTTCCATACGATGGATTTTCTTGACCAGAATTCTCGTCTTGGCATTGTCGTGAACTTTGTTAAAATAGGAGCTTACCCGCCGTTTTAAGTTTTTGGCTTTTCCTACATAGATAACGACATCATTTTTGTCATAATACTGATACACCCCAGGGTCAGAAGGCAATGTTTTGAGTTGGATTGTAATGGGTGCCGGTTCCATAGGGCGAAGTTACACTTTTCTTTAGGCATAATAAAAAGTCCCCAGATGCTATAATATCCTTAATTTTAAATTCAAAACAGATCGATTTGAATACCAAATTTTCTTTAAGAGCTGACTTTCAGAAGCGTAGGGATGCACTCGAGGAATCTCAAATTTCGGATTTTAGTATAGAAATTTGCAATCGATGTCTCTCACTCGATATCTGGGACCATTCTATTTATCACCTTTTTTTGAGTTCAGAAAAAAATAAAGAAGTGGATACCACTTACCTGCTTTCCGTAATTCAAGGAAAGGACAAACAAGCAGTCATTCCAAAAGTGATTTCAAAGGAAACTTTAGCGCATTTTTTATTGACCGATCAAACCCCCCTTAAAGTAAACCGATGGGGCATTCCCGAACCCATTGCTGGGATCACAGTTACCCCTCAGCAAATAGAAGTTGTTTTTGTTCCCTTGTTGGCATTGGACAAACGAGGGCACCGAGTGGGGTACGGAAAAGGTTTCTATGACCGTTTTTTAGCGCAATGCTCGGCTCAAGTAATAAAGGTAGGGTTGTCTTTTTTTGAACCTATTTCTGAAATAAAAGATACGGACAAATTTGATATCCCCTTGGATTACGCCGTCACGCCTTCGGCAGTATTTAAATTTTCTGAATAAATTGAATCTGTGATTTTACAAAATAAAAGTGTAAAAACTTGGTCGAACTTACTTTTTGGAAGTGGAATTTCCAAAAATTTTCTTGTTGAAAACAATTAATATTCCTACCCCAGTGCTAATGGCCGTATCTGCTATATTAAAAACGTATTGGAAAAAAGTATATTGTTGTCCGCCTATCCAAGGCATCCAATCTGGCCAATTCCAACTCACCAGTGGAAATTGTAGCATGTCCACCACATGACCTTGAAAGATGGGAGCATAACCACCATTTTCAGGAAATAATGTAGCCACTTGACCGTAGCTGTGGGAAAAAATCATACCGTAAAAAACAGAGTCAATTATATTGCCCAATGCTCCAGCAAAAATCAAACACAACGCCCACCGGAAAAGATTTGCGCTTTCTTTACGAATATTGTCCAACAGCCAATATCCAATCCCAAGAATGGCGACCAAACGGAATATTGTTAAGAATAATTTAGCTGTTTTATCGGAGAAAAAAGGCAAAAAGTCATTGAGCTTTGCGCCCATCGCCATCCCTTTGTTTTCGACAAAAAGTAATTTGAAAAATCCCCAATCTACAATTGCATTGCTGCCATAGAGGGAGAGCGGGTAATTGAGTTTGATAAAAATTTTAGACCCCTGGTCTAACATCAGCAGTGAAAAAATAATGACTGTTGCTGTGAAGAGGTTGATATTGGAGACCCTAAAATTCAAAGGTTATTTTTGAATATTTTTGGCTTCGATACTCAAGGTAGCGTGCGGCACGAGTAACAATCTTTTCTTGTTGATTAGTTTTCCTGTAACCCGGCAAACACCGTAGGTTTTGTTTTCAATACGAATCATTGCATTCTTGAGGTCACGAATGAATTTTTCCTGACGAATGGCCAATTGCGTATTGGCTTCTTTGGACATGGTTTCCGAACCTTCCTCAAAAGCCTTAAAAGTTGGTGAGGTGTCTTCTGTACCGTTATTTCCATCATTCATATAGGCACTTCTCAACAGCTCCAAATCAGCCTGAGCTTTGGTAATCTTATCTTCGATTAGGATTTTGAACTCGTCCAAATCCTTGTCGGAATATCGAGCTTTTATCTCTTTAGCCATTTTATATTTTTTTAATGGTTATTTGTGCTTTTATAAGGTCAAATACAACTTCGTTTCCATCTTCTAAATCATCATTGAATTCAATATTTTCAGCCAGGGTTTCAGAACAAATATAAGCGTTGTTTTTATTTATTTTTTCTTTTAAAGATGGGTCCGCCAAAAAGGTGATAATAATCCTATCCGTGACCGCTAAACCAGCTTCTTTTCTTATATTTTGAATGCGATTGACCAACTCTCTTGCAATGCCTTCATCGATCAAATCTTCTGTTAGAGAGACGTCCAAAGCAACCGTAATACCATTGCCGTGAGCAACCCCCCAGCCTTCAATATCTTTTGACGATATTTCTACCTCGCCAAGCTCTAAATTAATCTTTTTTTCATTAAGACTAATATTAATTTTTCCTGTCTCCTCCAAGGTCTTGATCTCCTTTTCTCCAAAAGAATTGATGATGGCTACAACCCTTCCCATCTCTTTTCCAAACCGAGGCCCTAATAGCTTAAAGTTGGGTTTTATTTCTTTGACCAAAATATTACTGTCATCGTCGATAAGCTCTATAGATTTGACATTAATTTCTGAGCGAACTTGAGGTATTATTTTTTCTATTTGTTCTTTCTCTTTCTTTCCGCTCACAGCAATCATAAGTGATTGAAGCGGTTGACGCACCTTTATCTGTTCTTTTTTACGAAGGGATAACGCCAGAGAAGTAATGTTTCTTGCAGTGTTGATTTGGTTTTCTAATGCGCTATCTATTGCCTTTTGGTCGACTTCTGGAAAAAGAGATAAATGGACAGAAAGGTGCTTGTCGGTCACCGTCTTTTCAGTCAGGTTTTGGTAGAGCTGGTCGCAATAAAAAGGCGCCACTGGAGCTGCCAACTGGCTAACTTTTATCAAGCATTCCCAAAGGGTTTGGTAGGCGGCAATTTTATCTTTTTGATATTCCCCTTTCCAAAATCTTCTCCGGGATAATCTCACGTACCAATTGCTCAATTTTTCCTGAACAAAATCGGAAATGGCACGGGTGGCTTTCGTAGGTTCATAATCTTCATAGTAGGCGTCAACATTACCGATCAAACTATTCAATTCGGACAAAATCCAACGGTCCAATTCAGAGCGTTCCTCCAAAAGTATAGCAGCTTCTTCATTTTTAAAACCGTCGATGTTGGCGTACAAACTAAAGAATGAATAGGTATTGTGCAGGGTGCCAAAAAATTTTCGCTGAACCTCTCCAATTCCCTCTGTATCAAATTTTAGATTATCCCAAGGATTGGCATTAGAAATCATGTACCATCGGGTTGCATCTGCACCATAACGGTCAATCGTTTCAAAAGGGTCAACTGCATTTCCCAGTCGCTTGGACATTTTTTGTCCATTTTTGTCTAAAACGAGTCCATTTGAGATGACATTTTTATAGGATAGGTCATCAAAAACCAATGTGCTGATCGCGTGTAAGGTGTAGAACCAACCTCTGGTCTGATCTACTCCCTCTGCAATATAGTCGGCCGGGAAATGGGAGCCGCCCTCCACTTTTTCCTTGTTTTCAAAGGGGTAGTGCCATTGGGCATAGGGCATAGCGCCAGAGTCAAACCATACATCGATTAGGTCTTTTTCTCGATACATTGGTTGCCCTAATTCATCCGTCAATACTATGTCATCAACGATGTGTTTGTGAAGGTCTATCTTGTTATAATTTTCATCACTCATTTCCCCAGGCACAAAATCTGCAAATGGATTTTCGCTCATTAGCCCTTTTTCTATCGACTTTTCTATTGCTTGGTACAATTCTGCCACAGATCCAATGACTTTGGTTGAAAGGCCGTCCTCAGTTCTCCATACAGGAAGGGGAATTCCCCAGAATCGCGACCTCGAAAGGTTCCAATCATTTGCATTGGCCAGCCAGTTTCCAAAACGTCCCGTTCCGGTAGATTTTGGCTTCCAATTTATCGCTTCATTCAAGGCCGTCAATCGCTCTTTTACATCGGTTACTTTGATAAACCAGGAGTCCAGAGGATAATACAAAATAGGCTTATCGGTCCTCCAACAATTGGGATAGCTGTGAACGTATTTTTCTACTTTAAACGCCTTGTTCTCTTCCTTGAGCCGAATGGCAATCTGAACATCTACAGATTTTTCAGGTACCTTACCCTCATCGTAGTATTCGTTTTTTACATACTGACCTGCTAAAGCACCCATAGCAGGGATAAATTTGCCTTGCAAATCAACCAGTGGTACTTTGTTTTTATTTTCATCCTGGATTAACATAGGGGGAACCTCTGGAATCGCCTCTTTGGCAACCTTGGCATCGTCAGCTCCAAATGTGGGCGCCGTATGAACAATTCCAGTTCCATCTTCCGTAGTAACGAAATCTCCTAAAATAACCCGATATGCATTTTCTGGATGGTCAACAGGTAGGGGTGCATCCTGCCATAATTTTTCGTAACGAATGTTGAGCAGGTCTTTTCCCAACAGCGTCTTTTCTATGAAATAAGGAATTTTATCATTGGTATTTTCAGGCCGTTCAAATTCAGATAAACTGCCTACAGCGGAGTATTTTCCAGAAAATTGTTTATCGACTAAGGCCTTGGCCATAACAACCCTTACCGGTTCAAATGTGTATTGATTGAAGGTATGAATGACCACATATTCAATCTTGGGCCCAACTGTCAATGCCGTATTAGAGGGCAAGGTCCATGGCGTGGTCGTCCAAGCTAAAAAATAAAGCGGTACCTCCGCTTGAAGTGCTTTCGGTAGGGAAACTTTTATGGTTTTGAATTGAGCAGTAACGGTGGTATCGCTGACCTCTTGGTAGGTTCCAGGTTGATTTAACTCGTGCGAACTAAGTCCCGTTCCGGCCTTGGGCGAATAGGGCTGAATCGTATATCCTTTGTACAATAGATTCTTTTCATAGATCTGTTTGAGCAGCCACCATACTGACTCCATGTATTTGGAGGTATAGGTGACATAGGGATCGTCCATGTCAACCCAATATCCCATCACCTGTGTCAATTGGTTCCAAACATGGGTGTATTTCATAACCGCTTCTTTACAAGCGCTATTGTACTTCTCCACCGAAATCGTTTTGCCAATATCATCTTTGGTAATCCCAAGCGCCTTTTCAACCCCGAGCTCTACTGGCAATCCGTGGGTATCCCAACCGGCTTTTCGCTTGACTTGGAAACCTTTTTGAGTTTTGTAACGGCAAAATATGTCTTTGATCGTTCTGGCCATAACGTGATGAATGCCCGGCATTCCGTTGGCAGAAGGAGGACCCTCATAAAAAATAAAAGAGGGATGGTTTTCTCGCTCAGAGATACTCTTGTCAAAAATCTGCTGCCTTTCCCAGAAATTCATAATTTCTTCAGAAATTTTTGGCAAATCCAGACGTTTGTACTCCTTGAAAACCATTTTGGATTGGGTTATTAAAGATGCGAAATTAAGGATTTTAGGTAAAAAAAAAGGATTTTAAAACTTTACCTTGATTCCAAACTGTAAACTTCTTCCTTCACTGGAGATACCGGAGGCAAACGTTCTGTAGTGAAGGTCAAAAATATTCTTGAGTCCTAAATTAAAAACTACGTCTTTTTTAAACTCATACTGTGCCAAGAGCGACCATGTGCTCCAGGAGGGCATGCCAAAAAAACGATCCACATCATTTAAGGCTTGTGGATTTATAAGTGGGGTTTCAATGAGTCCATCTTCTCCCCCCCAACTGTATTGACTGGGAGACTTGGCTTCACTAAATCTCCATATAAGAAGGGATCTGAGCTTTTTTCTTTTGTGCGTAAGGGTAAAGGTCCCAAACAATGGAGCAATTGAGGGCATGGGGCCATAATCAGAGTTTTTATCAGCGGTGGTATAAGTTATTCCACCACTAAGATCAATTGGATTGCTGATCACCCATCGGCCTTCCAATGTACCACCATAAATGAATCGATTGCCTAAATTTTTATTGGCTTGCGTCAATACTTCCTCGCCATTGTACAAAATGGTATTTTCACTCAGCGTGCTTTGATCCGAGAAAACAATAAAGTCCGATCGTACTATATGACGAGAAACCAAAGTGGTAAAACTTCTCAACTCAATGAAGTTTTGATGGTCGGTGGAATTATATTTTAAGCCAGCTTCAAAGCTGTATGCATATTCAGGTTTTAAAAATGAATTGGGAACCAATAACACGCCATTGCTCTCCCGTATCTTTCCAATATCATCTATGTTGGGGTTTCTAAACCCACTGGAAAACAAACCATTGAATTGCCAGTTTTCATCGGGGCAATAGGTCATGGCCAAGGTATAGGTCAAAGCCCTTGAATCCAATTCCAACTCAGTCAGTAGTTTGTCTACCAATGCCGTTTCATTCCAACGGGCAATTATTTTTGAACGTGTCAGCCGTAATCCACCATTGAGTGTTAAGCGCTTATTGGCTTTGAAAATCCAATTCAAATAACCCGCAAAGCTCGCAGCGCTACTCCCACGACTTGGGTATCGGGAGGGAATAAGTACTCTGTTGTTAAAACCAATGATCTCACCAGCGTTAACAACTAAATCTTGAGAAAAGCCATTGGAGTCGATTTGGTTAAGTGTCCATTCTAAACCGTAGGAAAAGGAATGCGCCTCTGCCAGATTTCCATAGAAATCTGCGTTTACGCTAAATACATCCACCTTTTCAATCTGATGTGAACGGGTCAAACTTCCAAACTTTCGGTTGACTCTCGACTCCTCTAAATTTTGGTATGCAGCAGTGAGGGTTCCTTTTTTAAGCCAGTTTTTTCCCGAGAAAAATTTCAATTGGGGCGAAAAGAAAAACCTTTTTTGAGGGCCATAATACCACTCGCTAAAACGAAGCAAGTCACTGCGCTCCTCCACAAGTTTATCATATCGATCAATATCGGACGACTCCGAATACTGAAGATTTACATTGAAAACCATGTCGCGGGGAAGACGAAATAGAAATTTTTGAAAAACATCAATCTGATCGTATGCGGTGTTTTTTTGGATATTTGGATCTGAATTTGGAGTGGGCGCCTCAGCATATTTATCCCTGCTGTTACGCGAATAAGTGGGGGTTAATCCCCAATCTGGAAACCCGTGTTTCCTGTTTTTTCCAATTCTAATATCTCCAAAATTAGAATAACTTACACTGGTCAAGCTTCCCCAATTTTTACGGCTGTAAGACGTGCTCACATTGTTTACAAGAGCGCTGTTTGCATGGTTAAAGGTGGAGGAAAATTCTGATTGAACTGTTTTTTTTCTGTTTAGCTGTGGCGACTTTGTATAATAATGAATTACTCCCCCCAATGCATCTGAGCCATACCCAACAGAGGAAGAACCAAAAGTGACTTCCACCCTTTCAATATTGTGAGGGTCAATGGTAATCGCGTTTTGAAGGTGTCCCGAACGGTAGATCGCATTATTCATTCTCACACCATCCACAACAATTAACACTCGATTGGCCTCAAAACCTCTTAAATTTGGGCTTCCCCCACCGCCTTGAGATTTCTGTATCCTGATGTTGGGATTGATTTCTAGAATATCTGCCCCAGTAGCCATAGCCACCACCTCAATTTGTTTTTCAGATATTACCCCAACTTGTTCTGCAATTTTATCCCGGGTGGACTGGGATCTCGCTACCGAAAGAACCACTTCTTCTAATGCCTCCTCTTCCGAGGTCATTTTGATTATACTTTTTCCTTGAAGAATTTCAAGGGTAGAAATTTCTTTTGGCTGGTAGCCCAACAGATAAAAATTGATCTTTCCGTCTTTTGGAAAATTAGATAGGGAAGCCCTCCCTAAACTATCAGTCAGGATATAATTCCTTCTGTTTTCTGAAAACACGGCAACGTTTTCGAGAGGATCACCATTACTCCCATCTTCCACAAATACTTCTTGACCCAGCAGATTGCCCATCGTCAAAAAGAGAAATAATAATACAATAAGAGGGGGCTTATCGAAAAATTTCATGAAGTATATCGATCGATTTTATTTTACCAAAATTTTCGAGATGTAAATTATAATAATCTAGCAAAACAACTAATAATTTTGTCCTAATTGTATTCGGTACACTGATTTGTTTCAATTGGTCAAACTTTATGCCAAGTAACTCTTTAAAAGCAACTACAACTGGACCGCTGACCAGGAACTTCGAAGGCGTATTGCTGCAAAAACACCCAGTTTCCATATCGAAATAGTCCTCATTAATTGACGATTTATTGGGGTAAAACCCCAAATGATGACTGAGTTCAGTCATGAATTTTAAGTGAAAAATCGGTGAAAAAGATTGGGTTTCCAAATAGATGATTTTCTCTTCAATAAATTGATAGAGTTGTGGGTTGGGGGCTCCTTCCTCAGAGATCACACGCGATAAAACCTCCCCTAAGAATTGCCCTACTGTATTTTTTTTTATGTCCGTTGGAATCTCATTTAAAGGATAATGTAAATGAGCTTCCCGGATAAAGAGAAGTCCTTCGCTGTTCTCGTTTTTTATTAGAGTAATCAAGCGGATAAGGCTCAAGGATTGAAACAGTGACTTACTTAACCTCCCTTTTTTGGAATTCAGAATTCCCTTAAGCAAAAAAGATTTTAACCCAATTTCTTTGCAATAACAACGAGCAATGAGATCCGCATCACCGAATTTGAGTGTATTGAGAACAATAGCTTGAGTTTCAATCAACATGATCAAATAGCGCTTAAACGACCCCTTGTGCAAGCATGGCATCGGCAACCTTTACAAAGCCAGCTATGTTTGCTCCTTTTACATAATTCACATATTGTTTTTCTTCACCAAAATCCAAACAAGATTGGTGGATATCCGTCATAATGGTTTTTAACTTGGCGTCTACTTCTTCACGGGTCCAATTATACCGCAACGAGTTTTGAGCCATCTCCAAGCCAGAAACGGCAACACCGCCCGCGTTAGAGGCTTTTCCTGGAGCAAATAAAATTTTATGTTCAGAGAAAAGATGAATGGCTTCTGGTGTGGAAGGCATATTGGCGCCTTCCCCAACGCATGAACAGCCATTTTTAATCAATAAGTCCGCGTCTTTGTCGTTCAATTCATTTTGGGTTGCACATGGTAAAGCTACGTCGCAAGGAATTCCCCAAGGAGTTTTATTCGCAATGAATTCGGCTTTAGGATATTTGTCGAGATAGGCGCTGATACGCGACCGTTTAATATTTTTTAATTCCATTACATGGGCTAATTTTTCTTCATTGATTCCCTCAGCATCATAAACATATCCAGAAGAATCAGACAATGTCAATACCTTAGCCCCCAGATGAATGGCTTTTTCAGCAGCATATTGCGCCACATTTCCACTGCCAGAAATCACCACCTTTTTTCCTTTTAAGCCCGCTCCGTGATGTTCTAACATTCTGTCGACAAAATAAACGACACCATATCCTGTTGCTTCCGGGCGGATCAGTGATCCTCCCCAGGATATCCCCTTCCCTGTGAGCACTCCAGTGAACTCATTTTTTAAGCGTTTGTACTGCCCAAAGAGGTATCCTATTTCTCTACTACCAACTCCAATGTCTCCTGCGGGGATGTCCCTATTGGGACCAATATGGCGAAAAAGCTCGGTCATAAAGCTTTGGCAAAAACGCATTACTTCTGTATCTGATCTCCCTTTGGGATTAAAATCCGACCCTCCTTTTCCCCCTCCCATAGGAAGTGTCGTTAAGCTATTTTTAAAGATCTGCTCAAAAGCCAAAAACTTTAATACACTGAGATTTACACTGGGGTGAAAACGCAACCCCCCCTTATAAGGTCCGATGGCGGAATTCATTTCGATTCTGTAACCCCGATTTACCTGAATTTCTTCTTCGTCATCAATCCAGGCAACCCTGAAGGAAACCACGCGTTCTGGTTCAACCATACGGAGCAGTATATTTTGGCCATAGTACACATCGTTTTTTACAATGTATGGAATCACTGTTTCAGCAACTTCGGTAACCGCTTGCATGAATTCAGGTTCGTTTTGATTTCTTCTTTTTACTTCCGCTAAAAAACTCTTGATTACTTTATCCATCTTCGATAATTATTCAAATAAAATTACATTTTTATGATGTAAAAGGGTTTATGATTTACCCAAAAAGTGTGGAGACCAAAGCCTCGATTTTAGAAACAGCCAACACATTGATCGACCCATTTGGCTTCCCAATTTTTGCAAATTTGGAAATGACTATAGTATTAAAACCCAACTTGGCCGCCTCTTGAACGCGTTGCTCTGTTTTTGGAACAGGTCGAATTTCTCCCGATAGTCCAACCTCTGCCGCAAAACAGAAATTATCGGGAACATCTGTGTCGTGATAGCTGGAGAGTATGGCAACAATTACTGCCAGATCTATTGCAGGATCCGCTATTGTAATGCCGCCAGTAATATTGATAAAAACATCTTTGGTACCCAGAGCAAAACCAGCTCTTTTTTCTAAAACAGCCAAAAGCATATTCAGCCTTTTGGTGTTATATCCTGTAGTGGTTCTCTGAGGTGTACCGTAAACTGCTGTGCTCACAAGCGCCTGAATTTCAATCATCAAAGGACGTATTCCCTCGATCGTTGCTGCAATGGCATGACCGCTTAATTTTTCATCTTTTTCCGATATCAACAATTCACTGGGATTCGAAACAGCCCTGAGCCCCTGTGATTGCATTTCATAGATTCCTATCTCAGAAGTGGCACCAAAGCGATTTTTCTGTGTCCTTAATATCCTGTAAATATGATTCCTATCACCCTCGAAATGCAAGACGACATCCACCATGTGCTCTAATATTTTTGGACCGGCTATTTGACCATCTTTGGTAATATGACCTACCAAAAAAACAGGAACATGGGTTTCCTTTGCAAATCGAATAAATTCTGCCGTACATTCTTTGATTTGGGAAATGCTTCCCGGTCCGCTGTCAATATAATCGGTGTGTAAGGTCTGAACAGAATCAATAATAACCAATTGGGGCTCTAAGGATTCGATTTGAGAAAAGATATGCTGTGTTTTGGTCTCACTGAGAATATAACAGTTTTCAGAGGAGGTGTTCATGCGATCCGCACGAATTTTGATCTGTTGCTGACTTTCTTCCCCAGACACATAGAGGACTTTGTGACCTATTGTCATTGCGATTTGAAGCAGTAAAGTAGATTTTCCAATACCAGGCTCTCCCCCCAAAAGCATCAGTGCTCCTGGGATAATCCCTCCGCCCAAGACCCGGTTCAGCTCAGCATCATGGGTGTCAATTCTAGATTCAGAAGAAATTTCAATTTCTTGGACTTTGATAGGTTTGGAAACAACCCTGGATTTATTTTCGCTTTTCCAGCTTTTATTATCCCCCTTTTCAATCACCTCCTCGGTCAAGGTGTTCCATTTTTTACAAGAGTTGCATTGCCCTTGCCATTTGGCGTGTTGGGTGCCACAATTTTGACAATAAAAAGCTGTTTTTACTTTACTCATACTGGGAATAAATGGATTTTACTTTTGGCGGTTTACCAAAGGTAACGCAAAAAATGCCATGGCACCAAACGTAACCACCATAAGCGTTTGGCAGGTCCACATGATCCATCCGAAGGCCAAACCAGATTCTTTGGAAATTCCAAAAGCAATCAAAACAAGTGAAACCGAATAGGGATAAATCCCAATACCCCCGTTGGTTGCTGAAATTGAGAGTCCCCCAACGACAAAAGCAGGGATCAATGCGTTCATGCCCAAACCTACAGTTTCTGGGATGGAAAATTTTATTACCCAAAACATCAGTACATACATCAGCCAGATAAAAAAAGTATGAGCGATGAACTGTAATTTGTTTTTCATGTAATAAATGGAAATCATCCCTTCCCAAAGGTCATTGATAAAGTTTTTGATTTTTTTAATCATGGGGTGACGCGATCGGCTGAGGAATTTTCGAAATCCAATGAAAGTCAAAGTGGCGAGGAACAATACTACAATCAGTTGGAAAAAATTCAAATTTTCAATTTGAAGCGCGTCAACAATCAAATCGTATTGGAGAATCAGGGCCAAAAAAACCAAGCCAATTAAGATGATGAGGTCCACCACACGTTCTGCAATTACGGTTCCAAAGCCTTTCTGAAAAGGAATGTTTTCGTAGCGATCCAAAGCGCTTGCTCTGAGCAGTTCCCCAGAGCGGGGAATGCCAAGGTTGGAGATATAACCAATGAGTACCGCCAAAATAGCGTTTATGGTTTTTGGGCGGTAGCCAAGTGGCGCCAATAAATATTGCCAACGAATGGCCCTGGAAATATGGCTTAGAATTCCGAAAAAAGTTGACGCAAGTACAAATCTATAATCAGCATTTTTGATGTACTTATAAATACTGTCTCGATCTTCAGGGGTTGTGTTTTGATAGCTGAGATAAATGAAAAAAAACCCAACAGCCAAGGGGATTATTATTTTTGAAAGTGATAGAACTTTCTTCAATACTTTAGGTTAAACGGTTGGTGTCTTCGTCTGGAAAAATTACGGTAGGTTTAAAGTTTTTCGCTTTTTCAAATTCCATTTGAGCATATCCAATGATGATAACGATATCTCCTCTTTGAACTTTTCTGGCGGCAGGGCCATTTAGGGTGACTTCGCCACTTCCCCTGCTGCCCTCTATAATATAAGTTTCGAGTCGCTCACCATTGTTGATGTTAACGACCTGTACCTTTTCACCAATCAAAAAATTTGCAGCATCGATTAAATCACGATCAATCGTGATGCTCCCTATGTAGCTCAGGTCGGCGTCGGTTACTTTAACGCGATGAATTTTTGATTTTATTACTTCTATAAGCACGGCACAAATTTAATGATTTAAGACATATCCAAATTATCAATCAGCCTTATTTTTCCTAAATAAACTGCGATAAAGGCCCTTCCCGTACCTGGGCTTTGTTTAAAGTCGATCTCCTGAAGTGTTTTGGGATCACATATCACAAAATAATCCAACTTTAAAGAATCATTTTTTTTGAAAAAATCATGGACGATTTCACGTAGCGCTCGGTAGCTTAAAAGGGCAGATTGGGCCTTAAGCAGTTGTAACAACTGAAATATCATGGGGGCTTTTTTTCGATCTTCCACTCCCAACAATTGGTTGCGGGAACTCATCGCAAGCCCATCGGGTTCTCTAATAATAGGACAGCCGATAATTTTTGTATTTAAGGCCAAAGCTTTTGACAACTGTTCGATAACCCGCAATTGCTGAAAATCTTTTTCACCAAAATAAGCCCGATTGGGCTGGAAAATTTCTAAAAAATAGGAAACAACAGTGGCCACACCATGAAAGTGATTTTTTCTTTTTACCCCTTCCATGGGTTCATCCAGTCCCCCGAGATTAAATGATTTAGCTGTAATATTATTCCCATACACATCTTCCACTGCTGGGGTGTAAACAAAAATATTCCCCCTGAATTGTTCTATTTTTTTTATATCGGCATCTAAGTCTTGGGGATAGCGCTCCAAATCGGTTTTATCATTAAATTGTGTGGGGTTGATAAAAATGGTGACCAAAACAGTGTTGTTTTCCTTTAGTGCTCTTTCTATGAGGGTCATATGGCCTTGATGCAAAGCCCCCATTGTGGGGACCATTCCAAGTGGACGTATTGGGTCAGAAAATTCATCAACCCAGGATTGGGATGAATTGAAAACATTCATTGGCTTAAAATTAACAGGCTTAAAGATACAGAATTCGGCATATTCCGTATAATTTTTGTAATTTCGCAGAACTTTTGCCCTCTCGAATAACAGAGAATTAATGAAAGATAAAAAGGTTCTAAATATCTCGTCTGAGGTGGTTCCCTACCTGCCCCAGACCAATCAAGCTATAAGTTCGTTTCAAATTCCAAAGAACATTAATGATCATGGAGGTCAAACGAGAATCTTTATGCCACGCTATGGTCTTATCAATGAAAGAAGACATCAGCTACACGAGGTCATCCGGCTTTCAGGGATGAATTTGGTGATCAATGATGTAGACATGCCCCTAATTATCAAGGTCGCCTCTATCCCAAAAGAGCGGATGCAAGTTTATTTCATTGACAATGAAGAGTATTTTAAAAGACGTGCCATCCTTCGCGATGACAAGGACAAGTTGTTTCCAGACAATGATGAAAGAATGATTTTTTTCACCAAAGGAGTCATAGAAACTGTAAAAAAATTAAACTGGGCCCCAGATATAATTCATCTGCACGGCTGGTTTACCGCTCTTTTCCCGCTCTATATAAATACTTATTACAAGGACGATCCTATTTTTTCTAACAGTAAAATAATTACATCCGTCTATAAAAAAGACTTTGAAGGGGTCCTTTCTAACGATTTTTACAATAAGGTTGCTTTTGATGAAATTCCTGCGGACCACATTAAAAACTTAAAAAAAGCTGATTTTGAAAATTTAGTTCAGCTCAGTTTAAACTTTTCTGACGGATTTGTAATGGCAGATTCAGAAACCCCCAAATCCATTGAAACGTACTCCCATAAAAAAGAAATACCTGGCCTCACTTATGAAGCCTCCCAGGATAAAGATGCTTTCGTAAATTTCTATTCTAATCATATTTTAAAATAGTAAATGTATTTTTTAAGAATGAACTTCAGTCTGGTGACTGCTTTTTTCTTTGGATTCTTTTTGCTGGTGTCTTGTGATAAAGACTACCATGCAGCTGGATCAGAGCTTCTTTCTGAAACAGGATTAGAATCTCAATCGCACGAGGCCCCTGTTTTTTCTTACCAACGAAAAGTAGACTATTTTCAAACCGATGGGCTTCCTTTGGCCCAACTGGGAAGGATCGAAATCCCAGGTTTAGGAACCACTGAAGCCAGCATCACTGCAAAACTAACTTCCGCTATCGATCCCGTTTTTGGGAATTTCAGTCAGCAAAGTGAAATTGATGGGGATGCCTCTAACCCAGCCGTTATCAATGAAAATGAAACCATTACCAATGTTTACTTAGAAATTCCTTTTTTTAACAATAGAGACGACAAAGATGCTGATGGCGTTATCGATGCGTTGGACGTCGATCCTGAAGACAGAGATAGTGATACCGATGGCGATGGTGTAAGTGATTATAGTGAGACTACCGCAAACTTGAACCCACTCAGCCAAGACAGTGATGGAGATGGCATTCTGGACAGTGTAGACTTAGACAACAGCAGTTATGAGTACGAAAACAGCACCTATCAAATTGATTCAATCTATGGAAATCGAGAATCCTCATTTAACTTAAAGGTGTATGAACTCAAATATTTTTTGTCAAAATATGACCCGGCTACCGATTTCGAAAAAGAATCCAACTATTTCTCAAATACCGATTTTTACGAAAGAGGATTTTATGGCGACAAGCTTCATGACGACCCCGTTCAGTTAAATTTTGAAGAGCTCCGGTTCTTATACCAATATGACGACCCCGCTACAGAGGATGTGGACGAACGACAAAAAATCGGTGCGCGCCTCACTCCCAGGATAAGGGTTCCTTTGGACCATGCGTTTTTCCAAGAGAAAATCTTAGATCAGGAAGGACAAACTGTTTTTTCTGACGAAGAAAGTTTTTCTACGCATTTAAGAGGATTAATCATTCAAACCGATCAACTTAGCGATGATCTGTACATGTTGTTGGACATAAGAAATGCACAAATTCGTATCGAGTATGAATACGATGAAGTCGACACAAAAGGCACCGTAGCTACTTCAGACGACACCACTTCAAAATCGACGGATACATTTTTGTTACCGTTTGGCCTTCATTTCAACACCATAAGACAAGAGCAGTTGAGCCCTGAATTGGATCAAGAAATTATGGCCACACAAGCCAACACACCCTCTCAAAAAATGTACCTTGCTGGGAATGGTATTTTTTCTACCCTGCGTTTATTTGAACCAGATCTAGAGGGACGCAACACATTGGACGTGCTAAGAGAGAATGACTGGATCATCAATGAAGTTAACATGGTCTTGTATGTAGATCAATCCGTTTACAGCGGTCTCGAGTCCAGCCTCCTGCCCGATCGTCTTTATTTGTATAAATATAAAACAGGAGCACCACTAACCGATTTCAATATCGACAACACCGCCAACGACGAAATAAGAAATAGGGATAAATACATTTATGGCGGAATACTGGAAAAAGATGATGCCGGACGCCCTTATCGTTATACTTTCAAAATAACAGACCATGTTAATCGTTTGATCAGAAATGACTCGACCAATGTGGAGTTAGGATTGGTTCCCTCCAGCGGTATTAACAACATTAACTCGAAAAGAGCTGAACTTATGGACCAGCAATTTATAAATTACCCCTCCACAGGAATTCTAAATCCCAAAGGCGTTATTCTTCACGGTCACAATAGTCAATCCAATCCTGCTGGAGATCTCAAATTAGAGATTCTTTACACAGCCTATTAGGCATCACACCGCCCAATCCAAAAGCTAAGACAGAATTATTTTTAAAATAATAATTACTGATCATAAAATAAATATTAATATATTTTACTTATAATTATGGGTTAATCGCCCATATACACTTTGGTAAACGCTTGTGAATCTCAATTAAGTATAGGAAAAAACTATTGATATATTTTATTTGATAGTATTTGTCTAATATAGAGCAAGGCCACACATACTCCAGCATTGATTAGTGCTATTTTCCATCCCCAAAAAACAGTGCTCAGCAAAAGAATAAGACCCCACCACAGCGAAAACAATACCAACCCAGCACAAATTTTAATGGAACTATAAAATACAATATCATCAAAAAGTTGTAAGATTTTCTTTAAGGCAAATAAAGGAGGCTGGTTGGGCAACGAAAATAAACTGATAATGACTTTTTCCCAGCGGTTTGTTGCTGAAGATTTTACAACAGGAAGACTTTGTTCTTGGATGCCTTTTTTTAACACATCAAACGCAAGTCGGGTGTTTCCCGAATGAATAAATTTTTTCCTGTGGGGATATTGATCGTCTTTATCGGGAAGCCACATGCATTTTTTCATGGCATCACTCAACTCGGCCCTGATTTTATTGATTACGATCGGTTTTTCCGAATCCCCCGCTTTAAAACGATCCAAAGCTATGGGAGTGCCAAAAACCAAATGAAGGTCACAAAAAGGCTGAATGTGGTGTCCATAATTGATCCCAACAGGAACAATGTAAACAGGATTATCCGATGCTTCTTGAGCTTCATAAGCCAATCGACTACTTCCTTTGGACAAAGATTGGAGATAGTACTCACTGTGATGAGAGGCTTCAGAAAACATCATTACCCACTGATTGCTTGAAAGAATACGCTTACATTTTTCAAAAATGGCTTCGTTCTTCTTCAGGCTGGCATAGCCATTCCTGATTCTGTAAACAGGGAGCATACTCAAGGCGTCTAAAAACCACTGAAACGGGCCGCCAAAAACATCACTTCGCGTTAGAGATGTTACCCTTTTGGGAATATTACTGCCCACCAATAGTGGATCCAAAAACGCCCCTTGATGATTCGGGGAAAACAATACCCCCCCTTCTTTGGGAATGTTTTCCAAGCCATAAATTTTAATTTTTCTAAAATAAAAATGACTGGCAAACTTAAAAGTGTATTTAATGATTATGTAAAAGAGTTTTTTCATCAAGCTTTTGTTGTAATAGCATATGGCTCATAAACGGTTCTTTGATTCATACTAAATAATCATTGGATACAATTTAATAAAAACAATAAAAATAGGAGTGTATCGCCCTGTCTGATATAGAAATTTGTTAGAAGCTTGTTTTTTTTATTATATTAAAAAAATTTATTGGCTGGTAACGGTCAAAAAATAATTAAAACCATTTTGAATGAGCAAGCAAGAGATGTTTGATTTTAAGTTTTATGAATGGGAAAAGAAATTTCACGATCGCCCATTTTTAAGACAACCTTTTGGAGATCGGTGGGAAACCTACTCCTGGTCTGAAACAGGCCAAATGGCCAGAAAATTAGCTACAGGGCTACAGTCCTTAGGATTGAGAAAAAATGCCCATATAGGTTTAATTTCAAAAAATTGCCGCGAGTGGGTAATCGCTGACTTGGCCATCATGATGGCAGGCTATATATCAGTCCCTTTTTTTCCGTCTTTAAAGGGAGAAGAACTAAAGTTTTTAATTGATTATGGGGATGTCGACCTACTGTTTGTTGGAAAAATAGAAACTTGGGAGAATATAAAAGATCACATCCCTAAAAATCTCCCCTTAATTGCATTTCCTCAATACAAAGGGTGTTCAAAAGTGGATCGGGGACAACAGTGGTTTAATTTTATCGACCAACACCAGCCCCTTCAAAACCCTCATACACCCAAGCTTTCGGATATTTGGACCATTATTTTCACTTCAGGAACAACGGGAAACCCAAAAGGAGTAGAGCTGTCTTTTCTGGCTTTGAATCAGACCAAAATCATTACAGAACAAGTGAATCCATTAAAGATCGATTTTTCTGGTAATAATGACTTTATCTCCTATCTTCCACTCAACCACATTGCCGAGCGCGTGGTGGTGGAGCATGTTTGTCTGCGTTTTGGCGGTTCGCTTTCATTCGTGGAATCATTGGATACATTTGCAAAAAACCTCAAAGAAATACAGCCTCATGTGTTTTTTGCAGCACCACGGATATGGACAAAATTCCAATTGGGGGTATTGGGAAAAATCCCGCAAAAAAAATTGAATGTTTTGTTGAAAATCCCAATTTTATCCGGTTTTATAAAGCGTAAACTAAAAATGAATTTAGGCTTGAGCAGGGCCAGATCAACGGTTTCGGGATCTGCCCCACTACAACTCTCCATCATAGAATGGTTTAAAAAGGTTGACGTCTTTATTACCAATGGCTATGGTATGACTGAAAATTGTGCCATTTGTACTCAAGTTGATGGTAGGGATTTCAACAAACTCAAATCTGTTGGGAAACCTCAATGTGGGGTGGAAGTAAAAATAGATTCCTCCAATGATGAAATCCTCATGCGCGGTCCATTTGTAATGGATGGCTATTATAAAAATGAAAAGCTAACAAAAGAAACATTAGTAGATGGCTGGCTCAGAACCGGAGACAAAGGCCGACTGGACGAAGACAATTATTTGTATGTAACCGGGAGGGTTGCTGACAGCTTTAAAACATCAAAAGGAAAATTTATTGAACCGCTGACCCTTGAAAAATATTTTGGCAGCATTGAAGAATTGGAGGAGGTTTGTGTAACCGGTAGAGGAATGCCACAACCTATTGCCATTGCCCAATTATCTGAAATTGGCAAAACTCTTCCAAGAGAGGGTATCATTGAGTTTTTACAAGAAAAGTTAGAGGTAATCAACGCAGGCTTGGTGAACTATAAGAAACTATCTACCCTTGTATTGGCCAAAGAACCTTGGACCGAGGACAATAAAATTTTGGGGCCAACACTGAAAATTAAAAGAGACAATGTAGAGAAAATGTATCGAGGTAAATTTAAATCTTGGTATGAGGACAAACAGAGTGTTTTATTTGAAAAATAGTATATTTGAAACGAGGTTGTAAATTATTAATTATATGTATTGATAATTTTATTTCCCCAGAAGAGCTAAAATTAAAAACCACCAAGTTTTAAAAAACTAATTTATCCGAAACTAAACAATTAATTATGAAAAAACTAACTATGCTGAGAACCATATTTACTATGGCTCTGGTATTAAGCGTAAGCTTTTTACATGCTCAAAATATCCTAAGTGGTGTTGTTGTAGACCAGGAAAATGGTCAACCACTCCCGGGTGTTAACATTCTTGTAAAAGGTAGTTTTAATGGGGTATCAGCCGATTTTGACGGTAATTTTACCCTCACTACTGATCAGGAATTCCCAATTACCTTGGAAGTGAGTTATTTAGGATTTAAGACCCAGATAATCGAAGTGGGCTCCGCACAAGATAAACTTAGTATCTCTCTCGCCCCAGGAAGTGATGCGTTGGACGAAATTGTTATTTCAGCCTCCAGAACACCCGAAAGAATTTTTGAATCCCCAGTACCTGTTGAAAAATATAGTCTTAAGAAGATAGAGGCTTCGACCGCTGCAGACTTTTTCAATGGGTTAGGAAACCTGAGATCAGTCAACATGACAGAGTCAGGTTTGGTTTTCAATCAAGTGAGTGTTAGAGGATTTTCCGATGTTTATATGGAAGGTCTAGTAACACTCGTGGATGGAATGAACAATCAAGCGCCAGTATTTGGGTTTGCTTTTGGAAACATGATTGGTCTTCATCAACTAGATGTGCAAAGTATTGAATTACTTCCCGGTGCATCTTCCGCACTTTATGGTGCAGATGCCTACAAAGGAACACTATTCATCAACAGTAAAAACCCCTTTGAACACGAAGGAATTAGTGTGATGTACAGAACAGGAGTTACAGAACAAGATGTGGCAGGTTCAAATAACTTTACTGACATAGGGGTAAGACTCGCCAAAAAGCTCTCTGAAAAATGGGCAATAAAAGCTACTATAGCCCACAAAGAAGGAACAGACTGGATTCCAGGGGATTATAGACATTACAATGCTGATCGAAGTATAAATACAAACGAAAATTACAAAACTCAGTTTTCAAATTATGATGGTGTAAATACAGAAGGTGAGCGGACTTTTACTACAGCTACAATTTTTGAAGCCTTGGCAGACCTAACGGGAAATCCAGCTTTAGCAGGGCTTTCAAACTTATCTCCAAATTATTTCGATCCAATTACTTCACCAGGATATAAAATTTCTGACTTGTATGGTACTGATACGTACAATACTAAAGGTAATTTTGCAATTCATTATCGCCCTGATAGTGCTACTGAAGTAAGTTTGCAATCACTTATTGGAACCGGAAAAGCCATGTTGCCTACTGGAGGGATGATGTATAATATTGATAAGGTTGTCGTGCAACAGCACAAGCTTGACTACAAAAGAGGTGGATTAAAGGCCAGAGTTTATTATACCCACGAAGATGCTGGCGATACCGTCGCTGGTTTATTAATGGGGACTGCTGTTGCTAACGCCATGCCTGGAGGACTTTTAGATGGCTATGGAGCCCCATATTTACAAACATATCTTGGAGCTGCAGCAGCAACTAGATATGCTCCACCGCATCCATTTAGCGGCTTAGATCCCCTAACCAAAGTTGGTGCTTTAATTCAAGAGATTGGCACTACAATTGGTACAGCTGCTGCAACACCAGGATTAGATCCTTCTACGCTTCAGTTTAACGATTGGTTTAATGGTTCTACTGCTCCTTTTCACAATCTAGCAAGATCTGTTGCGGATCCGCTATTACTTCAACCGGGAACAACTGCATTTAATAATGCCGTTGATGCTGCTACACGTTCTACTGCAGACAATCTCGGTGAAGGTTCTAGAATCCAAGACGTCTCAAAAGTTTACAATTACGAAGTTGACTATGACTTTGGAGATAAATTTAGCTTTGGAAATGTAATTGTTGGTGCTCAACTCAAAAACTTTAATTTGAATACTGGTGGTACTCTTTATACTGATGAAAATGGCCCTATCAAATACTCCCAATATGGCGCTTACGCTCAATTGAAAACAGATTTGTTTGACGATTTCGTTTCTTTAACTACCTCCCTGAGGTACGATAAAGTTGAGGTATTGGACGAAGGAAACGTAACACCTAAGTTAGCTTTGTTGTTTAATTTGTCTGAAAATAAAAATATCAGATTCTCAGCACAGCAAGGATTTAGAAACCCAACCAACCAAGACATGTTTATAGGATACAACACATCCGCAGCTGTCATTCTTGGGGGAACTCAATCTAATATTGACAGGTTCAGTAAAACAGTCTTGTTAGAAAACGGAAACCCATACACTTTTACAGGTAAATATGTGATTGACAATGCCGTAGAAATCGGAACCTTGGCTGACGCCACCAATGGACTTGGAAACGTTAAAGCAGAGGTCGTAACTTCTTATGAAGTAGGTTACAGATACAATTCTCCAAAATTTACTTTAGACATTAGTGCATATATGAGTAATTATGTTGATAAAATTGCAGGTAAATTTGTTTTAGCCCCGGTTATGACAACTGCATTCAATACGCCTGCAGCTGCTGTAGGAGCAGATAGTTATTACACATTCCAAGTTGATTCAAACTTTAATGATGAATTTCAAACCTCTGGGGTAAATATTGAGACAACTTTTGCCCTTAGTAATAACCTTAGTGCAAACCTGATCTATGAATACAATAAAACGGATTATGAAGCTAAGCCTACAGACGCTTATATTATTTCTTGGAACACACCAGAAACCAGAATAAAAGCTGGGCTAAACTATTCTTCCGGTAAATTATCTGTGGGGGCTAATGCAAGATATAACTCAGAGTATTTTTATCAGTCTTCTTATGTTAACGGGACTATAGAAGCCAATACAGTGATTGATGCAAAACTTTCATATGATCTACCCTCATTGAAATCTATTCTAGAGATTGGAGGGAATAATATTGGAGGAGACAATTATGTGTCCGTTCCTGGTGCAGGTCTTATCGGTTCTATTTATTATGCAGGTCTCCGTATAAATTTGTAGACGAAAAAATCACCTCATAAAAAAGAGCCCAATTGGGCTCTTTTTTTTTACAACAACATCACTTAACCTTTTAGATATTCCCCTATATTTGCACTTTAATTATTTACCACAAAGGTTCCCTAAAATAAAAAAACGCTAATGTCACAATTCACAGGTAAAGTTTCACAAATCATCGGTCCCGTAGTAGATGTAACCTTTTCTGGTGAAGACAATGAACTTCCCAGGATTTATGATTCCCTTGAAATCTCCAAAGCTGATGGCACCCAACTGGTGCTCGAAGTTCAATCTCACATTGGAGAAAATACCGTAAGAACCGTATCTATGGACTCAACAGATGGCCTCAGTCGCGGAACGGAAGCAAAACCGACTGGAAACCCCATACAAATGCCCGTTGGAGAAGAAGTCTATGGAAGACTTTTTAATGTAATTGGTGACGCTATTGATGGGTTGGGAAACTTACCAAAAGAAAATGGCCTTCCCATTCACCGACAGGCACCGGCATTTGAAGACTTATCTACCTCCACAGAAGTACTCTTTACAGGAATAAAAGTAATTGATCTCATTGAACCCTACGCTAAAGGAGGTAAAATTGGATTGTTTGGAGGCGCTGGAGTAGGAAAAACCGTTTTGATTCAGGAGTTGATTAACAACATTGCGAAAGGCCACGGAGGACTCTCTGTTTTTGCAGGTGTTGGAGAAAGAACTCGAGAAGGAAACGACCTTTTACGTGAGATGTTGGAATCTGGAATTATTAAATATGGAGATGATTTCTTGCACTCCATGGAAGAAGGCGGCTGGGATTTAACCAAAGTGGATAAAAAAGCCATGCTGGAATCTAAAGCTACTTTCGTATTTGGACAGATGAATGAGCCTCCAGGAGCAAGGGCTCGGGTAGCGTTATCAGGTCTGACGATTGCAGAATACTTTAGAGATGGTGCCGGAGACGGACAAGGAAAGGATGTTCTTTTCTTTGTAGACAATATTTTCCGTTTCACCCAGGCAGGATCTGAAGTATCTGCACTTTTGGGACGTATGCCCTCGGCAGTAGGCTACCAACCCACATTGGCCACAGAAATGGGCGCCATGCAAGAAAGAATTACCTCGACTAAAAATGGATCGATTACCTCGGTTCAGGCAGTGTATGTACCTGCAGATGACCTTACTGATCCCGCTCCTGCTACTACTTTTGCTCACTTAGATGCCACTACAGTATTGTCCCGAAAGATTGCTGAGCTGGGTATATACCCAGCAGTAGATCCTTTGGACTCTACCTCTCGTATATTGACTGCTGACATACTTGGGGAAGAACATTACAATTGCGCCCAAAGAGTAAAGGAACTCCTTCAGCGTTACAAAGAACTCCAAGACATCATTGCCATTTTGGGAATGGAAGAACTATCAGAAGAAGATAAATTAGCGGTTTCCAGAGCCCGTAGGGTTCAGCGTTTTTTATCCCAACCATTTCATGTCGCAGAACAATTTACAGGAATTCCAGGGGTGTTGGTAGACATAAAAGACACCATCAAAGGTTTCAATATGATTATGGATGGAGCATTAGACCATCTCCCAGAAGCCGCATTCAACCTTAAAGGAACCATTGAAGACGCTATCGAAGCTGGAGAAAAAATGTTAGCAGAAGTATAATGCATTTAGAAATCATATCTCCCGAAGCCACTTTATTCAGTGGTGAAGTTGCCTCCGTAACCGTCCCAGGGAGCGCAGGCTCCTTTCAAATGTTAAACGATCATGCTCCCATCGTTTCTACACTAAAACAGGGCACTGTGACCATCAATGGAAAAATAGAAGTGCAGGATGCCTTTAAGTCCAAATTCAAGCAAGTAAGCTCCGATACAACCCTTTTTGAGATCAGTGCTGGAACGGTTGAAATGAAGAACAACAAATTGATTCTCCTCGCCGATTAGCCTTTGCACAGCCTGCATAAACCACACCCACAAATGAAAAAAAATTGCGCGGCTGCTTCTCTGAGTCTGCTTTTATATCTATGCCCTCTCAATGCGCAGCTCGATTCGACATCAGACTCCCTTTTCAATCAAAGATTAGAAGAAGTCATACTTTCCTCCAACCGTTTGGAGACACCGCTTACCCAAAATTCTAAAACGATAAACATCATCACCGCGGATCAAATCCAAAAAAGTGGGG
The DNA here is from genome assembly GCA_022428005.1 of Flavobacteriaceae bacterium. Taxonomy (GTDB): domain Bacteria; phylum Bacteroidota; class Bacteroidia; order Flavobacteriales; family Flavobacteriaceae; genus UBA8316. Next base: position 69,808 of record JAKMDI010000012.1, read on the forward strand.
TCACACATCTCGTAGACTTATTACAACAAGTCGGGGGAGTGGATATTCAAAGAAGAGGTACCGGACCCACACAGGCCGATCTGAAAATTAGAGGAGGAACTTTTGATCAAACACTTTTACTTATCGACGGAATCAAATTAGACGATGCGCAAACAGGTCACCACACCCTCAACTTTTTGCCGCCCCCCCAAATGGTAGCCCGAATAGAAATTATAAAAGGACCCGCGGCAAGGGCCTACGGTCAGAATGCTTTTACAGGAGCTATAAATATAGTAACCAAAACAGAGGCACCGAAAACACTCTCGATCGACCTACAACACGGCAGCTATGATCAAACAAATGGATCCTTGTACATCGGTGACACCACAGAAAAAACCAGTGTAATAGGATTTGTTTCCAAAAATACTTCAGACGGCTATCGCTACAATTCGGACTACAATCACAATCAATACTTCGTTAAATCCAGTTTTAACCGACACAAAACACCCTTACACATGATTACCTCATTTTCAGACAGAAAATTTGGTGCCAACGGTTTCTATGCTTCTCCCTCGGCAGTGGATCAGTATGAGGAAACACAGGGGAGTTTGGTCTCCCTGTCCCAAAGACACCAATTGGGAAGCTGGGTATTCAAACCTAAGTTGTATTGGCGCAGGGGCCAAGATATGTATGAGTACATTCGAAATAAACCCGAAATATACCGTAACCTTCATATTACCCATAAAGTGGGTGGTGCCTTGGATGTTTCTGTACCTTCCAAGTTGGGTAGAACAGGGGTGGGTGTTGATATCTCCAAAGTCAGTATTCGGAGTAATAATTTAGGGAATCGTAAAAGGACCATGATGAACCTCTTTTTGGAGCACCGTTTTTATTTTTTTAATAATACCCTCGACATTACCCCAGGAATTGCCGTCAACTATTTTTCTGATTTTGGAACCCATAGCTTTCCAGGGGTTGACCTGGGATGGCAATTGAACCCCAATCTAAGGGTATATGCCAATACAGGCGCTACCTTCCGAATCCCTACATTTACGGATCTGTTCTATTCAGACCCCTCCACTTTGGGCAATGCCAACCTCAAACCAGAAGAGGCCAATACCCAAGAAGTCGGTATCCGATTTACAAAATCAAAGGTCACTGCATCGGTGGCCTATTTCAGTAGAAAGTCAAAAAATCTGATTGACTTTGTCAAAGATAGTGATGACAGCAGCATTCCTTTTATGGCCCAGAATATTCAAGAAGTAACCACCAACGGAATTGATTTAGAACTGATGCACCGCCTACAATTCAACTCACAGCTCCACCAGTTTAAAATCAATTATTCTTATTTAAATAATTCACTCGAAAAAAGTAACTACAGCTTTTCTCGATACTCCATAAACAATGATTTAAAACACCACATTACTGGGACCTACAACCTGACCCTTTCCCGAGTGTTTGATACCTTCGTAGCCCTAAAATATGTTGAGCGTAATTCTGGAATCGTTTACAGAGTGATGGATATTTCTGTCCAATTGACATTGCGACAGTTTCAGATCAGTTTTTATTTTAATAATATTTTTAACACCCAATTCTGGGAATCCAACTTAGTGCCCATGCCCAAGGGAAATGGACTAATAGGGGTTCGCTATTCTTTATGATGTTCTAATCTGAGAATGTTTTTCATAATAATTGCTGTTTCCCAACCGCGGTATTGCATGGCTTCCCAAACTTTCTTCTTTCGAATGCTAAGGGGTTTTTCCTGGTGAGATGCCCAAAATTTTTCAGCCAATGTTTCAGCACATTCTGAATAGGCGTCATCAGAAATTTCCTTCATGGCATTTTTGATGTTCCAATCAGAAATATTACGCTGCTTGAGCGCTCTTACCAATCTATTTTTGCCCCATTTTTTAATCCTAAACTTACCCCGTACAAAGTGCTCGGCAAAACGGGTTTCGTTGAGATAATTTTGTTCTATAAGATAAGAAATCACGGTATCAGCCTGGTTTCCATATACTTTCATCCCCTGAAGCTTTATAAGTACTTCTTGATGACACCGCTCTTGATAGGCACAATACCGTTCCATTTTTTTTTGAATTTCTGTCAGAGAAGGCATTGCGTTGTCCATAGCTAAAATTAAAAAGGATGGTCCCTCAATAATGACACAATTATAATTAATTAAATTAGGACATCAAATCTTATACCATGGGGAAAGGCGACAAAAAGACAAAAAGAGGTAAAATTATTAGGGGGAGTAATGGTGTGAGCCGCCCTCGTAAAAAAAGTAAGCCAATTCGGCGATAAACGCCTTTGATTGTAACGCTTATTTATCGTTTTGAAATCCTTCAGGATTTCTTGAGGATAGCACCTCACTATAAAGTTCAGAGCAAAAAAAAACCGCCTTTAAGTAAGGCGGTTTTTAGTTATTTAGTTCTGAGAAGTCTTCTGTTTTGATCCAGAAAACGGAACTCTAAATACATAAAAGCATCACGTGGTACAACTTGTATCCACTTTTTGTGTTTGATGTACCAGCTGGCCCGGATGGATGGGAAACCACTGGTTAGATAGGCTGCAATAAAGGGGTGAATGTGTAAAAACACCTTCTTTTTTTTGTTTTGCCTGTGCTTGACAATTTTGTCAAGTTCTGCGTTGATTTTGTCTATTAAAATGATAGGGGCTTCAACCTCACCTTTTTTGTTGGGGTTGGGTTCTCTGGTTTTAATATTCATTTCTGGACGTACGCGCTGACGCGTAATTTGAATTAGTCCAAATCTTGAGGGTGGTAGAATTTTGTGTTTTGTTCTGTCACTTTCCATCTCTTTACGAAGATGTTCAAAAAGCTTTTTTCGATTTTCGTTGGTGTTAAGATCGATGAAGTCAACCACTATTATGCCGCCCATATCTCTCAGCCTCAGTTGCCGTGCAATTTCGCTCGCTGCGATCATGTTGACTTCAAAAGCAGTTTGTTCTTGGGACCTGGCCTTGTTTGATCGATTTCCACTATTGACATCGATGACGTGAAGGGCTTCAGTGTGTTCTATTACTAAGTAAGCCCCTTTTTGCATGGACACGGTTTGGCCAAAGGAGGTTTTAATCTGCCTTTCTATTCCGAAGTGATCAAATATTGGAGTATTTTTATTTTTAAAATACTTTACAATTGAAACCTTGTCGGGCGCAATCGTTTTCAAATAATCCTTTATTTCGACCAACATCTCGGGGTCATCTACGTGTATGCCAGTGAAGTCATTGTCGAAAATATCTCGTAAAATTGAGGAAGATCGATTGATCTCACTAAGAATCTTTGTGGGATAATGGTCCACTTTTCCGAACCGCTCACACAAGTTTTTCCAACGGCCGAGCAATTGTTGCAAATCGGCGTCTAACTCTCTTACTTTTTGATTTTGAGCTACCGTTCTTATGATAACTCCAAAGCCTTTTGGCCTAATGCTTTTTACCAGTTTTTTTAACCGATTTTTTTCAGCATTACTTTCAATTTTTTGCGAAATCGAAATACGGTCAGAAAATGGTATGAGTACCATGAACCTACCCGCCAGTGACAGCTCAGAACTCACTCTGGGTCCTTTAGTTGAGATGGGTTCTTTTACAATCTGAACCAGAATTTGCTGCTGGGACTTCAGATAATCTTGTATGGATCCATCTTTTGGTATTTCTTTTTCAAAACGAAAATTATTTAATGAATAGTCTTTGTTTCTACCTGAGTTAATGTTTTTAAAAAATTTTAATAATGAAGGTAAATTAGGACCAAGGTCGTGGTAGTGCAAAAAACCATCTTTTTCATGACCTACACCAACAAAGGCAGCATTTAGTCCAGATATTGGTTTCTTGATTTTAGCGACATAGATGTCACCTACCGAAAACTTGTTGTCATCTACTTCTTTATTGAGCTCAATTAATTTTCCATCCTTGAGCAGTGCAAAATCAACAGCAGAGGAATTCGATCGTATAATCAGTTCTTTATTCACTCTGTTGAATTTTAGTTACGACTGTTGTTAAACCAGTCGTTGTTAAACAATAGTTGTTCAGGATTTTCCTGAAGATACTGATTCAGCAGTATCATATGTCAATGAACGTTGGAGTATATTTTAAGTGTATTTCCGAACACTATTTTTTCTTGTGGCGATTGGCTCTACGACGCTTTTTTCGTTTGTGCGTGGCTACCTTATGCCGTTTTCTCTTTTTACCACTGGGCATATTTAAACTTTAAGTTTGGATTCATAATAATTTATTGTGCTACTTCCACCTTAGCTTTGACGCTGTTTGTGAATATTTTGGCGGGTTTAAAGGCGGGAATGTTGTGGGCGGGTATTTTTACAGCAGTATTTTTAGAAATATTTCTGCCGGTTTTTTCAGCCCTTGTTTTGATGATAAAACTACCAAAACCACGTAAATAGACATTTTCTCCTCCTTCTAAAGAATCTTTAATCTCCTTCATAAAGGATTCTACGGTTGCTTGAACGTCTGTTTTGTCAATTCCCAATTGATCAGATATGCTGGTGACGATATCAGCTTTTGTCATAGTGTGTTAATTAGTATTAATGTTACCGTTTTAAAGGATTGCAAATATAAAAATTAAAATGATAATTCATTCAGTCTTACCTTTTTATATTTGCTGATGCTTTTAGTTGTTAACCCAGTATTTGTAGGATAAATGGCTTTTCATCAAAAACTATTGTATTGGTATGATGAGAATCGGAGATCATTTCCTTGGCGCGACAATAAGGATCCCTACAGGGTATGGTTATCAGAAATTATTTTACAGCAAACACGTGCTGCACAAGGCCTGCCCTATTATGAAGCCTTTATTATCGCTTTTCCCACCATTAAAGATCTTGCACAAGCCAGCGAAGACCAGGTACTAAAACTTTGGCAAGGACTGGGATATTACACGAGAGCACGAAATTTACACGCTACTGCCAAAATTGTTGTTGATCGCTACGGAGGTAATTTTCCAGTAGAATTTCAGGAGATAAAAAAATTGAAAGGCGTAGGAGATTATACAGCCAGTGCCATATCCTCCATTTGTTTCCAGCAGCCCCAGGCTGTAGTGGATGGAAATGTCTATAGGGTGTTGTCAAGGATCTTCGGCATTGACTTTCCCATTGACGGCTCCAGCGCCCATAAACACTTTAAAGATAAAGCGCAACAATTGATGCGAAACGCTCCTCCTGGGGATTTTAACCAAGCCTTGATGGAGTTTGGAGCACTCCAATGTACTCCAAAGAATCCAGGTTGTGAACACTGCATATTCAAAAGTGAATGTGTAGCTTTTAAAAATGAAAAAGTGGCACTACTCCCCGTGAAAATTAAAAAAATAAAAATCCAAAAACGCTATTTTCATTATGTGGTATTAACCGATGCCTCTAAAAGCACATTGTTAGAAAAAAGGACGGGAAAAGGAATCTGGCAAAACCTCTACCAATTTCCGCTCATAGAAACCGATTCAAGACAAAATACCCTCAAAAAACATAGTATTGACAGCTTATTGGCTAAGAAAAATATTGATGACGACTATGCAATGGAAAAATGGAATGAAAAAGCGATTTTTCACAAACTAACGCACCAACATTTAGAAATTAATTTTTGGATTGTAAGGCTTAGTAACTGTGATATTTTAAAAACCAACAGCAGCTCATTGAAGGACTTTCCGATGCCCAGGGTTCTACAAAATTTTAGAGATAATTTTTTTACAAACTGATTGTGATTCATTACATTTGAGATACTAATCCAAAAATCTTTTATCATGAGCGGTACATTAAACAAAGTTATGTTAATTGGCCACCTCGGAGACGATGTGAAAATGCATTATTTCGACGGAGGTGGATGTTTGGGAAGATTCCCACTGGCAACGAATGAGGTTTACACCAATAAAACCTCTGGCGAAAAAGTTACAAACACAGACTGGCACAACATTGTGGTGCGAAACAAAGCAGCCGAGGTTTGTGAGAAATACCTCAGTAAAGGAGATAAAGTTTATATTGAAGGTAGAATCAAGACCAGGAAGTGGCAAGATCAAGAACAAAAAGATCGATACACCACAGAGGTAAATGTAGACGAGTTTACTTTTTTGTCCACCAAGAAAAATGATGCTGAAGGGTCCGCCACAACCTCCGCTACCCCACCAGCATCCGATGAAACTCCGCCCGAAAGCGATCTTCCTTTCTAATCAAAGTAAAATTAATTGGATCCTGACCCTTTAAGTTTATTGATTTTATCCCCAGAAATGCAGGGGTCTTTATTGATTCAATTGCTTTTTTTAACCCTATTATTAGTCACCTCAGGCCTTATTTCTGGGGCTGAGGTGGCTTTTTTTTCGTTGACCAAAGATCAATTGGAATCAGAGGAAGAAAAAAAATCGCGGCAGACAGAAGTCATCCAAAAAATGCTGGATAAACCCAAAAGACTACTGGCCACCATTTTGATTACCAACAATTTTATCAATATTGCCATAGTATTGCTTTTTGCAAATCTTGGTGAGGAATTGTTCAGTCAAATCGAAAACCCACTGCTGGTTCTTTTGATAGAAATTGGTTTGATTACTTTTTTGATACTTTTTTTCGGAGAGATTCTGCCAAAAATATACGCCAACAGAAACGCGCTTAGTTTTTCCAAAATCATGGCGTTTCCAATTTTTACGATAGATCGCTATTTTTTATTTTTTATGACCATCCCCATGAGTAATATTACGCGATTTATGGAATCTCGATTGGCGCGAAAAAACAACAAGTTTTCCATCGATAAATTGTCACAGGCCTTGGAGTTGACCGATGAGCAGGAAACGACAAAAGAGGAGCATAAAATACTTCAGGGCATTGTAAACTTTGGGAATACTGATACAAGACAAGTCATGTGTCCCCGTATTGATGTTTTTGCATTGACCGAAGACATGGATTTGGAAACCATAGTCCCGCTCATTCTTGAAAAAGGCTTTTCACGTGTGCCTGTCTATAAAGAAAACATGGACAACGTTACAGGAATCCTTTACACCAAAGACTTACTGCCCCACTTGGAAGATGGAAATTTTGAATGGCACAGCCTTCTAAAACCCCCTTTCTACGTGCCTGAAAACAAAAAATTAGATGATCTGTTAAGGGAGTTTCAACAGAAAAAAATTCACTTGGCCGTTGTCGTTGATGAATATGGGGGAACCTCGGGCGTCATCACCCTTGAGGATGTGATTGAGGAGATTGTCGGGGACATCAGTGATGAATTCGACGATGACGAATTGGTTTATTCCAAGTTAGATGATCACACCATTGTTTTTGATGCAAAAATCAACCTAAAAGATTTCTATAAAGTGATCGGCTTGGAGGATGAGGAAATTTTTGAAAAATCTAAAGGCGAGTCTGAATCAATTGCAGGTTTCGTTTTAGAGGTGGCACAGTTCTTCCCCACTGTGGGACAGGTCATCGAGTATGAAGGTTATAAGTTTGTTATCGAATCTGCAGACCGAAGGAGAATCCAAAGAATAAAAGTGATTTTACCTAGTTCGAAATGACTATGATTATTCGACTAATCGTTCTAGTGGTGATTTTGATAGGAACATTAGCTTGTGAAACCTCCTATCAGCCCAAGCCAAAAGCCTTATTGCGCCTCCAATATCCTGTGCCACAATACACCGATGCCCCTGCTTCGTTTTCTTTTGGTTTTGAATACAACGATTGGGCAGAACTCAAAGGATTGCAAAAAAAAGCCCCCGACCTTTACTATCCAGATATGAAGGCAACATTATACCTGTCATACATATCCGTAAAAGACAATATAGATTCTTTGTTAAATGATGCATACCAACTCCCGGGAAAACATATGATTAAAGCAGAGGAAATTCCAGAGCGGGTATTTATCGCTCCAGAGAATAGGGTGTATGGGACTTTGTTCACGGTAGTGGGGAATGCCGCCTCTCAGCTCCAGTTTTTCCTTACAGACTCAACAGATCACTTTCTGATGGGTTCCTTGTATTTCTATTCCAAACCCAATTATGACTCTATTATGCCTGCTTCAAAATATGTGGAACGGGATGTTATTCATTTAATGGAAACCTTACGCTGGAAGTATTAGTCTAAGAGTTCAAAACTATTAACAGCATAGGCCTCCCCTGTATTCAAAACGACTTCGGTAACCTGAGTAGGGGTCAGCGATGCTGCATCGAATATCAAGGTAGCTTTTTGTGTTTCAAAATCCACCTTAGCCGCTATGATTCCTTTGGTATTATTGAGGTTTTTTTCGATAACAGCTGCGCAACCCAAAGCGCAAACCATTCCCCCAATTTCCATTGACATTTTTTGGGATTTTTCAAAGACCACCTCGGTGACTTCCGGTGAAGTATCCACAACAATTGTTTTTGGTGCAGCACTATTTTTACAGGCAGAAAGCGTCAAAAATAAAAATCCGATAAAGCTTAAAAAAAGGTTTTTTCTCATAGGTCAAAGATAATGCAATTAAAAAAAATCAGCTGTTCTTTACAGCAATACATCAGGGTCTCATAAATTTTTTTATTCAAACAAGCTGTCCTCCATAGGTTCGTTTAGCGAGATGGACTTTATGTTAAAATCAATTTTCTGAGGGCCCATATTTTGTTTTATCAGATGTGGGAACAGTATGCCCTCTACCGCTTTGAACTCACCATAGGATCTAGTGGCAGACTGGATTTGCCCTTGTACTTCGTTGGTTTCAACGGATTGGAGCTTTAGAAAATCATCAACGGAATAATAAATAGATTTTTTGTCAGACCATTTAATTTCATAAGCGTCCTTTCCGTCAATAGAAACAACGCCAACCAGTGTAATTTCATTCTGATCAACATCCAACTCGGGAAACAATGCAGCTTCTTTTCGGGCATTTTCAAATGCTGTTTCATCCATCTCGACCTTTTGCCCTTGCATTTCGTTGTATCCCTTTTCAGTACTGATGACCGTCTTTTGCATAACATTACCCATCATACTCACCTCCAACAACATTTGTTTCTTATTGGTTTGTCGGTTAGAAACTTGTATGGTCATGCCTTGCATACTGGCTTCGGACAAAGTGGCTATCGATTTAATGGCCTCCAATTTCTCTCGCCCTCCAATAGCCGCAATGTAGCCTTCAATAACGCTTTTTGCGGTAACACCCTCGGGCATGGATTTGGAAAATTCGGGACGGACTGTTGCGTTACCATATTTGTCGTAGAAGTTTACTTTTAACGGTTGTCCGTTGAATTCTATCTTTTCCAAAGGGTCTAAAATATCACTCCCTTTTCCAGTTACAACAATCCGCAATTGGTTGGGATTAAAGTATTTTTGGGAAACTCTTTGTATGTCCTCTTGGGTTATTTTTTGAATGTTTTTTAGTAGATCGTTGTAAAAATTATCCGGTAAATTTTGGGTTTTGGTGTTGTAAGCAAAATTTGCAATGTTTTCGGGATTCTCCATTGAGCGAATCAAGGATCCTGCGTATTTTTTCTTTACCAATTTTAATTCATCCTCGGTAACCATTTCCTTACTCATTCGATCAATTTCATAGAGTAGCTCCACCACCGCACTGTCGCTTACAGCATTTCGTACCGCGGCAAATGCACGCATTCTCGATTTGGTCTTGTAATTAAGGGTATACCTCGAATAGGAACCGTAGGTGTACCCCTTGTCCTCCCTTAGGTTGAGGAACAATCGGGCTTCTCCACCTCCGCCTAAAATCTGATTGGCAATCGTCAATGCATAGTAGTCTGGATTGTTCCTGTCTATACTTGCTGTGCTTAAAAGAGAGATTTCTGATTGAACAGCATTGGGCATTTCTACAAAATCAATTTGGGTTTGGGTTACGTTTTCAGGATCGGGAAATACTGAAGACGCTATTTTGCCTTTATCCCATTTACCCAGATATTTTTCGGTGAGCATTTTAGCACTGTCAAAATCAATATCACCCACAATAATGACATAGGTATTTTGGGCATGGATTCTTTTTTGATATTGTTTTTCTAAGTCTTCAAGCAGAACTTTTTTGACACTTTCCTCCGACACATATTCCCCATAAGGGTGGTCACTTCCATAGGAAAGTAGATTTTCAACACGCCTGGCAGCCGCTTTAACATCTTTTTCCTCTGACCTTAGACCCTCTAAAGTTTTTTCAACCTCTTTTTGAAATTCTTCTGCGGTAAAATTTGGGTTGAGCAGCGCATCGGCCATCATTTCAAAGACCCTTGGGAAGTAGCGCTTTAAAGAACTGCCATAGGCTCCTTCCGAATAGACATTTAAGCTGGCGCCCATAAAATCGATTTCTTCATTAAAATCGTCCTTTGGAATATTCAGAGACCCTTTTCCCATCATGCTGGAAAGAAGTCCTGACACCCCTGCTTTTTCACCTTCAACATAGAGGGGGTTATCAATCCGTAAGGATACAGATACTTGAGGTAGTTTGTGATTTTCTACCACCAAAAGGGTAATGCCGTTCTTGAATTGATGTTCCTGGGGTGTTCCAAAATTGATTTCAGGGGCAGGCCCAGGTTTGGGTTGTACAGAACGGTCGATCTGTCCTTGGACATTGCTGTAAAAAGCAAGGCATACTAATACTATTATGGCTCTAATCATTTTTCTTCTTTTTGAGATTCGGGTAGATAGTGTAACTCCAAACGTTGATTTGTATTGAGATATTTACGGGCTACTTGTCTGATGTCCTCTCGGGAAATGGATTTGTAAAGGTCCAGTTCCTCATTGATCAAGTCGGTATTTCCATCGTAAAAAGCATAATACTCTGCCAATGAATTTGCGATACCTGCAATATTAGCATTGGCACTTACAAATTCTGATTCAAACTGGTTCTGTAATTTTTGATAGTCTTTTTCAGAGATGAGCTCATTTTTAATTTTTTCGACCTCCTCATCAATTTCCGCAACCAATGTGGTAAGCGTTGTTTCCCCCAATGGTAAACTTAAAATTACATAGGTGCTGTAGTCCTCATTATTCATGTTGAAGGCTGCAACCTGAAGGGACATTTTTTGATTGTCGACCAATTTCTTGTAAAGTTTAGAACTTTTCCCTTTACTGAGGTAGGTAGAAATAACATCCAACACTCTGGCATCTCTGGTATTTCTCCCGGGCGTTCTGTAGGCAAGGAAAATCGCAGGAATTTGAATGTTAGGATCATAAGCTTCTGCTCGGATAGTTTCCGTAATAGGGCGCTCTTTTGGGAAACTTCTCTCAATGGTCACACCTCTAGGGATGGGCGCAAAATAGTCTGAAATCCATTCTTTGGTCTGTGGGATATCAATGTCTCCTGCAACGGTTAAAATGGCATTATTGGGCACGTAATATTTCTTGTTGAACGCCATAAACTCCTCCAAAGTGGCAGCATCGAGGTGTTCCATTTTTCCAATGGTAGTTTGGCTGTAGGGATGGACCGCATACAATTTGGATTTGACCTCCTCATTCCATTTTCCATAAGGACTGTTGTCATATCGCATTCTTTTTTCTTCTTTGACAACTTCATTTTGAGTATCTACTCCCTTTTGGTCAATAATGGGGTGAAGCATGCGCTCGGATTCCATCCAGAGCCCTAATTTGAGATTATTGGAAGGAAAGTTTTCGTAATAATAGGTGAAATCGTCGGTGGTGTAGGCGTTGTTTGAACCTCCATTTCCAGTGACTATCGAAAACCACTTCCCTTTTGGGATGTGCTTTGTACCCTCAAAAAGTAAGTGTTCAAAAAAATGAGCAAAACCAGTTCTTTCAGGATTTTCATCTTTAGAACCCACATGGTACAGTACCGAGGTGGTTACTATTGGAACTGAATTGTCCTGGTGAAGAATCACATGAAGACCATTGTCTAAATCATATTCTTCGAAGTCTATTTTTTGACCATAAAAAAGGTGGCAAGTAAAAAACAATGCCAATGGAAAAATAAGGTTAAGTTTTTTCATAAGTTGATGTTTGAGTGTAGTCACTTCAAGATACTAAATTAAATGCTTTTAATTAAAACGCCTACTAATATGTATTGATCGAACTTAATTATAATCATTTTTTTTAGATATTTAGAAAAACATTTTATATTCAAATACTGGATTATTGATTTTATCTATTGAGGCCCCGCCAAACAGTAGCTTGATTGTTTCCAGAAATTATTTTGTTCGCCTGTAATAAACATATCATGAAAAAAACTATTCTAATATTAGCAGCCTTGTGGCTTCACCATCAAAATGCCACTGGACAGGTGTTTTCCTACAACAGTATGGAAAATGGTCAAAATATTGAACACCGCGTGTTTATGGATGACAACTACTATGTTGAAACCCAATTTACTGAAGACACCCAACATTTTATTCAAACCGTAGGTGGGTTTTATGAAAAAAAAGGAGGTAAAATATTCGTAAACTTAGAATTCAACTCCAATTATTCCATAGACAGTCTCAAACAGTTAGAGGTGATGACGGACAATGGGTGGAAAAAAATCTCTAAATCAACAATGCCCTTACAAGGAAAATGGCTGATGGCAGGCAGGGTGAAAGACAATAAAGAACAAAGAAGAGACACCAATCGCTCGAGAAAAACAATGAAAATTTTAAAAGATGGTTTTTTTCAGTGGATCGCATTCAATACCAAAACTTTTTCTTTTCACGGTTCAGGTGGAGGGAGATACAGTGCTGAAGGGGGTAATTATACCGAAAACATAGATTACTTTTCAAGAGACGATAAGAAGGTTGGAATTTCGTTATCGTTCCAATATCAAAAAAAGGAAATGGATTGGCATCACACAGGATTTAGCAGTAAAGGGGATCCTTTACATGAAATCTGGTCAACGAGAACCCCCTAAGTTTTGCGCATCCTCAATCAGATCCCAGCGGCATTCCCTTGGATTGTTTCCATTGCGGCGCTTTTTTCCCTCTACCACCCTCCAATATTCACTTGGTTTTCAGGACAGTGGATTACATTGGGTTTAGGAGGAATCATGTTGGGAATGGGTTTAACCTTGCAAACAGGAGACTTTCGTCGTATAACGCAGACGCCAAAATGGGTTTTAACAGGCTTGTTTTTGCAGTTCACCGTTATGCCTTTTATGGGTTGGCTTTTAGCACGCGCATTTCAATTACCTCCTTTTTTTTCCGTGGGTCTGATTTTGGTTTCTTGTTGTCCTGGAGGTACTGCCTCTAATGTGATTGTTTTTCTATCTCGCTCTAATTTAGCACTGTCGGTGTCCATGACCGCGCTCTCTACTATGGTGGCCATAGTAATGACCCCACTGCTGACCAGTAGCTTGTCAGGAAATGAAATTCAAGTGGATGCTATGGGTTTGTTTTACAGCACCTTGAAGGTAGTATTAGTGCCAGTAGTATTGGGGATTTTACTCAACGCTAAGTTACCGAAATACACTTTTAAAATTAAACGATATGCCCCCTCTGTTGCTGTTATATTGATAACGCTCATTGTTGCCAGTATTATTGGTCAGGGCAAAACCATCATTTTGGGATCTGGTTTTGCTTTGATATTGTCTATAATGACCCTTCACCTGATTGGATTTGTCTTAGGATATTTTTTGAGTAAAGTTTTATTAAAAGACGAGGGCGTCAGCCGTACTATTTCGGTTGAGGTAGGCATGCAAAATTCTGGACTGGGGGTGGTGCTGGCAAAAGAAAATTTTGTGAATCCCGCTGTGGCAATTCCAGCGGCCATTTCAAGCCTTGTACATTCTTTGTATGGGAGTATTTTTGTAGCCCTATTCAGAATGAGGACAAAAAAAGCGTCTGAAAAAAGTGATGCCGAGTGAGAATAGACCAATACATCGTATATTGATAGATAATTTAGTTTACACCAACTTTAAAGTCCTATGACAAAACAGGGATATAGCCGGCGAAAATTTACCACCCAATTATTGGGTGGAGTCGCGACCATGGGCATAGCGCCAACAACAATATTCGCCCAGCAAAACGTATCGAAATCAGCTGCTGAAATTGATTGGTACGATGTTAAGCAGATAGGGGTTGAGGGCAAAGGCTGGAAGAATACCAAAAGATACTTTGACCGTTTGTCTGCAAAAGCAGAAGGGATTGTTCGTGAGAAAGTGTGGAATTTATCTCGACATTCTGCCGGGATGTGTATGCGTTTTGAAACAAATTCACCCAATATATATGTGCGTTATAATCTGTATTTATCGCGTTTGTCTATGTCTCATATGCCCGCCACAGGGGTCAGTGGCTTAGATTTGTACGCCAAAAATGCGGAGGGAAACGACCGTTGGGTAGCTGTGGTAAGGCCAGATAATAAGCAAATGAATACCCCTCTTGCCGAAAACCTTAGGTCTGGCAAGCGTCAGTATACCATCTATTTGCCTTTATACAATGGCGTTGACGATTTTGAGGTAGGCGTCTCCAGCGGGCAGACGTTTACTCCCATTGCTCCACGCAAAGAAAAACCTCTACTTTTCTACGGAACGTCTATAATGCATGGGGCCTGTGCATCACGCCCTGGGATGGCATTCCCAGCAATCTTAGGAAGAAGATTAAACCGCCCGACCATCAATCTTGGGTTTTCAGGGAACGGCCGAATGGAAGCTGAGGTGGCCGACTTGTTAGCAGAGGTAGATCCTTGTGCCTATGTTATCGATTGTCTTCCCAACATGGATAATAAAACTGTTTCTGAAAGGGCGGTTCCACTGGTGAAAAGAATCAGACAAACGCATCCAGAAACTCCCTTACTTTTGGTCGAGGACCGCAGTTATACCAACAGCCAGTTTTTTCCCCAAAGAATGGCCCATCACCTGGACAGCAGAAAAGCCCTAAGAGCGGCTTACGCCACATTGAAGGCCGATGGTGTTAAAAACCTATTTTACTTGAATGGTGAAGGTTTATTGGGAACAGATGGAGAAGGAGCAACAGATGGTTCTCATCCCAACGATTTGGGAATGATGCGGTATGCAGATGCTTATGAACCCGTTTTGAGGGCCATGCTCAAATATTATTAAAAGTCTAATGTTAAATAATATGATTAATTTTATTTGACGATTGACGGCGGAAAAGATCCTTTGATTCAATCAGTTAATTTTTATAAAGCAGCATGATAAAAAAAACAAGTTGGCGACCACTACCTGATTTTTTAACCATTAAAGAGAGTAAAATAGAAGGTTTGGGTGTTTTCACCACCCGTGATTTACCAGAAGGGTTTGATTTGGGAATCTCTCATGTTTTTGATGAACGTTTTCCCGATGGTTATATTAGATTGCCTTTAGGAGGTTTTATCAATCACCACGAGATCCCTAATTGTACTGCCTACGAAGCCAATGAGGACGAGAAAATGGGCAATATAAAGCACCTCCGAATAAAAGCGTTAGAGGCTGTAGCCAAGGACACAGAAATCACCATCAAGTACATTATTAATAGATTGGAGGACCCCAACTGGGAGTTTGAGTATGAAGTATCTCAATAATTGTAATTGGATTTAAAAAAACCCGCTAATTTTTTTAAAATCCTTAGCGGGTTAACCAATTAAACAAACAAATATGAAGTTTATCAACGTCTTCGTAAAGGTACTTTAACGTCTGTTAAATATTTCGTAAGGTCAGGTTAAATGGAAGTTAAAATTGGTTAAAAAAAGGGCATCCCTAAAGATGCCCTCGTATTAACCATAAATCAATTCAAAGAATGAATCAAGTCCTAAAAATACTTCCAAAAAATTTAAGTTGCTGCAATAGCTCCCCTTTTTTTAACTTTTAAATGGATTTTTTCACAAAAAATCAGTTAAAATGCTCATTACTTATTTATTATAAACATTTTATTGATTTCCATTGCTGATTAGAAAAGAAATCCACTCTTTTTCAAAAAGATTCGGATTCAGTAAATGGTAAAATTCAGATACTTTTTTGGGATTCTTCTGAAGTTCTTTATAATTCTTAAAATCAATGCGGTCTGGAAAATAATTTTTTAGGTGCACTGCCATGTGTTTGTTGGGAACTTCAATATGCCATCCTGCAGGATCTATAATAGGTGAGAAAATAGCGAATGTT
Organism: Flavobacteriaceae bacterium; assembly: GCA_022428005.1. GTDB lineage: Bacteria > Bacteroidota > Bacteroidia > Flavobacteriales > Flavobacteriaceae > UBA8316. The sequence goes on from JAKMDI010000012.1 coordinate 85,768, forward strand.
GGTATTTTTAAGCTTTTTGCCATGTTAATTGCCCCGCCTTCATTTCCCAAGATGGCCACACAATGGTAAACCGTTTTCATGAAGTCCCTCAAAGAGCCAGGGGTCAATTTTTTTACTATTGCTTTTTTGGTGGAAGGTGCTAAATGATCCATCAAATCCAATATTTTATCTTCCTGATCGGGACGGTAATTTAATATGATGGGCAGCTGTGTTGTTTTATAAGTCACCTCAATCAAACGGGCCAAATATTCAGATGGGTAAGTTTTTATATCGCTACTTCCCATGGCGGAAATCATAATGGCTTTTTTTTCTTTCCCTATCACCTGGTCCATTTTTTTTCTGGAAGACAGCTTTTCTTCATCACTTAGGAATATTTCTACTTCGCTGTTTTTTTGAGCATCTCCCATAATGGGTTCCAACAACTGAAACCGGTTTACAGTTGATAATTGAAGTGCCGAGTCTTGTTTGGTTTTTCTTTGGATGGAATGGTTGTAAACCAGTAAAGTGTTAATCTTTTTAAACCCTATTTTTTTCTTGGCAGGTGTAAATGCACATATGAGTAAGCTCTCTAGTTTTCCATAACAATCGATGATATAATCATACTTTTTATTCCTCTGATTCAGTAGAAATTTAAAAAAACCCCATTTATTTTTTTTGAAATCGTCTTCAAAAACGACGATTTCATCGATGTAGGGATTATGACGAATCACATCCAATGTATGTCTATTGGCAATAAAATCAACAGTTATCTTTGAATTCCACAGTTTAAGATTTTTACAAATAAGGGTGCTTAGCAACACATCTCCTATCATTTTTTGTTGAATCACCAATATTTTCATAGTACACTTAATAGACTGAAACAATTTAATGAGGAATCCATTAATATGAAGCTTTTCTCCAGCTGATTTTTTTGAAAATTCAACCAAAACTTAAAAAAACATAAATAAAAGGTCCCTGATGGATCATTTTGATTGCCAGGCCTATTTAAATTCTAAATCTGTAAAACAGCCCTTGATCCACCATAAATATCCATTATTACTTAATTCTCATCTTAATTTTCTTTAATCTTGTCCAATAGATTTTTTTTAGTTGAGTTCATTTTGTTTTTTAAATACCGTTAATGAATGGGGTGGTGGCGAGAAATGGCATCTCGAGGTGGCGCATTATCTTCATGCCCAAGGTCACCGTGTATTGGTGATGGCACAATCTGGCTCAGCATTGCAACACCGTGCAACAGCATTGGGGATTAAAGTTCATGTTATTGCGTTATCCAACCTCAGTTTCTTAAACCCTTTTACCATAAACGGAATGGTAAAGGTTTTAAAAGATCAGCAGGTAGACAGTATCGTACTCAACCTTTCAAGAGATTTAAAATGTGGTGGAATTGCCGCAAAAATAGCAGGGGTAAAAAATATTATTTTTAGAAGGGGGAGTGACCGACCCGTCAGAAATTATTTTATAAACCGGTTTTTATATCAAAAAATAATAAGCCGTGTTTTGACCAATTCACAGGCCACTAAAAATTCGATTTTATCCAATGGAACCTCACTGATTTCACCAGAAAAAATTGCAGTAATCCCCAATGGAATCGATACTACAACTTTTATTGAAAAGGCCTTTATCCCCTTAGTAGATAATAACGATAATACCTTTACTCTTGCGGCCCTGGGAAGACTGGTGCCACAGAAAAATTTTGAGTTTTTGATTCCCGTTGCGGTGGAGTTAAAAAAAAGAGGCATTCCTTTTCAGATGCTAATCGGAGGAAAAGGGGAACAGGAAGGTTTATTGAAATCAATGGTAGTTGAAAATGATTTGGAAAATGAAATAACGTTTACAGGGTTCATTGAAAATCCAAAAGACCTGTTGATGTGTGCCGATGTTTTTTTGTTGCCCTCTCTGTGGGAGGGTTTCGGATATGTTGTTGTAGAAGCTTCTTTATCTGGTTTGCCAGTGGTTGCGTTTCACATCAGTAGCAACAGCCAAGTGGTTACTGAAACTTCAGGTTTTCTCACTCCGCCCCACCAAGTTCAAGCATTTTCCGATAAGATTGAGTACCTCTACTTAAACCCAACAAAAAGGATAGAAATGGGTAAGGCTGGACAAGCATTTGTAAAAAACAATTTCGAATCAGATACGATTTTTCAAAAGATAGCCTCCTATTTATTGGGCTAAAAACTAATCCACTTTAAATATCATAGGTTTGCCCGTTCCCTGTTTTTCAGAGATGATCTAAAAGTGGAGCAAAAAAAAATATTCAGTAGGGCGGCAACAGCACAGATGGAAGTAGGAAGTATCCTACTTTAATGGGGAATCAGTGATTGTCTTTTGGTTAGCCGATTGTAAAAGGGATATAAAAAACCCGAAGAGCGCTTGATTTTTCCTCTGTTTAATAAATTTTTAAACAGTAAGGTCTAGCCAGCATTCGAAGCTGAAATCTGTTATGCAAATGCATTGGTATTTATAGCCAAAAATATTTCTGATACCAATACTGACAGCAATGCTGGGCCTTACAGAGAATACATTAAGTTTGATTGTAAATGGCTAGCAACAGCATTTTATGGGTCACTTTAGTAATACTCAAACCTTGGATGAAGGTCTGCGAGACCTCTTTATATCAAAAAAAAAGTCCTTAGCTAGAGAGGAGAGAGTAGAAGAAATAAAGGAATTGTTGAGGCGGTTGCCCTAAGGTTATTTATGGATTATACTTTTTATAAATAAAGATTCCTCCAACAGCAGCTATCGAAATGACAATAATCGAAGCACTACTATGCCCCCTAATAATTGCTTGTATTAAAGCATAGATTAAACCACCAACACTTAAAAAAGCAAAAATCAGACCCCAAGTAATAACCATGTAGGCCCTTCTTGAGGTCTCTTCTTCGTTCTTTATGGTACGTGCTTGCTCCTTTTCAGCCATCAACATAATTCGTTCGGCAAAATCTGGTTGAATCTGATTGTAATGGTTCAGCATCTCCGGGGTGGGAATGGGTCCTTGATAAAATTGTGCTTATTTAAGCTGTACGTTTTGATTTCCTTTTTGGCTTGGAATCGATCGGTTTTTTCTCGACATGGTAGGCTTGGGCTAGGTAATCAAAGGCAGTTAAAAAATATGGGGTCGGCTTTTTTTCTTTTTTTTCTAACAACTTAATCGCACCAAAGGGGTCAAAAAGAAGTGAAAAGCCATTTAAAAAGTCTTTCATTTGAATAGGGATTCGGTTTGTTTTTCGTTGTTTGTATAACGAATTTACACAATTAAGTGAAAATCCTTCAATAATTTAACATATAGTCTCGATATCCACTCTGTGGTCCTTATTTCCCGCAGGTGGTTCTGGGACGGTGAAACAAAAAAGAATTCCATACATAAACGCTGCTATTTATCCCCTGCCAAAGTCATCTTGAACGCGGACAATATCGTCTTCATTTGAGGGGTGATCTGGATCGGTATGTTGCCAGATTTCGGCGACCAAAGCTTGATTCTCAAGGCCAATAAGCCGATGTCGTTCACCCTTTCGCAGTTTTACTTGATCCCCTTCGTTGAGTGTGATAAGCGGTTTTTGATCATCATCATCGGATCGGATAATTCCCACAGCGCCACGGTAGACACGCCAGATTTCGGCTCTTCTGTGATGGTATTGCCAAGACAGTCGCGCCTTGGGGTTGACCACAAGTATTTTTGGACTTAACTTTCCTCCAATTTTTAGACTTTCAATCGCAATGCCTTCAAAAAATTGATCGGCAAACTTTTGGGCTTGGGTTTCTTCGATTACTAAAAACCCGCCCCAGGGCCTTTCGAAGTCAAACGCTTTAACTTGATAGCCAAAAGACTCTATTTGCTGTTTTATTTCGGGAAAATTTTTCATGCTACGCTAGAATAATTATAAAAAAAACAGGAATGGCAAGCTTTTACCGTTCCTGTTTTTTTAAACTGAATTGTAAAATTAGATTGGGAGTTCCCAACCGTTGCGATATTCTTTACTCACAAAATTATTGGCTTCTTCCAAGTTTTTGATTTTCATGTTTTCTCCGTCCCATTGAAGTTTTTTACGGCCGTAATATTTAACAATTTTTCTTCCATTACTTCGCGTTCCTACAACTTCTCTGAGGTCACGACTTCTCAGCGCCAGATTACCCATGATCACTGTCTCGGTAAAGGGTCCAGAATAATCAAAAGAAGAGGTCAAGGCCTTGTGCTCAGCACTGTCGAATCCAGCCTTACAAGCCTCTGTCCAAGTGGAAGCGTGAACATCATTCACATTGGGCTGCTTACTGGTATCATAGACTACGGGGTCTTCTCCCTTAACATAAAGGGTAGGATTATTGGCGTAAATCTCAGAGGTAATCACCCCTTTACTTCCAAGCATCATAATCCCACTGGAGTTTCCAGCATCAAAGCCCATGATGAATTCTTCTTGGATTTCTTCTGGGATCGTGGGGGTCAATCCACCATCCATCCAGATCAATTTAATACCGTCTTTGTTGTGCGGAGAGTTTTTGTATTCCAAAGTAACCATAGATGAAATGGGGCACCCCTCTGGTGTGTATTCTGGAGTCCACATTTTCTTAAATACATTGGTCGCTGTGCATTCCACGCTGCTCGGATAACCCAACTGAAGTGTTTTGTAGGGTGCATCCAGAGTATGGCAACCGATATCGCCCAAGGCTCCTGTTCCGTATTCCCAAAAGCCCCTCCAATCAAACGGGTGAAGCCCAGGTGAATAGGGTTTGGATTTGGCCGTCCCCAACCACAAATCCCAATTCAAGGAATCTGGTTTTTTGGCCAGGTTGGCGCTGGGGTGATTCAGCCCTTGTGGCCATACTGGACGGTTGGTCCACGCATAGATGGTATGAACTTTTCCGACTTTATTTTGATCAATCCACTCTTGGATTTTAGGAACTCCAATACTGGATCCTCCTTGATTTCCCATTTGGGTAACGATTTTATTTTTCAATGCAGTTTGGGCCAAAAGCCTCGCTTCTGCAATGGTATGTGTCAATGGCTTTTGAACATATACGTGGATACCGCGGTTCATGCAATCATACGCAATTTTTGCATGGTTGTGATCTGGCGTTGATATGGTCAGCGCATCGATGTTTTTTTCTTTGTCAAGCATTTCTCTATAATCGATATACTTGTTGGCATCGGCGTGAGCAGTATATGCACTACTGGCTCTGGCAGGATCAACGTCGCAAAGCGCTACGACCCTGTTTTTTCCGTTTTGATAGGCATTTTTAATGTCAGAGGTGCCTTTTCCCCCCGAACCTATTGCCGCTAATCCCAATTGATCACTTGGAGCGGTGAATCCATTTCCTCCTAAAACATGGCGAGGAACGATAAAAACTCCCGTTCCAATCATCCCAGATTTTTTAATGAAGTTTCTTCGTGATTTAGCTTTATTGTTTCGCATTTTTTGTTTTTTTCGTGATTCTAAATTTAAATAAGTTTTTTGATTTTACACAATTTGACCTATTTATTTGTTCTACAGGGAAATATCTCTTTTCCAAGGGAGAAAATCGAATTGTCGATTTTGGGTTGCTTTAGGAATGATTTCGCCACTGGCCACTTTGATAATATACGACAGTAATTCATCTGAAATTTCCTCCAAACTTTGAGTCCCTTCGATGATAGGACCCGTATTGAAATCGATGATGTCTTTCATCTTGAGGTATACTTCCGTGTTTGAAGCGACCTTAATCACCGGCGTAATGGGGTTGCCGGTAGGAGTTCCCAATCCGGTTGTAAAAATAATAAGATTGGCTCCTGAACCTGCCATTGCAGTGGTACTTTCGACATCGTTTCCGGGGGTGCACAACAGGTTTAGCCCTTCATTTTTTATAAATTCTCCATAATCCAAAACATCGACTATGGGAGCACTTCCCCCTTTTTTTGCTGCACCTGCAGATTTCATTGCATCGGTGATCAATCCGTCTTTTATATTGCCCGGAGAGGGATTGGTGCTAAAATCTGTTCCCGCAGCGATAACCTTACTTTCATAGGCCTCCATCAGCGAGATGAATTTTTTGGCAGATTCCACATTTGTGCAACGATTCACCAACTCTTGTTCTACTCCCCTAAGCTCGGGAAATTCGGAAAGGATAGCACTGCCGCCTTGGGCCACAAGCTTGTCCATGGCTGCCCCCAGTGTGGGGTTGGCCGAAATACCCGAAAACCCGTCCGAGCCGCCACACTCTAAACCTACACTCAGTTTGGACAGCGGTGCCTTTTGCCGCGATATTCCGTTTATTTTTTTTATTTCAACCAAAGATTCTTGGATGATGTTTTGAATTAAATTCTCTTGTTTACCGACTTTTTGCTGATCAAAAATCAGTAATGGTTTGTCAAAGTCCTCATTGATTATTTTTAACTGTTCTAAGAAAAGATCAACCTGAAGGTTTTGACACCCTAAACTCAAAACAGTAGCCCCGGCCACATTTGGGTTATTGACATATCCGGCCAAAAGTTTCCCTAGAACTGTTGAGTCGGACCTTGTCTCCCCACAACCAGAGTGGTGGGTAATGAATCTGATTTCAACATTGGGAAAAGGGTTGGCAGGATAAGAGGGTTTTTGTTTTTCTGTTTTACCTTGGATAAGGCTCCTCAAGAAATGCTGGTGCTCCTCCATTTTCTCAGGATAAAATTCTCTTTCAAAAACAGTCTTAAGCAATTCTATATTTCTATTTTCACAAAATACCAAGGGAAAAAATAGCCATACGTTTTGGGTTCCAACGCTTCCATCCTTTCGGGGATATCCCATAAAATATTGATCCTTTTTCTCAGCTTTTAGCGGCGTCAATTTGCCTGTGTTTTCAAAGCTGATGTTTTCGTTAAAGGCATTGTCCATATTTTGGGTGGTCAAGGCGGCACCTTGTAAAATATTTTGGTTGGCAACCCCCACTTTTACCCCATACATCAATAGAGGATCTCCTTTTTTTAAAGGTTTTATTGAGAATTTATGCTTCTGCTGGATGTCCTCACTGAGTGTGATTTTTTGGCCATCAATTTCAAAGACTTCTCCTTTGTTGAGATTTTCTAAAGCGACAATCAAATTGTCACTACTGTGGATTTTTATAATTTTACTCATGACTTACGGGTTGAAGGCTTGATAAGCCTCTGCGATTGTTTTTTGCGAAGTAATGGCGGTCAGGGCTTGGGTAAGCGTTTCTTTTAGCTGGGGGACTTCTGTTAGGTTTTGATCCCAAAGCGCTGTGTTTGTCAAAGTCTTGTCAACCACCTCTACTACACTGCTGTCCTTCCACACCTGATCAAAAAATGCAATTATCGAGGCGTCATCTTTTAAAGCAACCTGGTGTTGGGAAACTTCTTTTCCATAGAAGTACAATAATGCCGCCATGGCAAAAGTGATGTTCTTTGGAATTTTATTTTGTTTTTTATTATAATTCAAAAGACTGGGCAATACCCGGACTTTAAATTTTGAAATTGAATTGAGAGAGATGGACGCCAACTGGTGAACGATAAAAGGGTTGGAAAACCTTTCTAAAACAGATTGGGCATAATCCTCCAATGCCTCCTTGTCAAAATCTATGCTGGGGATAATTTCCTCGTAGAGTGTTTGGGAAAGAAATTTTTTCAGAAACGGATCTTCGAGACATCCCGAGACCGTAGGGGTTCCGTGAAGAAGTCCTACGGGAACTATTGTGGTATGGCCCCCATTGAGGATTCTCACTTTACGGGTTCTGTAGATGCCCAGATCGGGTACAATCGTTACATTAACATCCTTGAGTTGATCCACGGGAAACAGCTCCAGTAACTTTTGGTCTCCTTCTATGACCCAAAGGAAAAAGGGCTCACTGGTAACCATCAAACGGTCATCAAACGGCAAACCTTTTTTGTAGAAATCAAGGTCTTTGGTAGGGAAGCCGGGCACAATTCTGTCCACCAAAGTGTTGTAGAAATGGTTGGTCTTTAGCCAGGTTTTAAAATCTTCTTCAAGCTGCCATTGGTCACACAGTGCTGTCATAATTTCCCTGAGCTTACTCCCGTTTTTGTCAATCAATTCACATGGGATGATGTGCAATACTTTATCCTTGTCTCCATTGAATTTTTCATAACGGTGATACAAGAATCGCAAAAGCTTTCCAGGAAATGACTGGGGGGGCGAAGCGTTGAAATCGTCATTTTCATCGTGTGCAATCCCCGCCTCTGTGGTGTTTGAAAAAACAAAAGTTAAGTTTTCGTTTTCGGCCAACTTTAAATATGATTCAAATGATTCATAGGGATTGATCATTTGATCAATACAATCAATTTGAATGCGATTTCTTTGTGTTTTACCGTCCAATATTCCCTCTTGGAATAGGTGGTATTTCCCTTTTTGTCGCTTGAGTTCACTAAGGGTTCCGTTGGGAAGGGGTTGGACAATACTGACCTTGCCATCAAAAGGGGTATCCGTATTTAATATTTGGATACAGTAATCGACAAACGCCCTAAGAAAATTTCCCTCTCCGAATTGAATACTGTCTTTTGTGATGCGCGCCATGAAATATAGATTTGTTTGGTTTTAGATGTGAAAAATTTTATTGACTAATTTTGTAAAAATACATACTTTTTGATTGGAATAATAGTGGGAAATTTAATAATTATCAGTTGAAAATATATCTCTACATTTTAATGGTTTTGTACTTGTTGGGCTGCAGCAAGGACAAACAGCTGTGCGATACCATTCAGAATAAGGAGGAGAGCAGTGGGGTCTATTATTTCTACTTTAGAACCAATTACTATAACAACCCTCAAATGAATCAAATTGGTGGGGCTGGAATCAACAGCCAGTTCGCTTCCGGTAAAGTATCTGAAGAGGTCTACAATCAATATGATATCGGAGACCAGTATTGTTACTAAAGCCATTTTGATGAATTCACTTTCTCGGGCTTAAAATCAAATTAAATCCTCTAAATTTGCTGTTCAATATTCATAAATGAAAAACATTGCTATACGCATCGCTTTTCTTCTATTTTCAGGAAGTTACTTTAGCTTTTCCCAACCCATTATAACCGACCGCCCAGACCAAACTGAGAGTGCGGTCACCTTGGAAAAAGGGCGATTACAGATTGAGTCGGGGATACTGATTCAAACCGAAGGAGAGGGGGCCAACCAACTGAATTCTTTGGCAGTTCCTACCAATCTTTTTCGTTACGGAATTTCCAGTAAAGTAGAACTCCGTCTTGTTTTACAGCTCGATGGGGCAGAGGCCTATGGCGATGATACTTACCAATATGCTATAGGAAACATAGAGTTGGGCAGTAAAATAGTTTTAAATAAAAAAGAAGACCCAACAGTTCAATGGGCCCTGCTGTCTCATTTGTTTTTACCAGGAGATGATTGGGGTCAATTTTCAGAGCAAGTAGGATTCCTCAACAGGTTATCTATAGCCCACACCATAGGAGAAAAGGTGAATGTTGGGTGCAATATTGGTTATAATCATTATGCCGGAGGAAGGGGAAATTACCTCTACACACTCGCCATAGGATATGGTTTGAACGACAAATGGAGTGTCTATGTTGAGCCATATGGCGCTGTATTCACTTCCTCACCTCCACTATCAAATTTTGACTATGGGCTCGCTTATTTGGTTAACGACATTTTGCAACTGGATTTGTCTTTTGGATCGGGACTCAACAACCCCATGAACTATCAATCTTTGGGGATAAGTTGGAGGCAAAAAGCCAAAGAGAAGGAAAATCAATAAATTAGAAGCTTCATTCCCTAAACAAATAGTAACTCAATGTATCATTGAAATTATCAAATTTTATATATTTTTGACAAACCAATACGCTTCTTAAAGAGAGATGAAATCACAGAATATTTACAGCACATCAGCAACAAATTTTATGCTGACATTCTTGATTGTCTGCCTATTGTCCAATGCCTTTTTAGTGACCGATATTTTAATTGCAAAAGACAATATTGCCCTCAGCACTGACATTGACAACAATTCTAAAGAAGACAAAAACACGCTCGACATCGAGGAAGAGCCTAAAATTTTAGACTATTTTTCCCACCACCATTATTCTAACGTTTCTGCTATTACATCTAACTTTCTCATTTTGGGAATTAAAGATGTCTTGAATACTGAAGACTTGCCCCCTCCCGAACACCGCCCCGTGGTATAATTTTTCCACTTCAATCCGGGAGTAATTACGTTTTTTTTAAACTAAAATTTCAATAAATGAAAAATTTATTTTCACATTTAAAAGGTGATCTTTTTGGCGGTATAACCGCAGGAATCATTGCCCTACCGTTGGCTTTAGCTTTCGGGGTATCGTCAGGTTTGGGTCCCACAGCGGGTCTTTATGGCGCTATCTTTTTAAGTTTTTTTGCAGCACTTCTGGGGGGAACCAACACACAGATTTCCGGTCCAACAGCACCCATGACAGCGCTCAGTATGGTGGTAATCGCTACACTAATTTCCTCTAATGATGGAGACGTAGGAAAAGCCTTACCCATTATCCTGGCCGTTTTTATGCTGTCGGGATTAATGCAAATAGGTTTGGGTTTTATGGGTTTAGGAAAATATATCAGATACATTCCCTACCCAGTTGTCTCCGGTTTTATGACTGCCATCGGTTTAATCATTTTGACCACCCAAACACTACCTGTCTTGGGATATTATCCCAAGGAAGATACAGCACTGGTCGAGTCATTCAAACCACAGGCCGAGGCGGTTTTATTAGGAAAAATATTGGAAGAGGAAGCAGGAGAAGGGTTATTTGTCTTGGAAGACTTTTCTGAAACTGTCTCGAGAGGCCAGCAAATAGCAGAAGGTGAGATTCAGCAGGAAGCCCAAGTTTTGGCTTCAAAATACGCCTCTGGTGTTATAGGATCAATAAAAGCCCTGCCCTTAGCCATTGCTGGGATCAATTGGATTGAATTGCTCTTAGCATTGGGTACCATTGTAATCATTTTTGGCTTTAAGAAAATCACCACCGCCATTCCCAGTACCTTGGTGGCACTTCTGGTGATGTCGGCCATAGCCGTATTTTTTGTACCCGGTTACCGTCCTATTACAGCCATTCCCAGTGGGTTTCCCATGCCACAATGGGGAATATTTACCGAGTTAAGCCTTTTGGAACTGACTCCCTACATCCTCACCTCATTGACTCTGGCATTACTGGGCGCAATCGATTCTTTGTTGACCAGTGTTGTTGCCGATAACATGACCAAAACACGTCACTTACCCAATAAAGAACTTATTGGACAAGGGATAGGAAACAGTATATCAGCTTTGTTTGGTGGGCTCCCAGGAGCTGGCGCTACCATCAGAACTGTAGTCAACATTAACTCGGGAGGGGTAACCCGTCTTTCGGGGATGATATCGAGTATGGTCCTATTGCTCATACTCCTTATTTTTAGCTCTGTGGCCTCCACCATTCCTGCAGCAGTACTAGCAGGTATTTTGGTTACAGTAGGGATCAGTGTTATGGATTATCGCGGGCTGAAAGCCATTCCGATATTGCCCAAAGATGTCAAATTGGGCAAACTGGGCATAAGCTCTGAGGTGATTGTTATGCTTTGCGTAATGCTATTGGCTACTTTTTGGAACTTGGTATACGCCGTTGGAATAGGCCTGGTTATTGCCTCGCTGATGTTTATGAAAAAAATTGGCGATTCAACAGCGAATCAATCAAAACTGAAAACCCTTCCAGACGATCCCGCAAATGAGGAAGAGATTTTAGACGCTAACGGCACATTAGATATTGTTGTCAAACAAGTCATGGGTCCATTATTTTTTGGATCAGCAGACGGATTTCAAAACTTAGCCAAAAAAATCCCTGCTTCTGCTCAAATCGTTGTAATGAGGCTTGAAGCCATGAATTATCTTGACCAATCTGGACTCTATGCTTTAGAGGAAATTCTGGTAGACCTCAGTGAACAAGGAAAAACTATTTATTTGGTGGACCTCCAAAAGCAACCTAAGTACATGATGGAAAGGGTTAAAATGGTTCCTCAGTTAATCCCCCAAGAAAACATCTTTGAAAACTATGAAACCTGCTTCTCAACCATTAATAAAAATCATAAAGTAAAGTAATCAATTATGGAAATTAAATCAGAATTGCTAAACAAAGAAACGCAAACCAAGCTAACTCCCGGTCAGGTATATGATGCCTTAAAACAGGGAAACAAGCGTTATATAAACAATCAACTCACAGAGGTGTCTTTAGACGGTCTTCGGTCAGACAGTGTAAATGGGCAGTTTCCCCAAGCCATTGTTCTTTCTTGTATAGATTCCAGGGTTGTTGTAGAGCAAGTTTTTGACCAAGCACTGGGCGATATTTTTGTTGCACGAGTGGCAGGGAACTTTGCTAATACAGACATTGTTGCCAGTATGGAATACGCATGCGGAGTAGCAGGAAGTAAACTTATTGTAGTATTGGGACATGAAGGCTGTGGCGCTGTCAAAGCGGCCTGTGATAATGTAGAGCTGGGGAACATCACCTCGCTTTTGTCCAATATCACGCCCTCAGTTGCAGCGGTAAAAGGTGGCGCAGACGCTCCCCACAACAGCAGTAATGCAGCGTTCGTAAATGCCGCTATAGACGAAAACGTAAATCAAACTATCGATAAGATTCGTTCTATGAGCCCCATGTTAAAAGACCTTGAAGACCAAGGCGCCATCCAAATTAAAGGAGGCGTTTACAAGCTCGCCACAGGGCAAGTTGAATGGCTCTAAAGGATTTGTTACAAGGGGGTGTTTAGCACCCCCTTTTTTTTCATTTTCTACCCCCGTTTTAAAAAGTAGTTTAAGAACTCCTTCTCTCATAATTATTTCTTAATTATAAAGCCTTATCTTATTGACCAATGTTTTAGATGTGGTTACTAAAACCAATCTTTTAAATACACTGGCAATGAATATTAAAAAATTTATAAATGTTTTGATATTGGTGCTGACCGTTTCTTGTGCTAAAGATAAGGAAGCCCAAACTTGGCAAAAAGGAAATATACATACCCATTCCCTTTGGAGTGATGGAGACGACTTTCCCGAAATGATAATCCAATGGTACAAAGACCACAATTATCAATTTATCGCCCTGTCAGACCACAACACCGTCGCCGACACAATATTTTGGTATGAACTTAGAGAAAGAGACCAAAAAAATAAAACTTTAGAAAAATACATAAGTCGTTTCGGGGATTGGGTAGAAACAAAAATGGATTCTACCCGACAACTGGTGAGGCTGAAAACCTTTGATGACTACAAATCTAAAATGGAAAAACCCGATTCTTTTTTAATCATAAAATCTGAGGAAGTTACTGCCTCTTTTGAAAAAAAACCGATCCACATAAATGTCACCAATATTCAAGACTTAATTGAACCGATAAAAGGTAAATCAGTGCTTGATGTCATGCAAAAAACACTGGATGCAGTACATGCCCAACGCAAAGAATTAAACGTGCCCATGATAGCCCATATCAATCATCCCAACTTCGGATATGGTATTGACACTGAGGACATGAAAAAATTAAATGGGGAACGCTTTTTTGAAGTCTACAATGGTCACCCCGCTGTCAATAATCAAGGAGACGAATTTCACCACGATACAGAAACCATGTGGGATTTGATCAACATCCACTACCACAAACAAGGGAAGCCTTCAATGTATGGAATTGCAACAGACGACAGTCACAGCTACCATGAATTTTCGGCCAAGAAAAGCAACACAGGCCGTGGGTGGATTATGGTAAACTCAAAAACATTAAGCCCTAGGGCTTTGATTTCTGCCATGGAAAATGGAGATTTTTATGCCTCCACTGGGGTTGCTCTAAAAAAAATACAAACCGATTCAAAAAACTTGTTTATTGAAATTATGCCCGAACAGGGCGTCAATTATGAGATTGTTTTTATGGGCTACAGAAAAGATCAAGATGAGGCACAAATATTAAAAAAAGAAAAAGGGATTAAAGCCTCCTACGCTTTTAAGGAAGATGACATTTTTGTGCGGGCTACGGTATACTCCGATGCAAAAAAAGACAGTCCCGCTGGAACTACTGAAACAAAAAAAGCATGGACCCAGCCATTGTTTCTTCAATAACGCTACCTATTTTTTTGTGTATATAAAATCATAAAAAATAAATTTTCATAGCACTATTTTGAAAAAATTATGCGAATAATGTTCTTATTATAATGTTTTCCCAATTCCACTCAAAAGGTGCTTTCTGAGAAGTGAATTGATACATTACAATTGTTATGTGTTTACTATATTTATTGTTGTTTTAAAACACCTACGACCGATTTTTTGTAATTGTGGAAACGATCAGGTCAGATATATGATATTAGAAATTCCAGACGATGAATTCACCTATAAACTCAAAGACAGAATTAAGGGATGAAAATAGAACTATTGGAGCCTGGATTGGATTACAAAAAATAAAAGATTGACTTATATAAATTTGAATGGAAATAGGAGTAGATAGTTTTGCAGCAGTTGACATTGAGAAAGGTCCACCATCTGCTGTGGAGAGCGTTAATGCTGTTAAACAATTGATTGAAAGAATAGTATTTGCAGATAATGTTGGTCTTGATTTTTTTGGAATCGGTGAACATCACCGAGAGGAGTTCCTTGACTCTGCGCCCCATATGATTCTTGCTGCTGCTGCTGCCAGAACCAAAAGAATTAGATTAGGTAGTGCTGTAGCTGTTCTGAGTGCTGCTGACCCTGTTCGAGTATTTCAGAACTACTCCACCTTAGATTTAATAAGTTCAGGAAGAGCGGAAATGGTTGTGGGCAGGGGCTCCTTTTCAGAATCATTCCCTTTATTTGGTTTTCAGTTTGAGGATTATGATGCATTATTCAAGGAAAAACTAGAATTACTTCTTCAAATTCGACAAAATGAAGAAGTAAACTGGTCTGGTAATTTTCGTGCACCTCTTAGGAATCAGAGAATAACACCAAGACCTTATCAGGACAAGATTCCTATTTGGCTTGGGGTGGGTGGAACACCTGCTTCATTTGTAAGAGCAGGAAGTCTTGGGCTTCCACTGATGATAGCTATTATTGGTGGAGAAACTCATAGATTTAGACCATTAGTTGACTTGTATAGGGAGGCCGGAGATAAAGCTGGGTATAAACAAGAGGAATTAAAAGTTGGAATACACTCACTGGGATACTTAGCCGAAACTAAAGAAAAGGCAATCAAAGAATACTTTCCAGGATATGCATATAATTTTACAAGAATTGGAAAAGAGAGAGGATGGCCTCCAGTAACCTTTGAACGTTTTGCAGCTCAAAACACTAAAACTGGTGCACTAATGGTTGGAGATGCAGAAGAGGTCGCAGAGAAAATAATTGGATATAGTAATGCGCTTGGTGGAATTGATAGACTTACATTCCAAATGGATAACGCCAATTTGACTCATCAGCAACTTAAAGAGACCATGCAGATTATTGCAGAAAAAGTAAAGCCGTTAGTAAATGAAGGTTAAATCAATTTAAACCACCATCCCAAATTATTTGTAATCGGAGACCTCTTCCCTTTCAATTGTACCCTCAACTTTTACTGCTAAAACCATACAGTAAGGTTAGGACTATAACTATTCATCCCTTTAAATAATCTATTTTTCATTTTTTTTCTATCTAAAAAATATTCTTTAAAATATGAAACAACAATTGCTACCTATGATAACATCAAGAGCCCTAAGCTTTACATAAAACCACTCCACAAAACCCACCCTAACTCCTGGTAATCAAGAAGGCGGAGGAGTTTTTAGAATTTTATGTGTCCCATGTCCCAAATACAGGAGATGGAGTTCAAGGAATCCTATTTTAGAGGATCAATCCTATATCATAAAACTAATTTATGTAAAGTACGTTTGATCTGAAATGAAGAGTTGATAGCCTGACATCCACCAAAACTAACATACCCCATCAGGATAATTGAAAAAGTTTAGGTTAATACAGCCATCATTCTAATATCCAGATTAGTGGATGCCTAACAGGTAGGTTACGTATTACTTCTGAATGTGATGGATACTTAGGTAATTTGAGATATAATTCTAAGTAATTTAAATTACCATATGCTAATGCTCCAAATAACAAAGCTGGATGACATACAGGCCACTCTTCCCAAATAAAAATATCTTTTTCGTAAGGCCACTCAGATTTATTTTTAATATAAGGATATATAAATTCAAGCCCTTTTTTTATTGACTTTCCGTCTTTAGTTTCATATTCAAACAAGTTGTCTTCAACGGTATGTAATATTGTAGCTAAATTGAAAAAAGCATCAATATTAAATAGAGAATAACCGTAAGGTTTGGTCCTTTTTAATTCCAGTGGAAAGCTTCCATCTTTAGCCATTTGGTTTGGTAGGAGTATGTTCTTAAATCGATCAACACACAATTTTATGACCTCCTCATTTTCGGTAAGAATTGCCATTGAAGATGCAGTAGCTGCCCAGCAAGTGCCATGATTGTTTTTCCAATTCATTTCTGAAATTCCATATTCATGGGTGGTCATCCACTTTAGAAACGCACTAAACCAAGATTTTATTTGTTCAGCATCTTCAGCACTAATTCCTCCCTTATCTTCAAGAACCTTAACCGATTGAGCAACTTCTACTAGGTGGTATGCATCTATCAATCCTATACCTCGACCGGTTACTTTACCATATATAGCCTGGGCATATAACAAATTAGGATTCATCTTTGTCGAAGGATTTACAAACCAAGCGTTCAAATGTTCTAGAGCCTTTTCTGAATATGCTTTGTCTTTAGTAAGCAACCATGCTGAAGTTAAAGTAGCAGTTATTTCACTTAAACGAATCATTGCATGACGATGTGCTGTAAAATTTTCAGGATTTGTTTGGCCATCTCTTTGATAATAAGGACCACCAGGGTTGTTTGGATCTGGCCACCAATAATCCCCCTCTGAGTAAAAATCATTTATCCCACCCGCACTTCGTTCACAATGGGCATCGGTTACAGTTACAGGATCAGAATTTAAATGCGCTTTTGCTCGGTTAATCTCGGTTTGTTTGAAAGCATTAATAATTCGATCCTCAAAACCTTGTGCTTCCAGATCGATAGGATTAATTAGACAAACGAATGAATAAAATATAATTGTCAGGTTAAAGGGTAATAAAGCTCTTTTCATTGAATTAAATATTTGAAGCTAAAATAAAATAAAAGGTGGCTTATATCTAAATATACACCCAATTAACTCTAGCAGAGCTTCATGAGATCGACTTCCGAAACCTTCTAAACAATCAACTCTTTGAATACCACAAAATGATTGATATGAAAAAGCCTACAAAAGCAGATCATACCTTCTATGCAGATACCCAAGACGAAATACAAAAACTAGAGAAGTGTCAGGCATTTATTGAATCAATCAAAGAGTTTTCAGGCAAAGGGACTTTTAATATGTCTGAGCAGCACCAGATCCGTCACTTGACAAAAGGAGCAATAGCAGCAGGTAGGAACTCAGAGCTAATTCCAAATGTAACCTACATTAAAGATGCCGTTTGAGAAAGGACATACTTACAGCCTAGGCAGACCTAAAGGCTCCAAGAATAAATCCACTGAAATAGTCAAGCAGACTGTGGCTAAGGTAGCGGCCTCATTTACTATTGATGAGATTCTGTATGAGATTAGAGGACTAGAGGGCAGAGACAAGCTCAATGCTATATTTCATCTTTGGAAGTTTGTTGTTCCTATTCCCAGGGATGAGGTCAGTGAAGATACTTCTGTTGACACTAGGACTGCATGGATCGACAAAATCATGGCAGTAGATCCAGATGAGTTGCACCAAAAGATTATGGATGGAATTAAATGAATACGAGCAGACAAAGGCATGGCTCAAGGCAAACCAAGTCTCGAGCGATGGTAGCCGTGATAGCTTATTTAATGACCATAGACATGCCATTGTTGCCTCTAGCGACCCTTATGGTTTATTCGCTGAGGTTATCTCAGAGGGTACGGAATATCACTACTGCAATGGTGAGCTGCATATCGTCTATGATGAAAAAGGAAATGAGATATGGAGAATCAAGTAATGGAGTTAACAGTTAATCAAAATGGCTACGGATCAATCTACAAAGACACCTGGTTTGGAGAGAATGTTTTAATCATTAATTCTAATGGCTGACTGGACACCGTTCTTCTTTTGCCTATCTGATTACCTATCAATGGGGTGAGTTTTTCAGAATGGTTTTTCTGTGAAGGCTAGGGCTTTTGATTTTATATACAACCGATTACCCTTATCTATTGACATCCATATTACGGTAATTAAATATTTCGTAATTAATTAATGATTTGGTAAATTGAATTATTAATTAAAATCTAATAAAATGGTAAAATATATTTTGGTGGTTGCTTTAGTTTTATTTTACTGTTCAGAGTCTAACAGAGAGCTTCCGAAAATATTAATCATTGGTGATTCAATCTCAGGCGGATATTTTCCATTTGTTCAGGACAGTCTAATAGGAAAAGCAAAAGTTTTTCAGCCAACTTATATTGATGAGAACGGAAAAACTAAAGGGTGCTGCGGAGGAACTACTCAGGGTTTAAAGGAAATGGACTCCTTTTTATCCAACAAAAAATGGGATATTATTCATTTTAATTTTGGTTTACATGATATTAAGCATATAGATCCAGTTACTGGTAAAAACAGTAAGAACTTAAGTCATCCCCATCAGGCTTCTCCTGAAGAATATGAAAGAAACCTTATTAATATTGTCAAAAAATTAAAACTAACTGGAGCTAAACTTATTTTTGCTACGACAACTCCCTATCCCGATAAATTGGGAAAACAAATGCGTTCTCCTGGAATGCCAAAAATATATAATCAAGTTGCATTAAAAATAATGAAAAGGAATGAAATAGAAATAAATGACTTATATAGCCTGGTTTTGCCAAGGATTAATCAACTTCAAAGGCCAAATAATGTTCATTTTAATGCAAAAGGAAGCAAGTTCTTAGCAGAGCAAGTTATAAAATCTGTTATGAAGTCAATTAATCACTAATTAAGATGGCTAACTAGACACAGTTCTTTCCTTCAAGTTGACTTTGGCCCTCCTTGAAGGGAGGGTTTTTATTTGCTTTTATCTGTACTATTGAATCTTAGTTAACATGTGTTACATTTATTTTTAACTTTAGAGATATGAAAAAGCTAATACTTCTTTTACTTATAGTTCAGATAATTGCATTTAGTTGGGATGGTCTGAAATCAAATAGTGCATATTTTTTCTTTGACCCTACATTTATTAACAGTGAACTAATTTTAAATGAATAAATCGATATCAATATTGAGTTGATTCAGGTTATATTTTAGTCTCGAGAACCCATACTAATTAGAGGTTTGTTCGTAATTGATATCAAAAATTGTTTTCTAACATTAAATACAATTATAGAATTTATGATTGTAAACAAATTTCCTCATTAAACATTTGAAAGATCACCACCTAATAGAT
>JAKMDI010000002.1 GCA_022428005.1 Flavobacteriaceae bacterium
ATATTCCAATGATTGCGCAGGAGCCCGAAAAATCTTCGCAAATTCGGCCCAACATCATATTTATACTTACCGACGACCAGCGTTTTGATGCCATAGGGATAGCGGGAAATCCCTATGTGAGGACCCCTGAGATGGATAATTTGGCCAGATCAGGTACTTTTTTTAAAACAGCAATGGTTACTACTCCAATATGTGCAGCCAGCAGGGCCACGATTTTAACGGGACTCTACGAAAGAGCGCACAATTTTAATTTTCAAACGGGTAATATTCGTTCAGAATACATGAGAAGCTCTTATCCCGTATTGCTTAAGCAGCAGGGTTATCACACTGGTTTTTTTGGTAAGTACGGTGTGAAATATGACGATTTGGACCAACAATTCGACACCTATGAGTCCTATGACAGGAACAATATAAGGATTATCTATTATCAGCAGGAGGGGCAAACCAAGGTAGACGTTCTTTAATTGTTGCCAAACCCATTATGCTGTTTTTAAATGATAGTGCATCTGATATGAAGGATACATTTCACATGTTTGGTCCTGGAGATAATTTTGTGGAATGGAATAATACGTGAGTTTATCAAGAATTTGCTTGCACTAAGGGTAAAGTAAATATTCCCATTGGAAAACAAGCTATAATATCATCAGCTAATTGGCAAATATTTTCCATAACAGAAGATATCTTACTGGCTATCTACTCTCAAAAGGGATTGGGCTTAATGGCAATATTCCGTTCAAATTCTGCTAAAAATGTTTTAGAAAAAATCATTAAAAATAATAGTGATGAAAAACAATTAAACCATTGTTTTTATCACCCCAATGGCAATAAGATTGAGTACGATCTTGAATCCCCGAAGGATCAATGGGTGATAACACGTGTAAATGATAACAATATGGATAGGGATTTCTCAAAATGGGTATTTTTTGAAAGTCCATCTTTTTAAAGATAAACAATATAATTATTTTACCCACAGGCATTACGCAACACAAATCCAATATAAACCACTAAAATCATCGATATTATAATGCTTTTTGTTACGCTCTAAATCGGGGGTGTTTGTTTACGTATGTGTGGGTTATTGGTGGGTTTTAAAATTATCAATGCAAACTTCTGTGGGTTCAACCGGTTGTTCAGCACCTTTCTCATCCCAGCCAACAACCCTCTGGTCTCCACTTTTGTACTCCTGAATTTTTCTATTTAACCTATAAAACCCTGTTCTAAATTCAATACGTTGTGGAATACCCTCAGACAAAAAACAAAGGTCTTTTTTTTCTATTAGATTTTTAATTGTGATGTCATAGGAGGCATTATTGGCGTCGTACTTGATTTTGATAGGGTACCATTGCTTTCTTTTTAAAAATATTTTTTTGTTTTTATTTGCGCTAAGGCCCTCAATTGTAATTTCATTTTTTTTATTTACCGAAAATCGGATTAAAGCTTGCCCAAGACTGTTATTCAGATCAAAAAAAAATGGTGCATTCATGGTTTCCAAAAAGAAATCGAAAGAGATAGTGTTCTTTATTTTTTTTTCAAGTACCCTTACTGCCTTGGCATAATCCAAGGGATCAAAATCTTCAAGACATAATGATTTGTCGTTTTTTGTAGAGATTTTCCGAATGCTAACAGGACACCACTTCGGGCGATATATGTTCCAGCCTTTAATGATGTCCATTGAGGAAGCTTGATTAAAAGTATCTTCAATTTTCCCATTTTGTAAACGTGATATCGGAACAGGAATTTTAGAAATCCATATATCTTCTTTGCTGACAGAGTAAACAACCCAAAGGTCATTTCCAGGTGGATTACCATTTCCCTCAGAGATTCCTCTTACATATTGTGGCCCAGGTCTTTTCTCTATTCCCCAATATCGTTTAACGGGGACTTCACCGTGTACAAGTGAAAGATTATTGAAGTTAAATCCATCATCACTAATTGCAACACCCAATGGGTGCCGATTTTTATTGTCAGTAGGATTATAAACCAAGGCATATTGGTTGTTGTCCAATTTTTGTCCCCAAATTTTTGCACCCCCGTATTTTAATGATGCTGTAGGTGAAGGTTCACTCCAACTTGTACCGCCATCCTTAGTGAAGATGGTCATTCTAGATTTAAACAAACCAATTTTCAATGAATCTGATATGCTGTAAAAAGAGAATGCTTTTTGACGTTCATATGGAAGATAAAATGATTGCGCATCATGGGCCAAAAAGTCTTCCTCCCACCATTGTATTCGTCTTACAGGGTCACTTAAAAACGCATTGCATGCCTGAACAAATTCCTGATCAGAAGAGTCTTTGAAGAGGGGATAAGCTACATTTCCTTTCCAGTCATCATTGATTCTAATAAAATAAATGGGGCCAAAATTGAAATCATTTTTCACCTCCCTTACCACTCTTCCAATACCATCTCCATCATTTCCTCCATAGTGACCGAAGACTAACAGCTTTCCGTTTGGAGCGACATAAAAAGCCATTCTCTGGTGCATAATTGTGTTTTTTACTTCAACATATTTTTGAGCTTTTTCATAATAGAAATAAATTGGAAAAATAATTTTTGGTTTTTCCCAATGGACACCATCTTTTGATTTGGTAATCAAAGAAATCCCAGGCGCTGAATGTTCTCCCATGGGTGTGGAAAGATACTGACACCAAAAAAAGCCATTCCAATAAGCCAAATTAGGTGCGTGATTGTAGGTCCAGCCCAAGTCATCTGCCAGGTCGGGGTAAGAACGATTTGCCCTTAAAATTTGGAAATTATGAGTGCCAATAGAAGGAAGCATTTGACCGTCGTGAAAATTGGTATTGTAAGTGTGGTCATCTCCTACATATTCCAACTGTTGTTTTTGCCCTACTCCCCAAAAAAAAGTAAATAATAAAATAGAAAGATGTAGTATTATATTCTTCATAATGTTAATTTAAAAATAATCTAAAATAAATTCAAAGTAGCGCTCCAATAGTTATTCTTTATTCGACATCTTCATTTGGATAATTACAGTACATCGTAATATGTGGTGTAAATTTATTAATTGTTATAAACCATTGATTTTCATATCCATATTTTGGGTTTAGCTATTATTTCATAAAGTAAATTAAACAAACTTGAACCTATACTTACTTCCCAATACAAAACTTACTAAATATATTCCCCAACAATTCATCATTGGTAATGGCCCCAGAAATTTCACCCAAATAATGAAGGGCCTCGTTGATATCAACACTTAAAAGATCGCCACTGAGTTCCTCATCCATTCCATTTTGAATGTTTAAAATTGCCTTAAGAGCATTTTGTAACGCCTCAAAATGTCGTGCATTAGAAACAATGACATCTCCTTGAACAGCCAGTTGGTTGACTTGATCAAAGAGGATGATTTTAAGTTGATCAATGGATTGTTTGTCGTAGGTTGATATTCCAAAAATCTTTTGATAAGGAATTGTTATTGCCAGCTGCTCAAGCTCTGGAATAAGTGATTTTCCTTTCCCCTTTATTATTAAATCATTTTTATTTTCTACCAGTACAATCGACAAATCTTTCCTGGAGAATTGATTCAAAGATTGTTTAATTTCATCAGTGTTTGTATCTGTGGGGTCGTACAGGAAAATCAATAGTTTGGCAGTATCTATTTTTTCTATGGCCCTGGCCACGCCCACGGCCTCTATTTGATTTTGTGTTTCTCTAAGTCCCGCAGTGTCAATAAACCTAAACTGAACTCCAGACAGGGTCAGCGTGTCTTCTATTGTGTCTCTTGTAGTCCCCGGTATGTCAGATACAATGGCGCGTTCCTCGTTAAGCATAGCATTGAGCAGTGATGATTTTCCCGCATTGGGCTTCCCTACAATGGCCACGGGGACCCCTTTTTTTATTACGCTTCCATATTGAAAAGAGTCAATCAACGTTTTTATCTTAGATTTTAAATCCTCCAGTAATTGTCTTAAGTCGGTGCGATCTGCAAAAGCAACATCTTCTTCAGAAAAATCTAACTCCAAGGTGATCAAAGACGCAAAATCCATTAGTTTTTGTCTCAGATGACCAATCTCTGCGGTATACCCTCCCCGCATTTGGTTGAGTGCTACCTCGTGTGCCGCTTTTGTTTCAGACATGATAAGATCAGCGACAGCCTCTGCCTGGCTTAAGTCCATTTTTTGGTTTAAAAAAGCACGAAGGGTAAACTCCCCGGGTTTTGCCGGTTGGGCGCCTTGATCAATGAACAGTCGCAGGATCTCCTCCTGAATGAAATTGGAACCGTGGGAGGATATTTCTACCACATCTTCACCGGTGTAAGAGTTAGGGTTTTTAAAAATACTAACCAATACTTCATCTATGGGTGCCCCATCGCGGTGAAGTATTCCCAAATGTAGCGTGTGACTTTTCTGCTTTTTCCATTTCCGCTCTGATTTCGCGTTAAAACATCGAGAAACCATTGGAATAGCATTACTTCCCGAAAGTCTGAATAAGCAAATGGCAGCATT
This sequence comes from Flavobacteriaceae bacterium, assembly GCA_022428005.1. Lineage (GTDB taxonomy): Bacteria > Bacteroidota > Bacteroidia > Flavobacteriales > Flavobacteriaceae > UBA8316. Next base: position 4,467 of record JAKMDI010000002.1, read on the forward strand.
ACCACCACCCGATGCTTTTGCTATAATAGTACCTTGGCTTAGCATTTCAGTCAATTAAATTGTTTACTGATTATCATATAATAAATAAATTAAACAAGAATGGGGGTATGTAATTACAACATGGCTTCTTTTTCTATTTTCTTAGAAACCGTCAATCTCCTTTTATGCCTGCGGTGTTCATAATTCTTCCACAGGTTCTGGATAGAACTGTTTTCCTCTAATTCTGGATTGGTTTCTACAATATCGCATCCATGACGGTTAAAAGTTTTTTGCATTTCATTAAAAATGATGGCTGTTACCCCTTTATTTTGATATTTTGGATGGGTGCCAATCAGATAAAATGAGGCTTTTGAATTAAAATACAATGCTTTTATGATATATAGAAAACCAAAGGGAAATAGCTTGCCTTTTGCTTTCTTTAGGGCCTCGGTAAAGGAAGGCATGGTAATACAAAAAGCAATTAATTCATCGTTTTTATTGGTTACACATTTGATAAAGTCTGGGTGGATGTATCGGAAGTATTTTTTTTGGTACAGTTGAATTTGTTTTTTGGGGATGGGAACAAATGTCTGCAGTCCTCCGTAAGTGTTTTCCATTAAGACAAACATTTTTTCAACGAAGGGGGTTATTTCTTTTTTTGATTTAAAATTGATGATGTTGAGTTGGTATCTTTTTGCCATTAAGTCAGAAAACTTTTTGACTTTTTCAGGGGCTTTTTCAAAAGGGGCAATTTTTATTTCGTACTCTATCCATACGGCAAAGTCCTTGTACCCCAATTTCTTGAAGTGCTCGTGGTAATAGGGGGCATTGTACCAGGTTATCATGGTATTACTTTCTTCAAAACCTTCTACCAACATACCTGCTTTATCCATATTGGAAAAACCGACTGGACCCTCTATATATTCCAAACCATTTTCATGTCCTACCTCATGAACTTTTTTCATCATAGCAGCAGTAACATCAATATCATCAACAACATCAAACCAACCGAATCTCACCTTACTTTTTTTAAGTTGTTTGACCTCAGTCCAGTTAATCATAACAGCAACTCTACCTACAATTGTATTGTTTTTATAAGCCAAAAAATAACGGGCAATGGCCTCTTCAAACACAGGATTGACATTGGGGTCTAAAGTATCTATTTCTTCCTTTATAATAGGAGGGGTCCAATACGGGTTATCGCGATACAATTTAAAAGGAAATGTGACAAAACGCTTCAAGTCATTTCTTGAGCTGATTTCAATAATTTTTATGGTTTCACTATCCATTTATATTCTTTTTGCTTTTCGAGCCCGCTTGCGCTCCGCTTTGGTATTTTTCTTCATTGTTTTTTTCAATTCTTTTTCTTCTTTCACAGACGCTTTGTACTGAATCTCGGCTGCACTGATAAAGTCTTTATGAAAATTTAAACGATAAGATACTCCTAAATTCACAAAAAAAGAACTGGGCAATACAGAATTGTTCACCCCAACAGAGCTCTCTATTTGTATTTCATCAGAAAATAAATAGGCAATTCCAGTTCTAAAAATTTGGTCTTTGTATCGCTCAGAAAATACGCCTTCATTTTCAAGATATACCGACCACAGTGGGTGAAAAGTGTGGGTGAGGGTGAGTATATAGCTTTGTGTAGTGTAATCTGTGAGAAAACGATCATAGATAAAATTGGTAACAAAAACCCAGCGGCCCAAAAAGTGAGATTGGGTGGCCAAGACCCCCCTTAGGGATAAAAAGGGCTCCCGTTCGGTTTGGATGTTTAAATTTTGGAAAAAGAGGGGACGGTAAACGATATCATATACATCTCCAAAAGGGTAGGGGTGGCTGCTGTCAAAAATAAAATTAGCCCCTGCTGTAAATGATACTGCGGGAATAAGCTGTTTTAATTTAAAACCATTGTTCGCCTTCCAGCTGTATACATTCACTTTTTCTTCCTGTTTGAAAGGGTCATAAATTAGATATTTAATGCCCATAAAATTTTGAAGGAATCCCTTTCTTTTTGAAATAATTTCTTGGCTGGATATTTTGTTGGTGAATTTGTCAAACATATAGGATCCTTGATAGGTCAGTTCCAACCGCTCGGACAAAAAGCCCCAGCGAACTGAGAGGAATGCAATATTTCCAGAAATGGTAGAGAAGTTGTATCCTTGGTGCTTGTATTTTCTGAATTCATAGCCCCCTTCGAATTGAACGATTCCTTTCCCTACGGCATATGCTCCGATGGATGCACCTGGTCGATTGGAATTGATTTGATCGGTGTATTGGCCCTGAAGGAGGCATGAAAAAAAAAGAAGGAACAATGCAGGGCGCCTTAACATTTATTTTTTTTTGCAAGTTAAATTTAATTTTATTCCTATCACTCTGCACCTTCAAAAACATCTTCATAGTCATAAGTTTTAATTACTTTTGAATCTAAATGATTATCTAATTATTGTGATCGGGCTGCTTAAGTTTTTATTGATTTTGACGGTGGGCACTTATCTGTTTAGGTTGATTTCCCCTTTTATATTAAAATACCTAATCCATCGGCTGAAAAAAAAGTTTAACGATAGCAACCCCGAAAACCCGCAGCCTTCTCCAAAAAAAGAGCCCAAAAAAACCGATAAAGAAATGGGGGAATACATAGATTATGAAGAAATTGATTGATTACTTTTTTAACTTTCATTTCTTAAAGCATTTGGCCATTCTCTTTGGGTTTGGTGTATTTTCTGTTCTTTTCTTTTATCCGGTGATTTCAGGAAAGAAATTAATTCAGTCTGACATTCAACAGTATACTGGAATGGCCAGGCAAGCGCAAGAATTCAGAGAAAAAAACAATGAGGAAATTTATTGGATAGACAATGCCTTTGGAGGAATGCCTACCTATCAATTGGGTGCCCGTTATCCTTACGACTTTTTGACGCCCATTCACAAGGTTTTCCAACTTATTCCACAGCCCGCAGAGATCCTTTTTCTTTACCTTTTTTCTGCTTATATTTTTTTGCTGATCATCAATATGCCCATTCCGATTGCGGTTTTTGGAGCATTTGCCTATGCACTTTCTACCTATCTGCTCATCATCTTGCAAGTAGGTCACAACACCAAGGCGCAAGCTTTGGCCTATATGCCTTTGGTAATCGGTGGTATGTTCATGCTGCTCAACAAGAATACCTTTAAAGGGTTTGTGCTCACGGTCATAGCTTTGGCCCTACAAATCAGGGCCAATCACTATCAGATGACTTATTATATGTTACTATTGATGTTAGTGATGGCGATTGTTTACACCATTCATGCTGTAAGAACAAAAACCTTAGGTATTTTTTCACGACGTATTTTGGTTTTGGTCATAGCAGGTATTTTTGCTTTGGGCCTTAACGCCCCGCCTCTTCTTGCTACCGCGGAGTATACCCAGTTCAGTACCCGTGGAAAAAGTGAGCTCACATTACATCCAGACGGTAGTAAAAAAGAGAAGTCCACAGGTCTCAGTTCAGCCTATATCACCCAATTTAGCTATGGTATTTTTGAAAGTTTTAACCTGATAGCACCCAGGATACAAGGGGGTGGATCCTCTGAAAATATAGGGGAGGAATCAGACCTTTACCAGTTTTTATTACAGAACGGATTACAGCGATCACAGGCAAAGCGATTTGTTGCCAATGTCCCAACCTATTGGGGCAGTCAGCCCATTTTGGAGGCACCAGCTTATGTTGGAGTAACCGTCGTTTTCTTGGCCTTTCTCGCCTTGTTTCTCGTTAAAGGTCGATTGCGAAATACCCTTTTTATTGGGATTGTTATGTCATTGGTTCTCTCTTGGGGGAAAAACCTGTCTTTTGTAACGGATTTTTTCATTAACTATTTCCCGCTCTACAATAAATTTAGGGCGGTGAGTTCTATACAAATAATTTTAGAATTTTGTTTTCCAGTATTGGCTTGTCTTGGGATATACCATTTGTCTCAAAATCCAACGCGCAACAGCAAGAAATATTTATTAAAACCAGCCCTGGGCTTTATCTCTGTTATAGTGATTTTGTTTTTTTCAAAGGGATTTTTGAGTTTCTCGGGAAGTATAGACCCTTATTTACAGGAGGCCTATGGTCCCGTTTTAATGGATGAAATTGTCGCAGCCAGAAAATCAATTTTCAATCAAGATCTTATTAGGGCAGGCTTATTCTGTTCTTTAATCACCGTGCTTATTTATTTTTTTACAGAAAAAAAAGTATCAAAAACAATATTTATTTCGGCCTTGTTTCTCCTAATGATTATAGACCTTATGGGTGTTTCCCAACGCTATATGGATCGGGAGTTATTTGTAACTCCACGACAGAAATCCAATCTTTTTCAAGCGCAATCTGGGGACCAATTAATTTTAAAAGACACTTCCCGTTTTAGAGTATATGAACCCGGTTTAAAACTCTCAGGGGCTCGAACCTCCTTTTTTCACAATGCTATAGGAGGCTACCATGGTGCCAAACCCAGGCGATTCGAGGAATTATACGAATATTTTAGTATCCACCAGATCTCGGGCGTAATGGACATGCTAAATGTTAAGTATTTGCTCATTCAGGAGGAGCAACAACAAAAGTTGATCGAGAATCCAAATGTGTTGGGGGCTGCTTGGGCGATCGATTCACTTATTGCGGCCCCCAGTGCAGACGCTGTACTGAGTAACATGAAAACCATGGATTTTTCAAAAAATGGGGTGGTTTTAAAGTCCGAATTTCCAAACCCGGGAGAAGTCAAATTCAATTCAGACCAATTAACACACTTAGAATTGGTAAAAAGTCACCCAACTCAGCTCGTTTACAGTTTTGAGGCCAAAGAAGAGCAACTGGTGGTTTTTTCTGAAATGTATTACCCCAATGGATGGACAGCTACCATCGATGGAGAAAAAACACCAATTTTTCCTGTAAATTATGTCCTAAGGGGCTTAAAGATCCCCGCGGGAAATCATACCATTGAATTTGTGTTTGATCCGCCCGTCGTTAAATTAGGAGGAACCATCAGATTGATTACCCTGTTTTTGTTCATTGCGATGGTTATTTCTTTTTTTGTAAAACGACAATACAAACTCAAATCTGAAAACTAAGCTGATATGGGTGTCGTCGCCAAACAATCTTTCTACAACAGCATCACCATTGGATTGGCTTTTGTGATAGGCGCCTTAAATACAGTTTTTTTGTACCCCACCCACATGGGAAGTAAGCTTCAAGGTCTGGTGGTTGCACTGCTGGCATTGTCAAATTTAGTTCAGCCTTTTATATCTTTTGGAGTTCAACATGCCGTTATAAAATTTTATAGCAATCTACAGACCAAAGAAGAAAAAGACAAACTCCTGAGTTTTTCCCTGTTTCTTCCTCTTTCAGTTTTTGTTGTTCTCTTGGCTATCAGTTCTGTTTTTTATTCTGAAATAGTAGATTTTATCGCTTCAGAAAATAAAGAAATGGGTAAATACGCCTATTTGATCTTGACTATTGCTTTTGCTACGGCGCTTTTTGAAGTATTTTACAATTGGCTGAGAATACAATTCCTTTCAGTTTTTGGGAACTTTTTAAAAGAGTTTTTTCCACGGGTCTTGATATTTGTTTTGTTGTTGCTGTATGCTTTTGAGGTAGTGGATTTTGACGGTTTTGTTGTGGGGTTAATCACGGGGTATTATCTGCGGTTACTTTTAGTGATAATTTACAGTTTGTCGAAATACACTCCGAGATTTTCGCTGGCTTTACCCGATCAGTTCAAAGTCATTCTTAAATACAGTCTTTTAATTTTCATGTCTGGAACGGCGGCGAGTTTGATTTTGGATATTGATAAATCCATGATTTCTACTATTCTAACGGTGGAAAATGTTGCCTTCTACAGTGTGGCCATTTTTATTGCAGCTGTAATTGAATTTCCAGGCAGGGCGATGTTCCAAATCATTAGTCCACTGGTGGCCAAAGCCCTCAATGAGGGGGATGACATTACACTGAAACGCTTGCTCAAAAAAAGTGCAAATAACTTACTGCTCATTTCTGGATTGCTTTTTTGTTTGATCAATCTCAACCTTAGCGATTTTTATAATTGGATTGATTTAGGCGATTATGCTGTTGCTTTGGAAGTGGTACTTATCGTATCATTAGGAAAACTATTTACCATGTCCATGGGTTGTTTGAACAACATCATCACCAATTCAAAATACTATGTTTATGTGTTTTGGTTTTCAACTATTTCTGCCCTATTGGCTGTCGTTTTAAACCTATACCTTATTCAGTGGTATGGAATTACAGGAGCAGCCTACGCTACCCTTATGGTGATCGTACTGATTAACATATTAAAAATATTATTGGTACAGTTCCGCTTTAAAATAAACCCTTATAGCAAGGCGTCAATATTAACGGTGACACTTATTTTATTGGTCAACCTCATTTTTACATTTATAGAATTCGACTTGTCGCCGTTTATGGCATTGGCAGTGAGGTCAATACTGATCTTTTTGGTTTTTGCTGTTATTGCACACCTGATGAAGCTCACCACAGACATTCAACCCGTATTAAAGAGAATTCTTTCTTCCTTTCAAAAAACTTAGAAAACGAGCTTTTTTGATAAATATGCTGCAGTAAAGGAACTGGACACAGCAGCCACTTTTTCTGGCGTGCCCATGGCCACCAATTGACCACCGTTTTTTCCTCCTTCAGGACCCAAATCAATAATGTGATCTGCACACTTAATGAGCTCTAAGTTGTGTTCTACAACAATGACAGTATGGCCTTGATCAATCAGCGCATTGAATGAAAGCAGGAGTTTGTTTATATCGTGAAAATGAAGACCAGTGGTCGGTTCATCGAAAATAAAGACAATTTTGTCACGGGTGGTTCCTCTTCCAATAAATGAAGCCAACTTTATTCTTTGGGCTTCACCTCCAGAGAGGGTAGTAGAGGGCTGCCCCAAAGCTACATACCCCAACCCTACGGCTTGTAATGGTTTTAATTTTTGAACCATTTTGTTGTGGTTTTCCTTTTTAAAGAAATCAATGGCTTCATCTACACTCATTTCCAACAAAGCATCCAACGATAGCCCGCCGTATTTCACTTCTAAAATTTCCTTTTTAAACCGTTTTCCCTTGCAGTGTTCGCATTCTAATACGACATCTGCCATAAATTGCATTTCGATGGTGGTATTTCCATCTCCTTTGCAATGCTCACAACGTCCTCCGTCTACATTAAATGAAAAGTGTTTGGCCTGGTATCCTCTGTTCTTGGACAGGGATTGACTGGCAAATAGGGTTCGGATCTCATCATATGCTTTGATATAAGTCACTGGATTTGACCTGGAGGACCTCCCTATGGGGTTTTGATCTACAAATTCAACACTGTTTATTTTTTCGATGGGGGCTTTGAGTTGATCATATTGACCTGGTTTATCATTAAATATTCCCTTTTCTCTTTGAAGTGAAGGATAGAGAATCTTCTTTACCAAAGTTGATTTACCACTTCCAGACACGCCGGTGACCACTGTCATACAACCCAAGGGAAAGCTTACTTTTATATTTTTTAAGTTGTTTTCTCTACAACCACTCAAAATAATTTCCCCTGATTTTTTTCTTCTCTTAGTAGGCACTGGGATAAACATTTCCCCGCGTAAATATTTAGCGGTCAAGCTTTCGGATTTAGTGATATCGGTTAATGGGCCAACCGATACAATTTCTCCTCCGTAGATGCCAGCTTCTGGTCCCATATCCACTATGGTATCCGCAGCGTGCATAATTTCTTCGTCATGTTCGACTACAATCACGGTGTTACCCAGATCTCTGAGCTTTTTAAGTACTTTAATTAATTGATCATTATCATGGGAATGAAGACCAATAGAAGGCTCGTCCAAAATATACATAGACCCTACCAAAGCACTGCCCAATGAGGTGGCCAAGTTAATACGCTGGGACTCCCCTCCTGAGAGTGTATTGGCTTTTCTGTTCAGGTTGAGATATCCCAGTCCAACATCTTTAATAAACTGTATTCTGCTGGTAATTTCTTTTAGAATTCGCTCTGCGACTTTGGTGTCATGAGCATCGAGTTGAAGATGATTAAAAAAATCTCCCAGATCGTCAATGGAAAAATGGAGAAGGGTAGAGAGGGAATGGGCACCCACCTTAACGTAATCACTATCTTTTCTCAGGCGGGAACCACCACATTCATCGCAGGCAGTCTTACCCCTGTATCTCGATAACAATACACGATTTTGTATTTTATAATTTTTAGCCTCAATTTTTTTAAAAAATTTATTGATTCCAGTAAAATAGGAATTTCCCTCCCACAAGGTTTGGATGTGCTCCTCACTCAATTCAAAATAAGGCTTGTGAATTGGAAAATCAAATTTGAAGGCATTTTCAATAAGCTGTTTGTGAAATTTACGCATTCCTGCGCCCCGCCACGGAGCAATAGCCTCGTCATATATTGACCTGCTGGTATCGGGGACGACCAATTCAGGGTCAATGCCGATGATATCGCCAAATCCTTCACATTTTTTACATGCACCAAATGGATTGTTAAAACTAAAAAAGTGAACATTGGGAACGACAAAATCCATTCCGTCCAACTCAAATCGGTTGGAAAATGAAACACGCTTCTCTTCCGCCAAGGACCAGAGAGAGCAAGTCCCTTTACCCTCATAAAAAGCAATTTCTATAGCATCCGCTACACGCTGATAAAAATCTTCTTCATGTCGGACTACGATCCGATCAACAACCAGGTCAAATTTAGAAGGGAGTTTTTCAATTTCATCTATTCGAATTACTTTTTCTTTAGCAAAAATTCGAGCGAATCCTTGCTGTTTTAATACCCCCAAACGGTCTTTAGAGTCATTTTTATCGACTGTAATTGGTGCTAATAAGAGTATTTTATCCCCGTTTTTATACTGTTCTTTTAGGCAATTTATGACATCCGTTACGTTGTCGCTCTTAACTTGCTTTCCGGAAATAGGGGAGTAGGTCTTTCCGATACGAGCATAGAGCAGTTTGAGGTAATCGTAAACCTCAGTTTTGGTACCCACCGTTGAACGTGGGTTGGAGGAAGATACTTTTTGTTCTACAGCAATGGCGGGAGCAATTCCTTTAATCTCATCAACTTTGGGTTTGTTGAGCTTTCCCATAAACTGCCTGGCATACGAGGAGAGGCTTTCCACATAGCGCCGTTGTCCTTCGGCGTAGAGGGTGTCAAAAACCAAAGATGATTTACCAGAACCTGATAATCCTGTTACCACAGTCAGTTTATTTCTTGGAAATACAACATCAATATTTTTTAAATTATGAAGTTGCGCCCCCTTAATAATGATGTACTTTTTGGGATCTAAATCTAGTGTTTTTGCCATCGATTAAAATAGAAAGCAAAATTACAACTAATCTTCGCAAAGCCTGTGTGCTGGTAATTAAAAATTGATTGAAATGGTCTATTTTTTGATTTTAAACATAATACTCCTATATTTGTAATATAAACAATACCTATAGCACAAAACTACTTTTAGCCTTTAAGGTTTTTTTTAACTCAGCTTCGCTGATAAAAAGTAGTTTATGCAAATTTCCAACTTCAACAACATTACTGATGCTCACTTGGTGCACGAATACACCCAGGGGAGCGAAAAGTCTTTAGAAATACTTATTTACAGACATAAGTCAAAAATTTATAATTTTATTTTTTCTAAGGTCTTAGACCAAGAAGTGGCGGAGGACATCTTCCAAGAAACTTTTATAAAAGTCATCAAAACCCTTAAAGGCGGACTTTACAACGAGGAAGGTAAGTTTGTATCTTGGGTAATGCGTATCTCTCACAATCTCGTGATAGATTACTTTAGAAAATCGAATCGTATGCCCAAGTTTGAGGCCAGTGACGATTATGACGTCTTTCAATTCATTACCGACAATGCCCCCAACGCAGAAAATAATCTGATCAATGATCAGGTCGTAAACGATCTTCAACAGCTAATAGCTGAATTACCTGATGATCAAAAAGAGGTATTGAGTATGCGATTGTATCGTGATATGAGTTTTAAGGAAATTGCAGAAATAACGGGTGTAAGCATAAATACTGCCTTGGGTAGAATGCGCTATGCCATCATCAATATTCGAAAAATGGTTGAAGAACACCAAATCGTTTTGACCCACTAAACAATTTATTGGTTTTTTTTTCGTTCTAAGGTAAATGCAATTTATGGAGCAAAATTACTTTGAAAAAAAACATTCTGAACACGGTCCTAGGCCCATTGTTATTAAACGTATACTGGCTTATTCCAAGTATTTTAATTCAACAAACACTTTCCAAAAGTACCCTGAGGACAAGGCTTAGCGCTGTAGTTTATTGATTACTGATCTCCTTCCAATTTTTTGGGTAATGCTATCATTTTCTATTTTCCAGCCTCTCGCAGGACAATATTCCCTTCCATACCAGATAATTTGAAGGTGCAAGTCATTCCATTTATCCTCAGGAAAAAGGCGTTTGGCATCCTTTTCGGTTTGGGTTACATTTTTTCCATTGGACAATCCCCAGCGGTACATCAGACGGTGTATGTGCGTATCAACAGGAAAGGCGGGCACACCAAAAGCTTGTGACATCACCACACTCGCGGTTTTGTGACCAACAGCAGGGAGTCTTTCAAGTGCCTCAAAACTTTGAGGTACCTTGCCGTCGTGTTCCTCGATCAATATTTTAGATAGGCCGTGAATACCTTTTGATTTCATTGGTGATAGCCCCACGGGTCTGATGATGGCCCTGATTTCCTCAACGCTGAGTTGTATCATTTTTTGAGGGGTATCTGCTTTTTTAAACAATAGAGGTGTTATTTGATTTACCCGAATGTCTGTGCTTTGAGCAGACATTAAAACTGCAATTAAGAGGGTATAGGGGTCTTTGTGATCCAATGGAATGGGAATTTCGGGATACAGTTGATCCAATTTTTCAATTACAAACGAAACCTTTTCCTTTTTAGTCATTAGAATTTTTTGTTATTTCGACTCAAATTAAAGAATAATAATGAAAACATTAATTACAGGATCGGTCGTTCCGTCATTCGAAACCCAAGATCAGGACCAAAATAGGGTGACCAATAAAGATCTAATCGGGAAAAAAAGTATTGTTTTTTTCTACCCCAGGGCCAATACCCCCGGTTGTACAGCAGAAGCTTGTAACCTCAGGGATCATTACAAAACCCTACAAGATAAAGGATACCAATTGTTTGGAGTCAGTGCAGACAGCTCTAAAAAGCAAAAGAGCTTTGCAGATAAATACGACTTACCATTCCCTTTGCTCGCCGATGAAGACAAATCGGTAATTAATGCTTTTGGGGTCTGGGGGCCTAAAAAGTTTCAGGGCAGGGAATACGATGGCATTCACAGGACGACTTTCTTAATTGATGAGGAAGGTAAAGTGGAAAAAGTGATCAGCAAAGTCAAAACCAAGGACCACGCCGCACAAATTTTGGAGGAAAGTTAGACTTTTACTTTTTTCTCCTCCCAGCCAAACATTTTGTTTTTCATGATCATTTCGGCAATACCCTCTGGGAGTTGGTCTTTCCATCCGTTTTTACCTTCTTTTATATTGGAGAGTATGTCCCTTGAAAAGATCGATAAATATTCGTTTTCAAAATCAAAAATATCGACAATCTTCCCATTGTATTTAAAGAACTTGTAGAAGTCTTTCATTCTGGGATGAAGCTTTAGGTTATTAGAGTTGATGATCTCACCCGTTTCAGGATGTTTCATCGGATAGAGATAGACTTTTAGGTTATTGTGGAACATTTTACCAAAGGCCCCGAGTATTCCTCCTTTTACGTCTTTGTAGTATTGCTCGTCAAAGACTTCAACAAAATTGCTCACCCCCATAGTGAGACCAATCTGCTCTTTGGTATACTCAGAGAGATAATCAACCATCCTGTAGTATTCTTTAAAATCTGAAATCATAACGGTATGGCCCAGAGAACAGAGGAGTTTTGCACGATCCATAAAGTCCGATTCATCAATTTCACCCTGTGCCGTAAGGTTGGAGAGCGTGATTTCGAAAATGACCTCAGTTTTGTGTTCATTGACATTATTTTCCTTGATAAAAATATCATATGACTTTTTGAACATGTCTATATTTACTTTAGTTACTGGTCTAAAGCTTCCTCTTAAAACTAAAATATTTTTCTTGTAGAGCACCCTTGCTGGCAAAACATTGTTTCCCTGAGGGTTAAACATAACAGCTTCTGTCATTTTATTTTTCAACAACAGTAAGCTCATGATCCTGTTGTCCACTCCCTTAAATACGGGACCTGAAAAATTAATGGTATCAATTTCTATGGCAGATCGATCGATGTGGTCATAGAGGTGTTTGATTATCTTTTTAGGTTCATCATAGTTATAAAAAGCGCCATAAACCAAGTTGACGCCCATGATTCCGATGGCCTCTTGCTGAAGCCGAGCCTCTGTTTGATGAAAACGAACATGAATCATGATTTCATTGTAAGGCTCCTCTGGAGATATGTGGTAGCGGATGCCCATCCACCCATGGCCTTTGTACTTTTTTGCAAAATCAATAGTGGCAACCGTATTGGCGTAAGCAAAAAACAATTTATTCGGATGATTTTCTTCTGGAATACGGGTTTCTAACAACATAATCTCCCGCTCCAGCATTTTATGCAAACGGGTTTCGGTGACATACCTGCCATCGTCTTCCTCACCATAGATGGTGTCGCTGAAGTTTTTGTCGTAGGCACTGATTGTTTTTGCGATGGTCCCCGAAGCACCACCTACCCTAAAAAAATGCCGAACAACTTCTTGACCTGCACCAATCTCAGCGAATGTTCCATAAATATGATCATTGAGATTGATCCTTAGTGCTTTTCTTTCGGTGGAGGGCCTTTTTTCAAATTCTTTATCTCCTGGGAGGGTCGTTGGCATATCGAAGTTTATGATATAAAATTACAAAGTTTGTTTAATTTTTCCCTATATATTTACCGTTGAATTATTCAGGATGTTAAAAATCACTTTTCTCGGTACTGGAACCTCACAGGGAATCCCTATTATTGGAAGTAAACACCCAGTATGTCTGAGTGAAAACCCCAAGGACAAAAGGCTTCGGACATCTGTTTTAATCCAATGGGAAGCTTTTAATATTGTGGTGGATTGTGGTCCTGATTTTAGACAGCAAATGCTCCAAGCAAATTGCGATCATTTGGAGGCCATACTTTTTACGCACGAGCATGCAGATCACACTGCCGGAATTGACGATATACGGCCTTTTTTTTTCAGACAAGGGGACATCCCGATATATGGCTCCCAAAGAGTAGTTCAGAACCTAAGCGATCGTTTTTCCTATATTTTTAAAACGGAAAATAAATATCCAGGAGCCCCAGCCGTTATTTCCAATATTATTGAAAAAAATACAGATTTTAAAATAGGCGAAAAAAAAATCATACCGGTCGAAGTACTCCACAATCGTCTGCCCATAATGGGCTATAGAATAGATAACTTTTGTTATTTAACCGATGTGAAATCAATTGAGGAGGATCAAATCGAAAAACTTAGAGGCTGTGAGGTTTTAGTGCTGAATGCTCTCAGAGTAGAACCCCACCCCACTCATCTTAATTTGGAGGAGGCCCTGGAGATGGTGACGCAAATTAAACCCAAAAGGGCATATTTCACTCATATTAGCCATTTGTTGGGCTTTCACGATAGCGTTTCTGAAACATTACCAGAAAATGTTTTTTTGGCCCATGACAATCTTCAAATTCACACTCACTGATTTATGAAAAAAAACATCTTACTCTACCTATTTTTATTTACTGCATTGATACTAATTTTTCAACTGGTCAATGCCAAGCGGGTTTTTGCAGATTTTGAACAGAAGATAAATACCATCAAGTCATCCAACAGTAAATTAAAAGATTCTATATTTCAAATACGCAATCGTTTAGAAGAAGAAACTGAGTTTGTTTTGGAGGGAAATGAGTATGCGATGCGGGTTTTTGAAAACTACCCTTTTCAGGACATATCCAGCAGGGTGATGGACGCATTGTATGAAACCAATCTTTTGAGGGATAAAAACAACTTGATTCCCTATGCCAAAATGGACCGAACCTTTTTGATCAATAATGTTAGAGTATTGAATCACCGCTGGGCAGTGGCCGATTTCACTGATGGTAATTATTGGGGGGAAATATTTTTAACCTATGAGATCGATCGGGTAGGAGAGGTGAATTTTGAATTAAAAGAACATTTTCTTTATCCTAATCCTGATCAGTAATCTTTAACCAGTTCAGCAAATCTCTAAAGTTTTCTGGGGAAACATTGTGGCCCTCTGGGTAAGTGTTAAAAGTTACGCCAGTGTTGTTTTTTTGAAGGGTTTTAACACTCGACGCTGCCCAAGCAAAAGGGACTGTAGCGTCTTGTGTCCCATGTGAGGCAAAGGCCAAAACATTGTGATACGCTTCCAAGGGATGCTGCAACAATTCTGAATTGACATATCCACTCATACACACCGCCCGACGGAATTTTTCGGGGTGATCCAAGAGAAGGGACCAGCTTAAAATAGCACCTTGACTGAAGCCCATCAGACTAATGTCTTTTGGGTTAAGGTCGTAAGCGGTTAAAAAATAGTCCCATTGATGTACTAATTTGTCTAATGATTTTTTGGCCTCCTCCAAATCGGACCATTTGTTTTGGTCGGCATCAAAATTAATTGAATACCATGCTTTTCCTCCGTATGGGTTAGCAAGTGGCGCTTCCAATGAAATAATGGTGTATTGTTCTGGGAGGTAATCAGCAAATGTAAATAGATCATCTGCATTACTTCCATAACCGTGTAGAAGCAGAATTGCAGGGTGCGGGGCTGTACCTTGTGCTGCTTTTTTTATTTTATAATTTAAAGAGGACATCAGTCGTTTATTGTAAGTTTTCCATTGTTAAAACTCCCGATTACTTTTCCTTGTAGCTCTTGACCGAGGAAAGCGCTGTTTTTGGATGTAGATTTTATGTCAGCTGCTGAAAACTGAAAATTCTGGTGGGGATCAAAAAAGGTGATGTCTGCAGCAGCACCCACTTCTAAATTTGGTGCGTCGATTCCAAAACGACCTGCTCCACGCGTTAAAAAGTTGATCACGTGGTCCAAAGGGAAAAGTTTATTTAAGATTCCAAAACAGCTTTCCAAGCCGATACTTCCGGGTTCGGCGTGCTCAAACTCCAGCTGTTTGTGTTCAATATTCATGGGTTCGTGCATACTGCTGACCATGTCAATGGTTCCCTCCAATAAACCTGCCTGTAAGGCCTTTTGGTCTGTTTTAGAACGAATGGGTGGGAATATCTTGAGATTGGGATTGTAGCCCTCCATATGACTGTCATCAAAAAATAAATGAGGAAGACCCACACTGCAACTGACGTTAAGCCCTATTTTTTTAGCATCCCTAACCAAATCAACTCCCCGTTGGGTGCTCAGGTTGGGAATGTGGAGTTTCCCCCCCGTGTATTTTAATATTTCCAGATCTCTGGCTACTTGGATGGATTCTGCCATTTCAGGAATCCCTTTTAAACCAATACCTGCACTGGTTGCCCCCTCGTGCATCACCCCATTTCCAGCGATCTCAAGGTGCTGGGGGTAAGAAAAAACAGTACCTCCAAAACTTTGACAGTACTGTAAAGCAATTTTTAAAAGGTTACTTCTATCAATAGATTTTTTGTGATCGCCAAAAGCGATGGCTCCTTGGGTGTGCATGTCAAAAAGAGAGGCCATTTGTTTTCCCTTGCTTCCCACCGAAAGGGTTCCAATAGGAAATAAAGAGGTGGTGTGGCCTTGCCCCATTTTAATCAAGTGACCGATATTAGAACTGGAATCGGGAAGTGGATCAGTGTTGGCGTTTAGCAATATTTTTGTGAAACCCGATTTTGCTGCTACCTCAAGTCCATGGCTGATCGTTTCTCTTTCCTCATACCCTGGTTCTCCAAAAGACACCCCACAATCTGTCCACCCATTGGATACGTGTAGGTTCTCGTGCGCAATGATTTTAGTGTCGCGGTCAGGTTTAATCCCTTCTCCAATTTCACCAATGGTTCCATTTACAATTAAAATGTCTTTGAGGGAGGAATGATGGGGACTCGAGGGATTTAGAAGGGTAGCATTTTTTAGAAGTATCTTCATCAATCAATTGCTGTTCTACAAAAGTATAAAATCAAAAGGAATAAAGCCCTTTGAAATGGTATTCTGAATCAGAATTTTTCAAATGCACCCAATCCAAAAAGCGCAAAATCATATTTGACAGGATCGTCTGGATCAAACTTTCGTAGGCTGAGATCTAGGGATTGTAGGGCTTTGGCATCATTTTGTTTTCTTTTTAGTAGCTTTAGTTTGCGGGCTACATTCCCTGTATGAACGTCCAAGGGAATGGAAAGCATAGACGGAGAGATTTTTTTCCAAAGACCAAAATCAACGCCTTTTTCATTTGACCTCACCATCCACCTCAGAAACATATTAATGCGTTTTGCTGCAGAGCCCCGAAATGGATCCGAAACATGTTTTTGAGTTCTGGGGAGGTGATTGAGCTTAAAAAATATTTGTTTAAAGCGGTGGATACGTTCTTGGATTTGTATCTCGCCATCGCTAAAAACACCCTCCAAACCACCGTGATGTTTGTAGATATTGCTCAATGAACGAATAAAATACTGGATGTCTTCCTCATTGAACGTTCGGTGAACAAAACCACGAAAATTGTTCAAGTCTTTTGTTTTGTGATGCAGCACAAAATCATGTGGTGCACCCTCCATGATGTCCATCATTTTCTCAGCACTTTTTAATATACTCACGCGGTTTCCCCAAGCAATGGTTGCAGTGAGAAATCCGGCTATTTCAATGTCCTCCTTTTTGGAAAATTGATGTGGAATTTGAATGGGGTCGTGCGCAATAAAAAACTCCGATTCATAGTGTTGAGACTTGAAATCTAAAAAGGATTTTAGCTCTTGTTTATTCATAAAACAATGTGCCCATCTTTGAGTATGATCTTGCGATCGGCCATATCGGCCAGGCGGTCGTTGTGGGTAACAATAACAAAAGTACAACCCGTTTGATCCCTGAGTTCAAAGAAAGACTCGTGTAGGGCATCCGCATTTTGACTGTCCAAATTGCCGCTGGGTTCATCAGCAAAAATAACTTTAGGGTCGTTTATCAACGATCGTGCCACAGCAACGCGCTGCTGTTCTCCCCCCGATAGTTGTTGGGGTTTATGACCCATTCTGTCCTCAAGCCCCAATTGGGTTAACAATTGGGCTGCCTTCTTGTTTATACCTTTATTTTGATTATTTGCGATCCATCCGGGCATACATACATTTTCTAAGGCCGTAAATTCGGGAAGCAATTCGTGAAATTGAAAAATAAATCCAAGCCGTTGGTTTCTGAATTGTGCTATCTCGGCCGCGCCCATTTCACTCATTGAAACCCCCTCTATCTGCAGTTGCGATTTTTCATTGGAATCGGCCCTGTCTAAAGTACTTAGAATATGAAGTAATGTTGTTTTTCCAGCTCCAGAGGGACCCACAATTGCAACGACCTCTCCAGCTTTAATCTGAAGATTAATGCCTTTTAAAACTGTTAAGTCTCCATAACTTTTATGGATATCACTACAAGAGATAATGTGTCCCATTTTTCAAAATTACCCTTTTAAATTTACATCGCTAAATCATTTATAGAGAATAACATTTTGTTTAATCTTTAATTAATTTGTTTATGAAATTCCTATATTTGCTAAACAAAACTATAGATTGATTAAAAAAGCTTATTTCGCAGGTGGTTGTTTCTGGTGTACAGAATCTGTATTTCAACGTGTAAAAGGTGTTATTGAAGTAACCCCTGGCTATATGGGGGGCCATGTAAAAAATCCAGCCTACCGCGAGGTTTGCAACGGAATTACAGGGCATACAGAAACCATAAAAATTACATACGATCAAGATATAGTCCCTTACAGTTCGCTTTTGGAAATATTTTTTTTATTCCATGATCCCACCACCCTAAACCGACAAGGCAACGATATTGGCACCCAATATCGCTCTGCTATATTCTACAACAATCTGGAGGAAAAGAATCAAATTCATGCTTGTATAGATCAATTTGAGAAGGATAAAATCTACAGTGACCCCATTGTTACTGAAATAAATATCGAATGTCCTTTTTATCCTGCAGAAGTCGAACACCACAACTATTACAACCGCAATTCAGAACAACCCTACTGTCATTATGTCATCACGCCCAAGATCAAAAAATTAGAATCATTATTTAAACAATACACTATATTAGAATGAATGAAAGTTTTAACATCGATACCCTTCCTATCACGGACGAGATCAAACGTAATTTTTCAAAAATTATTGACCTCCTCGGGGAGGACACTGCGAGAGAGGGCCTGGTGAAAACCCCTGCCCGAGCTGCAAAAGCCATGAAATTTCTCACGGAAGGATATGAAAAAGATCCAAAGCAAATACTTCAGAGTGCCATGTTCAGTGAAGATTATAATGAAATGGTAATTGTTAAAGACATTGAGCTTTACTCGTTGTGTGAGCACCACATGCTGCCCTTTTTTGGAAAAGCGCACATCGCTTATATTCCCAATGGTAAGATTGTGGGTCTGAGTAAAATTCCAAGGGTGGTCGACGTTTTTTCGCGCCGCCTACAAGTTCAAGAGCGTCTGACCGAACAAGTACTGGATTGTATAAACGATACTTTAAAACCAAAAGGTGTAGGAGTGGTCATTGAGGCTTCCCATATGTGTATGATGATGCGGGGTGTTCAAAAACAGAGTTCAACCACTACAACCTCGGGCTTCAGAGGAACATTTCAACACACCGATACTCGGAATGAGTTTTTAAAACTGATTACTTCCAAATTGGGTTAACTGGTTTTTTTGTCTTTAAACAAAAAGCTAAAACCAATCTTTTTAAGAATTTTTTTTTCAAATTCCCAGAAGAATTTGAATTGAAAAAACAAGGTGGCGATGACAATCAGAAGTACCTGATAGATAGGGAAAATGATTAGTATCCTCAGTAATACGTACAGGAGGGTTCCAAGTGGCAGTCCATCAAAAGCATCGGATTGTATTCCTATAAAGAGCAATAGGGGCAGTGCCAGTTTTGCACTTAGGGAGCCCGTAATCGCAAATACAATGAATATCACTGTTAACTGGGCATTGGATTCAACTCCCCACTTTTTCTTCAGGCCCTTAAACATGGTGTTTTATCCTAAAATTGAAATAATTTGTTCTCCTAATTCAACGCCTATTCTGTCTTGGGCTTCCAAGGTGGCTGCTCCAATGTGTGGCGTTAGGGAAATTTTAGGATGCATCAACAATTTAATCTCGGGCTTAGGTTCGTTTTCAAAGGTATCCAAGCAAGCAAATGCCAATTTATTGTTGTCCAAGGCCTCAACAAGAGCTACCTCATCTATGACCCCGCCTCGTGCGGCATTTATTATGGCAGCGCCTGATTTCATTTTACCAAACTCTTTTTTTCCTATAACGTAATCCTTTTGAGCAGGAACGTGAAGGCTGATATAGTCCGATTGCTCTAAAACATCCGCGACAGGAATTGTTTCAATTTTTATGGACAAAGAGCTGCCATCGAACAGTTCTACGGACAATTCGGCCGCGTCCATGTACTTGTCGGCAGCAATTACTTTCATTCCCACTCCTAAGGCGATTTTGGCCACTTCCTGTCCAATCCTTCCAAATCCAATAATACCTATGGTTTTCCCTCGGAGCTCGATTCCTTTAGCATACGCTTTTTTAAGCCCTTTAAAATTAGATTCACCTTCCAAGGGCATGTTGCGATTGGAATCGTATAAAAAACGCACCCCACCAAAAAGATGGGCAAAAACCAACTCAGCCACAGAGGAAGAGGAAGCCGCGGGTGTGTTGATTACACTTAGACCTTTTTCTCGGGCATAGGCAACATCAATATTGTCCATTCCTACACCCCCTCTACCGATTACCTTTAGGTCAGGACAGGAATCGATGAGATCTTTGCGGGCAGTGGTAGCACTTCTGACCAAAAGAACAGCAATTTTGTTTTCGTTGATATAACTGATGAGTTGCTCTTGCGCTACATTTGTTGTGATGACTTCATATCCCGCCGCTGTTAAAACGTCAATTCCTGACTGGGAGATACCATCGTTGGCTAATATTTTTTTCATTGCTTTTTTTTATTGCTAATGGGTTAAGCTTTTCTTTCAAACTCTTGCATACAATCTACCAACACCTGAACACTGTCCTTGGACATGGCATTGTAGATGGAGGCGCGGTATCCACCGACAGAGCGGTGTCCTTTCAATCCGCTAATATTTGCCTCATTCCACATGGGGTCAAAAACACCCGCCATAGCATCGTCTGATAAATTAAAAGTGGCGTTCATATCACTTCGATCATCCTGGTGGGCAAACCCTTGGAATAAGGGGTTTCGATCAATTTCGTCATAGATTAAAGCTGCTTTTTCAGCGTTCCGTTTACCGACCCCTTCCAAACCACCGTGTTGGGCAATCCATCGAAGGTTGAGCAGCAAAGTATATACTGGAAACACGGGTGGCGTATTGAACATACTTCCCCCATTGGCATGCACCTCATAGCTTAGCATAGATGGGATTACCCGACTTACCTTGTTAAAAGAAGATTCTTTGATCACGACCAAAGTTACCCCTGAGGGTCCCATGTTTTTTTGAGCACCGGCATAGAACAAATCAAATTTGGAGTAATCAAAAGGTCTCGAAAAAATATCAGAACTCATATCCGCTACCAAAGGAACATCTGTTTTGGGAAGGTCCTTGAATTGGGTACCAAATATGGTGTTATTGGTCGTTAGGTGTAGGTAATCGAGATCAGAGGGAATGTCGTAGCCTTTTGGGATATAATTAAAGTTTTGATCCTTAGAGGAAGCCAATTCAACTACTTCACCAAAATTATTAGCCTCTTTTATGGCTTTGGTGGACCAAGTCCCGGAGTTGACATAGCCCGCCTTATTTTCCAATAAGTTGTAGGCGGTCATCAAGAACTGTAAGCTGGCCCCTCCTTGCAGAAATAAAGCTTGGTATCCTTTTCCTTCTAAACCCAAAAGCTGAAGCGAAAGTGTACAAGCCTCCTCCATAATGGCCTTGAATTCAGCGCTACGGTGAGAGATTTCAATCAGTGACAATCCGATGTTGTCCAATTCCTTCACGGCTTGTGCTGCCCCTTCTATCACCTCATGAGGGAGGATGGCAGGACCTGCACTAAAGTTGTGTTTTTTCATATCTAATTGCAATGTGCAAATATCAAAAGTTCAGTTTAAATACCAATCCAATGCAGGTATAATTTTATATTTTTTTTTAACAAATTCATCAACGAAATATATCGCTACAGAGATTTCAAAAAAGCTAAGGTATCGGTGCCATCTGCATAATCCCAAAGTGCGGGATTTTGAGCCTCACCAAAAGGGAAAGCGCCGGGGAGGGAAAGCTTTGAAACAATGCACTGGAGCTTGTCTTTTTCTTCCTCCAACTGTTTCATTAATACGTCTATGTCATCGTAATATTCATAATGGGCGGTGGCTATGGGAGAAGCAAAGGACTTTTCCTCGCGCAACATAAAAAAGCCATTTTCCAAAAAATCATACTCACTCATCAGGTGTACGGCCTTGTTGTAGTCGTAATTGTTGGCGTATTTATTGTGATCAATGATATTTGCATGGGGGTACAAGCCTCCAAAAATCAGATTAAAGTCGTAATTTCTGGGCACATACAACTTTGAAACATTTCGGCAACCCAGACCATAGTATTGGAGAATGTCATTCCCCAAAGCTTCCAATTCCTTTGGAGTCTCATTTCCATTCAATACAGCAACACCATTTTTATTTTTGCGAATTATGTGTGGATACTTTGAAAAATAGTGGTCAAAATACCGTGCTGCATTGTTACTCCCCGTAGCGATGACAGCATCAAATCCTTCCAACTTCCCTTCGCTAATTGAGCTAAGAGATTTAAAAACAGGAAAAGTATCTATTAAAAAAGGAATTAAAATTGTGTCTTTACTGGCGCATTTTACCAAAGCACGGTGTCCAGCAATCCATATGGTGATGAGATCGTGTAAACCTACCAATGGAATATTTCCAGCCATAATTACGGCTATGGTTTTGGGATTTTTTTGTTCCTCATACCCATAGGGAAGGAGCCATTTTTCAATACGCTCAAGTCGAAGTGTTTCCCCCCAAGCCTCAAGAGCCAGAAGACAAGCAGTTTTTTGAAACCAACCATTTTGGGTTTGCGCTTGTTCAATGGCATTGAATAAAGGAGTATAAGTGCTGTCCTTTTCGGAAATATGTCTAAAAAAGTGACCCATTTCCGATAATGCTTTTATTCTGTCTTTGAGTGGACTCATTATTTGTAAAGAATATTAATAGGTCTTACTTTTGTATTCAAATTTAAGCAAACCTAAGCATTATGGCGATCATCATTACCGACGAATGTATTAATTGCGGCGCATGCGAGCCCGAATGCCCGAATACCGCAATTTATGAAGGGGCCGATGAATGGCGCTACCAAGATGGAACCAATTTAAAAGGCGACCTGGTCTTGCCCAACGGAAAAGCTGTAAACGCAGAGGAGGTGCAGATTCCCGTTTCAGACGAATTCTATTACATCGTTCCCGATAAATGCACCGAGTGCAAGGGCTTTCACGACGAACCTCAGTGTGCTGCAGTATGTCCAGTAGACTGTTGTGTACCCGATGAAGACAATGTAGAATCAGAAGAAGTGCTGTTGGGGAAACAACGCTTTATGCACAACGACTAACCTTATTTTTTATGAAAGCAGGAATTGTAGGCTTGCCCAATGTGGGCAAATCCACTTTATTTAATTGTCTCTCCAACGCAAAAGCGCAGAGCGCTAATTTTCCTTTCTGTACCATAGAACCCAATGTAGGGGTAGTCAATGTACCCGACCCGCGGCTGGACCGACTGGCTGATTTGGTAAAACCTGAAAAGGTAATTCCCGCCACAGTTGAAATTGTTGATATCGCTGGACTGGTAAAAGGCGCCAGTAAAGGGGAGGGGCTGGGCAATCAGTTTTTAGGAAATATCCGTGAGACCGACGCCATACTACACGTGTTAAGATGTTTTGATGACGACAACATTGTTCATGTTGATGGGGCTGTTGACCCACTACGAGACAAGGAGACCATTGATATGGAATTGCAGCTAAAAGACTTGGAAACGGTGGAAAAACGCCTGGAAAAAATCAACCGTGCGGCCAAAACTGGAAATAAAGAAGCCCAAAAGGAATTGGAGGTGCTGGAAAAAATAATATCAGGATTGGAAAGCGCTCAGAATGTTAGGTCTGTAGAACTCAGTGATGACGACCGGCTTTCCCACGTAAAATCCCTACAACTAATTACAGACAAACCTGTTTTGTACATCTGTAATGTCAGTGAGGACGCCGCTGTAGCGGGTAATCACTATGTGGATCAGGTAAAAGCTGTTGTGGCAAAAGAAAATGCTGAAGTCTTGGTGTTGGCGGTGAGTATTGAAGCCGATATCAACGAATTGGAGTCCTACGAAGAAAGACAATTGTTTTTAGAAGACCTGGGGCTTTCTGAGCCGGGATCGGCTAAATTGATCCGAGCGGCATATAACCTATTGACACTACACACCTATTTTACAGCAGGTGAAAAAGAAGTTCGGGCGTGGACTATTCCTCAAGGGGCATCTGCTCCCCAAGCAGCGGGGGTTATCCACACCGACTTTGAAAAAGGCTTTATTCGTGCAGAAGTCATCTCTTATTCAGATTACGAAACTTTTGGGAGTGAGCTCAAGGTCAAAGAAGCCGGTAAAATAAGGGTGGAAGGAAAAGAGTATATTATAAAGGACGGAGATGTGATGCATTTTAGATTTAATGTTTAATCGAAATAATACATGCGCCCCAATACACAGCTATTCCTTATAGGCCTCTCAGGTCTTATGGCAATTATTTTTGATTTTTTTAATTTTTCTATTGGATTTTACGTAACAAAACCCCTAACGACCCTATTGATTCTTGGGTTTCCTTTGCGTTTTCCTAACGATCTACTGAAAGACTACTCAAGAATAATATGTTGGGGTTTGTTGTGCTGCCTGATTGGGGACAGTCTTTTGCTTTTTGACTCTTTTTTTCTTTTTGGACTCAGTTCTTTTTTATTGGGTCACCTGTGTTTTTTATACGCTTTTGTGAGACAACAGGGATTTCAATGGCCATTAGTACCAGGTGTTCTACTGATAGGATTTGCGGTAGCGATTATTTTCCTTTGTTATGATAATTTAGGAGCGCTGTTTATCCCCGTTCTTTTATACATCAGTGTAATTTTGATGATGAGTTGGCAAGGAATTGCTTTGCAAAGAAATAATTACCACTTTTCTTCACGAAATATCGGTTGGGCCGTAGTTTTGTTTTTATTTTCTGATGCAATACTCGCTCTGGATAAATTTTACATTCCTTTTGCCTATTCAGGAGTATTTATTTTAAGCACGTACTGGATGGCGATCACTATAATAGCCGTCTCGGGTTCGTCTGAGATGAAATAACCCAAATGTTCGACAATGCCTATTTTACATTAAAATCTTACTCTGAAATAGAATCGTAAACGACCACCTTATCCCAAAGGGCTTGGGCTTGTTCAACAAACAAAAGATGGGTAGGGTCAACCTGGTAGGCGTTTTGGGTGGCCAAATCTGGAAAGCTAACCACCAAGCTATAGGTGTAAGAGTTGTCAATCACTGGGCGGTTTGTTGGAGCTGGTTGCCCAATGTGGGTACTGATCACCTGTGGATTGGTCTCCATAAATTGATTTAAAGCTTTTTTAAAAGATTCCCGGTCGGTATTCCTTTCAGGGTTTTTGAGCCAAAAGAAGACCATGTGAACAAATTTACCTTCAATAGGTGTTGATTGCGCTTGTGCTTTCATGGGCAAGGATACTATAAAACTGACAAATAGGGTGAGATATAATGATTTCATTTTTTTTGGCAATCTATAAAATATTTCTTCAAAAGCCTTGTAAACAGCGACAGTATTTAAAACTTCTCAACAATCAAAGTTTGAATTTTGTTAATTTCTTTGAAGGCATTGGACCCTTAAATTAATCCTCAAATTTTAATTTAGCATAGACTTTATGGCCAAACCGACCCAATATACCGAAGAGAACATACGCTCCCTCGACTGGAAGGAGCATATCCGTATGCGGCCTGGAATGTATATTGGTAAGCTCGGCGACGGTTCCTCCCCAGATGACGGTATTTACATTCTGCTCAAGGAGGTTTTGGACAACTGTATCGATGAGTTTGTCATGGGCGCAGGGAAAACCATTGAGATTGTTATCAAAGACAGTAAAGTCAGTGTTCGTGATTTTGGACGGGGGATACCACTGGGAAAGGTGGTAGACGTGGTTTCCAAAATGAATACGGGGGGTAAATACGATTCCAGAGCTTTTAAAAAGTCTGTAGGGCTCAATGGAGTAGGGACCAAAGCGGTGAATGCGCTCTCTTCTATGTTTAGGGTTGAGTCTGTTCGTGATAACCAAGCGACAGCTGCGGTATTCGAGTTTGGCAACCTCATTACTGAAGAACCCATAGGTTCCAGTTCCAAACGCAGAGGAACTCGGGTGATATTCGAGCCCGATTCAACGATTTTTAAAAATTATAAATACCGATTAGAGTATGTAGAACGCATGCTCAAAAACTACGTTTACCTCAACCCGGGGCTCACCATAGATCTCAATGGAGTAAAATTCTATTCTGAAAATGGGTTGCGAGATTTGTTGGAGGATCAAACAAATGCCACTGATTTGCTCTACCCCATCGTTCACTTGAGGGGAGAGGACATCGAAATTGCGATAACCCACAGCAGGTCTCAGTATAGTGAGGAATACCATTCCTTTGTCAATGGGCAAAACACCACCCAGGGGGGAACACATCAGGCAGCTTTCAGAGAAGCTTTGGTAAAAACCATAAGAGAATATTTTGGAAAAAGCTTTGATGCTTCTGACATTCGCAAATCCATTATCTCTGCCATCAGCATCAAGGTGATGGAGCCTGTTTTTGAGTCCCAGACCAAAACCAAGTTGGGCTCTACAGAGATGGGAGGTGGAATGCCCTCTGTGCGGGCCTACATCAATGATTTTCTCGGTACCCAGTTGGATAATTTTCTTCACAAAAATACAGAGACTGCTGAGGCCATCCGAAAGAAAATCCTGCAAGCAGAAAAAGAACGAAAAGAGCTTTCTGGGATCCGTAAATTGGCACGTGAACGCGCCAAAAAAGCAAGTTTGCACAACAAAAAACTAAGGGACTGCAGGGTACATCTCGGTGACTTAAAAAAAGACAGGCGTTTAGAATCTACGATTTTTATTACCGAGGGGGATTCTGCCAGCGGTTCCATTACCAAGTCCCGTGACGTCGACACCCAAGCCGTTTTTAGTTTGAGAGGAAAGCCTTTGAACACCTATGGTATGACCAAGAAAATCGTTTACGAAAACGAAGAATTCAACCTGCTACAAGCTGCCTTAAATATTGAAGACAGCATGGAGGATTTGCGTTACAACAACATTGTGATTGCCACCGATGCAGATGTTGACGGCATGCACATACGATTGCTGTTGATTACTTTTTTTCTGCAATTTTTCCCAGAGCTGATCAAAGAAGGCCATTTATATATTCTGCAGACACCGCTGTTTAGGGTAAGGGATAAAAAACAAACATTTTATTGTTACAGCGAACAAGAAAAGCAAAACGCCATTACAAAATTGGCTGGTAAACCCGAGATTACCCGTTTTAAAGGATTGGGGGAAATCTCTCCGGATGAGTTTAAGTTCTTTATTGGCGAGGATATTCGGCTGGATCCCGTTATGTTGGACAAAGCCACTACTACTGAGGATCTACTGCAATTTTATATGGGAAAAAACACCCAAGATCGTCAGAAGTTTATCATCGACAATCTAAAGGTGGAGTTGGATGTAGCAGAGGAAATTGTGGAATAGATGGAGGAATTAGAAAACGACCACATACCCAAACATCCCGACCAAGGAGACACCTTAGTCAAGGTCACTGGCATGTACAAAGACTGGTTTCTGGACTATGCCTCCTATGTAATCCTAGAACGGGCTGTTCCTGCCATATACGATGGACTCAAACCTGTGCAACGCAGGATCCTCCATTCGATGAAAGATTTGGACGATGGTCGTTACAACAAAGTAGCCAATATAGTAGGTCATACCATGCAGTACCACCCACATGGAGATGCCAGTATCGCCGATGCCATGGTTCAAATCGGTCAAAAGGAACTGTTGATCGACACCCAAGGGAACTGGGGAAATATACTTACGGGCGACCGGGCCGCCGCCTCCCGATATATCGAAGCACGACTTTCTAAATTTGCGCTGGAGGTGGTCTTCAGCCCCAAGGTCACCGATTGGCAATTGTCCTATGACGGCAGAAAAAAAGAGCCAGTTCACCTCCCAGTAAAATTTCCACTGCTGCTGGCACAAGGAGCAGAGGGAATCGCTGTTGGTTTATCAACCAAAATTTTACCCCACAACTTTATCGAGTTACTCAAAGCGAGTATTCAACACCTAAAAGGAAAAAAGTTTACCCTTTATCCCGACTTTCAGACGGGAGGGATTATTGACGTTCAGAACTATAACGAAGGGCACCGTGGTGGAAAAGTAAGGGTCAGGGCCAAGATTGATCAATTGGATAAAAACACCTTAGTCATTCATGAGATTCCCTATGGTACCACTACTACAGCTTTGATTGAGAATATCCTTAAGGCCAATGAAAGGGGTAAAATAAAGATTAAAAAAATTGAAGACAACACCGCCGCTCAGGTGGAAATACGGGTTCACCTGCCAGCAGGTATCTCCCCGGACAAGACCATAGACGCTCTTTATGCTTTCACCGACTGCGAGAGTTCTATATCCCCGTTGGGCTGTGTGATCATCGATAATAAACCCCATTTTATTGGGGTGAGCGAAATGCTGAGGCTTTCTACTGACCATACGGCAGTGCTGTTGCGAAAAGAATTGGAGATCCAATTACAAGAGTTGGAAAACCAGTGGCATTTCGCCTCCTTGGAACGAATTTTTATTGAAAATAGAATTTATAGAGATATCGAGGAGGAATCTACTTGGGAAGGTGTACTTCAAGCCATTCAAAAAGGATTGGAACCACATCTGACCAAACTCAAACGCGAAGTAGTGGAGGAGGATCTGGTCCGTCTTACAGAAATCAGAATTAAGCGTATCTCCAAATTTGATATAGACAAGGCCCAGCAAAAAATAGAGGCATTAGAAGGAGATATTGCAGAAGTAAAAAATAACCTTAACCACCTCATCGATTATGCTATTAGGTATTTTGATCACCTTATTATGGCCTATGGAAAGGGCAAAGAACGAAAATCTGAGATTAGAATTTTCGACGATGTCGATGCTAAGAAAGTAGTTGTAAGGAACCAAAAATTATTCATCAATCGGGCAGAGGGCTTTATTGGGACCTCTTTAAAACGGGAGGAGTACATCTGTGATTGTGCCGATATTGACGATGTCATTGTTTTTACACAAGAAGGAAAGATGCAGGTCGTTCGGGTAGACAGCAAGGTTTTTGTCGGTAAAGACATCATTCACGCCGGTATATTCAAAAAGAACGATACCCGGACCATTTATAACATGATTTACCGCGACGGTAAAAAAGGAAGTTCTTTTATCAAAAGGTTTGCCGTAAAGGGAATCACCCGTGATAAGGAATACGACCTCACACAAGGTGCCGCCAATTCGTCTGTTCTTTATTTTACGGCCAACCCCAACGGAGAAGCAGAGATTGTGTCCATCTTACTGAGGAATACAGGAAAAATAAAAAAACTAAAATGGGATTTAGACTTCGCCGATCTACAGATCAAAGGTCGAGCAGTACGAGGGAATACCGTAACGAAATACAATGTCCTTCGGGTTGAACTAAAAGAAAAGGGCGTTTCTACTCTAAAACCCAGAAATATTTGGTTTGATGATACCATAAAAAGGCTCAATACCGACGATAGAGGTACTTTGCTGGGCGCTTTTAAAGGAGAGGATAAAATTTTGTTGATCAACAAAGATGGGGACGCAAAAGTGGTTACCCCTGAGCTGTCGCTTCACTTTGAAGAAAAAATGATTCGCATTGAAAAATGGATTCCTCAAAAACCCATAACTGCAGTATATTTTGACAAAGAAAAAGAAAGATATTTTATCAAAAGATTTCTTATCGAAAGTACCACAAAGGAAGACCGATTCGTCAAGGCTGAGGGTGAATTGATATTTGTAAATACTGATTGGCGACCTGTTATCACCATCAACTTTGTAAAGCCAAGAGACAGAGATCCTTTGGCCCCAATGGAAATCAATGTAGAGGAATTTATTGCTGTTAAAGGGTTTAAAGCCCTCGGTAATCAGTTGACCACTCAGAAAATTAAAAATATTGTCTTAAAAGCTGCGCTGCCTTATGAAATGGTGGAAAAATCAGTAGAGGAAATTGAAGTAAATGACCAAGAGGAGTTGGGAGGGACGGGTGAGTCACAAATCAAATTAAATTTATAGCCACTTGTTTTTACATTTTTTTCAACAACACTTTTATAGGAATAATGTTGGCATGAATGACTGTGGACAGCAGTTATTTTGCATCTGTAACAGTCTCATCGATTTTCTTGATTGTTCCCCGATTTTTGTTGTCACTTTTTCCCACCATGGAATACTCAAAAGTATAGGAATTACCTTCCGTTGATAGGATTTTTATTTGAACAGGACGCTTGTCTTGGTTGGAAACAGGGTTGATTTTGGTCAGAATGCATTCACAGTCGTTTACCCAACGTATTTGGGCGGAATCAATTTTCCCCTCATAGGTTTCTATTTCTAAAGCTTTGGTTCGCTTAAAGTAGGAAGTTTTTATTTCTCCATTTATTACGGTACTAAAAGAATAGGAACCGGTATGAAATTTTTTGCAATCCCGTTCGACAGAATAACAGGAAAAAAGGCAGAATGATCCCAATAAAAAAAAGGACAAAAGACATTTACCTAGGCCTGTATATCTCAAAACTTCCATCTTTGTAAAGATACAGGATTTCTTTTGGAGTAGCCTTCAGTCGTTCGTCATTATTGTCCTTCACGGACGTAGCTTTTTGTTTTACTTCCAGTTCGAGTTGCTCAGGAAATGTTGAACTTGTGTTTTCATCGGAACTGTCTTCTTCAAGGCCGGCTTGTGAAACTTCTCCTTTGGCCAGGGAAGGGGAGGTCCCCAAAAGTAGCCACTGAAGATCGATGTCCTCAAAAGCATCGTAAACTTTTATGAGAAATTCTAAACTCGGTTTGTTCCTGCCAGACAGTATGTGTGACATGGCCGAACGTTGTACACCTATTTTATTAGCAAAAGCACTGGCCGACAACTGATGAATCGACCTGATCTGCTCAATTCTATCGATAATTTCATTTGTGTTTAACATTGTAAACAATCATAAATCAAATCTAAATTATAAAAAAAGATAGGGGCTCACAAATTAAAATACATCTAATTTTTTTTATAGCAAACATTTAATTTTCTTTATTAAGATACTCAATTATAATGTTTTATGAAATTATGTAATTAGAAAAACGCCAATTGTTTACAATATTAACCGAAAATAGATGCAAAACGTATAACTATGTAAACTTTTGGTGTTTAAAGTTGTAAACTTTCTCTTGTTTACATTTGTAATATATTTAATTGTATGATATCTAAAGAGCGTTACCTGTCGCCTGAAAAGTGGGGGTTGATACTTAATGAGCTACCCTTTCAATTACAGACATCGATTATCGGACAATCTGTACTCAACCAACCCATTGCTGCGCATCGCATTGGTAATGGGCCTGTCAAGGTACTTATGTGGTCTCAGATGCATGGAAATGAATCTACCACAACAAGGGCGCTTTTTGACGTAATCAAGCACTTGTATTCCTCCGATGGAAATAGTCTATTAGAAAACCTCAGTTTGATGGTTATACCTCAGCTGAACCCCGATGGAGCCGCAGCTTATACCCGTTTAAACGCTAACGGTATCGATCTTAACCGAGATGCCATTGTACTCTCTCAGCCCGAGAGCACCGCTTTGAAAGGGGTTTTTGATGCCTTTACCCCTGATTTTTGTTTTAATCTTCACGGTCAACGCAGTATATTTTCCGCAGGAAAAAAAGGTAAACCTGCAACCTTATCATTTTTATCCCCTGCTGCTGACACAGCTTTGACCATAACCCCCGCTCGGACTAAGGCCATGCAACTTATCGGCAGTATAACGGGGGCACTCCAGCCTGATCTTCCTCATCAGATGGGCCGTTATGACGATACTTTTAACCCCAATTGTGTGGGGGATAGCTTTACCGCTCACGGGGTTCCCACCGTTTTATTTGAAGCTGGGCACCATGGTTTGGATTACGACCGTAATTTCGCCAAAGAGATGGTTGTTAAAGCGCTGATGGCTGGTTTAATTGGTATATCTTCCGAAAAGTACTTGGAAAATTCGGTAGAGGACTACCAGGCTATTCCTGAAAACGAGAAAGATTATGTGGATCTTATCATCAAAAATGTTACTGTTGAAACCGATTCGGGAATTTTTAAAAATCAAGAACTGGCAGTCATCTTTCAAGAGGTGAAGAAGGAGAAATCGGTGGCTTTTATCCCAACTTGTTTCGCTTTTGCAAAAAAAATCAATGTATTGGCCCATAAAACTGTCAGAGCAGACGAAGTAATGAACACGAATTCAATAAAATACAGTCCTGGAAAAAGTATTGATATCTTCTAAAAAAGGCAATTTAAATACAAGAAAATTAATAGAAACACCTAATTGCTGAATATAATTAAATTATTTTCCGTATTTTAGCTTAAAACTAACAATTATGAATAAAGTAAAATTAGATGAAGTAGATCATCAAATTTTGGATATTCTAATCGATAACACCAGGGTCCCTTTTACAGACATCTCCAAAAGATTATTTATCTCTGCAGGAACTGTCCATGTAAGGGTTAAAAAGATGGAAGAAGCTGGAATAATTAAAGGTTCTTCACTCAACTTGGATTATGTAAAATTAGGATATTCTTTTATCGCCTACATTGGGATTTTCTTGGAGAAAACAAAAATTATAGGGGAGGTGATCAAAAGTTTAAATGAAATTCCTTTTGTAACTGTTGCCCACATTACAACTGGAAAGTTTAATATATTTTGCAAGGTCCGTGCTCATGACACCAAACACGCCAAGGATATCATTTTTATGATTGACGACATCGAAGGTGTTTCCAGAACAGAGACCATGATTTCTTTGGAAGAGAGTATCAATGACAAAAAAAGATTAATGCATAGAATTTTTAATGAATTATAAATTGGATTAAATCGTTTATAACCTAATGGCTCGAAAACCAAAAATCGAGAGATTTAACGAAAGTGTTCTCTCAAAATTTCAAATTTATAACAGTCTTTTTCTTACACTTCCATTTGATTCCATCCGCAATACCTCTGTTTTACTACCGCTGTTCACCGACCATTGTAAAAATGGGTATGATGAAAAATTAGACCCCAAAGAAATCACCTCTACCTTTTTCAGTAAGTATTTGCCCGACTACGATGAAAAAGAGCAAATAGATCTTCTTTTCCGATTTATACAGTACATCGAGCGACAAGTGGTGTTATTTGATGCCATTGAGGACGCCGCTTTTGGTTACGTCAACAACATGCACGGAAGGGGGACCCTCCGACACATAAAAGAGGATGTGTCCAACAATCAAAAAATTAAGGAGCTCAAAGACTACCTCAATAGATTCAAAGTCAGGATTGTACTCACCGCGCATCCCACCCAATTTTACCCCGGAAGCGTGTTGGGGATCATTAACGATCTTTCCAAGGCGATCGATAAAGGGCAGCTCGAAAAAGTTAAACTCTTGCTCATCCAACTGGGAAAAACAAAGTTTTACAACAAAACAAAACCCACTCCTTTCGATGAGGCCATCAGCCTTATCTGGTATTTAGAAAATGTTTTTTATCCCTCTGCTAGCACCATCTATACTTACATCAAAAGACAAGTTTTTGATAAAGGTGAATTGGACAATTCTATTTTTGATTTTGGTTTTTGGCCCGGAGGCGACCGCGACGGCAATCCTTATGTGACGCCAGAGATCACCCTTAAAACTGCAGAAAGACTTAAATTTACCATTCTCAGGAATTATTTTAGGGAAGTCAGAAAACTCAAGCGCAAGCTTACTTTCAATGGCTTGGAGGAACGCTTAGATGATTTGGAAAAAGACCTCTATGATTCCCTTTTTTCTAAAAAGAAACCACAGCACTTTAATATAGCCTTCTTTGAAAAAGCATTAGATGAAATCCACGAGATCATTGTCAATCAATGTGATGGTCTCTATGAGTCGATGATATTAGATTTAAAGCACAAAGTAAAAATATTTGGATTTCACTTTGCCAGTTTGGACATCCGACAAGATTCAAGGGTACACAAACAAGTGTTCGATGAAATTTTCTCACATCCCAAGATCAACGATTACGTAAAGGGCTTACCCAAGAACTTCAATCAACTGGAATCGGCCGAACGCCATAGAGTTTTAACATCACTTACTGGCGACGTACCTTCCGATCTTTTTGATGCCCTGATAACAAGGGAGACTCTGGACAGCATCAGGGCGATGAGGGTGATTCAAGAAAAAAATGGGGAGCGGGGATGTAATCGATATATCATCAGTAATTGTCAGAGTATAGACAATATTTTGGAATTATATGCCATGCATAAAATTTGCAACTGGGAGGCACCCAAGGTTGATATTATTCCGCTGTTTGAAACCATACCCGATCTCGAAGTATGTGAAAAAATAATGAAAACCCTTTACGAGAATGAAGTGTACAGAAAGCATTTGAGTGCAAGGGGAGACAAACAGACAGTCATGCTCGGTTTCTCGGATGGAACCAAGGATGGTGGCTACTTTATGGCCAATTGGAGTATTTATAAAGCCAAAGAGGACTTGACCCGCCTATCTCAGCAGTACGGGATCAGTATCGCCTTTTTTGATGGCAGGGGAGGACCTCCAGCGCGAGGCGGAGGAAATACCCACGAATTTTATGCCTCCATGGGAAAAAACATTCAAGCAGACGACATACAACTGACCATTCAAGGGCAAACCATTAGTTCGAATTTTGGAACCAACGATTCTTGTCAGTATAACTTAGAACAACTTCTGAGTTCGGGTATTCAGAATCAGGTTTTTAACTCTGAACGGAATGTACTGTCTGAGGAGGATAGAAAAACAATGAATCAGCTGGCCTACAGCAGTCATAAGGCCTATCAAGATTTTAAGGCCCGTCCAGAATTCATGCCCTATCTGGAGGAGATGACCACATTGAAATATTACGCCAAAGCAAATATAGGAAGTCGTCCTTCCAAGAGAGGGTCTTCCAAAAAACTCGAATTTTCTGACCTCAGGGCCATTCCATTTGTAGGAAGCTGGAGTCAATCAAAACAAAACGTACCTGGTTTTTACGGGGTAGGAACAGCATTAAAGGCTTTTGAAGACAATAATCAGTTCGATAAAGTTATTCAACTTTACAAACAGTCCTCTTTTTTTAGAACTCTGATTGCCAATAGTATGATGAGTTTGACAAAGTCTTTTTTCCCGTTGACATCTTATATGGAAAACGACAAGCGATTTGGAGATTTCTGGAAATTAATATACCATGAAAATTTACTCACGCGTGAAATGATCCTAAAACTCACTGGTTTTGAATCCCTTATGGAGAATGAAATTGCAGGAAAAGCATCGATCAAAATTCGTGAAGAAATCGTACAACCTCTGCTGACCATTCAGCAATCTGCCTTAATGCACATCCTCGATGCAAAGAATTCAGATGATACTACCGATGCAACCACAGCCTTGTATCAGAAAATGGTGACCCGCTCGTTGTTTGGAAATATCAATGCCAGTAGAAACTCTGCCTAAGCGCCCAGATAGAAATCAAAAGCCGCATTTAAATTCTCTGCGCTGACTTCAATATCAATGGCAGGCTGTCCAATCTCGTGCAGCAGAACAAATTTGGTTTTCCCGTGGCTGTTTTTTTTGTCGTATTTTAACAATGCCAAGATTGCTTCTCTGTCCGATTTAGAGAAATCTACCTTTGGAAAAATGCCCAGAAACACCCTTCTGATTTCTTCTGCTGAATCGATGGCAAACCCACAATGTTGGGAGGCAAGATAGGCCTCCATTACCATTCCTACGGCAATGGCTTCGCCATGGAGCAGATTTTCTTTGTGGGGTTGGGTCAGGCAATAGGTTTCGATGGCATGCCCTAAGGTATGACCATAATTCAATATTTTCCTGAAGTTGGATTCGTTGAGATCCTGTTGGACCACCTTGTTTTTTATGGCGACAGAATGGTGTATATGGTCCACTATGGTAGACTGGTCCAGCGGCTTGAATTCAGAAAGCTCGCTGAAGTAATCAGGATCTTGTATGATCCCGTGTTTCAGCATTTCAGCATAGCCACTTCTGTACTCTTCAGCGGGTAAGGTATTGAGGTATTGAGTGTCGATGAGCACTAATTTTGGGTGGGTGATAACACCAATTTGATTCTTCAGCCCGTTGAAATCAACCCCTGTTTTTCCTCCAACAGAGGCATCCACCATGGACAAGAGACTTGTGGGTACATTTACAAAATCGATCCCCCTTTTAAAAGCGGCAGCCACAAATCCTCCCAGATCAGTTACCACTCCGCCCCCTACATTGATCAATAGACTTTTACGATCGGCTCCCAGGTCTGAAAGTTGTTGCCAAATTTTTTCACAGCTGCCAAGGTGCTTGTACTCCTCTCCAGCTTCCATACAAAGGACAGGGGCATCTTCTAAATCTGGAAAATGCTCCAAAAAAAGTGCGAGACAGTGTTTTTTGGTATTATTATCTACTAAAAAAAAAATGGAGGAATAAGAAGTAGAAGCCAAATGGGCCTGCAGTGAATCATAGGCTTTTTTGGAAAAAACAATCTCATATCCAGAGCCCGAGATGGAAGACGCATCATTTTTCATGCTGCAAAAGTAAAACATTAGATTGAAATGGGAACGGATTTATTTTAATCAGTACGATAAATCAATTGCAGCAAAAATACACTATTGTCACAGTTTTCTACTTTGACAGCTATAGGCTTGTCGGACCAATAGCCATTGAGAAAGTAGGTTTTACAATCTTCTTTTTGGGTATCACTTTTACTAAAATCTACACGGGACTTATCTAAAAAGTTCTGAAACGCAATGGAATCAAATGCCGTGGGGATCATTGGGTTCTGTTTCCAAGTCTTTTTGGAAATATTATTGATTACCCTATCATTTGGACCGTAGTTGCAGCTTGTCTTTTTGCCCTTAAAAATAATGGCCAAAAAAATCAAACCGATAGAAAAGCCCACCAAATAAAAACCAAGACGGTAAAGTAATTTCATCTGTTTGTAATATTAAGGGTTCTGGATTGATCTTCATTGATCTGAAGATCAACGCTGCTGTGCGCAATCGGCAATAGTTTTTCTATTCTTTCTCCCCATTCTATCAAACAAGGGTTTGGGTTGTCCAAATATTCATTAACCCCAAAATCCAAGGCTTCATCCGGGTGGTTGAGGCGATAAAAATCAAAGTGAAAAATACTCCCCTTAGATGGACTTTCGTAGTGGTTTACCAAAGAAAAAGTTGGGCTGGATACAGGATCTGTAACTTTCCACTTTTTACACAGACTTGAAATAAGGGTGGTTTTCCCTGATCCCATGGGCCCGTTAAAACATATGATGGAATGCGTTGTGTTATTTTCAACAAAGGCTACTGCCTCGTTGATTTGGTCCAAATGATATCGAAATTCCATGCTGCAAATTTAACACTATCTCGGACGCATTACAACAAATGGAATGATCATTTCTTCCATAGATATACCGCCGTGCTGAAAGGAGTTTCGGTAGTAATTCGCATAATGGTTAAAATGGTTTTGATATACAAAATACTGTTGTCCTCTTGCAAAAATAAACTTACTGTTTAAATTGGGTGCTGGCAGTTTTATTTCTTCGGGTGAGGTGACCTCCATCACCGATTTTTGATCATAACTGAGACTGGCGCCAGTTTTATACCTCAGGTTAGAGCTCAAATCACGGGTTCCCTTCACTTCTATGGCTTGGTCAACATTGATGGTACCGTGGTCTGTGGTCACAACCAGATTGAACCCTAATTTTTGGGCTTGTTGAATAATTTCCAACAGGGGAGAGTTTTTAAACCAGGAGAGTGTCAGTGATCTAAACGCTTTGTTGTCGGGAGCGAGCTCTTTTATCATTTCCATTTCCGTTTTGGCATGGGAGATCATGTCCACAAAATTGTAAACCACCACCAACAGCCCGTCATTTTGGTAGTTGTGAAGTGATTGGCTGAGTTCTTTCCCCGCTTTTAAACGGGTAATTTTTGAATAGTTTAAAGGGGAATTAATATTATTCCGCTGCATATGGGCCTTTAGAAACTCAGCTTCATTGAGATTTTTACCCCCTTCTTCGTTTTCATTGACCCACCAATCAGGGTGTTTTTTTTGCATTTCTAAAGGCATCATACCCGAAAAAATAGCATTGCGGGCGTAATGGGTAGCAGTAGGAAGAATACTGTAGTAAGCCATTTCTTCTTCTTTTTGATAATAATTCTCCATGATCGGAGCAATCACCTTCCACTGGTCGTAGCGCAAGTTGTCGATGACCAACATCAATGTAGTCTTTCGGTTTTCAGGCTTTAGCAAGGGAAAGACTTTTTCTTTGAGCAGCCGATGGGACATCAGCGGTCCAGAGTTGTCCTTTATCCATGACGGATAATGATTCTCAACAAACTTGGAAAAAAGCCGGTTGGCTTCCTTCATTTGATCTTGAAATATTTCCAACATGGCCAAGTCTTCCAATCCCTCCAGCTCCATCTCCCAATAGAGCATCTTAATGTAAAATTCAGTCCAGTCCCCGTGGGTTTCCAACTCATTCAATGACAAAGAGATGTGCTGAAAAGCCTGTTGGTAATTGACAATGGTTTTTTCTGCGATTAAGTTTTTGTGTTGGAATAACTTTTTAAGGGCCAAAAGAATTTGATTGGGATTGACCGGTTTGATCAAGTAATCTGAAATTTTAGCGCCAATGGCCTCCTCCATAATGTGTTCCTCCTCGTTTTTGGTAATCATGATAACAGGAAGCTCAGGGGAACGCAATTTTATTTCATTCAGTGTTTCCAGACCGCCCAAGCCGGGCATGTTTTCATCCAACAATACAACATCAAAGCTTTGATCATCGATCATCAACAAGGCATCCTGTCCGTTGTTACAGGGGGTGGACTGATAGCCTTTACCTTCTAAAAATAAAAAATGCGGCTTCAGTAAAGCTATTTCGTCGTCAACCCACAGAATTTTAATTGGACTCATATTGTATATCTTTACACTAAGATTAACAATTTTGAAAACAAAAAAGGTAACCCTTTTAAACGATCCAATTTACGGATTTATTAGCATTCGCTCTCCTTTAATATTTGAGGTCATTTCGCATCCTTGGTTTCAGCGATTGCGGCGCATCTCACAAATGGGATTCTCCCACTATGTATATCCTGGGGCCCGACATACTCGTTTTGAACACGCCTTGGGTGCGATGCACCTCATGCAAGAAGTGATTCGGGTATTGACCAACAAAGGGACTAAAATCAGTGAGGAGGAATCCGAGGCCATGCAGTTGACCATTTTATTGCACGACATTGGACACGGTCCTTTTTCCCATTCCACGGAAGCGCTGCTGACCACACAAGTGATGCACGAGGAAATCTCTTTAAAAGTGATGCGGAAATTGAATGATACGTTCTCAGGAGCATTGGATCTCGCCATCGCCATTTTTACCAATAAGTACCACCGAAAATTTATGCACCAGCTTATCGTAGGACAAATTGACTTGGACCGCATGGATTATCTGAAACGCGACAGTTTTTTTTCTGGTGCCAACGAGGGCAATATCAACAGCAATAGAATCATAGAAATGATGGTGGTGGTGGACGATCAATTGGCTTTTGAAGAAAAAAGCCTCTACTCTATAGAAAAATTTTTGATGGCCAGAAGATTGATGTATTGGCAAGTTTATCTTCACAAAACCAGTCTGACTGCAGAGTTGTTGCTTTCAAAAATCCTAAAGAGAATTCGTTATTGCTACCAAAAAGGTACCCCGCCACAATTATCTAAACCACTGGGTCATTTCTTGGCACAGTCAAAATTTGACATGCCTTTTACTGATGGACAGCTCGAAATGTTTCTCCAATTAGATGATGCTGATATCATTCAGGGTTTAAAAGGTTGGCAGAAAGAGGAAGACCGAGTTTTGTCCAAGTTATCTGGGATGCTTATCAATAGAAAGCTACTTAAAATAAAAGTGCAAAACGATCCTTTTTTACCTAAAACATTGGAGCGGAAATACGCGCGGCTTTCAGGCAACGGATTTTCTCAAGAAGCTTTTGATTATTTTGTGTTTACTGGAGAAATATCAAATCAAACGTTTGTTCCCCTTGACAAAGAAATTTTTATTCTCAACAAAAAGGGGAAATTAAAGAGAATACAAGAGGTGGATCCTTTTTTTAATTCGGCAGAACTTTCACAACTTCAGCAGAAGTATTTTTTATGCTTTCCAAAAGTGAAGCACTTATTGTAATTATAAATTTATATTTTTGCAACAATGAAATTTACAGCCCAGCAAATAGCCACACAATTAGAGGGCACCGTAGAGGGAGACCCTGATGTGGAGATTTTTCAGCTTTCAAAAATTGAAGAAGCCAAGGAGGGTTCGCTTACCTTTTTGTCAAACCCCAAGTACACCCCTTTTATTTACAAGACAGAAGCCTCTGTAACGATTGTAAATCAAGACTTTGTTGCTGAAAACGATTTATCAACCACTTTGGTCCGGGTTCAAGATGCCTACGGTTCCTTCTCTGTTCTTTTGGATTATTACAATAAAATTCAAACCGATAAAGTCGGTATAGAAAAGTCTGCAATTATTGACCCTTCTGTTGAAATGGGGGAAAACTGTTTTACAGGCCATATGAGTATTATAGAAGAGGGTTCTATAATTGGAGATGACGTTAAGATATTTTCCCAAGTTTACATTGGCCACAATGTCTCCATTGGTTCCGGAACTGTACTGTTAGCGGGTGCTAAAATTTTAGACGGCACGCAAATAGGTAAAAATTGCGTAATCCACAGTGGAGCGGTTATAGGTTCAGAGGGCTTTGGATTTGCCCCTCAAGAAAATGGTGCATACAAAAAAATTCCCCAAACAGGAAACGTATTGTTGGGTGACAACGTCAACGTTGGCGCCAATGCTACCATTGACCGTGCCACTTTGGGGACCACTACCATAGCAGATGGCGTAAAGCTCGATAACTTAATACAAATAGCACACAATGTCTCCATCGGTAAAAACACGGTTATTGCTGCCCAAACAGGAATCGCAGGTTCTACCAAAGTTGGTGAAAACTGTGTGATTGGCGGTCAGGTTGGAATCGGTGGACACATCACCATTGGTGACAATGTTAAAATTGGTGGCCAAGCTGGGGTCATCAGTGATATCGACAACAACGCTATTATCCTTGGAACCCCTGCCTTTTCATATACAGCATACAACAAATCTTATGTATATTTTAAAAACCTACCCAAATTGGTCAAAGAAATAGATCAAATCAAAAAGAAACTTGACCTATGAACACCAAATTAACCTACCAAAAAACCCTAAAAAACAAAGTTGCGCTCGATGGAGTAGGGCTCCATACCGGTAGGAAAGTAAAATTAACTTTTAAACCTGCCCCAGTCGACACTGGCTTTGTTTTTATCAGAACAGACATTACCCCTGCGGTTGAGATTCCAGCAGATGTCCAATACGTAAACAATACCGATAGGGGAACTAACTTAAAAATTGGAGATACTACAATTCAGACCACTGAACACGTACTCGCTTCATTGGTGGGTATGGGCGTTGACAATTGCTATATTGAATTGGATGCCCCCGAATCTCCTATAATGGACGGATCCTCCAAGTTTTTTGTCGAAGCGATAGAGTTTGCAGGAATAGAAGTACAGGATAAACCCAGGGATGAGTATATAGTAACAGAACTGATTTGTTTTAAAGACGATGAGACGGGGAGTGAAATCACACTAATCCCCTCTGACGAATTCCAAGTCACCACCATGGTTGATTTTGAAACCAAAGTTTTGGGAACACAGAATGCATCTATGGAAAGCATCAGCGAGTTTAAAGACAATATTGCCCCCTCACGAACTTTTAGTTTTTTGCATGAGTTAGAAACATTACTCGAGAATGGCCTTATAAAAGGTGGTGATTTAAACAATGCCATTGTCTATGTAGACAAGCCCTTGTCGGAGAGCAATATGGATCGACTAAAAGAAGCTTTTGGAAAAGAAAATATTTCGGTAAAACCCAATGGAATCCTCGACAATTTAAGTTTGCACTTTTCCAACGAGGCAGCGCGACACAAACTGCTGGATGTGGTGGGAGATATGGCCCTTGTTGGGGTTCCCATTCGCGGTAAAGTATTTGCCCACAAACCAGGGCATAAAGTCAACACCGACTTTACCAGGAAACTTTCTCAGGTAATCAAGTTGGAGCGGCGTCAGAATGCTCCCAAGATTGACATCAATTCTGAGCCCCTGATGAATGTCGATGATATCATGAAAATGCTGCCTCATAGAACTCCGTTTCTATTGGTCGACAAAATATTTGAGCTGTCTGAAAATCACGTTGTAGGGCTTAAAAATGTCACCATGAATGAGCCGTTTTTTCCAGGTCATTTCCCCGGCGCACCTGTGATGCCTGGAGTACTCCAAATTGAAGCCATG
Source organism: Flavobacteriaceae bacterium (assembly GCA_022428005.1). Taxonomy (GTDB): domain Bacteria; phylum Bacteroidota; class Bacteroidia; order Flavobacteriales; family Flavobacteriaceae; genus UBA8316. Next base: position 46,366 of record JAKMDI010000002.1, read on the forward strand.
GCGCAGGCAGGAGGCGTATTGTTATTGAATACAGTCCCTGATCCTGAAAACTACCTGACCCTGTTTATGAAAATGGACAATGTGAAATTTAAAAGGCCGGTAACACCAGGAGACACCCTCATATTTAAATTGGAGCTCATTTCGCCCATAAGAAGAGGAATTTGTCATATGAAAGGTTCTGCTTTTGCCAATGGAAAGTTAGTAACCGAAGGCGAGCTCATGGCGCAAATTGTAAAACGTAAATAATCTAATGAAACAACCATTAGCATACATCCATCCTGAAGCTAAAGTGGCAAAAAACGTCGTTATTGAGCCGTTTACTTCTATAGACAATAACGTAGAGATTGGTGAAGGCACTTGGATTGGATCCAATGTGACCATTATGGAAGGCGCAAGAATCGGTAAAAACTGTAGTGTTTTCCCAGGATCTGTTATTGCCGCTGTTCCGCAAGATCTCAAGTTTAAAGGAGAAGACACCCTTGCTGTAATTGGGGACAATACCACCATCCGGGAGTGTGTGACCATCAACAGGGGCACTTCCGATCGACAGATGACCAAAATAGGTAGTAATTGTCTCATTATGGCCTATTGCCACGTTGCACACGATTGCTTTATCGGAGATAATTGTATTTTTTCTAATAGCAGTACACTTGCTGGACACATCAGCATTGGGAATCATGTTATTCTCGCTGGATTGGTCGCAGTTCATCAATTTTCTACCATTGGTGACCACGCATTTGTTGCTGGTGGATCACTGGTTAGAAAAGATGTCCCGCCATTTGTAAAAGCAGCAAGAGAGCCGCTTTCCTATGTTGGAATCAACTCTGTGGGACTCAGACGAAGAGGGTTTTCTTCAGAAAAGATCACCGAGATTCAGAACATCTACAGAATCCTGTATCAAAAAAAATTAAATAACACCCAAGCCGTTGATATTATCGAAGCCGAAATGGTGGCCTCTCCTGAAAGAGATGAAATTTTGCAATTCATCAGGAATTCGCAAAGGGGGATCATGAAAGGTTATTTCCAAAAAAACTAATTTTTAAAAAATGGCATCTACATCAGACATCAGAAAGGGTTTGTGCATTAAATACAGCAACGATATTTTTAAAATTGTGGAATTCCTTCACGTAAAACCAGGTAAGGGGCCAGCTTTTGTCAGAACCAAGCTCAAAAGTGTCACCACAGGTAAAGTGATAGACAACACCTTTTCTGCAGGCCATAAAATTGATGAGATCCGGGTAGAAACCAATAAATACCAATACCTCTACAGTGAAGGGGAGGATTTTAATTTTATGAATGTGGATGATTACAATCAAATTGTCGTCAACATAAATTCGATTGATAACCCTGGATTGATGAAAGAGGGAGAGATTGTCAGTATTTCTATCAACACAGAAGACGGCCTTCCTTTGTCTGTAGACATGCCCGCCAGCGTTGTTCTTGAAGTTACCCATACCGAGCCGGGTGTAAAGGGAAATACCGCTACCAATGCTACAAAGCCTGCGACAGTTGAAACAGGCGCAAAAATAAATGTTCCCCTTTTTATCAACGAAGGAGACAAAATTAAAGTAGATACCGCTAAAGGAAGTTATCAAGAAAGAATCAAAGAATAACACATCACATTCCTACCTATTAATCATATCTTTATATCAATAAAATACTATGAGTGTATTAGTCAACAAAGCGTCTAAAATAATTGTACAGGGATTCACAGGCAGTGAAGGAACTTTTCATGCAGAACAAATGATTTCCTATGGTACGCAAGTTGTTGGAGGTGTTACTCCTGGAAAAGGAGGGCAAACCCATTTAAACAAGCCTGTTTATAACTCTGTTGCGGAAGCAGTGGCCAAATCTGGAGCGGATACATCGATTATTTTTGTTCCTCCAGCCTTTGCCGCCGACGCCATTAAAGAAGCCGCCGATGCTGGTATTAAGGTCATCATTGCCATTACAGAAGGCATTCCCGTGGCCGATATGATCAGCGTCTCTGACTATATCAAAAACAGAAATTGCACCCTGGTAGGACCCAATTGCCCTGGCGTGATCACCCCAGACGAAGCCAAAGTTGGAATAATGCCGGGATTCGTCTTTAAAAAAGGAAAAGTGGGCATCGTCTCTAAGTCTGGGACATTGACCTACGAAGCTGCAGACCAAGTGGTAAGAGAAGGTTTGGGCGTAACAACGGCCATTGGCATTGGTGGGGATCCCATCATTGGCACCACAACCCGAGATGCTGTAGAGCTCTTTATGAACGACGCCGAAACTGAGGCCATTGTGATCATTGGAGAAATTGGCGGACAGCTGGAATCTGACGCCGCGCATTGGATCAAAGAAAATGGCAATAAAAAACCTGTAATTGGTTTTATCGCTGGAGAGACAGCACCAAAAGGAAGAACTATGGGCCATGCTGGTGCAATAGTGGGGGGTAAAGACGACACGGCAGAAGCCAAGAAAGAGATAATGAGGTCTTGTGGGATTCACGTCGTTGATTCACCCGCAAAAATAGGTCAAAAGGTAGCTGAAGTTTTAGCATAGAAACACATGAGTAAACTACTCGAAAATAAAACAGCCATCATTACTGGAGCTACTCGGGGCATTGGTAGGGGCATAGCGCTCACTTTTGCACAACAGGGTTGTGATGTTGCTTTTACTTATAACAGCTCCACTGCGGCAGCCGAAGCACTCGTAAAAGAACTTACTGCCCAAGGAGTCAAAGCAAAAGCCTACCAAAGTAACGCTGCCGATTTTAAAGCAGCTCAAGGATTGGTAGATGCGGTGCTTGAAGATTTTAAAAAAATTGACATACTGGTCAATAATGCTGGCATTACCAAAGACAATTTGATGATGCGAATGGGCGAAGAAGATTTTGACGCCGTCATCGAAGTGAACCTAAAGTCTGTTTTTAACATGACCAAAGCCATACAGCGTACTTTTTTAAAGCAAAGACATGGAGCATTGATCCACATGAGTTCTGTTGTGGGAATTAAAGGCAATGCTGGGCAAACAAATTATGCCGCCTCAAAAGCTGGAATCATCGGCTTTTCAAAAGCCGTAGCCCTCGAATTGGGTTCCAGGAATATAAGAAGTAATGTTATTGCCCCAGGATTTATAGAAACCGAAATGACAGACAGTCTTCCGGAAGATGTGGTTCAAGCGTGGCGTGATGGGATTCCCTTAAAAAGAGGGGGACTTCCTGAGGATGTTGCCAATGCTTGTGTTTTTCTGGCATCAGATTTATCGAATTATATAACCGGCCAAGTCCTTCAAGTAGATGGAGGAATGCTAACTTAAAAATTAATTATCATGCAAAAATTACCTAAAATTGGATTGCCCATTATCATTTTAGCCTTTGTGCTTATTGTTTTCGTTTCAAAATCTTCTATCAATATTGGGTATGGAGAAGCTGGCGTTCTATTTAAAACCTTTAGTGGAGGGGTTGTAACAGAGCAACCACCCCTTGGGGAGGGTTTTCACGTCATTGCCCCTTGGAATAAGGTTTTTATTTACAACGTAAAACAACAAGAATTTTTTGAAGGCAACATGCAAGTGCTTTCTTCCAACGGTTTGGAAATATCCTTGGATGTATCCGTATTGTATCAGCCCAAATACGATGAACTGGGGTTGTTACACCAAACCAAAGGGGAAAACTATGTGAATATAGTCCTGATTCCTCAAATTCGTGCGGTGGCCCGTTCTGTGGTTGGACGTTACACCCCAGAGCAGCTGTATTCTACCAAGCGAGATGCCATTCAAAATGAAATTTTTGAAGAAACCATTAAAAACGTTCAATCGCAACACATTCAGGTCAATGCCGTGTTGGTTAGAGACGTAACATTGCCCTTGGCGATCAAAGAAGCCATCGAACGTAAATTAGGACAAGAGCAAGAGTCTTTGGAATATGAGTTCCGTCTTGAAAAAGCAAAACAAGAAGCAGAACGTCAGCGAATTGATGCGGAAGGAAAGGCAACTGCCAACCGTATTCTAAGTGCTTCACTAACCGATAAAATCCTACAAGAAAAAGGGATAGAAGCGACCTTAAAGCTTTCTGAATCCCCCAATTCTAAGGTTATTGTTATTGGCAGTGGAGATTCTGGATTGCCCATCATATTAGGGAACCAGTAAAATTGATTTTATTGCTATTTGAAAAAATTGTTATATTTGCAGAGTGAAAAAATTGATTCATCATACACATTCCTTTTTAACCGATCAAATGAGGTAAAGGTGATGTATTGTCCATACTTAAAAACCCGTTTGATTTTCAAACGGGTTTTTTTTTAATATTTATTTAAATGATAAAAATTGCAATTCAAAAATCAGGCAGACTCAATGAGGAGTCACTGGGGATCCTCAAAAAATGTGGGATATCTATTGATAACGGCAAAGATCAGCTAAAAGCTGCTGCGAGAAACTTTCCATTGGAAGTGCTGTACTTAAGAAACGGTGACATCCCCCAATATTTAAGAGATGGGGTAGTGGACTTGGCCATCATCGGTGAAAACCTAATCCACGAAAAGGGGAAAGACCTTCAAGTGATTGAAAAACTGGGATTTTCTAAATGTAGGGTGGCCATGGCTGTACCCAAGGAAACGGTTTTTAACGACATTAGAGAGCTCAATGATAAGCGCATCGCAACTTCCTATCCCAATACAGTCAATCAGTTTTTGGAGGAGAATAATATTTCCGCGGAATTACACATCATCAACGGCTCCGTTGAGATTGCGCCAAACATAGGATTGGCAGACGCCATATGTGATATTGTTTCCAGTGGCAGCACCCTTTTTAAAAACAACTTAAAAGAGGTGACCAAAATCCTTGATTCGGAGGCAGTGCTGGTCCAAGCACCTACAATGGATGCAGAAAAAACAGCGATTATAGATAAATTACTTTTTCGCTTGAGGACTGTCTTACGGGCCAAAAAACTAAAGTACATTTTACTCAATGCCCCCAATGATAAAATTGAAGAGATCAGCGCCATACTCCCCGTGCTAAAAAGTCCGACGGTACTGCCATTGGCGCAGGCCGGATGGTCTTCCTTGCACTCTGTGATCGACGAAGCTTCTTTTTGGGAAGTCATCGATGCCCTAAAAGCTGCGGGCGCTGAAGATATATTGATTTGTCCTATCGAAAAAATGGTATTATAATGAAAAGATACATAACCCCCCCCGAGGCAGAATGGCAATCCCTTTGCCAGCGCGGATCGGCATCATATGAGGCGCTGGAGCCCCTTGCCAAGGAAGTTTTTGAGGCGGTCACCAACAAGGGGGACCAAGCCCTTTTTGAATACACCGAAAAATTTGATGGTGTCAAAACAGAAAGTTTAAGCGTAACAACCGATGCCATTGCTGCTGCAAAAAACAGGGTATCACCAGCATTAAAGTCGGCCATACAAAAAGCAAAAGACAACATCCTGCGTTTCCACGAAGCACAAAAGACCCAAGAAGTGCATGTAGAAATAATAAAAGGGGTCAATTGTTGGCAAAAGAAGTTGCCCATTGAAAAGGTAGGCCTTTATATTCCAGGAGGTTCTGCTCCGCTTTTCTCCACCATACTTATGTTGGCTGTTCCGGCACAAGTTGCAGGCTGTAGTGAAATCGTGTTGTGCTCACCACCAAGTGATAACGGAAGTCTTGCTGATGTAATACTATATACAGCAGATTTGTGTGGCATTTCAAATATCTACAAAGTGGGCGGCATGCAAGCCATTGCAGGAATGACCCTGGGTACGGCCACCGTTCCCAAAGTAGACAAGCTCTTTGGTCCAGGCAATCAATATGTAACCGTAGCAAAACAATGGGCTACCCAATACCAAGTCGCTATAGACATGCCTGCAGGACCCAGTGAGCTGATGGTAGTGGCGGATGAAACGGCCGACCCTTCCTTTGTGGCGGCCGATTTGCTCTCTCAGGCAGAACACGGGCCCGACAGTCAGGTGTTGTTTGTCACCACCAACATGGAGATGATGGACAAGGTAGATGCTGAAGTGGAAAATCAGCTGGTGGTTTTGTCACGACAGGCAACGGCTGTCAAAGCACTGAACAACTCCAAAATCATTTACTTCGAAAAAAGGGAAGAAGCGTTGTCCTTTACCAATTATTACGGGGCTGAGCACCTGATCGTCTGCTTAGAAAATGAAGATGATTTTGTATCGAAAATCAAACACGCAGGATCGGTTTTTGTGGGTAATTATACCCCAGAAAGTGCTGGTGATTATGCCTCTGGCACCAATCACACCCTGCCCACCAATGGATATGTAAGGCAATACAGCGGAGTAAACTTAGACAGTTTCCTCAAAGCCATTACCTACCAAAAAATAACCGCTGAAGGATTACAAGCCTTAGGGCCTGTGGTAGAGGAAATGGCCACGGCAGAAGGCCTGCAAGCGCACAAAAACGCTGTGTCTATTCGGCTTAATAAACTACAGTCATGACACCAGCGATCATAGATCAATTGCTACGTCCAATGGTCAAATCCTTAGCACCCTACCGTTCGGCCAGGGACGAGTTTGAGGACTTTGAGGCCCAAAAAATATTTTTGGATGCCAACGAAAACCCCTTTGGTGACGGGATCAATCGTTACCCTGACCCGCTACAGAGAAAGTTAAAACGGGCTTTGGCGAAAGTCAAAGGGGTGCAACCCGAACAGATTTTATTGGGCAATGGAAGTGATGAAGTGCTGGATTTGATTTTCCGTACTTTTTGTGAACCTGGAGCGGAGGAGGTACTGCTGTTGCCCCCTACCTACGGGATGTATGGCGTTTTGGCAAAACTCAACAACATACAAATCAAGGAAGTTCCCTTGAATCAAGACTTTTTACCCGACATCAATGGCATCCTAACGGCAATAAGTGCGACCACCAAAATCATATTTGTTTGTTCCCCAAACAATCCTTCTGGTAATGCGGTGCCCCTGGAACTCATCAAAACGCTTTTAGACGGGTTTAACGGTATTGTTGTCGTTGATGAGGCCTACGTTGACTTTTCTGAGGAAGAAAGTGCTCTAAGTCTATTAAAAGATTATCCACAGCTTTTGGTCTGCCAGACCTTTTCCAAGGCCTATGGATTGGCGGGGATTCGACTCGGGATGTGTTTTGCTCACCCCTCGGTCATTGATTATTTTAATAAAATCAAGCCGCCTTACAACGTCAATGCCCTCAGTCAAGAACAAGCCCTGGCTCGGTTGGCGGACTATAAAACCGTACAGGAACAGGTTGGCCTGCTCATCGAGGAACGAAAAAAGTTGGACAAAGCCTTAATACAATTTGATTTTATTGTAAAAATTTATCCCAGCGATGCCAATTTTCTGCTGATGGTAGTGGACGATGCCGACAAACGCTACAACCAATTTTTAGCGGCCGGAGTGGTCCTCAGAAACCGTTCGCGTTTACAAGGCTGTAAAAACACCCTGAGGGTGACTGTAGGTACCCCTGAGGAAAATAGTAACTTTATCGAGATTTGTAAAACTATAGATCAATGAAAAAAGTACTTTTTATAGACCGTGACGGCACCCTGACCATAGAACCTGGAGATTACCAGTTGGATGCCTACGAAAAATTGGTTTTTTACCCCAATGTATTTCGTTATCTCAGCAACATCGCCAAGGAGTTGGACTACGAATTGGTGATGGTCACCAACCAAGATGGCTTGGGAACGGATAACTTTCCTGAGGCAGACTTTTGGCCCTATCAAAACCTTTTGATCAAGTCTTTTGAAAACGAGGGGGTTGTTTTTTCTGAAGTATTTATCGACCGAACATTCCCTGAGGAAATGGCCGATACCCGCAAACCGGGAACAGCCATGCTGACCGCCTATATAGACAACCCCGACTATGACCTGGCCGGTTCCTATGTGATCGGCGATCGGTTGACCGATATGCAGTTGGCCAAAAACCTGGGGGCCAAAGGAATTTTTATCGACAACAATATAGCACTCGGAGCGGACGAAGTAACCGATGACGAACTCGAGGACACCATTGCCCTAAAAACCAAGAGCTGGGAGGACATCTACCGCATGCTTTTGCTTAAAGATCGCGCGGTACGTTTAGAACGCAATACCCATGAAACACAGATCAGTATAGCGCTAAACTTAGAGGGCAGCGGAAAGAGCACTATCGATACTGGTATTGCTTTTTTTGATCACATGCTGGACCAATTGTCAAGACACGGTGGGGTCGATCTGAACATCGAAACAAGGGGAGATTTGCAGGTGGATGAACACCACACCATCGAGGATACTTCCATTGCCTTGGGAGAAGCGTTTGCCAAAGCCTTGGGAGACAAAAAAGGAATCGAGCGCTATGGCTTTACCTTGCCCATGGACGACGCATTGGCACAAGTAGCGATTGATTTTGGCGGCAGAAGCTGGCTGGTATGGGAAGCATCGTTTAAAAGAGAAATGATCGGGCAAATGCCTACAGAGATGTTTTACCACTTCTTTAAGTCATTTTCCGACGGCGCCAAGGCCAATATCAATATCAAAGCCAGTGGTGAAAACGAACATCACAAAATAGAAGCCATTTTTAAGGCCTTTGCCAGAGCCATAAAAAGCGCAGTAAAACGAGACGTCAACAATATGGTATTGCCTTCTACCAAAGGAACCCTATAGCATGAAAACTGTAATAATTGATTACGACGCAGGAAACGTCAAAAGCTTAGAGTTTGCGCTAGAGCGCTTGGGGGTGTCCACGGAAATTACTGACGAAAGCACAAAAATCGCTGCGGCCGACAAAGTGATTTTTCCCGGGCAGGGAGAAGCTGCCAGTGCCATGAACAAATTGCGGTCAAAAGGATTAGATGTATTGATCCCTCAGCTAAAGCAGCCCGTTTTGGGCATCTGTTTGGGCATGCAATTGCTCTGTGAGCTGACGGAGGAAGGCGACACCACAGCCTTGGGGATACTCCCCCTTAAAGTAAGGCGCTTTCCCAATACCGTCAAAGTACCTCAGATGGGATGGAACCAAGTCAATCACCGCCAAAAGGGAATATTTAAAGGCATAAAACAAGATTGTTATATGTATTTGGTGCATTCCTATTTTGTTCCATTGGACAATGCCACAGTGGCGCAGAGTGACTACGCCTGCCGCTATAGCGTTGCCGTGGAGAAAGACAATTTCTACGGGGTGCAATTCCACCCCGAAAAGAGCAGTAAGGACGGACAAAAGCTTTTAGAAAATTTTTTAAATTTTTAGAATGAGAATCATACCCGCCATAGATATCATAGAAGGAAAGTGCGTGCGCCTGACCAAAGGCGACTACAGCACCAAAAAAATATACAACGAAGACCCCTTGGAGGTGGCAAAATCCTTTGAAGACAGCGGGATCACCCATTTGCATTTGGTAGATCTCGACGGTGCCAAGGCCCAAAACATTGTCAACCACAAGGTGTTGGAAAAATTGGCATCCAAAACCCAGCTAAAAATTGATTTTGGAGGGGGATTAAAATCCGATGACGATCTTAGAATCGCCTTTGAATCGGGGGCCAACCAAATCACCGGGGGCAGTATTGCCGTTAAAAATGCGGAAGTCTTTAAAAAATGGCTGTCCCAATACGGTGGCGAAAAAATCATTTTAGGGGCCGATGTAAAAGGCATGCACATTGCCGTAAACGGATGGACGGAAACCTCCGATGATGAATTGATCCCTTTTATCAAGGACTACATGCAAGAGGGGGTGCAATATGTGATCTGTACCGACATCCAAAAGGATGGGATGTTGGCAGGTCCCGCCATTGCGCTATATCAGCAATTGTTGGCCGACTGTCCCCAGCTCAAGCTGATCGCCTCTGGGGGCGTTTCTGAGGAAGCTGAGCTGCCGAAGTTGGCAGCCATAGGCTGCGAGGGTGTCATCATAGGTAAAGCGATATATGAGAATAAAATAAGCTTAAAAAGCTTGGAAAAATATATTTTAAACAACTGATCTGTGCTGACCAAAAGAATCATACCCTGTTTGGACGTAAAAGACGGAAGGACCGTAAAAGGCGTTAATTTCGTTGATCTTCGCGATGCTGGAGATCCAGTGGCATTGGCAGAACGCTATACCGAAGAGGGAGCCGACGAATTGGTGTTTTTAGACATCTCGGCGACAGAGCAAAAACGAAAAACCCTGGCAGCGCTGGTGTTGAAAGTGGCAGCGGCGTTGGACATCCCTTTTACCGTAGGGGGGGGAATCAGCAGTGTAGCAGATGCCAAAACCCTGCTGCGGAATGGGGCAGACAAAGTATCCATCAACTCCGCCGCCGTGCGGCGCCCTGCATTGATCAATGAACTGGCAGAAGCTTTTGGACGACAATGTGTGGTCGTGGCCATAGACGCTAAAAAAATTAAAGACCAATGGCGGGTGCACCTGGTAGGGGGGAAGGTCCCCACAGACATTGACCTGTTTGAATGGGCGCAAGAGGCCGAAGCCCGCGGTGCAGGGGAGCTACTTTTTACCTCCATGGACCACGACGGTACCAAAAATGGCTTTGCCAACACCGCTTTGTCAAAGCTATCTGAGCTCGTTAATATCCCCATCATCGCCTCTGGTGGGGCGGGGAACATCAGCCACTTTGCCGACAGTTTTACCCTCGGAAAAGCCGACGCTGCCTTGGCCGCCAGCGTTTTTCACTTTGGTGAAATCGCCATACCCACGCTAAAAAGTAAGTTAAAAGAAAAAAATATCGCCATTAGAATCATCTCATGAAAACACCAAATTTTAAAAAAGACCCCAACGGACTCTTGCCCGCCATCGTTCAGGATTCAAAAACCCTCAGGGTTTTGATGTTGGGCTATATGAATGCAGAAGCCTTGGAAAAAACCCAAGCAACAGGACGCGTAACCTTTTACAGCCGTTCCAAAGGACGTTTATGGACCAAAGGGGAGGAGAGTGGTAATTTTTTAATCTTTAGCGCCTATAAGTTAGACTGCGACCAAGACGCACTCTTGGTCTATGCCCAACCCCAGGGACCTACCTGTCATACTGGTGCCGATAGCTGCTGGGAAGAGGAAAACAGCAGCCGTTATGGGTTTCTTTCCGAACTGGAAGAAACCATCGCCCAACGTAAAAATGCGGATGCCGATACCAGCTATGTCGCTTCGCTCTTTAAAAAGGGCATCAATAAAATTGCCCAAAAAGTAGGGGAGGAAGCCGTGGAAACCGTGATTGAAGCCAAAGACGATAATTCCGAGCTTTTCCTAAACGAAAGTGCCGACTTGCTTTTTCACTACCTGATCCTGCTCCAAGCCAAAGGATTTTCCTTAAAAGACATCGAAGCGGTGTTGGAAAACCGAAAGCGGTAGTGAGCGGGTAAAGGACGATTAGCTTTAGTAGGTTTGTTTTGTGGGGCTTTTGTGGGGTTTGGGCTTACTATATTTATAGATGTTTGTTTCAACGGTCTGTATATGATTTCGGCGTGGACCAATCCGCAGGATTTGTCCAGAGTATAAATCAGCTATAACTAAGTTAGGGATTTTGTTTAAAAGTTAAAAAGTAGCGCTGAATTATAGCCATTGTTGGCAACTGTATTATTTTAATCTGTTATCAATGTCTATTCTTTGATAGAGGATACGAATTATCTCAATTTTATTATCAACTTTATTGATTTTGTAAAATATAAAATGAGATTTCATTTTCGATCTATAATATCCCTCTCTTAAAAAACTGAAATCTATTCCAGAGTTTGGGTTCTTAAAGATATAATCAATCTCATCAAAAATTAAATTAATGTATCTGTCAGTTTGTTCAATAGACCATGTTTCGAAGGTGTAACTCCAGATTTTTTCTAAGTCTACTCCAGCTTCATTACTTAATTTGAAATTCACTTATTTAGAGGCCCTAAGATGCATTTTTTTAACAAACTCACGCTTGTCAAAACTATCTGAGAAACCAGACTGTTCGCCTTTTATTAATGCCTCAAAAAAAAAAACAGGGAAACTTTGTATTGAGTTTTACTAATAATTTGGGGCAAATCGTATTCTAATATACAAAAAAACCTTAGTATTGGACCTTATAGAGCATAGGATGGCCAATGCCTTCATCTTCACTGGTGATCCAAAAAGTATGGGCATCGATAATTTTAATGGCTTCAATTTGTTTGCCTTCTAAGGGCAGTTCTATCCGTTGCATTTTTACCTGGTCCAGCCCGTTTAAATCAAAGTCCTGGAGTATAAATAGATATTGGGTTCCATCGGCGCGATAGCCCACCAAAGCCGCGAGTTGTAGTGCTTGCTTATAATCCCCTCCAGTGATCAGCGCTTGGGCATCAAAGGACTTGATGGCGCTTAGTTGATAATCTCCGGGCTGTTTTGGAAGCAAATACAATTCGGTGGTCAGCGCTGCCCGGTTTTTTGAAAACAAAACCAAATGGTCGTTGACTGCCATCAGGGCTTCGGCGTCATAGGGATGTTTTTTTCGTTTATTAAAATCGTCCTGTAGGGCATAGCTAAAATTGATTACCCCGACTTTCTCAAACCCCACTGCCGGATCGGTGATGATAATTTTAAGGTTTTTTCTGTTGCCAAAATTGTTTCCACTATCGCTGATGTAGAGGTAGCGATCGTCCATGGCAATGTCCTCCCAGTCGTGGTTTTCCGCATCTTCTACAACATAGGTTTCTAACAGCGCGCCGGTTTTGGAAAACCCGTAGAGTAGGGCATCGTCTCCAGAGTCGTTGTGGGTTATCAGCTGACCGTCAAAGTATTCTAAGCCAGAAGTTTCATTTATTTTTTTGGGAAGTTGGGTGGCAAAAACTACGGTGTTATCTGTCGTGTTACTGTTGGTTTTTTTATTTTCGGAGCAGTTGCTGAACAGCAACAAAAACAACAGGCCAGGGTAGATTTTATACAACATTGTTATGGGGTAGATACAGAGAAGTTTAGGTATTGCTTGGCGCCAACGATGCCGTTCAACAGCGTAAAAGGAAGATCCAGGCGGGTTTTTCGGGTCAAGGTTTTTATCTGTAGGGTTTTTTCACTGTAGGGCGGGATGATAAATACGCTGCTGTCCTCATGAAAAGTATAAGGCCCCTTATAATGCAGGTGGAGTGGGGCAGCGGCGTGGTTTTTTAATTTTACTTCCCCGATAATTTCATCTTCATTATAAGAAATATTTGAGGCCGTGAGGTTGGCTTGGATAATATTTGACAATAGGGCTGCTTTTCCGATCATCAGGTCCTTAAACCAAACCATGGTATTCCCCTGGAATAGGGCTTTTTTTATCGCTGCATTGCTGCTGTCCTCTGATAAAACAAAAGTGATGGGTCGGTGCCCCCCCTCCGGGATTTTAAATTCCCATGTGGTCAATCCGTGTATGTCGGAAGTCCCCAGCACGGTCAAATTGTTGTCCAAAGCCAGGGTTAAGGCCTCTTCAGAAAAGGTAGTGTGATTGGCAACTTCAATTCCGTGGAGTAAATTTTCCCTGATGAGTTCCTTGTGCAGGGGATCCAGCCTGGCAATGCCGTCGGGGCGTTGTCTCTCCCAGTTGGGGTGGTTCCAAAACACAAAGCCCCCTTGGTTGTTGGCTTCTACAATCGCCGCTTTGGCATCGTCGGGAAATAAGAGCTTATTGGCGTCTTTTATAAATACAGCATTGATGTGTCCAGGGGGCATGGAACGGGTGATTTCTGCCCCTTTGATCACAGTCAGCTCACTGTTGCTGGCACGGTCGATAGCGATGTCAAAGGACCTGTTTCGGTCGGGGTGGGGGATGTCCTCCTTGTGGGGTTGGTATTCGAGGTGATCGGTGATGGAGATCAAGTCCAGTCCTTCTTTTAAGGCTTCGTCCACCCTGATATTGGGCCAAACGGAGCCGTCGGAAAAAGCCGTGTGGATGTGAAGATCCGTACTGGTCACAGCATAGCCCGCAGGGGGCTTAAAAAAAACTTGATTTTGTGCGTTTAAGAATAGCGCACAAAAGGGTAGTAGGAAGTAGCCTAATAGATATTTTAAATTCATATTGTTCTATTTACCAATTATTTAAATCGTGAAGCAAGGTATGCATAGAAGTGTCTAAAACTTCTTTGTAATCGTCCTCCATTTCGTCAGTGTCGGTATAAGTTATTTTTTTTCGTTTACAATAAGTTTTAAATTCTTCCCGTATAAGATACTCAATCTTTTTTTGAATATTGGCATTGTTCAATAAGCAAATTTTGTAGTGGTCAATATCGATTTTCATTTTTTGTTTTAAAGAAACAGAACAATTGTTAAGTTAAAATAAAATAAATATTAAGCCTGTGTTTTTCTATTAACACACTGTAAACAAGTGCCTGAGGATAAAGCTTAAGCCTTGGTTTTTAATAAAAAAATACAGCCTCCAACACATTAATTTTGGTATTATTGACTGAAAAAACAGTAATTTGTGGGAAAGAAAACATCATTCATTACCATGTCTGGAATTGATCCGCAAGTATTAAAGTTTTTTAAAACACTTTCCAAAAATAACAATCGTGATTGGTTTGAAGCCCACAAGCCTGAATTTAAGGCATTAGAAGCTGATATCAAGGGATTTGTAAAAACCATAGCGGCGGGACTTCAAGATCACGATAAAATTGAGAAAGCAAAATTATTCCGTATCTACCGTGACGTCCGCTTTTCAAAAAACAAAACCCCCTATAAAATCCATTTCGGGATGGCTTTTCATCGGGAAAAACCGGCACTGCGCGGGGGATACTATGTCCATTTGGAACCCGATAACAGTTTTCTCGGGGTTGGATTTTGGGGGCCCAGTCCTGCGGATTTATTCCGTATCAGGAAGGAGTTAGAAGTCGATGCGGCAGAATTCCGAGCGATTATGGCGGATCCGACGTTTAAAAGTTATTGGGGGACTTTGCAAGGAGATGAGGTCAAAACCGCCCCAAAGGGATTTAACAAAGAACACCCCAATATCGATTTGATCAAAAAGAAACAATATACATTCCATCACCGTTTGAGCGACCAGGAGGTCTGCGATCCCAATTTTTCCAAGCTAATAGATGATCATTTCCAAAATATTCGTCCTTATTTTGACTATATGAGTAGTGTGCTCACCACCGATCTTAATGGTGAAAGTATCCTTTAATAAATTGTTGAGGCTGAGGATAACTTAAAGGCGCGGGGAGCAAACACATTGCTTTGTTCTATCTTGTAGGTAAGGCTGAAAAGTCGTTTATTATGTATTTTCTTACGCACAAATGTCTTTATTTAGGTACGCATTCAATTCCATATCAAGAATTATACTTAATTTTATAAGCAATTAATCACTTATGACCCATAAAAAACAAGCCATCCTTGACAGCGCCCAATATTTGATTGCATCGCAAGGATATGATGCGACTTCAACCCGATCTATTGCCAAAAGAGCAAAGGTTTCAGAAGGTCTTATCTTCCGACACTTTGAAAATAAGGAGGGATTGATGCAAAGTTTATTAAAAAGGGGGGAAGTCACCATGGAAGAACCCATTTTAAATATTGAATCGTTGACCCATCCTAAAGTAATAATGAAGCACCTTATTGGTTTGCCCTTTAACCTAAATGAAGTTCAAAGGGATTTTTTGAAAATCTATTATCCATTGATGTTTAAATTTAAATATGATCAACTCGAGTTTCTTTCCCGCATCCACGATAAAGCATTAGCTGCCTTTAAAGCACTGGATTATTCAGATCCTAATGCTGAAGCAGAAACGTTTATGATGATATTGGAAGGCGCTTTTGTTTATATGCTGCTCGAGAAGTCCAGTCAGCCCTTTATACTGTTCGAAACCTTGTTATTAAAATACGAGTTATCTTAGATCTTATTATATACAAGTAATTACTTACTTTTTATATTACAAATCATTTTTGTTCTATAATTAATATTATGTAAAATAGAAATTTACTTAAACCAAATCTTTTTATTGTACTTTTAAGAAAAATCTACCATATCATGAAAGCATTAAAAGTTATTATCGGTGCAGTGATTGGCCTTATAATCATAGCGGGCTTATTCTTTGTTTATGCACTCTACATCAATCCGACGAGCCCAAAAGGAAAAGCGAGCTATAAAAATGGAGACAAATCCATCCATGTGCGTTACTATCGCCCATTTAAAAAAGAACGTTTGATTTTTGGTGAAGCTGCTCAGGGTGCTTTAGTTCCCTATGGAACTTACTGGCGTTTGGGCGCTAATTTGACCACTAAATTGAGTACCAATCAAGATTTAATTATTGAAGGTCGTACACTCCCCAAAGGATCTTATGGGCTCTACACCTATCCTTATGCGGACCACTGGGAGGTTTTTGTGCACAACAAAACATGGGGCATCAGTTATAAAGAACCAGCAGCAGACGGCATTGTAATGAAGTTTAAGGTTGCTGTACAGTCATCAGAGGAAACCGTTGAGCAATTTACAATCGATTTTGTTGAGTCCTCCCTGCGAATGCGCTGGGATACAACCAAAGTTGTAATACCGATCAATTAATGCGAAGGTTTTTTTCTCAGCTTTTTTTCCTTTTTAAAATTATTTTGGCATTGCTTTTTATTGGGGGTATTTCCTATTATATCATCGATAAAATTCAAGAAAAAAACAACCTGATGGACATAGAGGAATACAGTCCAAAATCTACCTTAATCGTCCCTGAAACTTCGATTAAGCGGGCGAAGTTCCCCTTTATCGACGTCCACAACCACCAATTTGATATGCCGCTGAAGGACCTGTCCAAACTGACGGCGGAAATGGACAGCTTAAACATGGCGTTTATGATCAATCTCAGTGGGTTTCGGGGGTTGTATCTGCAGCAATCCCTAAAAAATGTAAAAGAAAACGCCCCTACCCGCTTTGGCTTGTTTGTTAACATCGATTTTGAAACCATAGATGAGGCTGATTTTGCTACTGAGCAAGTTGCCTTGATTGACCAAGCGGTGCAAGACGGCGTGATGGGTCTAAAAGTGTACAAGTCACTGGGACTCACCGACCGAGATGAAAACGGGACTCGGATCGCGGTTAACGATCCCCGTTTGGACCCTATTTGGAAGGCCTGTGGGGACAATAACATTCCTGTTTTGATTCACAGTGGAGAACCCGCTTCGTTTTGGCATCCAAAAGATAAGTTTAACGAACGCTGGTTGGAATTGCGCCAAAAACCCAACCGTTATCGCGATCCCGAAACCAATCCCTCCTTTGAGGAAGTCCTTGCGGAACAACACGACATCTTTCGGAAGCACCCCAACACCACTTTTATCAATGCGCATTTGGGATGGATGGGAAATGATTTAGACCGACTGGGCGCTCATCTTGACACCTACCCCAATGTGGTAACCGAAATTGGAGCTGTTTTGGCAGAGTTGGGCCGACAACCCAAACGCGCCCGACAGTTTTTTATCGACTATCAAGACCGGATTCTTTTTGGGAAAGACAGCTACCGAGTCAGTGAGTATTACACCTATTTTAGAGTCTTAGAAACTGACGATGAATATTTTGACTACTACCGAAAACGACACGCCCACTGGAAAATGTACGGCCTGGCCCTCCCCGACTCCATCTTAAAAAAACTGTATTACAAAAATGCGTTGCGTTTGTTTCCCAAAATTGATAGAACACCTTTTAAAACTGAATTATGATTATTGTAAATACACCCGAAATCCACAATAAAAAAATTACGGAAACCCTGGGTATTGCCAGAGGCAGCACGGTACGTGCCCGCAATGTAGGGCAAGATATTTTTGCAGGATTAAAGAACATCATCGGTGGGGAAATCTCGGAGTACACCAAACTGCAAGCCCAGTCCCGCGAACAAGCCCTGCAGCGCATGATCGAAGATGCCGAGCGTATGGGTGCCAATGCCATTGTAAAAGTCCGCCTCACCGCCTCTATGGGTCATGCAAGGCTGCTCTGAAATCCTCGCCTATGGAACTGCTGTCGTGGTGGAGTAAAATAGAACTCCTGTTTTTTTTAGTCTGTGGGGTGCTCTTGATTTATCTCCTTTATAAAAAAGGTAAAGAAAAGAACGAGGAAAACTTTGAGGACCGAGAGTATTAATTTTTAACTCCCAAAAACACGTTCACCCCTTTAGGGATAGGATTTCCTGAAGTACGTCTAAAACTCACCACCTGTCCGGTGTGGTAAATTGCATCAGTGATCGGACCGTTGATTAAGTTCCAGATTGGAAATTGAGACTGCATCCCACTCCGATCAAAAACGATGTGTAATTCCTTTAGCTCTTGATCTGTTTTATCTGCTAACTCTATTGCTGCTTTTTTTAAAAATTCTAAGGTCTCTCGCCTAAGGGTTTGTAAGTCTTCGGGGGCTTTGACCGCTGGCCGTATCGAAGGTTTTCCCTGAATCGCCTCTGCTATGGTTCGGCTCAAACCGTGGATGTGCCTCAGGGTTCCTAAAGTACTCTGTGATTCTGAGGTTGGTTGGTAATTTAAATCCTCTTCCCTTAGTCCTTCGGTGGCCCAATAATATCGAAATCCTAAGCCTTCAATCATTCGTGAGATGCTGTTTGCCGCGGTATAGTGTTCTGCTGCAGGAGGAATTGAATAAAAAGGAAGCTCTTGTGACATAGCGTTAAATGAAATTAAAAATAAGAGGGGTAAAATTCGAGTAAAGCCCATATGTTCTAAAATAGTATTTTAGCATGAATAATCATTGCCTTATGTCCAAAAAATTAAACAGCTTAGAAGCACTTGCGGCGATTCAATTTAAAAATTTAGCTCCAAACCCAGAGCCCAAGCCAGAGGCCGAACCTGAATTTCAACCTCAAGATTTGGAAGCCCACTTCAGTAACAAAGGACGCGCCGGGAAGTCGGTTACCTTGATCAAAGGTTTTGAGGGCAGTTCAGCGGAATTAAAAGAGTTGGCAAAAAAGTTAAAACAAGCGGTTGGTGTTGGCGGAAGTATTAAAGAAGGTGAGATTATTATTCAAGGGAATTATCGTGAACAATTGATTGGGATTCTCCAAGAAATGGGACATCGCGTAAAACGGATTGGCGGCTGATTTACAGTTTCCAATCAATCGGTTTCTTTCCTATGGAACTCAGGTAAGTATTGGCTTTACTAAAATGCTGGTTACCAAACCAGTAGCCTCTATTAGCACTTAATGGTGAAGGATGTCCCGCAGTTAAAATACTGTGTTTTTCCGCATTGATCAGCTTTTGTTTTTGTTTGGCATAGCTTCCCCACAACAAGAAAACAATGCCCTCGTATTGGTCCGAGAGCCTTTGGATTACTTCATCGGTAAACTGCTCCCATCCTTTGCCTTGGTGGCTCCCAGCTTGGTGGGCTTGGACAGTAAGTGTGGCGTTGAGTAATAGCACTCCTTGTTTTGCCCACGGGGTTAAATCACCGCTAACGGGATAGGGTATTTTCAGATCTTGCTCCAATTCTTTAAATATATTCACCAAAGACGGTGGATGTTTTACACCAGAAGGTACAGAAAAGGACAAACCGTGCGCCTGGTCGGGTCCGTGGTAGGGATCCTGACCTATGACAACCACCTTGGTTGTCTTAGGGGGACAAAGGTCAAAAGCATTAAAAATGAGTTTTCCTGGGGGATAACAGCGTCCCGACTGATAAGCCTGCTTTACAAAATTGATTAAATTCTGAAAATACGGAGATTCGAAACTTTGGTGTAACACATTTTTCCAATCCGAATGTATGCTGACTGCCACTATTTCTTAATTTTGCATTGCTAATTTAAAAAAATCAATGGGGTATCTCCCAAATAAAACACTCGAAGACTTAGAGTTTTTTGAAGTCACAAAACAGATTGCTGACTTTGCCATTACCCCCTTGGGAAAATCAGCTTGTTTGGAGATGACTCCACTACCCGACTCCAAAGCAGCCTTAGATGCACTACACGGAGTGTCAGAATACCGCGCCTCCTTTGATAATGACAACAGGATTCCAAATCATGGATTTGAGGATCTTTCTCCTGCCATCAAGTTGCTAAAAATTGAGAACAGTGTGTTGGAGATCAATTCCTTTAGGAATATTGCAGCGGCAACCGAGACGGTCAACACACTATTGAAGTTTTTAAAGAAGTTCAAAAATTACTACCCAACTGTAAATCAGTTCAGTAGTCATCTTGAGGTAAACAATGAAATTAAGAAAGAAGTCGATGGGGTGATTGATCGGTTTGGAGAGGTTCGCGACAATGCCTCCGAACAACTCTATGCCCTCAGAAAGCAGATTCAATTCCTAAAAGGAAAAATTGCCCAAAGTTTTAATAAGGCACTATCCCATTACAACAATTTAGATTATCTGGACGACATTCGAGAATCGGTTGTTGAAAACAAACGTGTATTGGCGGTCAAGTCGATGTACCGTAGAAAAGTAAAAGGAGGTATAATGGGCAGCTCCAAGACCGGCAGCATTGTTTTTATAGAACCCGAGGCTACCCTACAATATTCTCGTGAGCTACAAAACCTCCTTTTCGAAGAAACGGAAGAAGTCAAGAGGATTCTCAGTGAATTAACTGATTTTTTGCGCCCTATGCGGTATCAAATCAAGTCCTACCAAAGCTATCTACTTCACTTGGATACCCTTTATGCTCGTGCGCGTCACGCCGCAGTGATCGATGCCCTTCTTCCTATTTTGTCCGACCAGCAAGAGCTGGAGTTTAAAAATGCCTTTCACCCTCTTCTCCTGCGTGCCCATCAGTTGGAAAATAAAAAAACCTTCCCCCAAGATATTCAGCTGAGTCCAAAGAGCAGAATTGTAGTGATATCTGGGCCCAATGCCGGTGGAAAAAGTATCACGCTAAAAACCGTGGGCCTATTGCAATTGATGCTCCAAAGTGGCATATTGATCCCCGTACACGAAAAAAGTAGGTTTTGCTGGTTTGACAGTATATTGACCGATATCGGAGACAATCAGTCCATAGAAAATCACTTGAGCACTTATTCTTACCGGCTTAAAAACATGAAAGGGTTTCTGAAAAAATGCGATGATAAAACCCTCTTTTTGATTGATGAGTTTGGAACAGGCTCAGACCCTGAACTTGGTGGAGCCTTGGCCGAGGTGATCTTGGAAGACTTCTATGAACGCAAATCATTTGGCCTGATCACCACCCATTATGCCAATTTGAAGCTCTTGGCCGATGAACAAGCTGCCATGGTCAATGCCAATATGCAATTCAATGACAAAACCTTGGAGCCTGTATTTAAATTGGTTTTGGGTGAGGCAGGGAGCTCTTTCACCTTTGAAGTGGCCCAAAAAAACGGAATTCCCTTTAGCTTGATCAACCGCGCTAAAAAGAAAATCGAACGGGGTAAAGTGCGGTTCGATGCAACCATTGCAAAACTCCAAAAACAAAGGCATCAAATGGCCAAGACCGGGAAATCTCTTCAAGAAAAAGAAAGTAAATACAAAGACGAATCAGAACGCTTGGAATCCCTAAATATAAAGCTAAAGACCAAGCTGGTAAGCTATCAAGAATTGTTTGATCACAACCAGCGGATGATTGTTTTGGGGAACAAACTGAATGATGTGGCAGAGCGATATTTTCAAAACAATAAAAAACGCCCTATGATCGCCGAAATACTGCGCCTGGTAGAAACCGAAAACTCCAAAAGAAAAAGAAAGTCGGCTGCTCAGTCCAAAAAGGCCAAGGCCGTTAAAAAAACAGTTGAAAAGGAAGTAGAAGAAAAATTGGTGACCCTTAGGAAGGAAAAAAAGAAAAAGAAAAACGAAGCTGTTCAACCCAACCCCTTGGTCGTTTTAAAAGTAGGAGACAAAGTTCGGATGTTGGACGGGAAATCTGTAGGCAGTATCGACGCCATTGAAAAGAAAAAAGCCATTGTTAATTACGGTATTTTTACTACACAAGTCAATTTAGACCAACTGGAATTGGCAAAATAATGACGAATATTATTTTTTATGACGGCCTGTGCCCCTTTTGTCACTTTTGGGTTCAGTTCGTTATCAAAGTAGATCGAAAACAACAATTTTTATTCGCATCACTACAAGGAGCCACATCGGAAAACCTCCTTCCAGCACAGTTTCAGGAAGTCGATTCGGTAGTAATGTATGTGAACAAGAGAAAAATATACACCAAATCCAATGCCGTTTTTACAATCATTCGTGCCTTGGGTGGAGTCTGGAAGTTGCTATTTGTCTTCCAGTTTTTACCAAAATCACTCCTTGATCTCCTTTACGACTTTGTTGCCAAGTACCGCTATATATTGTGGAAACCCATGGACCAATGTCCGCTTCCCGACCCCAAGGTAGCCGCTCGTTTTTTAGCGTAAAATGTAACCATCATATCGTTTAGCACTATCCTATAAATCCCATGACAGGAAAGTCTACACCAACGTATTTTATAAATTATTATTAAATTTAGTACTATATAACCCTGAATACTATGAAGAACTACCTACATTCCTCTCATTCGTTTTATGCCTTTTTTTCCCCATTGGAAGGATACTCAATTAATAGTTTTCCTAAAAAACCAAAACCCCAAAGTCTATGAGATCCACCGCTGCCTCCCCAGAAGAATACATCGCACAGCTTCCCCAAGACAGAAAAGAAGTTTTTGTGCGATTGCGGAGCGTTATATTAAAGAATTTACCCGAGGGATTTTCAGAGGGTATTAATTATGGGATGATTGGCTATTTTGTCCCGCACAGCCGCTATCCACAGGGCTATCATTGCAATCCAAAACTACCGCTCCCCTTTATGAGTCTGGCCTCCCAAAAAAATTCAATAAATGTTTATCACAGCGGCATTTACACAGATAAAAATCTATACAATTGGTGGGTAAAATCCTACACTAAACACGCAACAGCGAGGTTAGATATGGGAAAGAGTTGTATTAGGTTTAAAAAAATGGATGCTATCCCTTTTGAACTTATTGGATCGCTTTGCAGGAAAATTTCCGTAAAGCAATGGATTACACTTTACGAGAGATGTCTTAAAAAATAGAGCGGGAATTAAAAACGCTAATCGTTTTTTTTGTAGTGATCATCCCATTTCTTTTCTTTAGGATTTTTTTTGAGTTTCCCAACACTTTTGGCCACCATCATGGACACGGCTGAATCTCCTGTTACGTTAACCACAGTTCGGCACATGTCCAAAGGCCGGTCTATGGCAAAAATCAATGCCAATCCTGCCTCAGGGATGCCTGCCTGCCCCAAAACAATTACCAACATCACCATACCTGCACCAGGGACTGCTGCAGCACCAATAGAGGCGAGTGTTGCGGTAAGGATGATTCCCAACTGAGCTCCCAAGCTAAGGTCCATACCAAAAGCCTGTGCGATAAAAACAGCGGCCACAGCCTGGTAGAGGCTGGTGCCATCCATATTGATGGTTGCCCCTATGGGCAATACAAAACTGGCCACTTCCTCATCGACCCCAAGATGTTCCTCTACCCTTTCCATGGTAACGGGCAGTGTTGCCGCACTGGAGCTCGTTGAGAAAGCCAAAAGCTGAGCAGGGGCAATGCCTTGAAGGAACTTGCTGGGTTTGATTTTAACATAGAGTCGTAGCAAAAGTGAATACACCCCTATCATCAGCGCCAGTCCAATCAATAGCGTAATGGCATACATTCCGAGTGCTCTAAACAAATCCAAACTTGGGGACTCAACTACCAGAGCCGCCAGCAGAGCAAATACACCGTAGGGCGCTGCCATCATGATGAGGTCGATGAGTTTTAGAATGACTTCGTTAAATGCATCAAAAAAATCTTTGACTGGCTTTGCCTTCTCAGGAGGTATTAGTATGAGTCCAATACCAAAAAACAAAGCGAAAAAAATGACTTGGAGCATGTTACCGTTTTCGGTAGTGGCTTTAAAAATATTATCGGGAACCAAGTCCACGAGTGCTTGTAAAGGCCCTGCCTCTTTTTGTTTTTTAGCGACAGCTTGTTTTTCAGCCGCATCGCTACTATAAGTGGCTACCAGTTCCTCTCGGGTCTCTTCAGCGATAGAAGTTCCCGGTCGAAAAGTATTGACCATCAACAAGCCAATAGAAACTGCCAAAACGGTGGTAATAATATAAATTCCTATGGTCCTTCCCCCCATCAAGGAGAGCTTTGAGATGTCTTTGAGATCGGATACTCCTTTGATCAAAGACCCTAAAATCAAAGGCATGGCGATGAGCTTTAGGGCATTGATAAATATAGTGCCAAAAGGCTTAATCCAGTCCGATACAAGCTGAACACCTCCTTCAAATTGAGTAAAAGCAATACCACAGAGCACCCCGAGTACCATACCCAGCATGATCCTCAAATGCAGTGGGGGCTTTTTCATAAATTATTTTTTGATGGTTCTGTTCAGCAGGGTAAAATCCGCCAAGACCAATGCAGCCATAGCCTCCACTATAGGAACTGCTCTGGGCACCACGCAGGGGTCGTGTCTTCCTTTGCCTTGCATGTCTACCTGTTCACCTTTGTTGTTGATTGTTTTTTGAGACTGCATTATGGTAGCAACGGGTTTAAAAGCTACGTTAAAGTAAATGTCCATCCCGTTGGAAATTCCACCTTGGATCCCTCCAGCGTGATTGGTTTTTGTCGTACCGTCCGTATTGTAAAGATCGTTGTGATCACTTCCTCTTTTTTGTGCGCCTTCAAATCCACTACCATATTCAAAACCCTTTACAGCATTTATGGAAAGCATGGCCTTGCCCAACTCTGCGTGAAGCTTATCAAAAACTGGCTCACCCAATCCAATGGGTACATTTTGAATAACCCCAGTAATGACCCCGCCTACGGTATCTCCTTCCTTTCGTATTTTTTTTATGTAATCTTCCATTTCCGCTGCCTTTTCGGGGTCTGGGCAACGAACTGGATTTTGCTCTATAAAATCGAAATCTAAATTGTGGTAGGGCTTGTCCAGCTTTATGTCTCCCACAGAGGAAACAAAAGCAGTAAACTTAACATCGGGTAAAAACTGCTTTGCTATGGCCCCTGCGACAACCCTACTTGCAGTTTCCCTGGCAGAACTCCTGCCTCCACCTCGATAATCTCTTACCCCGTATTTGTCGTCATAGACCTTGTCCGCATGAGAGGGGCGGTATTGATCCTTGATGTGGTCGTAGTCACGTGATTTATGATTGGTATTAAAAATGGCAAAACCGATGGGCACTCCAGTAGTTTTACCTTCAAAAATCCCTGAGAAAAACTGCACCTCATCGGGCTCTTTTCGTTGGGTTACAATTGCAGATTGCCCGGGCTTTCGCCGGTTTAAATCTTTTTGTATGGCTTGTAAATCCAACTCAATTCCAGAGGGACATCCATCGATGACACCGCCAATGGCAGCGCCGTGGGATTCCCCGAAAGTGGTCAATTGGAATACTTTTCCGAATGTGTTTCCTGACATATTTTTTCAAAACACAAATATACTGTGAAAGTTTTGAATTTGCCCGAGTAACAAAATGAGAAGGTCTAAACCGACAGAAATAGCTTGTAGTGGGACTCTTGGGGTAGTTTTCGTTGGGTGTCAAAAACCACCACTCCCAATTTGAAAAAATCAATCGAAAAAACCACTCCTTGCTGTGTTGAAGCTTCTCGCCAAGCCTTTTGCATCCCAGGACTCCAATGGATATCGTCGAAAATCACTACTGCGCGTCTTGTTAGCTTATTTTTTAACCACTCAAAATAATTTAGCGTTGCTTGATATTGATGATTGCCGTCTAAAAAAATCAGGTCGAATGTGCTGTCTTTTCTTACGATCTGTTTCAGAGCTTGGTCGTATAGTCCGTGAATGACTTCATAACCCTCTGGTGTACTCAAGCGACCAAATTGTTTCTCAGCGATCTCGCAAAGTCCCTTCACCCCCTCTATCGTGGTAAATTTGGTATCTTTTTTTCCTTCCAGACCTTTGATAAAGTATTGTCCCGAAACGCCTAAATTGGTCCCAATTTCGAGGATATTTGTTACTTTTTCTACTTTCGATAACTCGTAGAAAAATAAAGACCATTGACGCGGTGAAGCTGCTCGTTGGGCAATATTGGCGACCGTAAGTGTCTGGTCGGAACCAATTTCGTCAAAACTTATGGGGCTTTTATCTAAAAGCAATGCTTCCCTGTATTTTTCCAAAGGCTTGAGGTGTTTGTAGGCCTCTGGGCTGTTTTTTCGGTGCAATACATTGCGAAAAGCTTGCGCTATCCAAAAGCCCTCTTCGCCCTGCTTTTCCAACGATCGAAGGGTTTTGGATTGAAATGTTTTACCTGCTAACAGGTGTTTTATTTTTAAAAATTTTTGATAAAGCATAAAATATTATCTAACGTCAAAAAGTTGGTTCATGTTGGAAGATTTATTTTGCAACCAATGCATTTTTTAAAATGCTAATCGGATGAAGTGCTGTTTTTTGTGTACCGTCAAATATTTGATGCCTGCAACTTGTTCCGTTGGCCGCCAGCACTGTTTGGGAATCCATTTTCCTTACGGAAGGAAAAAGGCGCTCCTCTCCGATTTTTTGACTGATTTCGTAATGTTCTTTTTCATAACCAAAAGAACCTGCCATTCCACAGCAGCCCGTCGACAAAAGGGTCACGCTATAATTCTTAGGTAAATTGAGCATTGCAAAAGTGTCCACTGGGTTACCCAATGCCTTTTGGTAACAATGGGCGTGAATTTTTAAATTTTTGGATTGATCGGTAAACGCGTTGGGTGAAATGTGATCCCTGGTTATTTCACGAGCTATAAACTCCTCAATCAAAAAGCAGTTTTTGGCGAGTTTACGCGCATTCTTTTTATCAGAGGCAAGTTTTAGGTATTCATCTTTAAAGGTGTAGAGTGCGGAAGGTTCTATTCCCAGTAAAGGAGTTTTATCGGAAACGATGTCTTTGTAGCGCGCAATGTTTTGGTCAGCACATGCTTTGGCTTCTTTTAAAAACCCTTTCGAAATATAGGCCCTTCCACTTTCTGATGCAGGGAGGACTTCAACTTGATAGCCCAAGCGGACTAGTAATTCATAGGCGTCACGCCCAACAGAAATATCAAAATAATTGGTGAATTCATCTAAGTACAGGTAAACTTTTTGGGAAGACCCAGCAGTTTTTTTTGCTACCAAAGAACGGTCTAAAGGTGCATGAAGTTTAGGCATAGAACGCTGGGGTGCGATCCCTAAAGCACTTTTAATAATATATCCCAAAACAGGAGTTTTAAAAAGGGTGTTTTGGACCCCCCTAAAAGGATGAATGAATTTGCTAATACCAAAATTAAAAGCAAAAATGCGGTCCCGCATCGGGATGGCGTTGTTTTTATTGAATTGGTATTGAAATTCAGCTTTGTAAGTGGCGACGTCAACATTGCTTGGACATTCTGAAGCGCAAGCTTTACAACCGATACACAAATCCATTACTGCTTTGAGCTCCTGACTGTCAAAGGGATTACTGGTGTTTCCTTGGGTCAAAACTTCCCGCAGCACATTGGCCCTACCTCGGGTACTGTCTTTTTCGGCTTTTGTAGCACGATAACTTGGGCAAATGGTAGCATCGGTGGTCGTTTTTCTACAATCTCCTGAGCCGTTACATTTTTCCGCTGCACGGAGTATCCCTTGATCTGCACTGAAATCCATAAAGGTATTTACCTCGGGTTCCTTTCTTTCAGGCTGATACCTTAAATTTTGATCCATGGGTAGTGGACCAATAATTTTACCGGGATTGAAGTAGTTGTGAGGATCAAATAATCGCTTTACTTCTTGAAGTAAAGAGTGGTTCTTCTTCCCCAACATCAAAGCGATGTATTCCGATCGTACAATACCGTCTCCATGTTCTCCGCTCATGGACCCGTGGTATTTTTTGACCAGCTGGGCTACAGCTTTTGTTATGGATTTGAACTGTTTTACCCCTGTATTTTTTTTCAAGTTTAGCATGGGCCTCAGATGCAGTTCACCTGCTCCCGCATGGGCATAGTACACCGGACTTTGATGGAATTTTCCCATTAGTACAGTAAAATCTTCGATATAATCTGCCAGTTGATCGACGGGTACGGCCGTATCTTCAATACATGCGACTGCTTTTTCGTCCCCGACAATGTTGCCCAGAAGACCCAAACCAGCACTTCTGAGATTCAAGGCAGCATCAATTTCTTTGCCCCGCAGTACGGAATGACCGTAGGAAAGGTTCATGCGTTCTAAGGTACCCTCCAAAGAATTTAGTTGTTTATTTAATTCCAATGAGGTATGCGCCCGCAATTCTAACATTAAAATACCCTGTGGATCTCCCTTTAAAAAAAATCTATTTTTGGCGTGATTGCTATTATTCTTGGTGCAATCTAATATGGTTTTGTCCATCATCTCGCAGGTGTACAATGGATGTTTCATTAAGGGCGCTACAGATCTTAGACATTTTATTATACTATCATAATGCGCAGCTACCATTACCGACTCCTGTGGAGGGACATCATCCAGCGAAAGGGTTATGGCCGTTACAAAACCAAGCGTTCCCTCACTGCCAGCAATCAGTTTAGCCAGGTTCAGCATAGGGACCTTATGGTCCGTAAAATGATTTAATAGTGCATCGAGAGCATAGCCGGTATTCCTCCGATGAACAGTAGAATTGGGATACTCGGTTCGAATACTCTTTTGGTGATCTGGGTCGGATAATATTTCAGTAAAAAACTGATAAATTTGATGCTCAAGATCGGATTTAGAACCTTTTTTAAAACATTCCTCCATTTCCTTAGCTTCAAATAAAACTAAACTTCCGTCGTATAAAACACATTCCACAGATTGTATTTTATCGCGGGTTACTCCATACTTAATTGAGGTGGTTCCGGACGAATTATTTCCCACCATCCCGCCTATGGTACATCGGTTTGAAGTAGAGGTATTGGGACCAAAAAATAATTGATGGGGAGCCAAAAAGGCATTGAGATCGTGACGTACTACCCCAGGTTCAACGGTAACGGTTTTTGCTTTTGCATCAAAATCCAAAATATTATTGAAGTATTTGGAAACATCTACGATCAATCCACTTCCAACCACTTGTCCCGCCAAAGAGGTTCCACCAGCACGGGGAATCAAAGGAATTTTGTTTTCTCTTGCAAAATTGACCAAGCTGACAATATCCAACTTGTTTTTAGGAAAACACACCCCTTCAGGTAATATTCTATATACAGAGGCATCTGTGGCGTAAAGCTGGCGGTGGAGCGAATCGGTATTCATTTCTATTCCCCCCAGTGAATTAAAATCGTATCTTGGCATCATTATAAATGAGTGACTAAAGATAATTTTTTGTAGACACATTCGTTTAAAGATAAGCCGCTTGTTTATAATAAAGTAATTATAATTTAATATTTTTCGTCATGCTTAAAAAGCTACTTTTTTTCACCTCTATTGTTCTGTTGACTGGTTGTTCCTCCAACAATGGTGAGTTCACCATCAAGGGTTCCACGGATGTTGTGGATGGAAATATGATTTATCGAATTATCGTTGATGCCAATCAACAGCCTTTGATTGTCGACTCCTTGGTCGTTAAGGACGGTTCTTTTGAAATTAAAGGAATGTCAGAATCACCAGATGTAAATTTTTTCTCCGTTCAAAATATTAATGGTAACCTTCCTTTTATATTGGAGTCTGGAACTCTTAAAGCTAAAATCTACAAAGACAGTTTGATGAATTCAAGGGTCGTAGGGACTGTTTCTAACGACGCTTTCATGCAATACAAGGACGATACAAAGGGTTTTATCAACTCATTGAATGGCATTGGAATGGATTTGCAACAAGCTTCCATTGCTGGAGACAGCCTTTTGGTAAGCGACCTTCAGGACCAATATAAAGATGTACAAGATCAGATCAAAAAATACGAAACTGATTTTATAAAAACCAATACAGACGCTTACATTTCAGCTTTAATACTGGAGCGTTTTATCACCAGCAACCAAATGACCAAAGAGGAGGTAAAAACACTCTATGATGGATTTACCACTAGAATAAAGAACAGTAAATCGGGTAAAAAATTGGCGGGTATTTTGGAGACTCCCCCACCCCCAGCCGAAGTCGGCCAAATTGCTCCAGGCTTTGAAGGTCCTGGACCCAAGGGTGAGCTTGTGAAATTAGAAAACAGTCTTGGAAAAATAACCGTAGTCGATTTTTGGGCTTCATGGTGTCGCCCTTGTAGGATTGAAAATCCAAATCTGGTTCGAACATATAATAAACTCAAAGACAGGGGACTCAAAATTATTGGAGTATCGCTGGATAAAAATAAAGACAGTTGGATCAAGGCCATTGATGACGACGCTTTAAATTGGGATCATGTTTCTCATCTTCAATACTGGAACGAGCCCATTGCAAAGTCTTATCAGGTAAGGTCCATACCGGCTACTTTCATATTGGATGAAAATGGTAGGATTATAGCTAAAAACCTAAGAGGAAGTGCATTAGAGCAGAAATTAGAAGAATTGCTCAGCAACTGATGGAATCAGCCGAATCTTTTTAAAACTAAAGCGGCAACAACTAAGGTTCCCATCAAAAGAGCCAGGGTAAACCCTGCGTCCACAACCACTCTGGGAACAAATGCTATGGTCGAAAGCAATCCTGAAACGGCCCCTCCAAAATGGGCTGTATGCCCAATATTATCCCTTTGTTTTTTCATCCCCCAAATGGTGTAAATCAAATAGAGTGAGGCTAAAATATAACCCGGCAAGGGAATCGGGAAAAAAAGCAACATCATTTTCATTTCAGGATACAACAATACTGCGCTAAAAACTACCCCTGAAACTGCCCCACTCGCACCCACTGCCGTATAATTGTCTTGTTTATAATGGTATCGATAAGAGAGGTAGTTTCCCAGGTAAAGACTGGTGAGGTAAAGGGCCAAAAACTTAAAATCACCAATACTGGCAACCACATAGCCCGCAAAAAAATAGAGCGAGAGCATGTTGACAAAAAGATGGTTAAAATCGACATGTAAAAATCCAGCACTCCACATTCTGAACTTCTCTCCTGACTTGATCCGGGACAGCTGAAATTGATATTTACTGAAAAAAGAGGAATTTTTGAATCCTACTAAAGAGACCAAAACATTTGCTAGTATTACAAGGGTAACAATAAAAGGTATGCTGGGCATCATGAATGTTTCAAAATCAAATATACTATCTTTGGAAAAATTTGACCTTGCAAAAAATCGTTTACTTTCTGGCCTACCCCATAATTTATCTGTTGGCCTCCATCCCTTTCAGTTTTTTATATGTTTTATCAGATTTTATAAGGTTCATTATCTACAATCTGTTGGGTTACCGTAAAAAAGTAGTCCGTGCCAATCTCAGAAAGGCTTTTCCAGACAAAAGTGAGAAGGAATTAAAGTGGATAGAACAAAAGTTTTACACGCATTTTTGTGATATTACCCTTGAGGCCTTCAAGACCTTTAAAATGAATACATCGGAAATGCAAAAGCGCATGGTTTTCAAAAACCTATCAGTGTTAACGCAATTCGAGCGTGAAAATCGTAGTGCTATAATTATGTGTGGCCATTATTCCAGTTGGGAGTGGATGATGTCTGTGGGGTACAACACCCAATCGAAATGCTACGGAATCTACACGCCCATAATGAATCGATACATCAATCAATTGGTGATCAAGATCAGGAAAAAACACAAAGGATATCTCATTTCTCGTTACAGCGCCCTCAAAGAAATAGAATCCATGGAGCAGCGGGGAGAAGTATCCATATATGGTTTTGCCAGTGACCAGTCGCCCCGACCAAAACCTAAATCGTATTGGAGACCATATCTAAGCGTCAAGGTGCCAGTTTTTGTGGGTGCAGAGTTGGTGGCAAAAAAACACAATTCAGGAGTGGTTTACGCCCGAATCAATCGAGTCAAGAGAGGGTTTTATGAGGTTCACTTTGAATTGATCTCTGACCAGCCTCAAAAAGAGGATCCAAATAGGATTACCGATACTTTTACCGAATGGTTGGAACAAGATGTGTATTGTGACCCTACGCAATACTTGTGGACGCACAATAGATTTAAACACGCAGACAAGGCCCCTGTTGATTAAGTCAATTGGTTTATTTCCGCTATAAAACGCTCGGATAGTTCTTCAGCGATTGCCGCTGTCTTTCCCTCCGTATAAACCCGAACTATAGGCTCTGTATTGGATTTCCTGAGCTGCACCCACGATGACTCAAATACTATCTTCAGCCCGTCAATGGTAATGGGATCGTGATCGGAATATTTTTTCTCTATAGCAGTTAGTACTGCGTCAACATCCATTTCTGGTTTTAGCAATACTTTGGATTTACAAATTTCATAATGGGGATAAGAAGCCCTTAAATCAGAAACAGATATATCGGACTCCGATAGGTGACTTAAAAACAATGCGATGCCTACCAAAGCATCCCTTCCATAGTGAAGCGCTGGGTAGATCACGCCACCATTCCCTTCTCCACCAATAACGGCTTGAACGGATTTCATTTTCTCAACTACATTGACCTCTCCCACTGCACTGGAATAATATCGCCCTCCCCGCTGATGGGTTACATCGGCCAAAGCCTGAGTTGAGGAAAGGTTCGATACGGTATTTCCTGGCGTTTTAGACAATACATAGTCGGCACAAGCGACCAAGGTGTATTCCTCTCCAAATACAGCTCCATTTTCGTCCACAAACGCCAATCGATCTACGTCAGGATCAACCACAATACCAAAGTCAGCCTTCTCTTGTAAAACCTTTTCCGTCAGGGCAGTCAAATGTTCTTTTAACGGCTCTGGATTGTGGGGGAAATGCCCTGTAGGTTCGCAAAAAATTGGAATAGTAGTAACCCCCAAGGCTTCCAAAAGTAAGGGAACTGCGATGCCTCCTGTTGAATTAACCGCATCTACAACTACTTTAAATCGCTTTTCTCGAATGGCTTGTGATTTGACCAATGGTAAGTTTAATACCTGCTCGACATGGACTTCCATGGCCCCCTCAATGGGCGTAATGGTCCCCAAGGCGTTGATCTCGGCAAAATCAAAATCATTCGTTTCGGCCAACTCTAAAATGGCAGTGCCAGCGGCAGCGTTCAAGAAATTACCGTGATGATCCAGCAATTTCAAGGCATTCCATTCCTTTGGATTGTGACTGGCGGTAATGATAATACCACCTTGTGCTTTTTGTTGGGTAACCATGACTTCTACGGTAGGGGTGGTCGAAAATCCCAAGTCTAAAACATCAATACCATATCCCACCAAAGTCTGATTGACCAATCCCTGAATCATATTACCAGAGATTCTGGCGTCCCTTCCAACCACTACAGCATATCGATCGGTCTTAATGTTCCTCTTTAACCAGCGGGCATATGCTGCGGTAAATAAAACAGTATCTAAAGGAGTTAAATTTTCAGAAGTTTTACCACCAATAGTACCCCTAATACCTGAAATTGATTTGATTAAAGTCATAAGACAAATATACACCAATATCGAAAGTGATAAATTTTAATTTTAAACACAAGATCAAAGTAATTACCCGATCAATAGTTTATTTTAGTCATTGAATTCATAATTACTGTACAGGCATGAATTACTTGGCGCATGTATATCTCTCTGGAGCCGACCCTGATTTGTCCATCGGGAATTTTATCGCAGATCAGGTGAAGGGAAAATCATATGTAACCTACCCCTATGCTATCCAAAGAGGAATACTCCTTCATCGAAAAATTGATGATTTTACAGACCGTCACCCTTTGTTCAAAAAAAATGTAAGATTGCTTTTTCCTAGCTTTCGGCACTACAGTCGGGTCATCGTTGATATGTTCTTTGATCATTTTTTGGCCACCCAATGGCGGGAATACCACCACCAACCTTTGGAACAGTTTAGTAGTGATTTTTATGATTTGATAGACCAATACCCCGGAACACTACCCCACAAAATTAATAATATGATTCCCTTTCTCATCGATCAAAACTGGTTTATGGATTACGCTACAGTCGAGGGTTTAGAAAAAATATTAAAACAAATGTCCCGACGCACCCAATATCCAGTTGAAATGGACCGGGCAGTAATCGACTTAAAAGCTAATTATATCGATATTAAAGATGACTTTACTGTATTTTTTGAATCGTTAGAAAAGCATGTAGCAGAAGCGGTTTTGAAAATGTGAAAAAACCAAATGCATCAGAAGCTTAGAGATTTGATGATGTTGGGAATACATTAGGTTAATTTCCTTTTATAAATTCATACTTTTGCAAATTGACTATGAAAGAAAGCGAAAACTGTATTGACATTCAGGGTGCAAGGGTACATAATTTAAAGAATGTAAGCCTTTCTATCCCCAGAGAAAAATTGGTCGTTATAACTGGACTTTCAGGCAGCGGTAAGTCCTCCTTGGCTTTTGATACCCTCTATGCGGAGGGACAACGCCGCTATATGGAAACTTTTTCTGCCTATGTTAGGCAATTTTTAGGGAATCTTGAAAGACCCGATGTGGATAAAATCGATGGACTCTCCCCTGTGATTGCCATTGAACAAAAAACCACTTCAAAAAGTCCACGATCCACCGTTGGAACCATTACCGAACTCTATGATTATATAAGACTTTTGTATGCCCGTGTAGGTTCAGCGTTCAGCTATGTAACGAACGAAAAAATGGTAAATTACAGCGACGAGCAAATTCTTCAATTGATACTCGATGAATATCTAGAAAAAAAAGTCATCATCCTTTCCCCCCTCATCAAATCCAGGAAAGGTCATTATAGGGAATTGTTTGATTCATTGTCGCGACAAGGGTTTCTAAGGGTAAGGGTCGACGGAGTTATACTGGATTTAAAACCTGGAATGCGTGTTGACCGTTACAAAACCCATGATATTGAACTCGTCATTGATAGAATAAAAATCAAAGAAGATGAAAATGACCTAAAACGCTTAAATGACTCGATCAAAACAGCGATGTATTACGGCGAGGAATCCCTCATTTTAATTGATATGGGTACTGAAAAAGTTCGATATTTCAGCAGAAAGCTGATGTGTCCCACATCTGGAATTTCCTATGCTCTTCCAGAACCGAATTCTTTTTCATTTAATTCCCCAAAGGGCATGTGTTTGAACTGCAAAGGGTTGGGAAATCAATTTGAGGTGAACAGAAAAAAAATTATTCCCAATAATCAACTGTCTATTGAAAAAGGCGGTATTGTTCCCATGGGAGAAAAAAAAAGCAATTGGGTATTTCGTCAAATGGATGTCATCGCCAAACGCTACAATTTTTCACTCTCAGATCCCATCCATAAAATACCAGATGAAGCATTGGAGGTAATTCTTCAAGGGGGGACCGAAAAGTTTTCTGTGGCATCAAAGTCATTGGGCATCACCCGTGACTATAAAATAGATTACGAAGGCATAGAAAACTTCATCAAACACCAATTTGAAAATACCGATGCTGCAGGGATCAAAAGGTGGGCTTATGGCTTTATGGACGAGAAAAAATGTAACGCTTGCAATGGCACAAGACTCAATAAAGCCTCTTTAAACTTTAAAATAGATGGTCTGAACATCGCCGAGGTTAGTGCTTTTGATCTAAGTGATCTCTATCAATGGTTTGATGACCTGGAGGAGCGATTATCCACTAACGAGAAAATAGTCGCCGGAGAAATCATTAAAGAAATCAAAACAAGGTTACAGTTTTTATTAGATGTTGGTCTTAACTATCTCGCTTTAAATCGCTCCTCAAAATCACTTTCTGGAGGGGAAGCCCAACGGATTCGACTGGCAACTCAGATCGGCTCCCAACTGGTGGGAGTACTCTATATTTTGGATGAACCCAGTATTGGATTGCACCAAAGAGATAACGAGAAACTGATCAATTCACTCCAGTCACTCAGAGACATTGGAAACTCTGTCATTGTTGTTGAGCACGACAAGGACATGATTCTCAGGGCCGACCACATTATAGACATCGGTCCCAGAGCAGGGAAAAATGGCGGTGAAATAATTTCAGAAGGAACCCCTGCAGCGCTAAAAAAACAAAAAACAATCACAGCCCAATACCTGAACGAACAAAGACAAATCGTTGTTCCAAAAGAAAGAAGAAAAGGGAACGGAAAGCGTATTGTCCTTTCGGGTTGTACCGGTAATAATCTAAAAGACATCTCCATAGACATCCCTTTGGGGGTGATGGTTGGTGTCACGGGGGTATCAGGCAGTGGGAAATCCACTTTGATCAACGAAACCCTTTACCCTATTTTAAACCAATATGTCTACAAGGCCGTAAAAACACCGCTGCCTTATAAAAAAATTGAAGGATTAAAATACCTCGACAAAGTAGTGGATGTCAACCAATCCCCTATTGGAAGAACACCGAGAAGCAATCCTGCCACCTATTGTGGGGTTTTTAGCGAAATCCGATCCTTGTTTACTCTGACACCTGAAGCACAGATAAGGGGTTACAAACCTGGCAGGTTTAGTTTTAATGTCAGTGGAGGTCGTTGTGAGACCTGTAAGGGAGGCGGCATGAAGGTGATAGAAATGAACTTCCTGCCCGACGTTCATGTAGAATGCGAGACTTGTAATGGAAAACGATTCAATCGTGAAACTTTAGAGGTCAGATACAAAGGAAAATCTATTTTCGACGTTCTGGATATGACAGTGAACCAAGCTTGTGATTTTTTTGAAAGCCATCCAAAAATATACAGGAAACTAAAAACTGTTCAAGATGTGGGGCTGGGATACATCTCCTTGGGACAGCCCTCCACTACCCTTTCTGGCGGAGAGGCACAACGCATTAAACTCTCTACCGAACTGTCAAAAAAAGATACTGGTCAAACCATTTACATATTGGATGAACCGACCACTGGCCTGCATTTTGAAGATGTTAGGGTATTGATGGAAGTTTTAGATCAGTTGGTAGAAAGAGGTAATACTGTGATAATTATTGAACACAATATGGACGTGATAAAACGCGTAGATCACCTAATCGATATTGGTCCAGAAGGTGGAAAAAATGGTGGTGGATTGGTGGGCCAAGGAACTCCTGAAAGCATCATCAAATTAAAAAACAGTCACACTGGAAAATACCTTGCCAAGGAATTAAAAACCAAAAAATGAATCATTTCTCAAATCAATTAAAAAACTGGAACAATGTCAAAGCCAATGACTCATGGGCATTGTTTAAAATAATGTCGGAGTTTGTCCATGGGTACGAGAACATGAGTCGGATAGGTCCGTGTATTTCCATTTTTGGATCTGCAAGAACTGCTCCAGAAGATCCTTATTATCGACTCACTACCGAAATTGCAGAATCTGTTGTTAAGTCAGGACTTGGTATTATAACAGGAGGAGGACCAGGCATCATGGAAGCAGCGAATTTGGGTGCAAAAAATGCAGGAGGCATCTCCGTTGGACTGAATATAAACCTGCCGTTTGAACAGAAAGCCAACCCCTATATTGACGAAGATAAATTGATGAATTTCGAATATTTTTTCGTCAGGAAAGTTATTTTTATGAAGTATTCTCAAGGGTTTGTTGTGATGCCAGGTGGATTCGGTACCCTGGATGAACTTTTTGAAGCTTTGACTCTGATCCAAACGGAAAAAATCAAAATATTTCCCATTATTCTGGTGGGGAAGAAATTTTGGGGAGGACTGATGGACTGGATCAATACGACCCTATTAGAGGAACATAAAATTGACCCTGATGATTTAGATCTGATTAGGGTTGTTGAAACCAAAGAAGAGGTATTGGAACATTTAGAAAGATTTTATTATAAAGAATCTTTTAAACCTAACTTTTAAAATTCCTTTTATCAAAAAGTCGTTTGCTTTTGCGGGAATGTATTTTATGGGAATTCTTTTACTCTTCGGACAAAAGAACATTTCTTATGATATCGATGCTACCTTAGATACAGTTCAAATGAAGCTGGTCATTAAGCAAAAGATCGTATTTGATCACGATTTCTATTCTGAGTGGCTCTATTTCACCGACTGGTCCAACGCCTACTCCTCCAGTCAAACGCCTCTTGCACAGCGTCTGGTGGAAGAATATGACCGAAGCTTTTATCTATCAAATAAATCAAAATTAGGAAGAACAGCCATAAGTTCTTTTAGGGTAAATGGTAAAGAGGTTCAATGGAAAAGGCTTGAAAATCAGGCGGATATAATTCAAGTTGAGCGAGATAAGAAACAGAGTAGCACGACCACCGTAGAAGTGGATTATGATGTTTTTCTACCCGATGCAAAATTCACAGGATATGGTTACGACAGTAATGGAAGTATTTATCTAAGATACTGGTACATAGCGCTGAGTCCTCACTTCAATCAGCAATGGCGAAACTACAGCCATCTCAATCTAGATGATTACAGTATTCAAGCTGCTGATTATGATTTAAAACTTAGCGTTCCCAATACCCAAATGGTTGAGAGCAGTCTTAAAAAGATACAAACGACGGACAGCTCCCATTATTTTTCAGGAAAGAATAACCGGGAAGTATCTGTTCTATTAACCCAATCCGATCAATACGATGAGTTTCAAGCCCAACGGGGCCGACAAGTCATAACCGATATTTTTAAACAAACAGAGGACAAAGAGGCGGTGAAGAGAAAAGTTCAAAAAGTGGACGCCTTCGTTACCGACGCCTTTGATCACCTGGGCACTGAAAAGTTTATAGTCCCAGAACTGCTCTACAAAAAAAATCCTTTTTTCAGCTTAAATGATTTACCCAAATTTTTAGCGCCATTCAACAGTGAATTTTTGGAGGAAATAAGCTTTTTAAAATCATATCTACACCTTTACTTGAACGACAACCTCCCCATTGACCTGCGAAAAGACCATTGGCTCGTTGGGGGACTTCAAACCTACTTGATGATCAAGTACATAGAAACCTACTATCCCCAGGAAAAATATTTAGGCAGATTGAGTCGGTTTAAATTGGTGAAGGCCTACACGCTCGCCAATATAGATTTCAATGAAAATTTTTGGATGTATTATGAGCTCATGGAGCGCGTTAACCTGCACCAATCAGATTTTTTACCCAAAGACCAATTGATTAAATTCAATGAAAAAATTGGAGCTCCAAACCACGTAGGTATTGGACTCCGTTACTTGGAGCATTACAATGGTGAGGAATTCCTCCAAAAGGTTTTTAAAACCTACTTAAATCAACCAAATCATACCCTTTCTTTTATTCAACTTTTAAAAAAATACAGTCCCAACGATATTGATTGGTTTGAAGATTTCTATTTACGAGAAAGAACACCCATCGATCTAAGGATCCATAAAATCAAAAAAAGAAAAGACAGTATTGCCTTTAATATATCGCGTTATTCAGATAACGAGATTCCATTTGTCTTAGCGCAGGTGAAGAACGACTCCATCATCAGTCAGCAATGGATGGAAGAAATAGGCAGCAGTGCCCAAGTAAAGCTAAAAAATCTTAAGCCCGATTATATCGTTATCAATCCAGAAATCCGATTACCAGAAAGCAATAAGGTCAATAACTGGAGGTATACCCAAAACATCTTTAACTTAAAACCCATTCATTTTAATTTCCTCAAGGACTATCAATCTCGGAGAAGAAACCAAGTTTTTTACAATCCCGTTTTCAATTACAACCTTTACGATGGTATTTCGGTAGGAGCTCGATTGTACAATAAAGGCTTGTTGACTCAAAAATTCACTTTTGAATTGGCACCAGAATACTCCTCAATTGAAAAAAAATTGGTAGGCAAGGTTATCGCCTCTCTGAGGCTTAACAATGGAAACCAAAAGAACTATGCTACCATAATCAATTTTTTTGGAAGAAGTTACCACTATGATCAAAATTTACAATATAACCTGATTACCCCAAGTATTAATTTCCTATTCAGAACCGATGATTTTAGATCCAACAAAGGGAGTAAAATTGGACTTTATTATTACAATGTACGAAGGGACAGACCCGAGGGGAGTTTAAATTTAAGCCCAGATTACGAATTGTTTAACCTCAGGTATTTATACTCAGACCGAGGAGCACTAAAACACACCACCTTTAGCAGTAATGTTCAGTGGTCCAATAAATTCAGTAAACTCGAAATGAAATTTGATTTCAGAAGGCTCTTCGCCAGTGGAAGTCAATTTACTGCCAGGGTTTTTGCCGGAAAATTCATACATCACAATCAGAGAGAGACACAATATTTTGATTTTAACTTGGACCGACCCACGGATTATCTTTTTCAGTATAATTATTTTGGAAGGTCGGAAACCACAGGCATTTTTAGTCAGCAAATTGTAATGGCAGAAGGCGGGTTCAAGTCCAAACTCTCCCCTGCTACTGCAAACGATTTTTTGATTACCACCAATTTAACCCTGGGATTGTGGAAATGGGTGGATGTCTATGCGGACTTTGGGATTGTCAAAAACCAAGGTGCGTCCTCTGAATTCTTACACGGCTCTGGTATTCGATTAAATTTCCTGCCAGATTATCTCGAGATTTTCTTCCCACTGTACAGCTCCAATGGCTGGGAAATTAATGATACTCCTTATGAAAGTAAAATCCGATTTATTGTTTCTTTAAACCCCGATAAGTTATTTCAGCTTTTTTCCAGAAAGTGGTTTTGATTTACCTCTATCATTCCTGAATCCATAGGAAAAATATCCCAAATCAAAATTTTGTATTTTTGGAATCCGAAAAAAGATGAAAATCCAAGAACAGAATACCACACTGAGCTTTGAGGACTATAAAATTCAAGTCCTGGAAGACTATAAAATCATGGTTACCAGCCGAGAAACCAGTCTATTAGGTCGTAGAGAGGTTTTAATGGGCAAGGGCACCTTTGGTATTTTTGGCGATGGAAAAGAATTGCCTCAAGTGGTGTTAAATCGTTTTTTTAAAAAAGGAGACTATCGCTCCGGCTACTATCGAGACCAAACTCTATTAATGGCGCAAGGCCACCTTTCACCTGTTCAACTTTTTGCGGCCATCTACGCCCATCCCGACCAAGAAAAAGAACCCATGTCTGCTGGCCGACAAATGGTAGGCCATTTTTCCACTCCACTCATCAACGAAGATGGTACTTGGCTTGATCAAACAAAAACAACAAACCACGTGGCCGATGTATCCTCTACAGCTGCTCAGATGCCACGACTTATAGGCCTTGCGCAAGCTTCTAAAATATACAGGAACTTAAAGATAAAAAATGCAGAAAAGTTTTCTAAAGAGGGAAATGAAATAGCATGGGGGACCATTGGCAATGCCAGCACCAGCGAAGGCTTGTTTTTTGAAGCCATGAATGCTGCTGGTGTACTTCAGGTGCCAATGGTTATGAGTGTTTGGGATGATGATTACGGTATCTCTGTAGAAAACAGCCAACAAACCACCAAGGAGAGTATTTCAAAAGCAATGGAGGGTTTTGGAAGAGAAACAGATGTTGACGGCATTGAAATCTTAGAAGTGAAAGGATGGGATTACCCTGGGCTTATAAAAACCTATGCCTACGCTGAAAAGCTAGCCAGAGAAAAACATGTTCCAGTAATGATCCATGTGACAGAATTGACCCAACCCCTCGGACATTCAACCTCTGGATCCCACGAGCGTTATAAATCTTCTGATCGACTGGCTTGGGAAAAAGAATTCGATTGCAACATAAAGATGAGAGAATGGATGCTCTCCAATAGTATTTGTGATGCACAACAATTAGAGCAAATTGAATCAAGCATCAAAAAAGAAGTCAGAGCGGCCAAAAAAACAGCTTGGAATGAATATCAAAAACCGATGCTTGAACTGAGAGATCAGCTCAACGGTTTTTTAAAAGTATTTGTGACCCAAACAAACAATGATGTTGAATTAAAAATGCTTTTTAAAAATCTAAATGATAAAACAGAGCTTTTTTACCACGATATAATTGCTACCGCCCGAAAAACCCGACCTATACTAATCAAAAACAAGGTCAAAAACACCCATGGTTTTATTAAATGGTTGGAGGAAACCAAACAATACTTACAAGATAAATATTCTTCAAATCTGTTCAGTGAGGGGATCAATGCTACTGACCAGGTTCCTGTGATACTTCCTAAATATGACAGTGATTCCCCTGAGGTTGACGGGAGAATCATTTTAAGGGATAATTTTGATGCCCTTCTTAACAGTGATGATCGTATCATCATCTTTGGTCAAGACAGTGGTAAAATTGGAGGAGTTAATCAG
Organism: Flavobacteriaceae bacterium; assembly: GCA_022428005.1. Taxonomy (GTDB): domain Bacteria; phylum Bacteroidota; class Bacteroidia; order Flavobacteriales; family Flavobacteriaceae; genus UBA8316. Next base: position 88,322 of record JAKMDI010000002.1, read on the forward strand.
GGATTAGAGGGATTACAAAAGAAATTCGGAAAAATGCGCGTGGCTGACGCTGGAATCAGAGAAGCGACTATTGTTGGACAAGGGATGGGCATGGCCGTTAGAGGATTAAAACCCATTGCTGAGATTCAGTACTTGGACTACATTTTATATTGTATTAATATCCTTAGTGATGATTTGGCTACCATGAGTTACCGTACCAAAGGGAGACAACTGGCACCACTCATTATAAGAACCCGAGGACACCGCTTAGAGGGAATCTGGCACTCAGGATCTCCGATGGCAGGTTTAATCAATTTGATCAGAGGTGTATTTTTATTGGTACCGAGGAACATGACCCAAGCCGCAGGTTTTTATAATACCTTACTTAAAGCAAATCAACCCGCTGTGTTGATAGAGTCCTTAAATGGATACCGCATTAAAGAAAAAAAACCCAATAATTTAGGAGAATACTGTCTTCCTGTTGGTGAAATTGAGGTCTTAAAAGAAGGTGCCGATATTACTTTAATTTCTTACGGTTCCACACTGAGAATCGTTCAAAATGTCGCTTTAACATTGGAACATTACCACATCGATGCTGAGGTTATTGACATTCAAACATTAATTCCCTTTGACATAACCAAAGAAATCAGAAGCAGCATTGCTAAAACCAATCGTTTATTGATTGTTGACGAGGACATGCCCGGGGGTGCCTCAGCCTATATATTGCAACAATTACTGGAAAAACAAAATATCTTTCCACTCTTGGACAGCGAACCGAAACTACTCACGGCCAAAGAGCACAGGCCCCCTTACGCTGAAGACGGTGACTACTTCTCCAAACCTTCCGCTGATGATGTTTTTGAAAGTGTTTATGAAATAATGCATGAGCACGACCCAGTGAAGTACCCCAAATTATAGGCTAAGCAGCAAATACCTTTACCAACAAGTCCTGCATGATTTCGTGTTGTTGCAAGGACTTTACTCCAACCCCTTTACTTTTTAAATCCGCCTCTAAAATAAATGCTATGGCTTTACTGGATTGCTTTAACGTAAATTTCCGCGATGCAGATTCATAATCTTTTACAAAATAAGGACTGACGCCCAACAGGGCTGCTGCTTTTGATTTGTTCTCGAGCCCATGATAAATCAATATTCGTCTGAAAAAATTATAACAACCCCAAATCGTCAATACCAAAGGATGATTTTTAGGATTTTCAGACATGTACTTGATAATTTTTATACATTGATAAAAATCACGCTTACCCATGGCCTTGTAGAGTTCAAAATTATTGTAGTCCTTACTAAAACCTATGTGCTGCTCAACATGCTGGGCAGTGATTGTTGTGTTTGGGGCCAAAATGATTTTTAACTTGACAATTTCTTTTTCAATTTTACTGAGGTCACTGCCCATAGACTCCGTTAAAATTTGCAATGCACCTCCATCTATTTTAAACTGAGCCTCTTTCAATCGTGATGCAATCCATTGCCCTACTTGGTTTTCGTAGAGGGTTTTGGTTTCCAAAACCACTCCATTTTTTTTGACAGCCTTGTACAGTTTTTTTCTTTTGTCAAATAGTTTGTACTTATAACAAAAAACAATGATGGTTTGGGGTTGCGGATGGGAGAGATAAGCTGCCAGCAGGTCAGTTGATTTATCCAAGTGCTGTGCCTCTCGAACTACAACCAAATGATGGGACGCGATCATCGGAAAGCGTTTCGCAGACTCTACTATTTGAGCTGCTGTTACCTCTTTTCCATAGAACAATGAATAATCGAATGACCGGGATGCCTCATCCACCAATTGTTCAGTAATCTTGTTTTCGATTTTATCAATAAAATAGGGCTCCAAACCCGACAACAGATAGAATGGTTGATAGACACCACGCTCCAAAGAGGACATTAACTGATTAAATTCCTGCATCTAAAAAAATAATATGCAATTTTGCACAATGATAAAACTTAATTTTCCCGATTATCAATATTCTATTAAAAGTAAGGAAAATAAATCCTATATTTTTGACCCAATAAGAAAAAAATGGCTGGTCTTAAATCCTGAAGAATGGGTCCGGCAAAATTGTGTGCAATTCTTGATCAATGAAAAAAAATTCCCCATCGGATTATTACAAGTAGAAAAAAAAATCGAGGTTTTCAACACTGTGAAAAGGTACGATCTGGTGGTTTTTAACACCGAAAAAAAAATATCACTTCTGGTGGAATGTAAGTCACCTTCTGTAAAAATTACACAAGAAGCATTTGATCAAATCGCACGATACAACACTGTAATTCAAAGCGAATACTTAATGCTTACCAACGGCCTGGATCATTTTTATTATCAAATGGATTTTAAAGAAAAAAAATATATTTATTTGACTGATTTACCCACATATAATAGTCTAAAATGACAAAAATTGCTGTTGCCATATTAAATTGGAATGGGGAAGAATTGCTCAGACGTTTTCTAAAGTCAATTGTTGAAAACAGTCCAGACGATAGTATATACCTGATTGATAACGCCTCAAATGACGGCTCGGTTACTTTTGTAAAAAATAGTTTTCCTGCTGTGAATATTATTCAATTGGACAAAAATTACGGCTATGCTGGGGGGTACAACAAAGGATTGATCGGTATTAAAGAAGACATACTGTGTTTGATAAACAATGACGTATTCGTACCTGAAGGGTGGTTGACTCCGTTTAAAAATCATTTCAAAAAAAATCCCCATACCGCAATCGCTCAACCGCACGTCATGGACTTAAACCAACCCGATCTGTTTGAGTATGCTGGCGCTGCCGGAGGTTATATTGACCGTTTGGGTTACCCCTATTGTCGGGGGAGAGTATTCCATCATTTGGAAAAAGACCGAGGACAATACGATTTTGACCAGAAGGTATTTTGGGCCAGTGGAGCCTGTTTTTTCATTAGGAAAAATGTGTTTAACTCCCTGGGGGGGTTCGACGAAGATTTTTTTGCCCACATGGAGGAAATCGATTTGTGCTGGAGAGCACAAAACGAAAATCATGATATATATTCCCTATACCAAACCAAAGTACAACATCAGGGGGGCGGGACGCTAAAAATATCTCCAAAAAAAACCTTTTATAATTTTAGGAATTCCCTCTATCTTTTGGTTAAAAACCTTCCCGAAAAAAGAAATCAAAGAATCTTAGAGCGCTTGTTTATGGATGGTATAGCGGTGTTGTTTTTTATTCTTCAGTTAAAAATACTTTCTGCCTTTGCTGTTATAAAAGCTCATTTTTGTTTTTACAAGCACGTTTCTGTAATGATCAGAAAAAGAACAGAAAAAGCCGATAGAGCCCACTATTACACAGAAACTCATCTTCCGTTTCGCTTTTTTCTAACGAACAAAAAGATTTTATAGTCACCTTGCTTTTTTAACATTTTATATTACTTTTACAGATGTTTAATAAAATTTACAACCAAAAACAATGAAAAAATATATTGCTACAGCCACAATATTCGCTGTTTTGCTCTCTTCATGTGTTTCTCAACAGAAATACACTGAACTTGAGGCACTTCAACAAGACACTAAAAATCTCTTAGACAGTGCTACGGTAAAATTGAATACTTGTAATGAAGAAAAGGAAGCTGCAGAGGCCAGATTGGCTACATTGCAAGAAAGAGTAAATTTCCTTCAAGCCAACAACCAAGACTTGATCAATAACATCGGCAACCTTACTACGCTATCTCAAAAAGGTGCTGAAAACTTAGAAAAGTCCTTGGAAAGCATGAAAGAAAAGGACATCAGAATTCAAACCATGCAGGAAGCCGTTACCAAAAAAGATTCTGTAACCCTCGCATTGGTTACCAGTCTTAAAGGTGTGCTTGGCAATATGAGCGACGAAGACATTGAAATCAACGTAGAAAAAGGTGTGGTCTATGTTTCCATTTCTGACAAACTATTGTTTAGAAGCGGTAGCTATACCGTTACCAATAAGGCCAAAGAAGTTTTAGGTAAAGTTGCGAAAGTAGTAAATGACAAGCCAGACATTGAGTTTATGGTTGAAGGACATACAGACAATGTGCCGATCAAAATCGATGGTATCGATGATAACTGGGACTTGAGTGTAAAACGTGCCACCTCTGTTATCAGAATTTTACAAAACGACTATGATGTAAGCCCTGCAAGAATGACTGCAGCCGGTCGCAGCTACTACATGCCACTTGTCGACAATGACAACGCTGCCAACAGAGCTAAGAACAGAAGAACAAGAATTGTGGTTCTTCCAAAACTGGATCAGTTCTACGACTTGATTCAACAAGGCATGCAATAAACATTGCACTGATTTCTAAAAAGCACTCTTTCGGGAGTGCTTTTTTTTTATAATAAATTTAAATCCCCCTTGCCTGCTCTTAAAATTTCTGGGGAAGTTCCGCAGAGATCGACAATTGTAGAGGGAATGTTCCCTCCGAATCCATCGGCCAACATCAAATCTATTTTATCCTGCCACCGATCGAAGATTATCTCTGGATCTGTTGTGTAGTCCAGTATCTCATCTTCATCATGTAATGAAGTCGTGATCAGGGGGACTTCAATAAAATCCATCAAAGAGTCCAGGATGGGATGAAAAGCCATTCTAACACCAATCGATTTTCTTTTTTCAAAAGGCTTGGGCAATTTTAGCGAAGGAAGGATAAAGGTATATGGACCTGGCAAACAGCGTTTTAATAGCTTAAAAGTAGGGTTGTTTAATGGTTTGACGTATTTTGATAAATCACTGAAATCTCTTATAAAAAAACTAAAAGAAGCCTTTTCCAAACGAACGGCTTTCAGGTCTGCCAAGCGTTGCAGTCCAAGGGTGTTGTTACTCAGACACCCCAAGGCATAAACAGTATCGGTAGGATAGATGATCACGCCCCCCTCTCCGAGGGTCTTTGCTGCTTGTGCAATCAATTTCAAATTGGGATTGGAGTTGTAGAATTGTAAAACTGATCCCATCAGTCTTTGACTTTTAATTTAGCAAAACGCAAAAGTAAATGTTTTTGTCCTACCCCTTTAAAATCGATTAGCGCTTTTTTATCATTACCCTTTCCTTCAATGGTGAGAACTTCTCCATATCCAAAACGGGCATGTTCGACCCTTTTCCCCACTTCCAAGCCGATTGTCTCCTGGGAAAAATCTGTTGTATCATTTGCGTCAGAGGCGTTGATTTTCCTCAGTTTACCCAATTGATTTTGACTGGGTGCAGTATTGATTTTGGTGGTGCTTCCCGCCGGTGGATTGACTTTTTTGGGAGTCTGATATCCTCCAAAAACACCTTTGTCTATCATCGGTTTAAAGACATAATCGTCTTTTGGAATAATATAATCGAGGTATTTTTCATCCATTTCCTCTATAAAACGGCTGGGTTCGGCATCCACCAATTTGCCCCAGCGGTATCGCGATAAAGTATAGGTGAGTATGGCTTTTTGCTCAGCACGTGTTAGCGCCACATAAAAAAGTCGCCGCTCCTCCTCCAGCTCGCTTCTTGTGTTTAAGCTCAGGGCAGACGGAAACAAATCTTCCTCCATTCCTACTATAAAAACCACAGGAAACTCCAGTCCTTTGGACAAGTGAATCGTCATTAGATAAACGAAATCCTCATCTCCTTCTGTTTCGGTATCAAAATCCGTAGCCAAAGCAACGTCTTCCAAAAATTCACTTAAGTTGCCTTTAGCATCTGCCAATTCTTTTTGACCTTCAACAAAATCTCGTATACCATTGAGCAGCTCCTCAATGTTTTCAACCTTTGAGACCCCTTCTGGCGTACCGTCTTTTTTTAATTCCAAAACCAATCCGCTCTTTTTGGTGACCAAATCGGCTATTTCAAAGGCATTCGACTTTTCATTTTCAATTTTTAAACTCAAAATTAAATCTACAAAACCTTCAATTTTCTTTAAGGTACCTGCATTCAATCCTAAGTTCAGTTGTGAGGCCTTCTCAAGGGTTTCAAAAAGGGAAAGATCATTGTGCTTGGCGCCAATAATCAGCTTATCCAAAGTAGTCTGTCCAATTCCACGAGCAGGATAATTGAGCACGCGTTTCAGGCTTTCTTCATCTTTCGGGTTAATGAGTAATCGCAAATAGGCCAAAAGGTCTTTTATTTCCTTTCTCTGATAAAAAGAGAGCCCACCATATATTCGGTAAGGGATGTCTCGTTTTCGCAAAGCGTCTTCTATGGCTCTGGATTGGGCGTTGGTGCGGTAAAGAATTGCGAATTCTCTATTTTGTCGCTGCTCTTGCATTTTCTGCTCAAAGATCTGCGCTGCCACTTCCCTGCCCTCGTCTGCGTCTGTATTGCAACGTTGCACCTTTATTTTGCTCCCTTCAAGGTTGGAGGTCCACACCACCTTTTCGATTTTATTTTTATTGTGACTAATGATTGAATTCGCTGCGTTTACAATATTCTTGGTCGAACGGTAATTTTGTTCCAACCGGTACAATTTTACACCATCGTAATCCTTTTGGAAATTGAGAATGTTGTTGATGTTTGCCCCGCGAAAACCATAAATACTCTGTGCGTCGTCGCCAACCACACAGATATTTTGGAATTTATCGGACAATGCTCTCACAATCAGGTATTGGGAATGGTTGGTGTCTTGGTACTCATCGACAAGGATGTAGCGAAAGCGGTCTTGATATTTAGCCAAAACCGAGGGATGCAGGTTTAGTAACTCGTTTGTTTTCAGTAGCAGGTCGTCAAAATCCATAGCGCCAGCCTTAAAACAACGATCTACATATTCTTTGTAAATCTCCCCTATTTTAGGACGTCGGGAAAGCAGGTCGGCCTCCTGAACATCAGGGTCATTAAAATAAGCTTTTACCGTGATCAGACTGTTTTTAAATGATGAAATTCTGTTGCGAATCTGTTTGAACTTGTAAACATCTTTGTCCAATCCCATTTCCTTTATGATCGATGCGATCAAGCGCCCGCTATCTTGGGTATCATAGATAGTAAAGTCTCTGGGGAAACCTAATTTATCCGCCTCTTGCCTTAAAATCCTGGCAAAAACAGAATGAAACGTACCCATCCATAGATTTTTGGCTTCTCCCTCGCCCACCAATGTGGCGATTCGGGCTTTCATCTCCCGAGAGGCTTTGTTGGTAAAAGTTAATGCTAGTATAGAAAAAGCATCTACCCCTTGATCCATCAAATGGGCTATACGAAAAGTCAAAACACGTGTTTTGCCAGAGCCCGCCCCAGCAATTACCATCAATGGCCCATCCTTGTGGAGCACGGGTGCTAATTGTGATTCATTAAGCTCTTCTAGGTAATTGGAAGCAGTATCATTCACATTTTAAAATTAATGTAATATTTAAAAACTATAAAGCCTTGATACTATAGTTATCCACAGCTTTATAATGTTCTATGTTTACTTTACGGAATAAATTCAATGTGCTTTGAAGGCTATTTATCTTAAATTTACGGAAGTTGTAAACAATTCAAATCGAACCTTTCTTAAATCAATTATTTTAGAGGGATTATGGATGTACTGCAAACTCCAATTGAATACTTAAAAGGTGTTGGTCCAAACAGAGCCAATATGCTCAAGCAAGAATTAAACATCTTTACTTTCCAGGATTTACTGCATTTTTTTCCCCATCGATACATCGACCGATCGACTTTCTACAAAATCAAAGACCTGCCCGAAAACTCCTCTGAGGTTCAGATCAAAGGAAGGGTAATCAAAACCGAACTGATACCTCAAAAAAGAGGGAAACGACTGGTAGCCACTTTTTCGGATGGAGAAAACACTATGGAACTGGTCTGGTTCAGAGGCCACCAGTGGATCAAAGAAAGTTTAAAATTAAATACAGATTATGTGATTTTTGGTAGGCTGAATTGGTATGGAAAGCGGCCCAATATACCCCACCCTGAAATGGAAATAGAAGAACATTTCAACAAGGGCTTTTCAAAAAAGCTACAGGCCGTTTACCCCAGTACCGAAAAACTACTATCGAAAGGCATTTCCCAAAGGGTCATGATCAAAATGATGGAGGAACTGTTGCGCACCCTTAAAAACCCCTTTCTTGAAACCCTAACGGAAAACCTACTAAACACTTACCATTTTATTGATAAAAACGAAGCCCTTAAAAACATTCATTTCCCAATAGATCAAAACACTCTAACTGCGGCTCAAAATCGTTTGAAATACGAGGAACTGTTTTACTTACAACTTCAGTTATTGATGAAAAACCTACAACGCAAACAAAAAATTAAAGGTTTTGTTTTTCAAAAAGTAGGTGCTCATTTTAATAACTTTTTTGAGCATCATTTGCCTTTTGACCTTACCGAAGCACAAAAAAAAGTGGTCAGAGAAATACGAAAAGATACAGGAGATGGAAAACAGATGAACCGCTTGTTGCAAGGAGATGTTGGCTCGGGAAAAACCATTGTCGCCCTTTTGACGATGTTGATCGCAGCAGATAACGGTTTTCAATCTTGCCTGATGGCACCAACAGAAATATTAGCAAAACAACATTTTCAATCGCTAAAATCCTTGATTGGTGACCTGGGAATCTCGCTGGCATTGTTAACTGGTAGCTCCACCAAGAAAGAAAGAGAAGAGCTCGCCATCGCCCTGGAGGAGGGATCTTTGAACCTGCTTATTGGAACACACGCTGTAATTGAAGATCGTGTAAAGTTTAAAAATTTAGGCTTGGCAGTGGTAGATGAACAACACCGTTTTGGTGTGGCCCAAAGGGCAAAATTATGGCGTAAGAATAAAATCCCTCCACATGTTCTCGTTATGACGGCTACACCCATACCCAGAACTTTGGCGATGAGTGTATATGGAGATTTAGACATCTCTGTCATCGATGAACTTCCGCCTGGAAGAAAACAGGTTAAAACCTTTCACCGTTATGACAGCAATCGCCTCAAGGTTTTTAAATTTCTGAGCGATGAAATTGAAAAAGGAAGACAGATCTATATCGTCTATCCCCTAATCCAAGAATCAGAAAAAATGGACTATAAGGACCTGATGGATGGTTACGAGAGTATTTCTCGAGCCTTTCCCGCTCCAAAGTATCAAATCAGTATCGTTCATGGAAAAATGAATGCCAAGGATAAGGATTATGAAATGGATCGATTCCTTAAAAAACAAACCCAAATCATGGTCGCCACCACAGTGATAGAAGTAGGGGTCAACATCCCAAATGCCTCAGTGATGGTCATAGAGAGTGCTGAACGGTTTGGACTTTCACAACTTCACCAGTTAAGGGGACGTGTCGGGCGCGGAAACGACCAAAGTTATTGCATACTGATGAGCAGTCACAAATTGAGCAATGAAGCAAAAACCCGATTGGAAACCATGACAGCAACCACCGATGGTTTTAAAATTGCAGAGGTAGATTTAAAGCTGAGGGGACCCGGAGACCTTATGGGTACCCAGCAAAGTGGAATCTTACAGCTTAAAATAGCCGACATCATTAAGGACAATCAATGGCTTAAAACAGCGCGTAGCGATGCACATCAACTGCTGAGAGCGGATCCGCAATTGAATGCCCAAAGCAATTTGCGCCTTAAACAAACATTGGCAAAAATGAAAACCTATCAAAACATATGGAATTATATCAGTTAAGAAAAAACCTTTTACTTAGATTGTTATCTTTGCGCTTTGATTTAAAAGTCTCTAACACCCGATGAAAATATCATATAATTGGATCAAACAATTCCTGAAAATTGACCTCCACCACGATGAGGTTGCTGAAATACTGACTGACTTGGGGTTAGAGGTTGAGGGGATTAGTGTTTATGAATCTGTAAAAGGGGGGCTTGCTGGAGTTGTGGTAGGCGAAGTCATGGCATGTGACCAGCATCCTAATGCAGACCGTCTAAAGCTAACACACGTAGATCTTGGTGAAGTCCAAGTTCCTATTGTTTGTGGGGCGCCAAATGTTGCCAAAGGACAAAAAGTCGCTGTCGCTACCGTGGGAACATCTCTTTACGATGCCTCGGGAAAAGCTTTTGAAATCAAGAAAAGTAAAATAAGGGGCGAGCTAAGCCAGGGAATGATTTGTGCTGAAGACGAACTCGGATTGGGCGATGCTCACGAGGGTATCATGGTATTGGACCCTGATCTAAAAAATGGTACCCCTTGCAACCAAGTATTTGATATAGAAACCGATCGAGTTTTTGAAATTGGACTAACGCCCAATCGTGCGGATGCCATGAGTCATATGGGAGTTGCCAGAGATTTAAGGGCTTACTTTCTGTATAAAAACATCTCTCACAAATGGTCTTCACCACCCACGGACCGTTTCAATATTATTACCTCTGACAAAAAGTTTAGCGTGGCGGTGGAAGATGTAAAAAAAGCGCCAAAATATGTCGGAGTAAACATTTATGGACTAAAAATTGGTCCCTCCCCCATGTGGCTTCAAAACAGATTGAAGGCCTTGGGAATATCCCCTAAAAATAATGTTGTAGACATAACAAATTATGTACTTCACGACCTTGGACAGCCCCTTCACGCTTTTGATCTCAACAAAATTGAAGGGGGTATCATCGTCAAAACCGTCAAGAAAAACAACTCTTTTACTACCCTCGATGGGGTGAAGCGAAATTTGGATGAGGAGGACCTTATGATCTGTGATCATGAAAAACCACTGTGCTTGGCGGGGATCTATGGTGGATTGGATTCTGGAGTGAGCGAAAACACCGAAAGTATATTTTTGGAAAGTGCCTATTTCGACCCTGTAAGCATCAGAAAAACTGCCAAAAGACATGGGCTTAATACAGATGCCTCTTTTCGGTTTGAAAGGGGAATAGACCCTGAAATAACAACATATGCACTAAAATTGGCCGCTAACCTAATCACCGAAATCGCCGGGGGTACTGTAGAAGGTAAACTACACGAAATCATACAAGATTTACCTGAAAAGTCAAAGTTCATGTTGCATTATGATCTGATTAATAATACAGTAGGGCAAGAAATATCTAAAGAAGTGATTTCAATGATTTTAAACGGTCTTGAAATTGACATAATCTCCTCAACAGAAGAAGCCATGTTGGTTGAAATTCCTTTGTACCGTGTTGATGTCACCCGCCCTGCGGATGTCATCGAGGAAATTCTCAGGGTATATGGGTACAACAACATTGCCACCTCCGAGATATTGCAAAGCAATGTGCCCGAGTTTACTCCTTTTGACGATCATCGAGTCGCAGAAAAAATTTCAAATCAATTGGTGGGACTTGGCTTTAACGAAATAATGAACAACTCCATCACTACCCCTCAACATGAAGGAATTTCCCAGAGTATCAAATCAATTGAGGGAGTTAATATTATTAACCCCTTGGGAAAAGAACTTTCTCAAATGAGAACTTCTTTACTTCCAGGAGTTTTAGAAGTAATCGCCTTTAACCTGAACCGCCAATCAAAATTGCTGAAGCTATTTGAGTTGGGTAAAATTTATCGTCATGATAAAAATAACGGGGTACAAAAGGGTTTTGGAGAGGAGAAACACATTGCCTTGGCATTGACTGGACCCATTTATGAGGAGCACTGGGACTCCAACCACTCCCCCCAAACCTTCTATTACTTAAAAGGGATTCTTGAGGCAATACTTCCCCACAGCAGTGCACAACTTTGGGAAGAAAGCCAAAGTAAAAAAGATATTTTTTCTGATGGATTACAATACACCTTGGCTGGAAAAGAGCTCCTAAATTTTGGATATGTAAAACGTGAAATTCTGAGTCAATTTGAAGTGAATCAAGAAGTACTCTACGCAGAATTCAATTTCAATGAAATGGCCCATGCCATAAGAAATAATAATATCAAGTATACAGAAATCCCAAAATTCCCAGGGGTTAGAAGAGATTTTGCCTTACTACTAAACAGTGATGTTTCATTTGATTCTTTAAAGAGCTTAGCTTTATCTACTGAAAAAAAGATATTAAAAAAAGTAGCTCTTTTTGATGTATATCAGGGAGATAAGCTTCCTGAGGGGAAAAAATCGTATGGCGTCAGTTTTTATTTTCAGGACCACAAAAAAACATTAACCGACCAATATGTGGACAAAATAATGGGTAAGTTGCAAAAACAGTTTGAGAAAGAATTTGGAGCAAAACTCCGTTAACAGCCTTTTTAAAACTGTTTTCATTTTTGACTGTTGTTTTAACCTATTTTTTTGCTAATTTTACAATGCGAAAAGATATATGATGATGAAGTTCCTCCCTCCCACTCAAATTGACCGTATTTTAGAGAAAGTTTCCCAGCAAGATACTTTTGATCCAAAAGCGCTTTTAAAAAGTGCTGAATCCTCAGAGAGCATTAACAATTTCGATTTTGACCTTTTGGAAAGTCATAAGATTTTTCATTTGGATCAAATCAGAGAAGTTTGTATTGACTACCGATTGCGCTTTCTTGACCTCAAATACTTTAAAGGTAATGTGCCCAAAGAGGCCATTGCGAAGATCTCAGCATTGGAAAAGAATCACGACACCACCCTGGACAACTTCAAGGTCATGGCGCCTTCTGTGCTTTTTAGATTAAAAAAAGCCGATGACCCACTACTTTTCGTCCCGCTGGGGAATAAATATTTCTACCTGATTCACAAGTGGGGAGACGATCTCTCGTTTTTCAGAAAAGCTTGGGCGTGGTCCTTTAAGAACATTTGGAACCTTTTGATCACCGTAATGGTCGTTAGTTTTTTTGCTACACTGATCACACCTTATCAAATTTTCACCAAATCCCCTACTCCTTCCACCTTTTGGATGTTATTCTTTTTTATGTTTAAAGCCATTGCCTCTATTGTATTATTTTATGGCTTTGCGTTGGGCAAGAATTTTAATCCAGCTATTTGGAACAACCGTTACGATAAAACATAGCCGCTGCAATGCCCCATAATTTTGTGTTGATTTACCGAGGAAGTCCGATCAATGTTATGTGTTTGTCTGATGCTCTTTCCACTAAAGGGATCGTTCCTATTGTCAAAGACCCACAAGAATCCGCCCGTTTGGCAGGGTTCGCAAGTATGACCCAGCAGCAGACGCTATGGGTACACAAAAGTGAAGAGCAACAAGCCCTACAATCACTAAAATCGCTCGCCCTTTAATTTTTATATTTTTTATATTTGCGCTTATGAAAAATTTTATTTATCTGCTGCTGATTGGAACTTTGACCTTACTTCCCAAAAATTCATTTGCACAAGTAGACCCCGAAGAAATGGGTGCTTGGTACATGTATATTTTTAATACCCGATTCAAAAATGACAGTCTCTGGGGAATCCAAGGTGATATTCAACACAGGAATTTTAATGTAATCGGCGACCTGCAACAGTTGCTCATTCGAGGTGGAATCACCTATATGCCCAAAGAAAGTCCGTTAAAGTTAACATTTGGCTATGCTTACATCGGAAATGGAACCCCAGGCGACAGTAAGGAAACCTCAGCGGTAGAACACCGATTCTATCAGGAGACTTCATTTCCAGTCAAGTTGGGTAAAAAATTATTTCTCAACAACCGATTTCGATATGAACTGAGGAATGTTGAAAATCAAGATTTTAGAACGCGATACCGCTACAGTTTATTCCTCAATGTGCCCCTAAACAATCAGATATTAGAGCCTAAGACCGTTTACCTGTCCATGTACAATGAAGTATTTATCAACGGTCAAAGAAAGATAGGAGATGGAAAAACAGTTCCATTTTTTGATAGAAACCGTTTATATGGGGCTTTGGGATACATCTTCCGAAAAGGCTTGAAAATGCAATTTGGAATGATGCGACAAACCTCCAATAGCTTCGGAAAGAACCAATTACAGTTAAGTTTGCACCAAACATTCTAATCATTTAGGTTTACTTTAACGCCCTATTTTTGCTGGATTGATATTATTTTTTTAATATTGATTAAATAAAATTACCCAAATCTATCACTACCATGAAAGGAAAGTTCTATTTTTTCTACTTGTTTGCTTTTGTAATAGCCGTTTTATTTGTCAGTTGTACTCCAAACGATTCTGAAGATCAAGTAGATTCAACTCAAATGATCCAAGACGAAAACGGCGATTCAGGTGACGTTTCTCAGGAAGGCACAGAGGGAGATAATACCGATCAGACCACCCAAGACAACAACGGTAATTCAGACAATACTAGCCAGGAAGGCACTGAGGGGGGAAATACTGATGAAACCACCCAAGACAACAATGGCAATACAGATGGCGTTAACCAGGGAGAAACCGAAGTGGTAAATACCGATATTGCTCCGGACTTTACCTTAACCGAATTGGATGGAAAACAAATTAAATTTTCTGATTATGAAGGAAAGGTATTGGTCATGTTCTTCTTTGGTAATTCCTGTCCCTCTTGTAAAACCGTTGCAACCCAAATTCAATCCAAACTGGCAAATAAGTTTGAGTCCAATGAAGCCTTTGCCATCGTTGGATTAGACCAGTGGAATGGCAACGCCTCTTCTGTAAGAAACTTCAAATCGGTTACTGGAGTCCAGTTTCCATTCCTTTTGGGTGCCTCATCGACAGCATCGGCCTACAAAACTACCTACGACAGACTACTGGTAGTTGACAAAAAAGGAGCCATCCAATTTAGAGGGAAGAGAAATGCAACTAACGACCTCGACGACGTGGTCACAATAACGGCTACCTACCTTGAAAAACAATAAATTAGTTTTTTACTTCTGGATAAGTATCCTTTTTGTTGCAACTGCATCCGCACAAAAAATTAGGGATTTTCATCTCGAAGATATCCAAGGGGAGATTAAAAGTTTTGCTGAGATCAAAGGGGAACAGCTCACCATTATCGACTTTTGGGCATCCTGGTGCAAACCTTGCTTAAAGGCAATTCCTGAATTGGATAAGTTGTTCAAAAAATACCACAGTCAGGGAGTTGAAATAATTGGTATCAGCACCGACGGGCCCAGAAGTATCTCAAATGTAGCACCATTAGTAAGGACCATGGCCATTTCTTATCCAGTACTTACAGACATAGACAACGCTATAGTGAATGAAATGGAAGTTGCTCAAATACCCACTGTCATAATAATAAATAGGGACGGTGAGATTGCCTATCGCCACGAGGGATACAGTAAAAGAGACGAAATAGAAATTGAAGGTCAGATCACAACTTTACTTTCCAAACCTTAGATGGCACAATTTTTCATCGTTGTTTTCATTGTTTTTTGTTCTACAGCGCAGGCACAATTTTCCGCGAGAAACTTGATGGAAAACCAGTACGGTAAATTACCAGATACTGACCAAAGTAACTTCAGCTCATCATACAACAAACTAATCGTTAATTATCGCTTTGATGATTTAAAAGCTACCTCTGGAGTACAAGCCTTTCAAACATCTTTTACCGACCGGAATTAGATCGACCCCTCCTAGTTGGGTGTCAATTACAAAAAAAAATCATTAGAAATAAACTTGGGTAATTTTTACAAAACTCTGGGGAGGGGCCTGTTGCTGCGTTCCTATGAAGTCCAAGGGGGGCTATTAGAGGACCAGGGGTTCCGGACAAAGCACTATTTCTATCGCGATATTTTAGGCGCTTCAGCAAGCATAAAATTAGGAAAGGTCAATTTGACCGGACTTTGGGGACATCCCCTGAGCAATGTGTATCCTCCCAATCAACCTTTTGAAAACAAACGCTCCGATGAAATTGCAGCACTAAATGTAGAATACAGACTGTTCAAACAAAAACTTGCCCTTACTGGCCTTAACGTTAAAAACAAATTTGAAAATTCCAATTATGGAGCCATCAACATATCCGGAAGAATTTTACCTTCGCTCTCCTATTTTACCGCCTATGCCCAATTCCTGGGGGGATTCTAAACAAAAGAATAAAAAAATAACAGCGTTTTACGGGAATTTAAATTATTCAATGAATAAAATTGGGTTCAGCTTGGAGTGGAAAAATTATCAAAATTTTTTAATCGCCTCTGGAATCAACGAGCCTCCTGCATTGGTGCGTGAACATTCTTATTTAGTATTAAACAGAAGTACAAACGTTCTCTTACCCGACAATGAATCAGGTGTTCAATTTGAGTTTTTCTAACAATTAAACAACGATAATTTAATTACCTTGAATTATACCCAAGCCAACAATGACTTATTTAAAACCTATAAATATAGTGAGTGGTTCGCCGAGTGGGCCACTGTGATTTTTAATGATTCCGATTTAAAAATATTTATCGACCAAGCTGAAGATCCCCTGAAAAATCAATCCCAACGGTTTTCAACAGGATTTTTATTGGACCACAAGCTGGTCAACAGGCGTGGGCTGGCCTTGGAGTTTAACTATCAAGTTTTTCAACGCGAAGGCTTATCGAATCAAAACTATCTTGGAAGAATAACCTGGAGGTTAAAGTCCGAGCTCTACCTGAACCTACATTACGAATGGAGCACCGATAGATTTCTTACCAGCACCCACCGAGAATGGTTGGGCAGTAACATCAACTACAAGATTAACAACCAACATCAACTACTGCTATTCCTTGGACAACGCAGAGGGGGGCCAGCATGTAATGCAGGAATATGTTATGAAACACTTGATTTTAGCGAGATTGAAGTCAGGTGGTTAGCAAGATTGTAATCTTGGTGCCCATCAATCAAATCGAAGCTATATTGAGTATTAGCCGTACATTTTTAAACGGAGCTCCTTTACCTTTGGATCGCTCATATAGTCGTCAAAAGTAGTATATCGATCGATTAATCCTTTGGGGGTTAACTCAATCAAGCGATTACCGACGGTCTGAGCAAAAGCGTGGTCGTGGGTGGTGCACAATACCGTCCCTTTGAAGTTTTTTAGCGCATTGTTGATGGCCGTAATGGATTCTAAATCTAGGTGATTCGTGGGCTCGTCCAACATCAGTACGTTGGCACGTGTCATCATCATTTTTGAGAGCATACAACGCACTTTTTCTCCTCCCGAGAGTACGTTTGAAGTTTTTAGCGCTTCATCTCCGCTGAACAACATTTTTCCTAAGAAACCACGCAAGTAAACTTCCTCTCGCTCTTCCTCTGTTTGAGACCATTGCCGCAACCAATCTACAAGTGATAGCTCAGCATTAAAAAACGACTCATTATCCAGCGGTAAATAGGCCTGAGAGGTCGTGATACCCCATTCGTATTTTCCTGCATCTGCTGCTATTTTTCCATTGATGATATCGTAAAAAGCACTGACCGCCCTGGAATCTTTAGAGTATACGATAGCTTTATCACCCCGTGCCATATTAAAATGGACTTGGTCAAAAAGCGTTTCTCCATCTAAACTATAGGACAAGTTTTCTACATTGAGGATCTGGTCTCCCGCTTCGCGTTCTTGTTCAAAAATAATCCCTGGATAACGCCTACTGGAAGGGCGAATCTCTGCAATATCCAACTTATCAATCATTTTTTTTCGAGAAGTAGCTTGCTTGGATTTTGCTACATTGGCCGAAAATCGGGCAATAAATTCCTCCAATTCCTTTTTCTTCTCTTCAGATTTCTTGTTTTGTTGCGCTCGCTGACGGGCCGCAAGCTGACTCGATTCATACCAAAAGGTATAATTCCCAGAAAAATGGTTGATTTTTCCAAAATCAATATCAGAGATATGGGTACAAACAGCATCTAAAAAATGTCGGTCGTGAGAAACTACAATGACCGTATTGTCATAGTTTGCCAAAAAGTTCTCCAACCAAATGATGGTCTCATAATCCAAATCATTGGTAGGCTCATCCATGATCAAAACATCGGGATTGCCAAAAAGGGCTTGAGCCAACAAAACCCTTACTTTTTGTTTACCATCTAAATCAGCCATCAGGCTATGATGAAGGTGCTCAGAGATTTCCAAATGAGACAGCAAGGAAGCCGCCCCACTCTCTGCATTCCAACCGTCCATTTCTTCAAACTCCATTTGGAGCTGGCCCACTTTTTCTCCATCGGCATCAGAAAAATCGGGTTTTGCATAGAGGTCTTCAATGGCTTGCTTGATTCCAAAAAGGTGTTTGTTTCCCCTCAATACGGTTTCCAAAACACTATAAGCATCACAGGCATTGTGGTTTTGCTCCAATACCGACAACCTTTTTCCGGGTTCTAAAAAAACATTTCCAGAATTAGGTTCCTGGAAACCACAGATTATTTTTAAAAAAGTGGATTTACCAGCGCCATTAGCACCGATAATTCCGTAACAATTTCCCGGAGTAAAGGTGACGTTGACATCGTCAAACAGCACCCTTTTACCAAACTGAACTGATAAATTATTGACCGATAACATAACTTTTTGTTTGCTTTGGCAAAAGTATATATTTCTCCCCGAGCGGTTTACTTTTTTTTAAAGTTTAGTTGCTGTAAATTGCATAGGCTTATGAAAAATGTAAAACGATTTCTATTCTTATTTTCTGGTTTTCTTCTCTCCACCGCGGTGATTTCCTGCGTGGAGGACCCCCCTTCAAGCAAGATTTTTTTTGGTGGGCAAATCGTCAATCCCTCTTCGGATTACGTCACACTCTACAAGGACAATAAAACCATAGATTCCCTAAACCTGAATCTCAATTATCGTTTTTTTAAATACTATGACTCTTTAGAATCTGGGATTTACAAAGTGGAACACATTCCGGAATACAAGTCTGTTTTTTTAGAAAAAGGGGACAGTATTTGGGTGCGTATCAATGCTTCCTCATTCGATGAATCCATAGTTTACTCGGGCAGAGGTGCGGCCAAAAATAATTTTATGATGGACCTCTTGCTCCGTTTTGAAGAAGAAAACAGTTTTCTCTCCTCAAAATATGCTTCCGATGGACCTACATTTGCCAAAATAATAGATTCACTGCTGTTAGAGAAAAAAAACAAATGGATTCAAATGGATTCCATCAATCAATTGAGTCCCATAGCACAGAAGATCACCCAAGCCGCCTACATCTACCCCTATGCTACCCGAAAAGAACGCTATGCCTTATTGCGCGGCACCTATTGGAATAAAAAGCAAGACTCCCTCTATTTTGATTTTAGAAAATACCTCAGCCAGTCTGAAACAGATTTGGCTTTTTTTGATCCTTATATTAATTATTTACTCAACTTTCTAAGCGAAAAAGCTTTAGACAGTGGTCAAAACTATTTTGTCAACCGACAAAATGTAGACTTTAATATAAAGCGATTGCAGTTGATCGATTCGCACATCAAGGGAAATGTACTGAAAAATAACCTGGCCAGAGCACTCGCGGTTGAAGAATTGATGAAAGTTGAAAACCACGAGAAACACGATAAGTTTTTGAGACAATATATCGTGGTAAACAATTCAAAGTCCTATTTGACAGAAGTTTTGAACCTACACAATGATATTGAAAACATGTCTGAAGGGCAAAAGCTCCCTGAATTAAAATTGCAAAATCATCAATTGGAAATTGTCAGCACCGGTGATTTGATCAAGCAGCCCACTGTTTTTTACTTTTGGTCACAGACCCAAATGAGTCACTACAGAAATACCATTAGAAAAGTAAAAACCTTAGAAAAACAATTTCCCGAATATGAGTTTAAAGGGATTTGTTTACAGCCTTTTAACGAAATTGTATTTCAATTTCACCGCATGTTGCGTATTGCTCCTGAATCGCAATTGGCTTTTACCGATTTTGATCGCGACAGTAAAAAATGGGTCATCTCTCTTCTAAACCGCGCCATTGTAGTGGATAAAAACGCAACTATTATCGAGGGCTTTGGAAATTTCAGTGCCCCAGATTTTGTCGATTCAATTAAAAAGAATTAATTCCCTTTTTTGTGATCCTCCAAGAATTTCTTCAAACCTATATCGGTCAAAGGATGATTTAATAAGCCCATGATCGCGCTCAAAGGACCTGTCATTACATCCGCTCCTATTTTAGCACAATTGACAATGTGCATGGTATGACGGACAGAAGCAGCCAATATCTCTGTTTCAAAGGCATAATTGTCATAGATCCCTCTGATTTCCTCAATCAATGTCAAACCATCTGTAGAGACATCATCCAAGCGTCCTATAAATGGTGAGATATAGGTAGCGCCCGCTTTTGCAGCGAGAAGTGCTTGCCCTGAGGAAAAAATCAAGGTGCAATTGGTTTTTATATTCCGATCCGAAAAATACTTCAGGGCCTTAATACCGTCCTTAATCATGGGAATTTTCACCACAATCTGGGGGTGTAGCGCGGCCAACTGCTCCCCTTCTCTTACCATTCCCTCAAAATCAACAGCAATCACTTCGGCCGATACATCTCCCGACACTGCTTCGCATATATCCACATAGTGTTTTAGAATATTGTCCGCTCCTGTAATGCCCTCTTTTGCCATAAGTGAGGGATTGGTTGTTACGCCATCCAACACCCCTAAGTCTTGGGCTTCTTTAATTTGATCGAGATTGGCAGTGTCAATAAAAAATTTCATTTCTGTTTTGTTTTGATTAAACTTTATAATGGTTCATGATGATTTTTTCAAATAAGGTGTCGGGTAAAATACGCTTTAACGTGAGCGATAATTTTTGCAAAAAGGAACCCGATAAATAATGGACTTTGCGGTTTTTAGTATGGATGATTTTATCAACAGTAAGAGCAAATGTATCGGGATGTAATCCCGCATCGACATGGTCGTCCATCATGTCCAAGGAAGCCTTGTAAACCGCGTAGTAAGAAGATTTATCTTTTAAAGGTGAATAGATCCTTCTCGCAGCGATATCAGTGGCATAATCCCCAGGGGCTAAGGTAACCACATCAACACCAAATTGCTTTACCTCCATCCTGAGTGCCTCCGAAACAATCCCCAGCGCTCCTTTGGAGGCAGAGTAAAACCCTCTAAAAGGAAGTCCCATATAACCGCCTATCGAAGTGACATTGATGATCAAACCCGATTGCTGTTCTCGCATTACGGGCAACACCTGCTGCGCCACTGATAAAGGACCAAAAAAATTGGTGGTAAAATGATTTTGCATGGCCGAAAGGGAGGTTTCTTCAACCGGTCCAGTTATACCAGCACCAGCATTGTTGATCAAAACGTCTATACGTCCTGCTTTTTGCATCACCTCTGCAACCAGTTGTGAGGCGGAATCCGACTGGTTGAGATCCAGTGATAATAATTCATAACCTATTGTTGGGTCGTGTTGCTCCGGGATCCTGCAGGTACCAAAAACACGGTATTTTCTTTTCGCCAATAAAGTGGCCGTGGCTTTCCCAAGGCCGGAAGAGGCTCCGGTAATTAAAATTACTTTAGACATGGACAATAAAAAATGGGCAAGCGATCTACATCACACCGCTACAACCGCCTACCCTTGCTGCGTTCCCGCCCTGGGGGGATTCGGCAGGAGCTGGTTGTGCAGGACTTGCCCATTACAAATATAATAGGTTTGTGGCGTTCGACAATTATTTTAAATTCTTAATTTTAACACATCTTACACCCATATCATATGAAAATTTGGATTTTATTATTGTCAATATTTTTCTTGAAGTGCAATGCCGATATCAATGCGGATTTTAAGCTGCAGCTCACCCAAAAAAATAAAAAATACACCCCCAATGACTCACTTCGGTTCAAGCTTATTAATAAAAAAAATCATCCCATAGATTCTGTGGTATTCAGACTGAATGGAAAAAGAATCAGAAATGAACACCCCTTAATAGATCAAAAGTTGGGTATTTTTAGATTGACGTCCTCTGTTTTTGTCCAAGGGAAAGAATACCAGCAGCAAGAACAGCTGTCGGTGGTCTCCTACAACAAACCTAAATTATATTCCTACACCATCCTAAACGAATACCCCCACGATAAAACGGCTTACACCCAAGGCTTGGAATTTTATCGAGATACCCTTTATGAAAGTACTGGACTGAGGGGAAAATCTAGTTTGCGGAAAGTAAACTACCAAACAGGGGAGCTCTACCAGCAAATTGCATTGGACAAGGTGTATTTTGGAGAAGGAATATCTTTCCTAAACGACAAACTCTACCAGCTAACTTGGCAGGGGAATATAGGTTTTCAATATGAACCCAATAAGCTCTCCATGGAACGTTCTTTTGCCTACCAAAAAAGCAAGGAAGGATGGGGGCTTTGCAATGACGGACTGCGGTTATACAAATCCGATGGCACCCATCACATTTGGTTTTTAGATCCTGAAAAACAACAAGAAATAGGAAGTATCCAAGTGATGACAGATAAAAAAGCCATTTCTAAAATCAACGAATTAGAGTGGGTCAACGGAAAAATTTACGCCAATACCTACCAAATGAGCAAAGAAGTGGGCATCATCATCGATCCCAATAGCGGGGCGGTTGAGGGCGTTATTGATTTTTCTGGCTTAAAGGAAAAAGTTGAGCAAGTTTCCAACCTCGATGTACTTAATGGAATCGCTTACCACCCTAAAAAACAAAGTTTTTTTGTTACTGGAAAAAACTGGAGCAAACTTTTTGAAGTAAAAATAACGCCCAAAAAGTGAGCCACCGTTACATTCATAAAATTGAAGTAGCAGCAGAACATTTGGACGGCCTAAACCACGTCAACAACGTTCAATATCTACTCTGGGCTCAAGATATCGCAAAATCGCATTGGGAAAAGATTAAAGATTTACATCCAAATTCCGCGGGCGTTTGGATGGTTAGAAGTCACCAGGTAAATTATCGATTGGGAGCATTTTTGGAGGATACCCTCATTATAGAAACCTATGTAAAAGAAATCAGAGGCCCCTTGTCTCTTCGCGTCGTTGATTTCCTGAGTGCCCAAACGAATAAGGTGGTTGTGAATTGCAATACACAATGGTGTTATGTGGATCCCGATAACCGAAAACCATTAAGGATTCCTCTGGAGATAAGCAATAGCTTTCTGAGTCCTAAGCCACCCTATTAAAAGAAATTGCCCTACCCTACTCGATTACTACTGATTTTCCAGCCCATCCTCCTTGGGGTAAATCTATAACGAATTCTGTCATCCCTTGGGCTGCATTCCATGTTGACTTAAAATGTGTTCCTTTTCCATTAAATTTTTTAGAGACTGTAAGCATCATTTTAGACAACTCTCTGTTGGGGTCGCTCACCGATAGCTTTGCCAATTCTCCAGAATCATTTAATGCCATCATCACGATTCCAGGGGCGGCAGATTTAATTACAAATCCATCTTGCACTTCCAATGCACCGGCTTTGTAAAAAACCACCTGAAGCAGCTTTTCACCGTGATCATAGACCGCCTGAAGATAAGGGCTATTAGACAATATTTCAATGGAAGAAACAAGGTCCTTGTCATCCAATTCCTCAAGTGTGGTATGCGGCCGAACGATATAGGCATAGGATGCCCTATCTGGAGAAACACCATGATTGATCCACGTCTTAAAAACCTCTTTTTGTTCTGTTGATTTAGAGGAATCTATTTGCTTGCTGATGCGCCACCAGGAACCGCTTGCCAGCTCGTTTTCTATTGAAATATCCTGAGCTTGTGGCAGCAGATAAGCAATATTATCGTGATGAATCCATTTTACCCCGCTATGTACCCCAGATTTATTACCCAAGATGTATACTTGTCCACTTACAGCAATATGTACCGGTCCCTTTAACAAGGATTGATTTAAGGTAGTATGTACCTCGTTTTTGGATTTTGTAGATATTCCGGCACCCAAACAAACATAAGCCTCATCAAAGAAAAACCATGATTTTCGAGCCACCAAAGGGTCGTGGATGCTTTTAAAATCAAAACCTACTACACCATAGTGACCATCTGTTGTGGCACCAACAAAATCTGTCAATCCCAACTTCTTTATTTGATTGTGGTGCGGCAACTGTTCTTTTTGAACAATGGTTGCTCCCGGAATTTTTTGATAATCCAATACAGGTGAGATGTCTTCATACTCATTTCCTCGGGTATAAATGTGATTTGCGCCGTCACCGCGGTGGTGATTCAGCAAACCCTCACTGTTGTAAGGACTCTCCATATTCATATTTCGGGTGGAATACATCCGCACTGAAGTAAAAAAATTGGGTCTTTGAAACGTAAAATGTTCACTGTTCCAGAAGAAGGTCGCGTGAGAAAGTTTGTTTCCCGGCAGATTTGCAGTCCTCATCCTCACAATCTCCTTTATTTCCTCAGCCCTATAAGTGGTTATGTCGAGAATTTTTAAGGGAACAGCTGCACTGTACGGTTTTGTGTTTCCAGGTCTAGAAATACTTCTGTTCTTGGCGCCATAGTCGGGTCTCTGCCCAAAAACAGCTGTTTTGCAAACTCCATCCAAATAATAATCAACTAAAATTTTGGATTTTTCAGCTGGGAATGCATAAGCTGTATTATGCACATAATGTGCCCATTCTACAAAAGCGCTGGACCAACCTAAACCATAGGACAAGGTATTGTTCACCCCATCCGTCCTGTGGTGAAAACTATTGTCGTATTGCAATCCCCTTCCATTGGCTTTAAGAAACTCTTTAAAACCTCCTGTATCGGTATTAGAATAAGTATAGCCAAACTCAGAACCAATCCAATCTACAAATTTGACCTCCTGCGCTATGATGTTTATGATCAAATTGAACTGAGAAGAATCGTTTAAAAAAAGTTGATTCTTAGCCGCAATAGAAGAAACTTTGATACGATCCCCACCCGGCCTTGACCCGCCTTTGTTGATATCAGCGCGGTTGATAATTTTTTGGGAACGCCTGACAAGATCTGAGGGCAGCTCATCTCCAACCATAAGCATAAGATTAACCAGCGTACTGGGTGTCCCAATTTGATTGTTCCACCAATTCTCTCCTACAAAATCCTCATCACACCAAAAATTCAAGCCCTTTTCAATGTTTTTAAACAAGCTTTTTTTGTTAAAATATTGACTTTGAGGGGACTTATAGGCCACGGCCATTTTTAAGAGATTGTAAAGGTGTATGGTATTGTCAAAACCCTCCCTGGAAACATCCTCATAATGAATATAAGGCCACTTTTCTCCGTCGAACTCTGAAAGTATTGTTTTTACTTCTCCATCAAAAGATGCTGTTAAAGCAGGAGCATCAGAATCAATATAATTACTGGTAATGGCATTGTAAACCCTTGATTTAATAACTTCTATATCGGTTTGTTGCGCAAAAGCCAGCCAAGAGAGTAGGGAGAAAAATAAGCTATAGAGGAAGCCATTGCGGTGCATAAAATATTTCATCAGTTAATTGTTTAGTTTTTGAAATTTATACTGTTTACCAGATGATTATTTCATCGATAAAGATCCAGGTATTACGTTTTTTCCATTTCCTGTACACTGGTGCATCTGGAAATTTCATGTGATTCACAGCACGAATCATCAGCTCGTCCTTGCCTTTTAAATTTATATCCAAGGTAAAGTCCTTAAAATAGGAAATCCTCTCATCGGGATGATCTTGAACAGGAATATCCAGTGTCTTGATAATTTCATATTGACCTGAAGAGGACTTACCATAAACTGCTATTTGTTTAGGAAAAACCGTTCTCATGTCTAAATTCTCTAACAAACTCAATGTTATGTGGTTGATTTTTTCTGGAGACTTAATCTTCACTACCAATTCTAAATCTTCTTCAACCACCCCCAGCCATGTTTTTCCGTGTTCAATACTGGTTCCTCGGTATACCCGCTCTCCTTTTTTTCCGTCAAATAAAACGGATTCGTTGCCCTCAAAAGTAAAATTCACATGATGGCTGATAGAAAAAGTAGGACTCAGATCGTTTTTTATCGCATAGGATACTACTTGATTACTTTTCTTAAAAAATGGAGTTTCGACCGTTTCGCTGTCTTTCCATCCTTTCTTAATCGATTTTGCTTTAAGGGTAGCAGATTGCACCAATGGAAATGGGGTTTTATAGATTGGGGAATTTTTGTCGGGTGGACTGCCGTCAAGGGTATAGTGAATATTGATGTCCTTCACCTTGGGAACATCAAAAGCGATGCTCAAGCTGTCCTCGAAAATAGTATTTTGGTTTAAAAGCTCAGGTGCCCCCAATCTCAACTCCTCAGAAAATAAGTCTGAAGTACCAAAATTTATAATCGATGGGGCAATGGATGCCAATTGTTGCTTTTGACTTTGATCGATCTCTGTGTTCCAAGCATAAATAGTCTTAGGAGGAGATTGTGTCAAAATATTTTTAATGCCAGCATAGGAAACTTTTGTGTTACACAAATTGAGTAACTCCAAATTACTGGCATTTAAATAGGATAAAGTAGTATCACCGATGGGCGTATTGTCCATCCGTAAAATCTTTAGCCTTGGAAAATTGGAGAAGGCGGTTGCCATGTCGTCATTGAAATTGGTATGGCTTAAGTCCAGTTCAACCAACTGATCCTTAACCGCCGCTAAAGCTTGAATCTGCTGCTTATCAATGTTTTTTTTGAGGTACTTAAGCCTAAGTAAATTATCGTGAAGGGCATTGGGTTTAATTCTAAAACCAGCAGCATCGAGCTGTGCCAGTACATTTCGATCTGCAGGCTTCACCTTATCCCCAACCCCCAAAAATGAAATAACTTTGTTTTTTAAAAGCTCGTCTTCATCCAGGCTTACAATTTTTTGTTCCAAATAGGCCTTGGAGTTTACCCAATGGGTCAATAGCCATTTCTCTTCTTGAGTAAGCTGTGACTTATTCTTTGGTGGCATGTGAAGCTTGTCCTCTAAGGGCAGCTCGATGTATTTTACCAATCGTCCCTCAGCTGTATTTTCTGAATTAAACAGGCTGCCACGCTCCCCCCCTTTTAAAATAAGATCGTATCGGTCTAACCTCAATTCGCTTTTGCTTTTATTGGCGTTGTGACAACTGATACATTTATCTACAAAAATGGGATGAACAACTTCTTTGTAGTAATCCAATGAATCTATTTTTACAAGCACTGGCGGAGTTTCAAATAATTCAGCGGTGGAGAGGAAATCGTCTCCATGGGTAATTTGGGCTCCTTTATGCCCTGTTACCGACAAAGCCACCAAGGTGAGCAGGAAACCACCAAAAAACAGATTTTCTTTGTTTTTCATTCGGTGGACTATACTCAATCCAAGGGTGAGCAACAAGGTGATGATCCCTGCCCAAAAGTGAAACTTTAAGGCCTCAAAATCATAGGCAGAATCCAATGAGAGAAAATAGCCCAACAAGGCCGAAAAAAATGCCCCAGCAAAGGAAAAGTCTATCCCTATTCGTATGGCTTTGTCCAGGGGAACCTTTTGAAATCTTGAAACCAACAAAAGCAAAAAAGTCATCAACAATGAGCCGATGGGTAGGTGCAACACCAAGGGGTGAAACCTCCCTATATATGCGATTATTTCAGTTGCAAAATCCATAGTGTCAACTGGATAAAATGGCCCTGTTTACTTCTCCAGCTACATCGGTCAGGCGGAACCTTCTGCCTTGTGTTTTATAGATCATTTTCTCGTGATCGATACCGAATTGGTGCAGTAGCGTCGCTTGAAGATCGTGAACATGCATGGGATCTTTTACAATGTTATAGCCAAAATCATCGGTTTCGCCGTAAGTAAAACCGGGCTTGATACCTCCCCCTGCCATAAAAATGGTAAAAGAACGCGGGTGGTGGTCTCTTCCGTAATCTGTATCCGTTAATCTGCCCTGGCAATAGTTGGTTCGGCCAAACTCTCCTCCCCATATCACAAGGGTATCCTCCAGCAATCCTCTTTGTTTAAGATCCATTATCAGTGCAGCAGTACCTTGATCTACATCTTCTGCCTGGCGTTTTATCTGCGCTGGTAAATTATCGTGTTGGTCCCACCCAGTGTGGTAAAGCTGAACAAAGCGTACATCTTTTTCCACCAAGCGCCGTGCCAAAAGACAATTTGCAGCATAGGTGCCAGGCTTATAGGAGTTTTTTCCGTACATCCTCAATATGTAGTCGGGCTCATCGCCGATGTCCATTACATCGGGAACAGATGTTTGCATTCTGTAGGCCATCTCGTAATTGGAAATCCTACTGTTGATTTCTGGGTCTCCAAAAGTCCTTTCGTCGGCCTCATTGATGGCAGCCAAATGATCCAGCATTTTCCTGCGCTCACTGTTAGAGACACCTTCAGGGTTTTGCAAGTAGAGTACGGGATCTTTTCCCGAACGAAACTGAACCCCTTGGTGCAGCGAACTCAAAAAACCATTCCCCCAAAGACGCGAATACAGTGGTTGGGGCTGGGGCTTGCCGTTGCCGGTGGACAGCAATACGATAAAAGAAGGTAGATTTTCATTCAAGCTCCCCAAGCCATAACTCATCCATGACCCAATACTGGGTCGACCAGGCAATTGAGATCCCGTCTGAAAAAAAGTAATTGCAGGATCGTGATTTATCGCTTCTGTATGCATGGATTTTACAAAACAAAGCTCGTCCACAACTTTAGATACATGGGGCATCAAATCGCTTACCCAAGCGCGAGAAGCACCATATTGATTGAAATTAAACAAACTCCCTGTCACCGGAAACTTATCCTGACCAGAGGTCATTCCTGTGAGTCGTTGTCCCTTCCGAATAGAATCAGGAAGATCCATACCTCGGTATTGGTTCAAATGCGGCTTGTAGTCGAAAAGATCCAGCTGGGAAGGTCCACCACTTTGGAAGAGATAAATAACCCTTTTGGCTTTGGGAGCAAAATGAGGCAAAGGCAAAGGCCCAGCCTGCAATTGAGGACCCACAGCCTCAGAAGAGTTCATCCCCAAAGGGTCCAACATAGAACCCAAAGCCAATCCACCAATTCCAAACCCTAAGTTTTTTAAAAAGTGACGGCGGTTGTTATTTAAAAAATACTTATTGAGTGCTTCCATAAATCAACTTTTCTGTGAGGTTTCATCAAGGTTGTATATCAATAAAGACAAGGAGGTAAACGACTTGTGTAGGAGCTCTGCTGCTGGCAAATCACGGTTTTTGTCCCCGTGTATTTCAGCGATATCTTCCAGATAATCCATCATTTCTGATAGTGTTTTTTTGGAAGGCTCCCTACCCGTAATGCGCCTATATATGGCGATCAAGCGTTGTTTATCAGATTTTATCCCACTCTCCAAAATCAAACTGGCGATTGCCGAGGCGGCGTTTTGTACCTGTGGGTCGTTGAGTAAAATAAGTGACTGCAGTGGAGTACTTGTTTTCTGTCGTTCCACTGTGCAATAATCGCGAGTGGCCGCGTCGAAGGTTACCATCCCTGGTGGTGGAGCTGTTCGTTTCCAATACGTATAAAGACTTCTGCGGTATTGGTTTCCATCCTTGGACATGACGTAACGCTTTAATGAATTGGAAGTACTCCCGCCTGTGAGGTCATCCCATAATCCTGGAGGTTGGTAGGGCTTAACACTGGGTCCTCCCAACTTATCTACAAACAGACCACTGCTCACCAAAACATTGTCGCGAATCATTTCTGCAGTGAGTTTTTGTCGGGGAAATACGGATAAAAATTCGTTTTTGGGATCCTTTTTTAGTTGGAGTTCAGTCGGCCTACTCGATTGCTGGTAGGTAGAAGACATTACTATTCTTTTCACCATTTTTTTAGTGTCCCATCCCTCTTCCATAAAAGTAACCGCCAGCCAATCTAACAAGGCTGGATGGGAAGGCAGCGCTCCTTGATTGCCAAAATCTGTGGGTGTGGCCACAATGCCA
Organism: Flavobacteriaceae bacterium; assembly: GCA_022428005.1. Classification (GTDB taxonomy): domain Bacteria; phylum Bacteroidota; class Bacteroidia; order Flavobacteriales; family Flavobacteriaceae; genus UBA8316. Next base: position 117,798 of record JAKMDI010000002.1, read on the forward strand.
CTACCAAAAAATTGTTGCCAAAGGTTGTTGATGGCTACCCGAGCCGTTAGGGGATTTTTAACATCAAAAAGCCAATCTGCCAAACCCAGTCGGTCTTTTGAAAAACGCGCATCGAACTTTAGAATATTTTCAGGCATTCCTCCCTTGGTCTCAATATCAGTGGGCGCATCATAAGCACCACGGTTGAGCACATAGGTGTTTCTTAAGTTTTTAACCTCGTCCATTACCATCACCTCAACCTCTTGGATACTGTCTGGCCATTGAACAAATCGCAGCTCTTTTTTCACCATTTCTTGGGTCAACCTAATTTTGGGTTCTGCAATTTCTTGATAACCAATTCTTCCCTTCTCCTCCAACTGATTGAAAAAATTGTAAAGATTAAAAAAGTCTTTTTGGGTGAGATCATCGTATTTGTGGTCGTGACAACGGGCACATTCCATGGTCAATCCCATAAAAGATTTGGCGGTGGTGACGGTTCTGTCCGCAACATATTCCACACGGTATTCCTCCTCAATGACTCCGCCCTCTTGGGTAATCATATGGTTACGGTTAAACCCTGTAGCTAAAATTTGCTCTTGGGTGGCATCGGGGAGCAAGTCTCCCGCCAATTGCCATTTGACAAACTGGTCATAGGGCATGTTTTTATTATAGGCATGGATCACCCAGTCCCGCCAAGGCCACATAAACCGTTCCGTGTCGTCTTGGTATCCGTTGGTGTCAGCATATCGTGAAATATCCATCCAATTCGAAGCCATTCTTTCTCCATATGCCGGAGAAGATAGCAATGCGTCTACTACTTTTTCATAGGCATTCGCCTCCCTGTCATTTAGAAAATTATCAATCGCGTTGACCGAAGGAGGTAATCCGATTATATCAAAATACAAGCGCCTGAGCAATATTTCTTTTGGAGCCCTTTGCGCAGCTTTCAAACCGACTTTTTGCTGTGCTGCATATATAAATTGATCGATCTCGCTGGCATTTTTATCGACTGTGTTGGGAACAGTGGCTTTCTCAGGGGGGAGATAGGCCCAGTGGGTTTCCCACTGTGCACCTTGTTCAATCCAACGCTCAATTACCATTTTCTCTCTTTCCGAAAGCACCAAGTTGGACTCGGGCGGAGGCATCTGATGCGAAGCTCTCTGGGACCGTATTCTATCAATTAACTCGCTTTTTTCGATATTCGAGGGAGCGATGATTTGTTTTTCAGGATCCTCCTCACTAATTCTGTACCAGTCTTTTTTTTGATAGAGCCTTAGCTTGCCCTGAACCGCTTTTGGGTCTGGTCCATGACAGACATAGCATTTGTCGGAAAGAATAGGTTTGACATCAAAATTATAACTGATTACTTCTGGGATAGATAAATCAACATATTCATCGTCAGCGGAAGTCAACAGTTCAGTTTGTTCCTCAGGGGTACTATTAAAAATACCCTTTACGATCATGGCCAAAAAAAAGGCAGCAACGAAGAACAGTATGGGTGTAAACTTTTTCAATCTTAATATTTAGATACACAATTTAGTAAATAATTGCAAGGTGATAAAATCACCGCTTAGGTTACTAAAAACCAAGAATGTATTTACCCTCGAAAATTAAGGATTGAACAGGGGTCTGCCCGCCATGAGTTGATGCACAGCTTGGGCTACAGCCTCGGTATTCTGCTCATCATCTGGATTAGTAATGATACGATCGATTAGCCCTACTATTACATCCATATCGGCTTCTTTAAGGCCTCTGGTGGTAATGGCTGCAGTTCCAAAACGAATCCCTGAAGTGACAAAAGGTGATTTGTCATCAAAAGGAACCATATTTTTGTTGGCGGTAATTTCCGCCTTAACCAGCGCTTGCTCAGCAGCTTTTCCGGTTATGTCTTTGTTCCTGAGGTCAATCAGCATCATATGGTTGTCAGTGCCTCCAGAGATCAAATGATAATCCCGCTTTACAAAGGCCTCGGCCATGGCATTGGCATTTTTTTTCACCTGTTCCATATAAGTTTTAAAACCAGGAAGTAGCGCTTCTCCGAAAGCTATAGCTTTTGCTGCTACGACATGCTCCAAAGGTCCCCCTTGATTCCCGGGGAAAACCGCCATATCTAAAAGATGCGACATTTTTCTTAGGGTTCCATTTTTCAGTGCAATCCCAAATGGATTATCAAAATCCTCACCCATTAAGATCAATCCCCCTCTGGGTCCTCTCAGGGTTTTGTGGGTAGTGGTGGTCACCACATGGCAATGCGGGATGGGATCGGAAAGCAATCCCGCTGCGATCATTCCTGAGGGATGCGATATATCGGCCAATAAAAAGGCCCCTACTTCGTCCGCTATGGCACGAAAACGCTTGTAATCAATGTCTCGGGAGTAGGCGGAGGCACCCGCAATAATCATTTGTGGCTGAACTTCCTTGGCAATTGCCAAAATATTGTCGTAATCCAGTCTTCCCGAATTTTCTTGTACCCCGTAGAAGTGGGCTTTGTAGAGCCGACCTGAAAAATTAACTGGGGATCCATGGGTCAAGTGACCTCCATGTGCCAAATCAAAACCCAAGAGCTTGTCTCCTGGCTTTAAAAAAGCATGAAAAACGGCCGTGTTGGCCTGAGAACCGGAGTGGGGCTGTACATTGGCATAGGCAGCACCGAATAATTCTTTGGCGCGGTCTATGGCGATTTGCTCGATCTCATCCACAATCTCACAACCTCCGTAATATCTTTTTCCTGGATATCCCTCCGCGTATTTGTTGGTCAATACAGAACCGGTAGCTTCCATCACCGCAGGACTGGTAAAGTTCTCAGAGGCAATCAGTTCTATTCCATTGAGCTGTCGCTGTTCTTCTGAAGCAATTAAATCAAAAATATTGCTGTCTCGTGCTGTCATCGTTCATTTTATGTTTGTAGCACAAAAATAAGATTTTCGCCAAACCTGTTTTGTTTTAAAATTAATAAAAATCAAAAATGTTTTAAACAGCAATCATAATTATCAAATGAAGTTGATTTAATAATATGAAAATCAGTATTTTAAATAATATTAGCCTGAAATGTTTATTTAATAAAGTTTAGATTCTTATTTTTAGTTGAGTATGAAGATCCTCAATCGAACACAAATCCTAGAAGCCGACCGACAAACTTTGCGCAAAGCATCCATTTCTTCCACAGCATTGATGGAAAGAGCTGCTATGGCCTGTATGCATTGGATTACTGCGCATTATACTACCAACCAAGTATTTGCCATATTTTGTGGAACTGGCAACAATGGTGGAGATGGAATGGCCCTCTGTCGATTGTTAACAGCAAAAAAATACAACTGTAGCCTCTATGAGTACCCGCTGAGCGAAACACCCGCCAAAGACTACCAGCTCAATAAAGCCAAAATAAAAGGGACAAGCATCAAAAAATTAACAGCAAAAGCGGTCGCTTCCCTTCACGGCAATGTGGTTGTAATAGATGCTTTGTTGGGCACAGGAACCAACAGGCCAGTGGAAGGAGTACTAAAAGAAATCCTTTGCGCACTAAACCAATTGCCCAACCCGGTCATCTCTATTGACACCCCCTCAGGACTTATGTCTGAATACAACTCTAAAAATCCAGCGGAGGGGATCGTTCAGGCGCAACATACCTTGAGCTTTCAAAGACCAAAATTGGCATTTTTACTGCCAGAACGGGGGGGGAAAGCAGGGATTTTTCACCTTTTAGACATTGGTTTGGACCCAAAATTTTTGGAGGAGGTAAAAACCTCTTTGCGTTATTTGACTGTGGAAAAGACAAAAAACATCTACCGATCGCCCAATAAATTTGACCATAAAGGCAATAATGGTCATCTTTTGGTCGTGGGAGGAAGCAAGGGAAAAATGGGGGCCGTCGTCTTGGCGGCCAAAGCGGGAATGCGAACCGGTGCAGGAAAATTATCTGTACTCTGTCCACAATCTGGAATAGAAATTCTTCAAAAATCAATCCCTGAAGTTATGATAGAGAATAATACAGGTATAGACTCAATATCAGGATATTATGGATTAAATCATAATACCATAGCTGTGGGGCCAGGTATGGGAACCAATCCACAAACCACAGCTTTTATGACCTCTCTTTTAAGCCAGCCAAAAGCGCAACTGGTCATAGATGCAGACGCCCTAAATATGATGGCGAAAGAAAAGCAGCTGCTTAAAAAGCTCCCCAAAAACACTGTTCTAACCCCCCACCCTAAAGAATTTGAAAGATGGGTGGGATCTTGGCAAAACGATCAACAAAAAATCCAACTTTTGACCGACCTCACAGAACGCTATCAGGTCATTTGTGTGCTAAAAGGAGCCCATACTGCGGTGGCTTTGCCCAATGGAAGCGTGTGGTTCAACAGCAGTGGCAACCCGGGAATGGCGACTGCGGGAAGTGGTGATGTGCTCACGGGAATCATCGGCGGACTGTTGGCGAAAGGCTATACCCCCGAAGATGCTGCCCTTCTTGGAGTCTATGCTCATGGTCGTGCTGCAGATATCATCTCCCGTTCCATGAACTACAATTTTATGATGGCCTCCGACATCATCCGAGGACTGGATGAGGTGTGGATGGAATTGGAGAACCAACAAGACATTTTGTCATTATAACTTCCCCTAATTCAGACATTTAGTCGGTTATTTCTTGATGGAACAACTCTTGCACAGGGTTAAGAAAAATCGCCATGAATCTTAATAACTTTACGCTTAAATCGCAGGAAGTGGTCCAGACCGCCCAGCAGTTGGCGCAGCAAATGGAGCACCAGCAGATTGAAAACGAACACCTTTTTAAGGCACTCTTAACGGTGGACACCAACGTGCTTCCTTTTGTGTTTAAAAAGCTTCAAGTTAATTTTTCGCTTTTGGAAAAGCTAACAGACAGCGCCCTTAAAAGTTTGCCCAAAGTAGCGGGAGGCAATATAATGGTATCCCCCAATGCTTCAAAAACACTGATCAATGCCATTAATTATTCCAAAACTGCTAAGGATGAATTTGTGGCGACACAGCATTTAGTGATGGCACTGTTCGACAGCAGCGGTAATATTGGGAAAATCCTAAAAGACCAAGGGGTTACCAAAAAAAATCTCGAACAGACCCTTGGGGAACTCCAACAGGGCGAGAAAATTACTTCCGCCTCTGCTGAGGACCAATACAATGCATTAGAGAAATACGCTAAAAACCTCAACCACTTGGCCAGAGAAGGGAAACTGGATCCAGTAATCGGTCGGGATGAGGAAATTCGGCGCTTACTTCAAATCATTTCCCGCCGTACCAAAAACAATCCCATCTTGGTAGGGGAACCAGGTACTGGAAAAACAGCCATTGCCGAGGGATTGGCGCACCGAATTATCGACGGAGATGTCCCCGAAAACCTAAAAGAAAAGCAAATCTTCGCATTGGACATGGGAGCCTTGATCGCAGGGGCCAAATACAAAGGGGAATTTGAAGAACGTTTGAAAAGCGTGATCAAAGAAGTCGTTGGTAGTGAGGGAGATATAGTGCTGTTCATCGACGAAATTCACACCTTGGTCGGTGCAGGAGGAGGCGATGGCGCTATGGATGCTGCCAATATCCTTAAACCAGCGCTGGCACGAGGCGAACTCAGGGCCATTGGCGCTACCACACTGGACGAATACCAAAAGTATTTTGAGAAAGACAAAGCTTTGGAACGTCGTTTTCAAAAAGTAGGGGTCGCAGAACCCGATACCGAAAGTGCCATCTCAATATTACGAGGCATCAAAGACAAATATGAAGCGCACCACAAGGTAAGGATCAAGGACGAAGCCATCATCGGTGCGGTAATGCTTTCAGATCGCTACATCTCCAATCGGTTCCTGCCCGATAAGGCCATCGACCTGATGGATGAAGCAGCCTCCAAACTGAGGATGGAAATGAACTCCAAACCCGAGGAGTTGGATACACTGGATCGTAAAATTCGACAGATAGAAATAGAAATTGTCGCCATAAAGCGTGAAAAAGATCAGCAAAAAGTTGCGAAATTAAACGAGGAATTGTCCAATCTCAAAGAAGATCGGAATACCCTTTTTGCACAATGGAGCCGAGAAAAAGAAAGGGTGGACAAAATCCAACAGACCAAACAACAAATCGACGACTACAAACTAAAAGCCGATCGGGCCGAAAGAGAAGGCGATTACGCTACGGTGGCCGAGTTGCGGTACGGAAAAATAAAAACCTCCCAAGAAACCTTGGACCAACTGCATCGGGAATTGTTGGAACACCAGCAAAAAGACAGCTTGATTAAAGAAGAGGTCAATTATGATGACATCGCAGAAGTGGTGGCCAAATGGACGGGTATTCCTACCAGCAAAATGTTGCAAACGGACAAAGACCGACTGTTGAATTTAGAAAATGAAATACACAAACGCATGGTGGGCCAAGAAATGGCCGTAGAAGCGGTTTCAGATGCCATCAGACGGAGCCGTGCGGGGCTCCAAGATCAAAATCGACCCATTGGTAGTTTTCTCTTTTTGGGCACCACCGGTGTAGGTAAAACAGAATTGGCAAAAGCCTTGGCAGAGGTGCTTTTTGATGACGAAAACAACCTCACCCGCATCGACATGAGTGAATATCAGGAACGGCATGCCGTGAGCCGTCTGCTGGGAGCACCTCCAGGCTATGTGGGCTATGATGAAGGGGGTCAACTCACAGAAGCAGTGCGGAGAAAACCCTATTCTGTGGTGCTGTTGGATGAAATCGAAAAAGCCCATCCCGACACATTCAATGTTTTGTTACAAGTATTGGACGAGGGCAGGCTCACCGACAACAAAGGGCGCACCGCAGATTTTAAAAACACCATTGTGATTATGACCTCTAACTTGGGCAGCCATGAGATCAAAACTGCTTTTGAGCACCACCAAAATTTTGAGGAAGCCGAAAACAATGCCAAACAAGCTGTGTTACAACTGCTAAAAACCACCATTCGGCCCGAGTTTCTAAACCGCATTGATGATATTATCATGTTTTCTCCACTCACGGCCAAGGAAATAGAAGCCATCGTACGCTTGCAATTCCAGGGGTTGGCAAAACGCTTGGCCCAACAAGACCTTGAAATCACAGCCACCGAAGAAGCCATTGCTGCTTTGGCCCAGTGGGGATTCGATCCCGAGTACGGCGGCAGACCCGTCAAACGCGTCATGCAAAAAAAGGTACTCAATGCCCTGAGCAAAGCCCTACTGGCAGGCACAATAGCCACGGAAAAACCAGTAGTGGTGGATCATTTTGAACAGGAAATCGTATTCCGAAATACCGAGAACGCTAAGAAATAAGTTGTTAACTTTGCCGCGTGCAAAAGCGAATCAACATACAAAACAAAAAGGCGCGGTTTGAATACGAGTTTCTCGATCAATTCACCGCAGGGATTGTATTGACGGGTACGGAAATCAAGTCGATCCGCAACAGCAAGGCCTCCATTGCTGAAAGTTTTTGTGAATTCAATGAAAACGGAGAGCTTTTTGCCGTAAACATGTACATTGAAGAATACGCTTTTGGCACCCGTTTTAACCACCGCCCCAGAGGCAGCAGAAAGCTTTTGCTCAACAGAAGAGAACTGAATAAACTTCACAAACAAGTGAAAAACTCAGGTCTCACCATCGTACCCCTCAAGCTTTTTATCAACGATAAGGGTTTTGCCAAAATGTCCATCGCATTGGCACGTGGAAAAAAACTTTATGACAAAAGGGATACCCTTAAAGACCGCGACAATCAGAGAAATTTAGATCGGGTAAAGAAAAGTTTTAATCAGTAGTTAATTTATTGTTTTGTAAATCAATTCCAAATCCTAAACTTATTTTGGCATGGAATTTGAAACTTTATAAATACCCTAATCTTACTTTTCCATGAAAAAAAAACTGATCTATTCCGTTCCCGCTATCTTATTTTTCTATTACCCCTCCTTTTGGGCTGTCAAAACAACGACGACAACGTCTTTGATCAAGAATTCTTAATCACTGATGCTGCCTTTCAAAATTTCTCGGAAAACTATAATTATCAAGAAGGTTTAATCCCTGCAGACAGCTACAAAATTGCCGTTAATTTACTGTCGGACAACACTTATGCAACACGGTATGGAATCAATCCAGAACAACAGAATAAAATATCAGGTATTTCAATAAAGACCCTTCTTGACTTAAAAGATTACGCCTAAGCGGGGGAGAACATTAACAAACTATTTTTAGTTCAAAAAAATTATCATGAGTTGTATCAAACCATTGAAAACTTTTTAAAAGAAGACGGTTCATTTGAGGAATATCAAAATGGAAATCTTGTTTTTACCAATTTAGATGAAATATCGGTCAAAGGAAACCTCATAGTTTCCCCAAGAGACACCCTCCCCATAAAATTGCATATAGAATTTAGATTCGATAATGGCTTAATCATTTCAGATGTACTCAGCACAACTCTATTCTCAATCTGATGAAAAAAGCAATGGTATGGATTGTTTTGTTTGCATTTAATCTAAATGCACAAACAACAAAAGACACGACAAACATCAACCGACCTAAGTTTGGGTTTTCTGCACTCTTGGAGTTTGATCAGGTCAATTTCTACTCAGAAATAAACAGCGAAGAAATCAGTCAATTCACCTCCGATGTTTCCAGTTTAAGATTTGGCGGTTATTATCAAACTCAAAAAATATTTTCTGAGATCAACTTTGGGATTGGAGGATTATCAACTATGGTCAAATACCAACTTCCAAAAAATTTGTTTGTATCCTTTGATTTGAAATACAATGGTTTTGATGAAACCAGTGGGAGTTATTCCTATTACTCCGCCAATGAGTTAAGGATCCGTCAGTACGTTGCAGGATTTGGGAAAAACATTCCTCTCAGAGGAGAAAAAAAATTGGCTTTTCGCCTTTTGGCCGGCCGCATTTCATCAAACCAGTTTGAGGCTTTTAGCAACAATTACCAAAGTAATAAAGTATATAAAGTCAGCAGAAAATCAATATTAGCACCTACTTTATATTATGGAGCTGGGATGAGATTCAACTTTGTGAAATCACATAATTTTTTAATTAAAAAACCCGTAAACTATTATGTTTCTGCCAGTTATATGATCAACAGCAAAAGCAACTTTCACCGTGAGGTGAGCATTGAAGAGTGGATTCCAAACAATGTTGTTTTTAAAGAAACGACAAAAGACTTGAATTATCTATTGGAGGCCTATGCGTTTCGTTTCGGCATGCGGTGGTAGTGGCCTTCGCTACATACTAATTCCGATCCTTTAACAACGGTACAAACCTAAAAACACCATAGGTTTTTCGATCAAATGTTTTTTCTCCTGTTCGGATATATCGGGTCATTACTTGGTCTTTTTCTCCCACGGGAATCACGAGTCTCCCGCCGATGGCCAATTGCTCCAGCAGCGCTTTGGGGACCTCGGGGGCGCCAGCGGTAACAATGATGGCATTAAATGGGGCTTCGGTGGTCCATCCCTTGTAGCCGTCGCCCAAGATCAATTTCTTGGGTCTTAATTGTAGTTTTTTTAACAACAAGCCTGTTTTTTTAAACAACTCCTGCTGCCGTTCAATACTGAATACTTTAACCCCTTGATAGGCCATTAGAACAGCGGTTTGGTAGCCCGAGCCTGTTCCAATCTCCAATACTTTATCTCCTTTTTTAAGCGCCAACAATTGGGTCTGAAAAGCCACCGTATAGGGTTGTGATATGGTTTGGTCGGCAGAAATTGGATAGGCCTTGTCTGCATAGGCATAGGCCTGTAAACCCGAATCCATAAAAAAATGTCGTGGCACACTGCCCATGGCCGCCAATACCTGTGCGTCGTCGATGCCTTTTTGTTCGAGCAGTTGGACCAACTGTCGTCTTTGTCCTTGGTGCTTTGTTGAGTCAATCATTTACACAAAAGTAATCGGTTCCCAAAAAAAATCAGAAAAAGATGGTATTTTTGATAAAATCAATTCAAATGATCAAAGCAGGTGTATTGGGAGCAGGTCACTTGGGCAAGATCCATCTCCGATTGTTAGCAGCTTCAGAACGCTATGAGTTGGTGGGTTTTTTCGACCCTGACAAAAAGAATGCCGCGGCGCTGGCCAGCGAAAAAGGCTATCAATATTTTAATTCCCCAGAGGCGCTTATCGATGCCTGCGACATGATCGACATCGTAACCCCTACGGTATTTCACCACCAAGTTGCCCAACAAGCCTTGCAAGCCGGGAAACATATATTTATTGAAAAACCCATTGCCAACAGCCTTTCCGAAGCCCAAGAGATCACCGAAATGGCAAAAAAACACCAGGTCTTGGGACAAGTGGGACATGTAGAACGGTTTAACCCAGCTTTTAAAGCAGTCGCAGACTCCATTACCCATCCTAAATTTATCGAATCCCACCGATTGGCAGAGTTCAACCCTCGGGGGACCGATGTACCGGTTGTTTTGGACCTGATGATCCACGATCTGGATATATTATTGAGTATTGTCAATGCCAAGGTAAAATCGGTATCGGCATCGGGCGTGGCCGTAATCAGCAGCACCCCCGATATCGCCAATGCCCGTATTGAATTTGAAAACGGCTGTGTGGCCAACCTCACCGCCAGTAGAATTTCCCTTAAAAAAATGCGAAAAACCCGATTTTTCCAAAAAGACGCTTATATCTCCGTCGATTTTTTAGAGAAAAAGGTGGAAGTCGTCAAAATGAAAGACGCCCCTGAAAAATCCGAGGACTTTGCCATGATACTGCAAAACGCTGAGGGAGAGAAAAAGCAAATCTACTTTGAAAATCCACAAATAGAAGATTCCAACGCCATTTTGGAAGAATTGGAAAGCTTTGCCGACGCCATTCACCACAAAAAAGACCCGGTTGTCAGTCTAAAAAACGGAACGGATGCACTGGAATTGGCCTATCGGGTCATTGACGCCTATTCCCACTAATTCTTCAACTTCAGGGGATTAAAAACCCCCACTTCTGATCACCGCCCTGCCCTACTTTTCAATATCTTTGCACAATGAGTATAGGGGAAAATACAATTGCACTCCGGAAAGAGATTCCTGAACAACTGACCTTGGTCGCCGTTTCCAAAACCAAATCCAATGAAGAAATCATGGAAGCTTACCAAAGTGGTCAGCGGGTTTTTGGAGAAAACAAAATCCAGGAAATGAGCGCCAAATACGAAGCGCTGCCCAAAGACATCCAATGGCATATGATTGGACATGTACAATCCAACAAGGTAAAATACATGGCGCCATTTGTTGATTTGATCCATGGTGTGGACCGCAGTAAACTCCTTAGAGAGATTGACAAACAGGCGTTGAAGAACAATCGCATCATCGATTGTCTGCTCCAAATCCACATCGCTCAGGAAAGCACAAAATTTGGATTTTCCGAATCCGAGATTACGGAAGCCTTAGATTTGGCAGGGACCCTAAACAATGTGCGGGTGGTCGGCCTGATGGGCATGGCGACTTTTACCGAAAACACCCAACAAATAACGGAAGAATTTAAGGGCCTTAAGCGCCTCTTTGACCAGCTCAAACCCCAGCAGCCACAATTCAGTGTGCTCTCCATGGGCATGAGCGGGGACTATCCCTTGGCCATCGCGCAGGGCAGCAACATGATCCGCGTGGGCAGTAAAATTTTTGGGGCCAGAAACTATTGAGTATGTATGCCATTTTAGACATAGAAACCACTGGCGGGAAATACAATGAAGAAGGCATCACAGAGATCGCCATCTACCAGCACGACGGTCAAAAAGTAACCGATCAGTTCATCAGTTTGGTCAACCCCGAGCGTCCCATCCAGCCTTTTGTGGAAAAGCTAACCGGTATCAACAGTAAAATGCTTCGCAGCGCCCCCCGCTTTTTTGAACTGGCCAAGCGCATCATAGAAATCACAGAAAACTGCCTTATCGTTGCCCACAATGCCGATTTTGATTACAGAATCTTACGCACAGAGTTTAAGCGTTTGGGCTACAACTTTGAGCGCAACTCCCTCTGCACTGTAACCCTCTCCCAACAACTACTGCCCGAAATGGAGTCCCACAAACTGGGCAAACTCGTTCGCTCCTTGGGGATTCCCATCAGCGACCGCCACCGCGCCCAAGGCGATGCCATGGCCACCGTAAAGCTCTTTGAGCTCTTGTTGGAAAAAGACAGCAGCAAAGAGATCCTAAAATCGCAAATCAAAGCCTTGCACGTTAACCAAGTGGCTTCCAAATACCTCGCCATTATTGAAGAATTACCCACCTCTACCGGAGTGTACTACTTGCACAATGCCGTAGGGGACGTCCTCTATATTGGAAAAAGTAAAAACATACAACAACGGGTGAGGGCCCACCTCACGGCCACCGACCGCAAGTCACAAAAAATTCAAAAAAAACTCCATAAGGTGAATTTTGAAAATACGGGAAGTGAACTCATCGCCTTGCTTAAAGAACAACTCGAAATCAAAAAAAACCAACCTAAAATTAATAAGGACGGCCGCTATCGCCTCTACCCCATGGGCATCAGAATTGATAAAACCACCCCCTACCATCAGCTGGTTTTGGAGCAGGTTCGCAGTAAAGAAGATTATTTGGTGGTTTTTAAAAACGGAAGGGTTGCCAAGCACCTGATGCTCCGTTGGATGGAGACCCATGCCCTTTGCCACAAACACTCCTCACTCCAAGAATCGGATGGGGCTTGTTATGCCTATAAAAACGACAATTGCAAAGGTGCCTGCCTGGAGGAAGAACCCCCCGAACAGTACAATGCAAGACTTGAGACCTTAAATGGCGTTAGGGACTATCCCCACAACGACTTCCTGATGATCGATCAAGGACGAAAAGACGGTGAAAAAAGTTTTATCTATATTGAAAATCAATGTTTTAAAGGCTATGGGTTCTTCGAACTCAATCACCAGATCAAAACCCCGGAGAAAATCCAGCACCGCATGACCCCCATGGAGGAAAATTCAGATTGCCGCGCCCTAATACAGGCCCACCTCAAAAAAAATAAATACAAAAAATTAATACCTTTGGAGGTAACCGAAGTCAATTCCAACTAAGCCCAAACCCTTGAATTACAAGAAATTAAAACACCGAGTCCACGAAATCATTTACGAGGCGGATACCCCCGCAGGAAAGATATTCGATGTGGTTTTACTGATTTTGATCCTCTCCAGCGTGGTTTTGGTAGCTTTGGAAAGTGTGGACTGGATTGACGCGCAATACCACCAGCAACTCAATTGGGCTGAATGGGCAATCACCATCCTCTTCACCTTAGAATATATTTTGCGAATACTGAGCGTCAACCAACCCAGCAAATACATTTTTAGTACCTACGGAATTATAGATTTTATCTCCACCGTTCCCAAATACATTTCAATATTTTTTGTCGGTACTCAATCGCTCCTTGCCTTACGGGCATTGAGACTGCTCAGGGTATTCCGAATCCTAAAACTCACCCGCTTTGTCGGCGAGTCAAATTCCTTGGTCAAGGCCCTCAACCGCAGTAAAAACAAAATATTGGTATTTATGTTCAGTGTGGTGGTGCTCTGTATCATTTTTGGCACCATAATGTACATGGTCGAAGACGACGAAAGTGGCTTTACCAGCATCCCTAAAAGTATTTATTGGTGCATCGTCACGCTCACCACAGTGGGCTATGGCGACATTGCCCCCGCCAGTCCATTGGGACAATTTATTGCCTCCATAATCATGATCTTGGGCTATGGGATCATCGCCGTGCCTACGGGGATTGTATCGGCAGAGTTTACCTCCCAGGCGTTTAATATTGACCAAAACACCCAGGTGTGTCCCAACTGCCTGACCACCCAACACAAAGACAAGGCCAAATACTGCCACCAATGTGGAGAAATCCTCAACGATGTCTAAACGATTGATCTATGTCGCTGGCCCCACAGCCGTGGGGAAAACCGCACTGAGCGTTGCCCTGGCACAACACTACCAAACCGAAATCATCTCCTGCGACGCCCGACAAGTCTATCGAGAAATGACCCTTGGAACTGCGGTGCCAACTCCCGAGGAACAGCAAGGGGTTCCCCACCATTTTATCCAACACAGAAGCATCCACAGCCCTTATGGCGCCGGTGATTTTGAAAAAGAAGGCCTGGAGTTGCTCAAGCGGCTATTTCAAAAACACGATTTGGTTGTCATGGTCGGAGGATCGGGGCTCTATGCCAAAGCCTTGGTGGAAGGACTGGACGATTTTCCAGCGGTGAATCAAACTGCTATAAATATAGTAAGCCAACTTTATAAACGATCTGGAATAGCAGGACTTCAAAAAGCATTGGAAGAAAAAGACCCTGATTACTATGCGGTGGTGGACCGTCAAAACCCAAGCCGATTGATACGAGCCTTAGAAGTTTGTGAAACTGCGGATACACCCTACTCCTCTTTTTTAAGAAAAACCGTGAAAGAACGTTTTTTTAAAACCCAAACCTTTTGTCTCACCCGCCCAAGAGCAGCTTTATATGACCGTATCAACCAAAGGGTGGACCAGATGGTCGCCATGGGTTTACAAGCCGAAGCACAGTCGCTCTTCCCCCACAGAAAGCTGCCCGCCCTCCAGACAGTAGGTTACCAAGAGTGGTTTTCCCACTTTGAAGGCAAGACTACAGCCGAACATGCCATTGCAGAAATCAAAAAGAATACCCGCCGCTATGCCAAACGTCAGTTGACTTGGTTGAAAAAAGAAGTCACAGTAGCGGTGGACTTAAACAGGGGTACTCCCCCACTACCATTGATTGTCAAAGAGATTGGGTAGGACCGTGTAGGGGGTGATATTCCAAATTCTACCATTTTATAAAATAATATTATCTAAGCCCAATAAACCCAAATCTTTAGCCCTTTTGAAAAATCCAAAAACATCGGTAGTATCCTCCAAAAAGCAGCAATATCATCCCGCTACGGCTTTAAAATTAGAAAAACTCAGCCCTCAAGTTTCAGGTTCTGACAACGCTAAGGTAATTTGTAAGCATAATGGTAGTGCTTGTTGGAAAAGTGGGCGACAGCGAAAAGGAAGTGGTTCCCTTGACGGAGGAATTTCCCTATAAAGCCCGGAGTTTTAAAAAACACTACAGCACTCTTTTTCCAGCGGAAATTACGGTAGAAAAGGGTACTTCGACGGGCTCAGCACCCAAAACCACCTTTGTGGACTTTGTAGGCGGCGATGCCTATAGCGCACCCATTGCGGTGATCAACGGTATGGAGCACTACCTCCACCGCGACCACTTGGGAAGTATATTGGCGATCTCAGACAGCACTGGCCAGGTCATTGAAGAACGGCATTTTACCGCTTGGGGCAAAGTGGCATGGTTTAAAAAACAGGGGGAATTGTCAGATTTTTCTGACAGCATTCTACCGAGAGGGTTTACTGGGCATGCCTGTCCTGAGCAAAGCCGTGAAGAGCCTAAACCCTACTACATTATATAAAATAGGGATGGGCTATGCATTGAAAGACCATAAATATCTGGTAAAAAAAAAAGCGCACGTCGCTGGAGATGGTCTCGTCCTCATCACCAAAAGAGTGTTGGCTTTTGGTCGTGATCAACAGATCGTTAAATAGGTCTTGTAGCACTACATTACCCAACTGATCTATGGAGATGGCCATCTTTAAAAAATATTGATGCCAGCGCTGCAATAATTCCTTAAAAGATATTTTTATGGGAATAGAGAAAAAGGAATACAACAGGCCCAGCCAAGCGGTGGAAATCAAAAGAATCATGGAAAGGGGGAACAACAGGAACCCCCAGATTTGGGTTTTTGCTTTCATGATATTTTTTATAGAAGGTACTAAAAACCTTGCAAGTAAGAAGTAACGTTGTCTTGAATCCTTTTGACGATATCGGTGGTATCGGCTTTTACAAAGGCCGTTCCGGTAATGTTTTCATACAACTCGATGTAGCGATCGGAAACCGAATTGACATATGCCGCTGTCATCAGGGGTACCTCCTGCCCCTCTAAGCCTTGGAAGCCTTGTGAGATTAGCCATTGGCGGACAAACTCCTTGGAGAGCTGTTTTTGAGGAAGCCCTTGTTCCTGACGTTCTGCATAGCCCTTAGCATAAAAATAGCGGGAGGAATCTGGGGTGTGAATTTCATCGATCAAGACAATCTCTCCCTTTGCATTTTTTCCAAACTCGTATTTGGTGTCTACCAAAATCAGGCCGCGTTCTTGGGCCATCTCGGATCCCCTTTGGAAAAGGGCACGGGTGTATTGCTCTAACTGCAGGTAATCTTCTTCGCTTACAATTCCTTGCGCTATGATCTCCTCACGGGAGATGTCTTCATCGTGGCCTTCCTCCGCCTTGGTCGCGGGGGTAATGATGGGAACGGGAAAGGCATCATTTTCCTTCATTCCTTCGGGCATATCAACACCACAGAGGATTCTTTCCCCAGATTTATAGGTACGGGCAGCATGGCCTGACATATAGCCTCTGATAACCATTTCCACCATAAAAGGGGTACAGCGCTGACCAATCGCTACATTAGGATCTGGAGTGGCCTGGAGCCAATTGGGGACGATATCGGCAGTGGCCGACATCATCTGCGTGGCTATTTGGTTCAGGATTTGCCCTTTAAAAGGGATTCCTTTGGGCATGACCACATCAAAAGCAGACAATCGATCGGAAGCCACCATGACCAAGAGGTCGTTTTCCAATGTATATACCTCACGGACTTTACCGCGGTAGTGTGACAATTGTCCTGGGAAGTGAAAATCGCAATGGGTAAGGGTATCCATCAATGGACTTAATTGTGGTGTTCTATTCGTTTGTAGGCATCAATGACCTTTTTGACCAAGTTGTGTCGGATCACGTCTTTTTCGTCTAAGGTAACAATACCAATACCTCGGGTTTCTTTAAGAATCAACAAGGCTTCTTTTAATCCAGAGATCACCCTTCTGGGGAGGTCGATTTGCCCGGGGTCTCCCGTAATCATAAACTTGGCATTTCGTCCCATACGGGTCAAAAACATTTTCATCTGGGCGTGGGTAGTATTTTGGCCTTCGTCTAAAATCACAAAGGCATTGTCCAGCGTTCTTCCGCGCATAAAGGCCAATGGGGCAATCTGTATGGTCCCTTTTTCAATATGACTGTTCAGTTTTTCTGCTGGGATCATGTCCCGCAGTGCATCGTAGAGAGGCTGCATATAGGGGTCTAATTTTTCTTTGAGGTCTCCTGGTAGAAATCCGAGGTTTTCTCCCGCCTCCACAGCAGGACGGGTCAATATAATTCTTTTGACTTGTTTGTTTTTTAAAGCCCTTACTGCCAGCGCTACCCCAGTGTAGGTTTTTCCGGTACCCGCTGGGCCTATAGCAAAAATCATGTCGTTGTTTTTTGCTGATTCCAGTAGCTTTTGCTGATTGACGGAACGCGCTTTTATGGCTTTTCCTCCCACCCCGTGGAGGATAAAATTGTCTTCATCAGAGAAAGGATCGTAATCCGACGGCTGATCCGCAGAAACAACACGTTCAATCGTGTCCTCATCCAAGTGGTTGTATTTGCCGAAATGGGTGATCAGGACATCCACTCGTTTTTCAAATTCCTCGAGTAGGGGCGCAGCTCCAAAAGCTTTGAGGGTGCTCCCTCTGGCGACAATTTTGAGCTTGGGATAATAGTGCCTAAGTCTTTCAATGTTGGTGTTTTGCTGCCCAAAAAACTCTTGAGGGTTTACCTCAGATAGTTCAATTTTTATCTCGTTCAAAGGATAGTCAATTAAAAAAAATTAATTTTGCTTATGGTATGTTTCTTTTCAAAAGTAAATAATTTTATCCACTAAACTCCTATGCCCATAGTAACTTTAATGACCGATTTTGGAAATAAAGATTACGCTGTTGCGGCCGTTAAAGGGGCGATTCTCAGTACTGTTGAAAAGCCTGAAATCATTGATATCAGTCATGAAATAGCCCCCTATAACCCCACCCAGGCGGCCTATGTTTTAAAAAATGCCTACCGGACCTTTCCCAAGGGGAGCATCCACATCATTGGGGTGGCCTCAGAAAAAACCCCTGAGACCCAACACTTGGCCATGCAATTCGACGGTCACTATTTTATCGGTGCCGACAATGGAATATTTTCGATGATCACTGGAGATCTAAAATATGATAAAATGGTGGCAATCAACATCCACGACAACATGCCCGCTACCTACCCAGTATTGGAGGTATTTGTTTGGGTAGCAGCACACTTGTCCCGAAATGGGACCTTGGAAGTGGTAGGGCAACCCGTGAACAAGATCAAGGAGCTCAAAGAGTTGCGGCCAGTAGTCAATCCAAAGGGAGATCAGATTTTGGGGGCAGTCATCTATTTGGATAATTATGGAAATGTTATCACAAACATCACCCGCAAAATCTTTCGGGAGGTAGGCAAGTCAAGATCTTTCACCATTTTTGCCAGAAATGTAAAGTTTAAAAAGGTGTATGAAACCTACAGCGAGGCGATTGATTTTTCGATACCCAAAGAAAAAAGAGAAGAAGACGGTAAAAAAATTGCCCTTTTTAACGATGCCGATCATCTGGAATTGGCCATTTACAAAAGTAATCCCCAAACTGTGGGGAGCGCCCAGTCGCTTTTTGGTTTGGAATACAGGGAGACCATAACCGTAAAATTCGATTAGGATGTGGGCATTGGTTAAAAGAGAATGGTATGTGTATTTTAGCAGTCCCTTGGGGTATCTGATTCTGGGGTTGTTTTTGACCCTCTCTACACTATTCCTTTGGTTTTTAGATACTGAGTACAATCTGCTAAACGCAGGTTTTGCCGACTTGAACGCCTTTTTTGTTCTGGGACCATGGCTGCTGTTGATTTTAATTCCCGCATTGAGCATGCGCAGTTTTTCAGATGAACTCCGTTTGGGTACCTTGGAATTGTTGTTGACCAAACCCCTGAGCCTTTGGCAAATTCTATTTGGAAAATATTTGGCGGGCTTATCGCTTTTGTCAGCGGCCCTCCTCCCCACCGTGGTCTATTTTTTTGCAGTAAATGCCCTTAAATTAGAGGACAGTCCTGTGGATTGGGGCAGTGCACTGATGTCCTACTGGGGCCTGTTTTGTGTCGGGGCCAGTTATATGGCGATGGGTATTTTTTCATCCTTGATTTCCAGAAGTCAAGTCAGTGCATTTCTACTGGCCATCGCCCTTTGTTTTGTTCAGTTTTATGTTTGGAAAGCCGTCGCTGACCTTCAGCAAGATGAGGGTTTATATCGCTTATTTAACAGCATAGGAATTTTTGAACACTACCTCAACTTTAGACAAGGAGTACTGCGTTTAAAAGATGTGGTCTATTTTATAGGTTTAAACTACATGCTGCTTTACCTGGGCAAGTGGCGACTGAATCAGATTAAAAATCATTAGCAATGAAGGGGAAAATGACACTGATTAAAAACATCGCCCTTCCACTGCTTTTGGTGGTTTTGGCACAGTACCTCCCCTACCGATGGGATGCGACCATAGACAAACGCTATACCTTAAATGAAAATACCATAGCGCTAATGACAGCATTGGAACAGCCTCTAAAAATCGATGTATTTCTAACGGGAGAAATCCCTGGGGAATACCAACGACTAAAAAGAGAAATCATCACACTGCTGAAGAGTATGGAAGCCCATACCGATGAACTGGTGGTCGGTTTTATCGATCCCTTTGATGGGGGTGAAAGCACCGAGACTTTGATTCAAGAAATGCAACAATTTGGACTGCCGCCGGAGTATGTCGTTGCCACTCAGAACCGTGGGGTAGCACAAACGGTGGTCTTCCCATGGGCGATGGTAAACAATGGTACTAAAACCATTAGAATACCCCTGTTGGATAAGGTTTTGGGAGACAATGAGCAGCAAAAAATCAATCGTTCTATCGCACAGTTAGAGTTTCATTTCTACGATGCTATTTTTAAAATAAATCAAAAGGAAAAACAAGCCATAGCAGTATTGACCTCCCACGGTAACTCGCCGCCAGAGAAAATTGCTGATTTTATCCGGAGTTTACAACCCTACTATCAGTTGGCCTCTTTTGATTTAAAAGCCTTGGAAAACGATCCCCAAAAGACATTGGGTAACCTTCGGCGGTTTCCTTTGCTCATGGTCTCCAATCCAACGGCGCCTTTTACCGATACCGAGAAATATCTTCTGGATCAACACCTGATGCAGGGAGGGAAACAATGGTGGGCGGTAAGTCCAGTTGCAGTTAACCAGGACAGCCTTCTGAATAGCGAGGGAATGGCAGTAGCAGTGGGGAGAGTGCTGAATATGGAAAGTGCTTTTTTTAAATACGGTTTTCGATTGCAAAGAAACCTGATAAAAGACCTCTATTGTGCCCCGATTGTATTGGCCAATGGAAACGCAGGAGCAACGCAATACCTCCCCTACACTTGGCCCTATTATCCACTGGCCAAACCCAGAGATACTGAGTTTTTTGGCCTCCAGCCTGGGCACGTATTGATGCCTTTTTCTTCTACCATAGACACCCTAAAAAACAATGTAAAAAAGACGGTACTGATCAGTAGTTCCAATTTTTCACAAAGCCTACAACCACCCCTCGCAATCGACATTAAAGAAGCGACAGAAAAATTAAACCCTGAAGATTACAAGCTGAAAGCACAAGCCATGGGGGTTTTACTTGAGGGGGAATTCCCTTCCGCTTTTGAAAACAGGGTAAAGCCTGTCAAACTCGATCAAAGAAAAGAAAATGGCTCCAGTGAAATGATGGTGTTTTCGAGTGGTACGGTTGCCGAAAACCAATTGGAAAACGGGGAACCCCTGGAGTTGGGTTTTGACAAATGGACACGAAATTTTTATTTCAACAAAACCTTTCTTCGGCAAACGGTTCATTATCTTATGGGCAATAAAGAACTTATTGATGTTAAAAATAAAACCGTGGAGTTACCCCGATTGAATATTGAAAAAATCAACAATATCTCTCCCTCCATAAAAATATTTTTATTGCTCACTCCCCTCCTGTTACTGCTATTTTTTGGTGGGTTGATGCACTGGTTTCGGACCAGAAAATTCGGTCAATAACTTTTAATAACTTCATTTTTTTGTAAATCAATGAAGATTTATTTTTATTAAAATTTTTTACGCCACATGAAATTTATTGTTTCCAGTGAATCCTTACAGAAAGAATTGCAGATCCTTGGAGGGATCATCAACAACACCAATACCCTGCCCATATTGGATAATTTTTTATTCCATCTGAATGGGAACCAATTGGTTTTAACTGCCTCGGACTTGGAGACCTCAATGTCTTCTTCGATTGCGGTAGAATCGGAGGACAGTGGTATGATTGCCTTGCCTGCACGCTTGCTTCTCGACACGCTAAAGACTTTTCCGGAGCAGCCTTTGACGTTTATTAAAACAGAAAACAATACGCTGGAAATCAGTGCCAACAACGGAAAATATGCCGTTGCCTACCTCAATGGTGAAGATTTTCCAAAAGCTGCGCAAGTAAAAGACCCCATACGCACTCAAATCAACGGGACTGTTTTGGCCAATGCTATAAATGCTACACTTTTTGCCTCTGGGAATGATGATCTAAGACCGGTGATGAGCGGGGTGTTTTTTCAATTCAGTACGGAAGAACTCACTTTTGTCGCCACCGATGCCCACAAGCTGGTAAAATATACCCGAACCGACATCCAAGCCGATAAGAATGCGGAATTTATTATGCCAAAAAAGCCCCTGCAACTTCTGAAAGGCATACTACAGGGCGTAGAAGAGGATGTAGTGATCGAATACAATGAGACCAATGCTGAATTTAGTTTTGGAAGCCTTAGGATGACCTGCCGCTTAGTGGAGGGCAAATACCCCAACTACGAAGCAGTGATTCCAAAAGAAAACCCCAATGTGATGCAAATTACCCGTACAGACTTTCTGAATTCTGTAAGGAGGGTAAGTATCTTTTCCAATAAAACTACGCACCAAGTCAGACTCAAGATTGCCGGCGCCGATCTTCAAATTTCAGCAGAAGATTTTGATTACAGTAATAAAGCTGAAGAACGACTGGGTTGCGATTATCAGGGCGATGATTTACA
Source organism: Flavobacteriaceae bacterium (assembly GCA_022428005.1). Lineage (GTDB taxonomy): Bacteria > Bacteroidota > Bacteroidia > Flavobacteriales > Flavobacteriaceae > UBA8316. Next base: position 139,773 of record JAKMDI010000002.1, read on the forward strand.
GATAGGTTTCAATTCAAGGTTTTTGATCGAAATGCTCAACAATATCGAATGCGATGAGATAAAGTTGTCGATGTCCTTACCCAACAGGGCAGGAATCCTCACACCAATGGATCATTTCGATCCAGGTGAAGACATCACCATGTTGGTCATGCCGGTTATGCTCAACGATTAACACTGATTATTTTACAGCGGACAAGATCGCCTCAGAGATTCTCTTGTATGTTCCGTTCTCTAATTTCTCTCTAATACTGGCGAATGCTTCCAGCGTTTCCTTTACGTCCTCTAAAGTATGAGAAGCGGTAGGGATTAATCTCAGCAATATCAAACCTTTGGGTATCACAGGATAGACCACGATAGAACAGAAAATACCATAATTTTCTCGAAGGTCTTTCACCAATGCCATGGCCTCAGGAATACTTCCTTTGAGGTAGACGGGAGTGACACAACTTTGGGTGTTGCCAATGTCAAAGCCATATTCTTTTAACCCATTTTGGAGGGCATTTACGTTTTCCCAAAGCTTGGCTTTAAATTCAGGACGATTTTTGAGCATGTCCAGTCTCTTTAAGGCACCTTTTACCAACTGCATCTGCAATGACTTAGCAAACATTTGAGAACGCATATTGTACCTTAGGTAGTCGATGATCTCCTTGTCGGCGGCTATAAAAGCACCGGTGGAGGCCATGGACTTGGCAAAAGTGGCGAAATAAACGTCTATATCGTCTTGAATCCCCTGCTCTATTCCAGCACCTGCGCCGTTTTTCCCCAGGGTTCCGAAACCGTGGGCATCGTCGACCAAGAATCGGAAGTTATATTTTTCTTTGAGTGCAGCGATTTCTTTTAATTTACCTTGCTCTCCACGCATTCCAAAAACACCCTCGGAGATCACCAGTATGCCCCCTCCCGTTTGTGCTGCTACTTTTGTAGCGCGCTGAAGGTTTTTTTCTAAGCTTTCTATGTCGTTGTGTTTGTAGGTAAAGCGTTTTCCCATGTGAAGTCTAACTCCGTCAATGATGCAAGCGTGAGCATCAACGTCATAAACAATGATGTCGTTTTTTCCGACCAAGGTGTCAATGGTAGAAAGAATTCCTTGGTAGCCAAAATTTAGCAAATAGGCGGACTCTTTGTTTACAAAAGCAGCCAATTCCCGCTCTAACTCTTCGTGGAGATCGGTGTGTCCAGACATCATCCGTGCCCCCATAGGGTATGCAGATCCATATTCTGCTGCGGCCTCAGCATCGACTTTCCTGATTTCAGGGTGGTTGGCAAGGCCCAAGTAGTCATTGACACTCCAGGTTATGACTTCCTTTCCCATAAAATACATCCGGTTACTAATGGGGCCTTCCAGTTTTGGAAAAACAAAATAACCTTCTGCATGTGCGGCCCATTTTCCAACGGGTCCTTTATTCTCGTAAAATCTATCAAACAAATCCCTCATCCTTTTCCTGCTCTATGTTGATTATATATACTCTATTTTATTGGGTGCTTCTTGGTTGGTGGTATCGAAAAAACCTTGTTCATTCATCCAGTCATCACTGTAGATCTTACTCATGTAGCGCGATCCGTGATCTGGGAAAATAATCACCACCAAACTGTCTTCCTTAAATTTATTTTTTTTGTTGAGTTGTTTTACCGCTTGCATGGCGGCTCCAGAAGTATATCCCACAAAAAGACCTTCTTTACGGGTTACTTCACGTGCGGTGTGGGCACTGTCTTCATCGGTTACTTTTATGAAAGTATCGATGGCTTCAAAATCTGTAGCGGTAGGAATTAGGTTTTTACCCAATCCCTCTATTCGGTAGGGGTAAATTTCATTGGTATCGAGTTCACCTGTTTCATGGTATTTTTTGAGAACAGAGCCGTAGGCGTCCACGCCAATGATTTCAATATCAGGGTTCTGTTCTTTTAAATATTTAGCGCATCCAGAAATGGTTCCACCAGTTCCTGAGCTTGCGACCAGATGGGTAATCTTCCCTTGGGTCTGCTGCCAGATCTCTGGTCCAGTAGATTTGTAGTGGGCCTCTAGGTTGAGATGATTAAAATATTGATTGATGTAAACAGAGTCTTTTATTTCGCTGTGAAGTTTTTTGGCAACTTGATAATACGAACGCGGGTCTTCGGCCGAAACATTTGCGGGGCATACATATACCTTTGCTCCCATTGCATGAAGCATGTCAATCTTGTCTTTGGAGGACTTTGAGCTTACCGCCAGTATACATTCATATCCCTTAATCAGGGAAACCATCGCCAAACTAAATCCTGTATTTCCAGAGGTAGTTTCAATAATGGTATCACCAGGCTTTAAAAGGCCGCTTTTTTCTGCCTCTTCAATAATGTGTAAGGCAATTCTGTCTTTGTTGGAATGTCCTGGATTAAAGGCTTCAAACTTGGTAAAGTAATTACCTGTAAAACCTTTGACAATTTTTTCAAGGCGGATTAAAGGGGTATTACCTATCAATGAAAGGATATTGTTATTCACCTTCATTCCGCTTTTGGATTTTTTGAATTCATTCATTACCGTTGCAAAAATAACACTTTTTTTTAAAGACTATTTCTCTTCTAAGTCAATTATAAAAGCAAATTTCTTGGCCAATTCTTTTAAACTGTCAAATCTTCCAGAGGAACCGCTGTGTCCCGCCTTCATGTTGGTGTCTAAAAACAAAAGGTTTTGATCTGTTTTTTTCTCTCGCAGGCGGGCTACCCACTTGGTAGGTTCAAAATACTGAACCTGAGAATCGTGCAAACCCGAGGTCACCAATAGGTTAGGGTAATCTTGGGCTTTAACCTGATCATAGGGGGAATAAGAAAGCATGTATTCATAGTATTCTCGTGTATTGGGATTCCCCCATTCGTCGTATTCAGAGGTGGTCAAAGGAATGGAGTCGTCCAACATGGTGGTCACCACATCCACAAAAGGAACGTCGGCCACCACACCGTTGTATAACTCAGGCGCCATATTGATGATGGCACCCACAAGCAGCCCTCCTGCGGAACCGCCGTTGGCATAGAGGTGTCCTGGCGCAGTGTACTTTTTTTCTATCAAAAACTTTGAGCAATCGATAAAATCATAAAAGGTGTTTTTTTTATCCAAGAGTTTTCCCGACTCATACCATTTCCTTCCCAAATATTCTCCTCCCCTCACGTGAGCTATGGCAAAAACAAATCCCCTGTCCAGTAAACTCAATCGGGTAGAAGAGAAAGAAGGATCAATGGTGTGGCCATAGGAACCATAGGCATAGAGGAGCAAGGGGGTGTCCTCACTCAAAGGCGTGTCTTTGTGGTGTACTATTGAAATGGGGATTTGTGTCCCATCCCGTCCTGTTGCCCACAATCGCTGTGAAATGTAATTTTCAGGACTAAAATCGCCGCCCAAAACCTCTTGGGTTTTCAATACTTTTTTTTGTTGGGATACCAAGTCCAATTCAATTACAGAAGTGGGGGTGGTCATGGAGTTATATACGTATCGGAGTTGGGTAGTAGTGAACTCGGGATTATAAGAAATATAAAGCGCATAAGTTTCTTCTTCCATGGGTAGGTAATAGTCTTCGGATTGATCCCAGCGCATTACCCTTAAACGAGACAAACCATTCTCCCTTTCGTTGACTACCCAGTACTTATCAAACAATTCAAAATCTTCGATAAGCACCTCATCCCGATGGTCCAGCAGCGGCTCCCAGAAAGTGAGCTCGGCTTGACTAATAGGAGTCCTCATTATTTTAAAATTGGTGGCCTGGTTGTGATTGGTGTGCAAATAGAAATGGTCACCAAAATGTTCTACGTCGTATTCTAATCCTTTGGTTCGCGGTTGAATCACTTTAAATACCTCATTGGGCAAATCGGAGGAAATAAATCGATGCTCGCTGGTGGTAGTACTTTGGGATGAAATAAAAATATATTTCCTTGATTTTGATGCGCTTACATAAACAGAATAGGTTTCGTCAGCTTCTTCATAAACCAAAACATTCTCCTGATCTGGAGCGTTTATATTGTGTTTATAGACCGCCTCTGATCTAAGGGTTTCGGGATTTTTTTGATTGTAGAAAAGGGTACTGTTATCTGCAGCCCATACGCTCCCACCGGTAGTATTTTCGATATTTGTATGTAAGAGCTCACCTGTCCTAAGGTCCTTTACTTTCAGGGTGTACTGCCTGCGAGAGACCAGGTCAACCCCATAGGCCACTTTGGTGTTATCGGGACTTACAGTAATGCCTACCAAACGGAAATAATCGTGTCCTTCGGCCATTTTATTACAATCGAATAAGAGTTCCTCAGCTGCAGTAAGCAGCTGTTTTTTTCTGACGTATATAGGGTAAGATTGACCCTCCTCAAATTTGGTAATGTACCAATAGCCATTATAAAAATAAGGAACAGAGGTGTCATCTTCCTTGATGCGCGCGCGCATTTCTTGATAGAGCTCCTTTTGAAGTGGTTGGGTGTGGGCGGTCATTTTTTGATAATAATCGTTCTCGCGTTCCAAATAATCAATAACCTCAGGGTTTTCTCGGTCGTTGAGCCAATAATAGGGGTCTAAACGGATGTGGTTGTGAATTTTATGTTGTTTGGGAATTTGATCCGCAATGGGCGGATTGAGGTTGGTCGTTGACATTGCTCCTGGGTTTGAATTACACCCCATCAGTAGGGTGTTGAAATAAATAAATGAAAAAAAACTGAGATTGGGGATTCGAAGGATCATAAAAAATAGGTTTTTTCATGTTTAGTTATTGCAAAATAATTCTTTTGATCTAAAATTTAAGACTAATTTTACGGTGAATTTACACAACAACTATGATTTCTTCTGAAAAAGAAAAAGATCTTAAAGATCGCCTGGATGCGTTAAGGGGGTATCTTTGACATTGATGCCAAAAAAATCGAAATCACCAACTTAGAAGAAAAAACCTTAGCCCCTGATTTTTGGGAGGATGCAAATAAGGCAGAGCTGCTGATGCGCGAAATCAGAAACCTAAAAAAATGGGTGGAAGATTACGAGAAAGTAAAACAACACAGAGAAGATTTATCGGTTTTAATCGAGTTTCTAAGGGCTGGAGAAATAGCTGAAGCGGAGGTAACGGAACATTTTGATCAAACCCAACGCCTGTTGGAGGACATTGAATTCCGTAATATGCTATCCGACGAGGGCGATCCCCTGAGTGCTGTATTACAGATTACGGCTGGAGCTGGGGGAACCGAAAGCTGCGACTGGGCAGAGATGTTGATGCGAATGTACCTGATGTGGGCAGAAAAAAATAAATATAAGGTAAGGGAGCTCAACCACCAAGCTGGAGATGTTGCAGGAATAAAAACAGTTACAATAGAAATCAACGGTGAATTTGGTTTTGGTTGGCTTAAGGGAGAGAATGGTGTGCACCGTTTGGTGCGGATTTCTCCATTCGACAGCAACGCCAAGCGGCATACTTCTTTTGCTTCGGTATATGTATATCCACTGGTGGACGACAGTATTGAAATTGTGGTAAACCCTGCCGATATCACCTGGGAAACCATGCGCGCCAGCGGTGCCGGAGGGCAAAATGTCAACAAGGTAGAAACCGCGGTCCGTTTGAGACACCATCCTACGGGTATAATGATCGAAAACTCTGAAACACGTTCTCAATTGGAGAATAAAAATAAAGCCATGCAATTGTTAAAATCTCAGCTCTACGAAATAGAACTACAAAAAAAACTCTCGGCGCGAGACGAAATTGAGGCTTCCAAAAAGAAAATTGAATGGGGTTCACAAATCAGAAATTACGTAATGCACCCCTACAAGCTGGTGAAAGACGTGAGAACTCAAACAGAATCAAACGATGTAGACGGTGTAATGAATGGAGCGATCGACCCATTTCTAAAAAGCTATTTGATGTTGACAGGACAAAAAGAAAACTAAACTGCTTATGAACACAATTAAAAATGTCATTTTCGATTTAGGAGGTGTACTGATCGATTGGAACCCTGCCTATGTATACTTGGAAGTTTTTGATGGAGACCAAAAAAAAATGCAATGGTTTTTTGACGAAATCTGTACCATGGACTGGAACGAAAATCAAGATGCTGGCTATCCACTTCAGCAAGCTACGGAAGACCGGGTAAAAATGTTTCCCCAATACGAGGAGTGGATCAGAATGTATTACGGCCGATGGGAGGAAATGCTGGGAAACGCGATTGAAGGTACTGTTGATGTATTGCATAAACTCATCGCTGACCCGAATTACAGGGTCATTGCATTGACGAATTGGAGTGCGGAGACCTTTCCTGTGGCATTAGCGCGATTTGATTTTTTACATCTTTTTGAAGGGATTGTGGTATCGGGAACCGAAAAAATGAGAAAACCTTTTCCTGAAATATATCATTTGGCACTCGATCGCTATGGATTTAAAGCCTCCGAAACTGTCTTTATAGACGATAATCATAGGAATATTGCAGCCAGCTCAGCATTAGGAATACAAAGCATACTTTTTAAAAACCCTGATGATTTGGAGCGAGACCTAAAAGAAAAGGGAATTCGGCTTTAGAAAGGGATGTCGTCACCCTCGTCAGAATGAGGAAGATCAAAAGCATCGTTCGGATTTGGCAATGATGGGCTGGGAGGGTTGTTTGAACCCCCTTCATTCATTTTGGATTGGTATTCAAAGGGATTGTCATCGGACTGTAAATCTTCAAATTTACCCAAGTGACCTATAAATTTCATTCTGATGTTGTCCAATCCACCATTTCGGTGTTTGGCGACAATAAATTCTGCTTGACCCACAGAGGAACTGTGTTCTTCATCGTCCCATTCATCGATGCCATAATACTCAGGTCGATAAATAAACGATACAATATCGGCATCCTGCTCAATAGCTCCGGATTCTCTTAGATCGGACAACATGGGTCTTTTGGTTCCGCCACGTGTTTCTACTGCCCGAGAAAGCTGGGACAGTGCAATAACAGGAATGTCCAATTCCTTTGCCAAAGATTTTAGGTTGCGGGAAATGGTTGAAATTTCTTGTTCTCGATTACCCGCTTTGCTGTTGTTTCCAGCGGTCATCAATTGGAGGTAGTCTACAATGATCAATTTAATACCGTGTTGGGAAGCCAATCTTCTGGCTTTGGCCCTGAGATCAAAAATCGATAATGCAGGAGTATCATCGATAAAAAGTGGGGCTTTTTCCAAATCACCTACCTTTACGTTGAGCTGTTTCCACTCGTGACTGGCTAATTTCCCTGTTCTGAGTTTTTCGGAAGACAGACCGGTTTCTGCAGAGATCAAACGGGTGATCAATTGCACCGATGACATCTCTAAAGAGAAAAAAGCAACAGGCGTTTCCTGGGCAACGGAAATATATCGTGCCATTGAAAGGGTTAAAGCCGTTTTCCCCATACCAGGACGGGCAGCGATGATGATGAGGTCACTGGGTTGCCAGCCGGAAGTGAGGAGGTCCAATTTTTCGAAACCAGTGGCCACACCGCTAAGCCCTTCTTTGTTGGCAATCTCTTGAATTTTTTTCTTGGCCAGCATCACCAGATTTTGGGCAGTATCGGAAGACTTTTTGATGTTTCCTTGTGCTACGTCATACAATTTGGATTCTGCTTCGTCCAGAAGATCAAAAACGTCTACGGACTCTTTGTATGATGTTTCTATTATTTCATTAGAAATTCGAATGAGGCTGCGCTGAATGTATTTTTGTAGGATAATTCGGGCATGAAATTCAATGTGTGCTGAGGTTGCAACTTTTTGGGTCAATTGCACCAAATAATAATCTCCTCCAATGCTTTCTAATTTTCCATTTTTCCTAAGATCAGCCGAAACGGTGAGTAAATCTATAGGCTGTGAATTTTGGAAGAGATTTAGAATGGATTCAAAAATACTTTGATGGGCAGTTTTGTAAAAAGCTTCGGCCTCCAAAAGGTCAATCACCTCATCTACTCCTTTTTTGTCTATCAGCATAGCGCCCAGTACAGCTTCCTCTAATTCAAGGGCTTGTGGAGGCAATTTGCCTTGCTGAAGGCTGATTACTGTCCCCGTAGACTGTTTTGATGATTGGATGGGTTTGCTTTTTTCCATGGGGGCTAAAGTAAACGCTTTATTTAGATATCTATGATCAATTTCACAGTACTTATCTTACAGGGGTAAACAAAATGAATGTTGATAAAATAGAAAATTTGTTAACAAACCAAAAAAGTACACAATCCTATTCTTGGAAGGTACCCATTTTGGAAAATTTCTCTCTTCTGAGCTGCACCAATTGATCGTGGTCCAATTTGTCCAATTTTCTAAAAGCATCGAGAATTTGCTTGCTTACGAATTTAAACACTTGATCACGGTCGAAATGCGCTCCACCAAGAGGTTCTTTTACAATTTTATCAATCAACTTAGACTGGAGCATGTCATCGGCAGTGAGCTTGAGTGCCTCTGCTGCTGTTTCTTTATGTTCCCAACTCCTCCACAAAATTGAAGAGCAAGATTCAGGAGAGATCACCGAATACCAGGTATTTTCTAACATATAAATGAGGTCACCTACCCCTATCCCAAGAGCACCTCCCGAGGCACCTTCTCCAATGATCATTACGATTATGGGGGTTTTTAGAGACAACATTTGATAGATATTATTGGCTATTGCTTGGCCCTGTCCACGCTCTTCAGCACCCATTCCAGGGTAAGCACCGGGGGTGTCGATGAGAGACACGATGGGAATACCAAATTTTTCAGCAGTTTTCATCAGGCGAAGTGCCTTGCGGTAACCTTCAGGTTTGGCCATTCCAAAGTTTCGGTATTGACGGGTTTTGGTATTGTATCCCTTTTGGGTACCGATAAACATAAAAGTTTGATCTTTGATTTTACCTAAACCTCCCACCATGGCCTTGTCATCAGCAAAATTTCTATCTCCGTGTAATTCCAAAAAAGAATCTCCACAAAGGGCATGGATATAATCCAATGCATAGGGTCGGGAAGGGTGACGCGATAATTGAACCTTCTGCCAAGCAGACAGGTTACCGTATATTTCACACTTGGTTGCTTCTAATTTTTCGGAGAGGTTTTTGCAAGTTTCAGTTACATCGACACTGCTCTCGTTTCCTATGGCCTTGCATTTAGCGATTTGGTCTTGAAGTTCTTTTATGGGGAGTTCAAAGTCTAAAAATTCCATTGGATCGTTTTAGTGGGTGTAAATTTATAAATATTAGTGGATCAACTGTAAAAAATTGAGATTAAGTTGGGCTTACCTTCTGGCCCTATTTAGGAGAAAGATCGCCAAAAAACCAAAAATAAAAATGGGGAACCACGCTCCCAGCAAAGGAGAGAAATTTGATTTATTTACCAAAACAGAAAAGATTTTGTCGAAAAATATAAACAGAAAACCCAAAGAAATTCCAAATGCCAGATTGACCCCCATGCCTCCTCTTCTTTTAAAAGAAGCAACGGAGACACCAATCATGGTTAAGACAAAAGAGGAAAGCGGCAAACTCCATCGTTTGTGGCGCACCAGTAAATGACTGTTGATCATAACAGATCCTCCTTCGCGTTCTTTCTGAATGAACTCATTGAGGGGACCAAAAGTCAAGGTTTCTGCCTTGTAGTTGACGGGTGCCAAATCGTCTATTTTAAAATCAAAAATAGTGTCTAAACGGCTTTGACGCCTAAATTTTTCCTGATCGTCTCTAAAAGTTCTTTTATTAAAGGCAGACAGGCGAAAAACACTATCCCTTTCGACCCAACGAATGCTGTTGGCCTGGATCTTAAATGTCAAGTTGTTCCCTTCAAAGTGTTCCAAAGTAAAGTTGTTGGCCGTTTTACGAATGGGATCATAGGAACTGACGAATATGAATTCCTTAGGGCTGATCTGTTTGTAAAGGTTTTTGGTTTGGCGCTCGCTTTTTTTATTGATGTATTTGTAAATGAATTGGTTGTAGTTGGCGTTTGATTTGGGAACGATAAACATTCCCGACAAAAATGAAAAAAGTGCAATCATCCCAGCAGAGATCATAAAAGGTCTTAAAAATCTAGTGAAGGAAATCCCAGAACTCAGCAGGGCGATAACCTCAGTGTTAGTGGCCAGTTTGGAGGTAAACCAAATCACAGCCAAAAAAAGAAATATGGGGAATAACAAATTCCCAAAATACCAGGTAAAGTCAATGTAGTAGCTGATTATGGCATTGGTGGGAACCTCATTTTCCTTGATCTTATCTATCTTCTCGGCCATATCTATCATTACTCCGATGGGAATAAAAAGACCGATCATCACCATAAAGGTGGACAGGTATTTTTTGATAATGTACCAATCAATGATTTTCATCTAGATTCGATTGTCCATTTGACGACACATTTGGTTTTTCCAAGCGACAAAGTCTCCTGCTAAGATATGCTTTCTCGCCGCTCTAACCAACCACAGATAGAAGCTGAGGTTGTGCAGGGTGGCTATTTGTTTGCCTAACATTTCATTTACGGTAAAGAGATGGCGCAGATAGGCCTTGGAGTAGTCAGTGTCAACATAACAGTAGTTGGCGGGGTCAATGGGCGAAAAATCATTTTCCCATTTTTTATTTTTAATGTTAATGGTTCCATTAGCGGTAAACAACATACCATTGCGCGCATTTCTTGTAGGCATCACACAGTCGAACATGTCTATCCCCAGAGCAATATTTTCTAATAGGTTGATGGGAGTTCCAACCCCCATAAGATATCTGGGTTTATCGTGCGGTAAACGCTCACAAACCGTTTCGGTCATGGCATACATTTCTTCTGCGGGTTCTCCAACCGAGAGCCCCCCTATAGCGTTTCCAGGAGCATCTTTACTTGCAATATAGTCGGCTGACTCTTTGCGCATATCAGTATAAAGACTCCCCTGCACTATGGGGAAAAGAAATTGTTTGTAATCGTACTCAAAAGGGGTATTGTGGTGAAATTTCAGACAGCGATCCAGCCACCTGTGGGTCATGTGCATCGATTGCTTGGCATAGTTGTAATCGCAGGGATAAGGAGTGCATTCGTCGAATGCCATGATGATATCTCCACCAATCTTTCGCTGTATTTCAATGGCCCTTTCGGGGGAGAAAAAATGTTTCGAACCATCGATGTGAGACTTAAAGGTTACGCCCTCTTCTTTAATTTTTCTGTTGTCGGACAAGGAGTAGACCTGATATCCACCAGAGTCTGTAAGTATGGGGCCCGACCAATTCATAAACCGATGTAGCCCCCCTGCTTGTTCGAGGATTGATGTCCCAGGCCTGAGATGAAGGTGGTAGGTATTTCCCAAAATGATGTCTGGCTTAATGTCATTTTTCAACTCCCTCTGGTGGACTCCTTTTACGGTAGCTGCCGTTCCTACCGGCATAAAAATAGGCGTTTCAATTTCCCCGTGATCGGTAGCTAATGTGGCTGCTCTTGCTGAGGAAGAAGGGTCTGTATGAATGAGTTTGAATTCCATACCTGTGGTGGCTGCAAATATAAGGGGATGGACCCTATATCCGCAATAATATGGTCAATAAAACCAGTCAGATGATTAATTCTTGAACAAAATGATTATCACTCCTTTGTAGCTTTGGCACGAAAGCTTACTTTTGCCCTGAAAATACATCACCATGCCAGATTACAACTTTTTGGAAACCGTGGTCTCTCAAGTAAGAAGAGATATTTTAAGAATGGTTCACAAAGTAAACTCAGGGCATCCAGGAGGATCGCTTGGATGTACAGAGTTTTTTATTGCCCTCTACTACGAAATATTGGAGCTCAAAGCGGACTTTGAGATGGATGGGAAAGAGGAAGATTTATTTTTTCTCTCCAACGGACATATATCCCCTGTGTTTTATAGTGTGTTGGCCCGAAAAGGATACTTTCCTGTAAAAGAACTCAGTACCTTTCGATTGATCGATTCTCGACTACAAGGTCATCCCACAACACATGAAGGACTTCCTGGAATCCGTGTAGCTTCGGGATCCTTAGGACAAGGTTTGTCGGTGGCAATCGGTGCTGCAATTTCCAAAAAATTAAACCATGACGAGCGCATCGTTTATGCTCTGATGGGTGACGGTGAATTGCAAGAAGGTCAAAACTGGGAAGCCATTATGTTTGCCGCTGGAAAAAAAGTAGACAATCTGATTGCGACGGTTGACCTCAATGGAAAACAAATTGACGGAAAAACAGATGATGTACTTCCAATGGGAGATATCGCTGCAAAATTTGAAGCTTTCGGCTGGGAGGTAATGCTCCTTAAAAACGGAAATGACCTTAAAGCTGTCATTGAAGCCTTATCAGCTGCGCAAGCCCTGACGGGTAAGGGAAAACCCATAGTGATTATAATGCATACTGAGATGGGGAATGGCGTGGATTATATGATGCATACCCATGCATGGCATGGAAAAGCCCCCAATGACGAACAGTTAGAAAAAGCATTATCACAAAATCCTGAAACATTAGGTGATTATTAATTAGGAACACCATTAACCACATGAAAAAATATACGGATCAAGGTAAAGTAGACACCCGCTCTGGTTTTGGAGCAGGCCTGACCGAGTTGGGAAGAACCAACCCCAATGTAATTGCCCTTTGTGCTGACCTGGTGGGGTCTTTAAAAATGCAAGACTTTATCGATGAAAACCCCGATAGATTTATACAGGTAGGGATTGCTGAGGCCAATATGATGGGTATAGCCGCTGGATTAACCATTGGCGGAAAGATTCCCTTCACGGGAACTTTTGCCAATTTTTCTACCGGAAGGGTCTATGACCAAATACGTCAATCCATTGCTTACTCAGGAAAAAACGTGAAAATATGTGCTTCTCATGCCGGTATTACGCTAGGGGAAGATGGTGCCACACATCAAATTTTAGAAGATATTGGTTTGATGAAAATGTTGCCCGGCATGACGGTTATCAATCCCTGTGATTTCAATCAAACCAAAGTTGCTACTATGGCCATTGCAGACTATCAGGGTCCTGTATATCTTCGGTTTGGACGCCCAAAAGTTGCTAATTTTATCACAGACGATATTCCTTTTGAAATTGGTAAAGGCATCGTATTGAATCCAGGAAATGATGTCACTATTGTAGCCACAGGGCACCTGGTTTGGGAGGCATTATTGGCAGCAGAAACATTAGAAACCGAGGGTATTTCTGCTGAAGTCATCAACATTCACACCATAAAACCCTTGGATGTGGATTTACTGACCAATTCTGTTAAAAAAACAAAATGCGTGGTCACTGCCGAGGAGCACAACTACTTGGGTGGATTGGGGGAAAGTGTCGCCGGAGCGTTGGCAAGGGCAGCCCCAGCGCCTCAGGAGTTTGTTGCCACCCAGGATACATTTGGGGAATCTGGCACACCCGCTCAATTGATGGAAAAATACGGATTGAATAAGAACGCGATAATTAATGCTGTTAAAAAAGTAATCATAAGAAAATAAGCATTTCATTTTAACATGAAAAAAACCCAGATCTTAGTTTTTTTATTTTTTACGCAGCTATCCTTTTCGCAAATCGATTATGGTATTCAAGGCGGGTTGAACTTTGACCGTGCGGGTTCCATTCAATTGACAGGGGAGCAGTTTGTTGAAAATGTCGATTTAGGTAAAAAAACTGGGTTTCATTTTGGACTTTTTGCCAAGGTTGATTTTTTAATTTTTTATCTGAGACCCGAATTACAATTTACCCAGGTCAGTAGTGAGTACGACGGAAACACCATTGACAAATCGAGAATTGAGCTTCCCTTGTCTTTGGGCATAACTGCCATCGGTCCATTAAGTATCTTTATCGGCCCTACTGCCTATTTTAATTTATCTCAAAAAAGTGCTGAACTCGACTTTGCCGATCTCCAAAATAAGACCAATTTGGGTTTGCATTTGGGAACCCGTTTACAACTGGGCGCTTTGGGCATCGATCTTCGCTATGAAAAAGGTTTGTCCGACGAGGAAGTTCAAATTATTTCACAAGCAAGGATTCCGGTGCAAGGCCAAGTCAACTCTCGACCCAATCAATTTGTGTTAGGAATTTCCTTAAAGTTAAATTAGCTGCTGTCGGAATCTAAATAATCGGGGGTACCGTCATTGTCATCGTCATCGGCTATGCCGTCTTTGTCTCGATCATATTCTTCTCTTGTAGGGGTACCATCATTGTCATCGTCGGTATCTAAAAAGTTGACATTCCTATCTAGATCCGTATCGTCGTTGAGTGGGTCACCATCACCATCGGGATCTTCGTCTCTGGACAATACCCCATCGTTATCATGGTCGGCCGCATTTACTTTGTGGAGTGCTACTGAAAAAATTAAAGGGGAGTATTTAGGTATAGAAAGTAAATTCCTGTCAAAATATCCCAAAGACGAAGGGATGAAAAAAACACCTTGACCATAGTGATCAAGGTCATAGGTCCCGTCATTATTCACTGTATGATCTCCGGCCTTTAACTCTGGTAAAAACTCTTTAAACCCACGAATTACTCCTGTTGCTAAATCAAACCACATGGGGGTATCCCTTTGATCGAAAACTTGATTGGTAAGGAGTTTTCCTTGATAAGTAACGAAGGTAGAATCTACATTACTGGGGTGCTCTCCTACCCCTGTTTTGGCAATTACAAAGTATAATTTAGCGGTAAATTCGTTGTTTTGTCTGTCTGTAATCAGAATTGATTTCTCTTGAACTTGATCCCAAAGTGGGGTTTTATCACTGTTTTGATCTGCAATGGTATCTATATCGATTTGGATCTTGTGGTTGTCGGGTTCGGCCTCAAAATCCTCGTAGTTGTAGAAATGTGAATGCAAGTAATTCTTTAAAGCCAGATCGTCGTCAACGGTTTGTAACTGCATGTCTCTGGCAGGCTCTGGTCCTGCATCTTTCTTACAACTAACAATGATTGTTAAACACAGTAGAAAAGAAGTACTGAAACTTGTGAATCTCATGGATAAAAATTGAAGTGCAAGATACAATTTTACTTTATTTTTGTATTGTAAAAAATTGAACTTTAACAATGCGTATTGATCAATATCTTTGGTGTCTGAGATACTATAAATCGAGAAATCAAGCGAGCTTGGCCTGCAAACAAGGTCATGTTAGGTTTGGAGATCAAATCGTTAAACCCTCACGCGAAGTACTGATCGGAGACCAGGTGAAAGTGCGAAAAAATCAGATATGGCATGAACTTAGGGTTCGGGACATTCCCAAAAGCCGGCTGGGTGCAAAGTTAGTAGACATATACCGTGAAAATACAACTCCTCCCGAAGCCTTTGAAAATATAGATTTTCAATCCAATTCAAAGGGGCTTCAAAGAGAAAAGGGAACGGGTAGGCCAACAAAAAAAGACAGAAGGGATATGGACGATTATTTTGGAGAGGAATAGGAAATTTTTCTTTTACTGGAATAAAATGAAATTCAATTCCTATATTTCGATAACTTAATGTTAAACTAAAGTGGCTGATCCCAAAAGTAAAATAATGGATGCCCATGACATCCAAAAAACCGTTAAAAGAATTGCTTTTCAGATTTATGAAAATCATTATGAGGAAAAACAATTGGTTTTGGCGGGTATCGCCGATAATGGAGTAATTCTTGGCAAAAGGATTTTAGAAGAATTAGAAAAAATAAGTGATTTGAAGGTTGTTTTTATCGAGGTAAAAATTCAGAAAAAAAATCCCAGAGAAAAAATTACCTTATCGAGTGATTTGGCGGGCTGCAAAAACAAGTCCGTGGTGGTCATAGACGATGTATTGAACACGGGTAGCACGCTAATTTACGCTGTTTCTCATTTTTTGGGAACGGAAGTCAAAAAGCTACAGACCGCTGTGTTGGTCAACAGAAACCACAAAAACTACCCAGTAAAAGGAGACTTTAAAGGTATCTCGCTCTCTACATCCATTAAGGAGCACATCGAAGTGGTTTTTGGAGCTGGTGAAGGGGTTTATTTAAGTTAAAAAATTTTGAACCTTTTGGCAGAGCTCCTCCACAGAAGCTTCATCAGTACTCAGGTGGTGTTGCGCCTTGGTGTAATAAGGAATTCTTTCAAAAAGATGTTTGGCGATAAACTCTTCTAAATCTTGCTGAGAGTTTAGATGCGCAATCATAGGTCTGTGATCCTTTTCCTTAAAAAGACGTTTTGCTAAAATTTTTGGGGTTGTTTTTAGATAACAAGTAACCCCACTTTTATTTTGATTTAGAAAATCTATATTGTCAAAATAGCAAGGGGTTCCACCTCCCAAAGCGATGATGGTACTATCATGTGAGGACAAAAGTTTTTCCAAATAAAACCGTTCTTTCTTTCTAAAATAAAGTTCCCCTTTTGATTCAAACAGCTTTGAAATACTGGTATTTTCATGCTGCTCTATATATTGATCAAGGTCGACAAAAGATCGCTTGCTCGCCTGCGCCAATTGTTTGCCCAGGGCCGATTTTCCGCAACCCATATAACCCATTAAAATAAGGGATTTCATTCTGTGTGAAGGGATTTCAGTTGGATTCAAATTTATAACAATTGAGGCTAAAAAATAAATAATTGATATTATATTTGCAGACTTAAAAAAGACTTGGTAGCTCAGTTGGTAGAGCATCTCCCTTTTAAGGAGAGGGTCCTGGGTTCGAGCCCCAGCCAAGTCACAGTTATCTATAGACCTGGTAGCTCAGTTGGTAGAGCATCTCCCTTTTAAGGAGAGGGTCCTGGGTTCGAGCCCCAGCCAGGTCACTTTCTGCGCACATGGCGGAATTGGTAGACGCGCCAGGTTGAGGGCCTGGTGGGAGTTAAATCCCGTGGAAGTTCGAGTCTTCTTGTGCGCACT
>JAKMDI010000009.1 GCA_022428005.1 Flavobacteriaceae bacterium
AATGAATACAATTATCATCCTGAATGGTTTGAAGGAGATATTGATAATTGGTACAATGCGATGAGTACAACTGCCAAAAGCATAAAAAAAATTGATGATAACCACCCAGTGGCGACAGCCCATGGTGAAATCCCCACTACTGAAGTCTTGTCTCAAAACCCCGAAATTGACGTTTGGGGAGTTAATGTCTATCGCTGGGATCAACCGGAAACCCTAATTGAAGAATGGAAAAATAGAGGGAGTAAACCCCTATATTTCTCGGAAGCGGGTGCAGATAGTTACATGACCATAGACAGAGACGCCTATAGTAAAGGGGTAAATGAACAAGCCCAATCTGATGCTACAGATTCTATTTTATCTCAAATTTTAAGCAAAAGAAAACTGGTTAGTGGTGTAACCCTATTTTCATTTACCGATGGTTGGTGGAAAGCAGAAAACCCAAGTCAACAAGACATTGGTGGGATTGCGCCCAACAGCACTGGCGTACCATATGATGGTGTACCCAATGAAGAGTTTTGGGGTATCGTTAAACTCGACCGTACAAAAAAGAAAGCTTTTGAAGTGGTACGAAAAAAATATACAGAACAGTACTCAATCTATGAACAATAAATTATTTCGATTCTCTTGTACATTTTTATTTATAAGAAACGCAGTAAAATCGCATTTGAAATTTTAATAATTATTAAATCAATTTTATATGTCTTCTATAACGATTAGAAAAAAAGTTCCCATAGGTCAAAAAATTGCCTTTGGTATAGGTATGTTAGCCAATCAAATGTTTCCTGCAATCCTTGGGATTTTTATGGTAGTGTTGGTAGAAGATCTTGGTTTTTCTGGCTGGATGTGGTCGTTAATTTTTCTCTTTCCTCGATTTTTTGATGCAATAACCGATCCCATCATGGGATTTATTTCTGATAATACAAAGTCACGTTGGGGTAGGCGACGTCAATATGTATTTATCGGGGCACTGTTGTTGGGAATTTCTTACATCTTCATGTGGCAGTTATCCAGAGAAGATTCACTCCAATTTAACTTTTGGTATTTCTTCTTATGGTCAATTGTTTTTTATTTAGGATATACTCTTTATGGTGTCCCCTATGTCGCCATGGGCTATGAAATGAGTGATGATTTTCACGAGCGAACCAATATCATGGCTATAGCTCAATGGATTGGACAATGGGCTTGGGTAATAGCTCCTCTTTTTTGGATTATTATGTATGACCCTTCTTGGTTTCCATCCGCAGATGTAGCTGTTAGGCAACTCTCAATATGGGTTGCAATTCCATGCACAATTTGTGGTTTAATTCCTGCGATATTTATTAAGAGTCCCTCAACCTTAAACGAAGAGAATGTTTCCTTAAATAGAACCAGCATTGGAAACAGCTTAGTGAAAATTATAGAAAGTTTTATTGAAGCTTTTAAAATTCCTGAATTTAGAAAGCTCTGTGGAGCCACCTTTTTAATTTACAATGCCTTTAACACAGTAGCATCACTTACTTTTTTTGTCATCGTATATAAACTATTTAATGGAGATGCAGATGCTAGTGGTGTCTGGGTGTCTATGTTTGGTGTATTTGGAGCTTTAGGGACCAACTTTATTGTAATACCTACAATTACTTGGATGTCAAAAATTTGGGGGAAAAAGAAAGCCTTTATGATTTCTCAATCGATCTCACTCTTAGGCTACACACTCCTATATTTTCTCTTTATTCCTGGTAAACCTTGGATGTATATTTTTGGCTTACCTTTTTTCTCTTTCGGTATAGGAAGTTTATTCACCATTATGATGTCTATGACAGCAGACGTCATTGACTTAGATGAAGTAATTACTGGTAAGAGAAGAGAAGGAATTTTTGGAGCTATTTATTGGTGGATGGTCAAGGTTGGCTATGCCATTGCTGGAGCCCTTAGTGGAGTTATCATTGCATTAGTTGGATTTGATCCAGAACTGGCCACAATTGATCAGGAAGCTGCGGTAGACGGTCTATTTGCCATTTTCTGTTTCTTCCCTATGCTAGGTACAATCATTGCCATGTACATTATGCGTGGTTACAATATCAATGAAGAAAGTGCAACTAAAATTTCAGCTCAATTAGCAAAAAGCCGGAGTAAAGCAATAGATTAATTTATATAAAATATGCCTTATTTTTGGCCTGCTTTTCTAATTAACTAGTTTTTAAAGTATGGTTTGGGCCTAATGGAGAGGATAACTATTCTAGAGGAGAAACCACCATAAAAAATGAAGCTACTGAATTTCATATTTATGAAATGAATTGGGCAACATATTGGCAACAAATAGTGCCATTTTATGCTATCTCATGGAATCTCATGCAAAGTATGAATTATTGAAATACCAGCTTAAGTCTTGTAATAAAGGGATTTATATTATAATTTATCACAAATGGATAAATAATAAATCATATAAGTTGTAGCTCCGACAGGAATCGAACCTGTATCTAAAGTTTAGGAAACTCTTGTTCTATCCGTTGAACTACGGAGCCGATCTTTAAATTTTTGTAATATAAATACTCTACATTTAATTTTTAAAAAAAACCAAATGAAATTATTGAATTCAATTTTATTATTTGCTTTCGCCTTGTCGTTAGGGTGTTCTCCTCTTAAAAAATATGAACATACCCGAGAGAGATTTAATGATGATGTCAAAAAACTATTGGTATTGGAAGACTATAAAAAATGGGATGATTATTATCTGTTTGTGGGAAGTTCAAGTATTCGCAGGTGGGATAATATCGCTCAAGACATGCATCCCTTCAGGTCCGTAAAAAGAGGCTATGGAGGCGCGCATTTCTATGACCTGATCCATTTTACAGAAAGTTTGGTAGCGCCGCATCAGCGTGCCAAAGCACTGCTTTGTTTTGTAGGGAATGATATTTCGGGTGCTGAGACTGATCTCAGCCCAAACCAAGCCTTTAGGCTTTTTAAGTTCTTTAAAAAACAAGTGCATGGGCTCTTTCCCGACCTTCCCATCTATTTTATTGAAATTACGCCTACCCCTGCCCGATGGAATGTTTGGAGTCAAATTTCATCCTTTAATAGTAAGGTGAGAACTTACGCTTCCTCACATCCAAAAGTTAAATTTATTAGTACCCAATCGCAATTTCTAGGGGATAATTGGAGGCCCATACCCCGCCTTTATGTGAGCGACAGTTTACACCTTAGTGAGGATGGATATGAAGTTTGGTCCAAGGCCATTAAACAAAATCTAACAAAAAATGACCTGTAAATTGCTGACTATTTCTTTTGGGTCATTCTCATCTTCCTTTTAAAAGGCTTTCAGCAGGGATTTGAATGCAGTTGATGGGTGTCATTTTGAATAAATATTTTGTAATTTTTACAAAGAAATAATAATATGCTAAAACAGTATCAATACCTGATTCTAATAGCGGTCTCTGTGGTTGCAGTAAAGCTGACTGCGCAGGACTATGGATACATTGAAAATATTGGTTATTACGGTGAATTGATCAACGATACCTATCAAAAAGAACGCTGTAAAATAGACCTCTACTACCCAAAAACCGTAAAAAAATTTCCCACAGTGGTCTGGTTTCATGGAGGTGGATTAAAAAATGGGAGTAAAGATATTCCTGAACAATTAAAAGAACAAGGTATGGCTGTGGTGGCCGTCAATTATAGGCTTCACCCCAAAGTGAAGGCGCCAGTTTACATAGAAGATGCGGCCGCAGCAGTGGCTTGGACTTTTAAAAACATTGACCGTTATGGGGGTGATCCAGATAAAATTATAATCAGCGGTAGCTCAGCCGGTGGTTATTTAACGATGATGGTAGGATTGGATAAAAGTTACCTGGCAAAGCACCAAATCAATGCCGATAATGTATTGGCTTTATTACCTTTAACGGGCCACGCCATTACCCACTTTACCGTAAGAGCTGAAAATAATATATCGAAAAAACAACCCATAATAGATGAATATGCACCCCTATATCATGTCAGGGCCGATGCCCCCCCGATAGTGCTCTATACCGGTGATTCCGAATTAGAAATGTTGGGGCGTACTGAAGAAAATGCCTACATGATGCGAATGCTCAAAGTGGCGGGGCATCAAAATGTAAAACATATTATTCTAGGAGGCTACGGTCATTCGATCAAAAATCCTGCACTACCATTACTTATTAAAGAAATTAAAAACTTGACTCATGATGAAAACAAACTCAATTAAAACCGCTGTCTTTTTTACATTTATATTTTCCCTGCTCTTTTCTTTGCGACCCTCAGCTGCTTTTTCCCAAAATTCTCCCGCAGATGCTCCCACTTTAAAGGGTAAAAATGTTGTCGTTGTTTTTGGAGGATGGCAAGGCCATCAGCCGACAGAAAGTGCAGCTCTTATGGTTCCCAAATTGAAAGCCGAGGGCGCTAATGTAAAAGTCTTTGAATCTCTTGAGACCTATACCGACGAACAAATAATGGCAGAGGCTGATTTGATCATTCAAATGTGGACCATGGGTGAAATCACCAATCCACAATTTAAAGGACTTGAAAAAGCCATAATGAATGGAACTGGGTTTGCTGGCTGGCACGGTGGTATGGGAGACGCTTTTCGTGACAACCTAAAATACCAATTGATGGTAGGTGGGCAATTTGTGTCCCATCCTGGGGGTAAAATTGATCATGAAATAAATATCATTGATCAAGATGACCCCATTACTCGTGGCATTTCAGATTTTGAGCTTAAAAAAACTGAGCAGTATTATATGTTGATCGACCCCAATATTAAAGTTTTGGCCATTTCAGAGTTTGATAGAGCCCGCTACAGTAAACCCGGAAAAAACGAAAATAAGGTTACTGGGAGCACCATGCCCGTGGTTTGGAAAAAAAACTATGGTAAAGGAAGGATTTTTTATTCCTCTATCGGTCACAACCTCAGCGATTTTGATGTTCCTGAAGTGTTGACCATGCAAATGAGAGGATTTCGCTGGGCTGCTGAGGGAAAATACCACCCGCAGGAAAATACTATTTCACCCATATATAGCAAATAAGAAAAGGATTAATCCCTTTTTCTTTTAGAAAATAATAGTCATTTTAGTAAACTAAAAATTGAATCGTTACCAGTAAATTTTTGAAAGAGAAAGAAACCTATTTTATTAAATGATAGCCATAGGATATGATATTGGGAGTTCCTTTGTTAAGGCTGCTTTGGTAGATGATCAAACAGGAAAGTCTATAGCAAGGGCCAGGGTCCCCGAAATAGAAATCCCCATTGAAGCCCAAGCATCGGGATGGGCAGAACAAGACCCTAACCTTTGGTGGCAGTATCTTTGTGATGCAACCAAAATCCTGTTAACCAAAGCAGACATCAGCGGAAACCAAATATCAAGCATTGGTATTTCCTACCAAATGCACGGATTGGTTTTGGTGGATCGGCAATTAAAAGCCTTGAGAAATGCCATTATTTGGTGTGATAGCAGAGCGACTCCCTTTGGTGAAAAAGCGTATAAAAACTTGGGAAAAGATTACAGTCAGGCGCAGCTGCTGAATTCCCCAGGTAATTTTACTGCTTCCAAACTTGCTTGGGTCATTGAGAACGAGCCCGCTTTGTACCAGAAGGTTTATAAATTTATGTTGCCAGGGGACTTCCTTGCGGCACAGCTTTCAGGAGTTGCCCAGACCACCATCACGGGTTTGTCTGAAGGGATTTTTTGGGATTTTAAAAATGACCAAATCGCCGCCGCCCTTTTTGATTTTTTCAAAATTGATCCGGCCATGGTTCCCGATATCGTCCCGAACTTCACTCCACAGGCATCAGTATCCAAGGCCGCGGCACAGGCTACAGGACTTGTCGAAGGAACTCCCATTACTTATCGTGCAGGTGATCAGCCGAACAATGCCTATACCCTGGGTGCAAGAAGCACTGGCGATGTTGTGGCTACAGGGGGCACTTCGGGAGTCGTCTATGCATTGACCGATCAATTATCTGGCGTTGAATTGACCAAAGTCAACACCTTTGCCCACGTGGATTACCAACCTAATAAAAAAATGTTTGGAAAACTCCTCAACCTCAATGGAGCTGGAATTCAATACCGCTGGCTGCACCAATTGATGGGAAATATTGGCTACGAACAATTAAACCTCAGTGCCGAAAAGGCACCCATAGGGAGCAAAGGATTGAGTGTTTTTCCCTTTGGAAATGGCGCCGAGCGTATGTTGGACAACAAAATTGTCAATGGTCATATCAGTAATATCAATTTCAATATTCACAACAACGACTGTATGGTTCGGGCCACTATAGAAGGGATTGCCTTCGCCATGGTCTATGGAATCGAAATATTAAAAAATGACGGGGTGATTATTGATAATTTGAAAGTAGGAAATGACAATCTATTTCTCTCGGATGTATTTTCAAAAACGATTGCAGACACTTTGGGAATTTCTATTCAGATGCTTGAAGCCACAGGCGCAGAGGGTGCTGCAATGGCCAGTATCGCTGGATTAAATGGTTCAGAAAACAACACCCAAAGTAGTATTTCAAAAACCATTGCGCCCAACCCTAAAGCAAAGGAGGAGAGCTTGGCAGCCTTTGAAAAATGGAAAAATCAACTATTAAAAAACATCATATAAAAATGGAAAATCATTATTTTAAAAACATCAATCAAATAAAATTCGAGGGTAAGGAATCCGATAATCCCTTGGCTTTTAAGTTTTATGACGCGGAAAAAAAGGTGATGGGAAAGTCCATGCGCGAACACTTCAAGTTTGCAATGGCCTACTGGCACAGTATGAATGACAATGGAGCAGATCCTTTTGGACGCCTGACCAATCATTACCCTTGGAATCAGGAGAAAGACGTGTTGCAACAGGCGAAAAATCGAGCTGACGCGGCCTTTGAGTTCCTAAATAAAATGGACTTTGATTATTTTTGTTTTCACGATATCGATCTCATCGCCGAGGGTTCCTCTTTGGCAGCAACCGAAAAAAGGGTGGGCCAGATCGCCACTTATATAAAAGAAAAACAGCAACAAACTGGTCTGAAGGTTCTTTGGGGAACTGCGAATTGTTTTTCAAATCCAGTCTATATGAACGGTGCGATCACCAACCCAGATTTTAAGGTGGCTTCCAGGGCTGCTGCACAGATCAAAATTGCTTTTGACACCGCCATGGAATTGGGGGCTGAAAACTATGTGTTCTGGGGAGGTAGAGAAGGGTATTTATCTTTGTTAAATACCGACATGAAACGTGAGTTGGATCATCTGGGAACTTTTTTCAATAAAATGGTGGACTACGCCAAACAGCAGGGGTTTAAGGGAAACTTCTTTATCGAACCCAAACCTGCTGAGCCCACCAAGCACCAATACGATTTTGACGCCGCAACGGTAGTGGGCTTTTTAAACCAGTATGATCTTCAAGACCATTTTAAATTAAATATAGAAGTGAATCACGCGACTTTAGCACAACACACTTTTGAACACGAATTGCAGGTCGCCGCCAATGCTGGGATGTTGGGAAGCATTGACGCCAATCGAGGAGACCAACAAAATGGTTGGGATACTGATCAATTTTCCATAAATCTCTACGAAACCATAGAGGCGATGTTGGTTTTTCTAAGATCAGGAGGGCTCCAAGGGGGGGGAATTAATTTTGATGCTAAAGTCAGAAGAAACTCCACCGACCTTGAAGATTTATTTATCGCCCACATTCAAGGAGCCGATACATTTGCCAGGGCGCTGATTGCTGCAGAACACATTTTGGAAAAAACCCCCTATTCAAAAATGTTGAAGGAACGCTATCAATCCTATGATGGTGGTGAAGGAAAAGCATTTGAAAAAGGGGAATTGTCCATTGCAGACCTTTATAAAATTGGTTTAGAACAAGGAGATATTCCCTCCAAAAGTGGAAAACAAGAGCTTTATGAAAGTATTATTGCCAATAGTTTTTGAGTAGGTTTCAATAATATTTATAAATTGTAGTGATATAAACCAAATATTTACTGATTATGAAATCTAAACTGTTTAACGCGAGTTGTTTTGCGCTGATAACTACTGCCATGACTTTCGCAGTACGGGCCAAAATTGAATTGGTTTTCAACAATGATTACGGACTAACATTAGAACAAATAGGCATTGCTTTTGGCCCTGCTTTTTATGGGTTTACGTTGGCCATGATCATCGGAGGTTTTTTAGTTGACCTTTTTGGAATGAAGAAAATTATGAATATGGCTTTTTTTGGGCATCTTGTAGGAATTGTATTAACCCTATTTGCCCGTGATTTTTGGATGCTTTTTTCAGGGACCTTATTGATTGGAATTGGCAATGGGATGGTCGAAGCGGCATGTAATCCTCTAATTGCCACCTTGTATCCCAACGAAAAAACAAAGATGCTGAACCGTTTCCATGTCTGGTTTCCCGGCGGAATAGTGATCGGCAGTATCCTGGCCTATTTGATTGTTGATATTATGGGAATGAGCTGGATGGTCCTGGTGGGCACGCTCTTTATTCCATTAATAATTTATATTTTTCTTTTTAGAGGACAAGAGTTCCCTGCGACCGAACGGGTCTCGAGTGGTGTAACCTATCAAGACATGCTCAAGGCTTGTTTTGCCAACCCATTGTTTTGGTTTATAGGTTTTTGTATGTTACTCACTGCCTCTACGGAGTTGGCCACTACACAGCGAATTTCATCGCTGTTGGAAGAAACCGTTTCTAACCCCATTTTGATATTGGCATTTATCAATGGCATCATGATGTTGGGAAGACTGTTTGCTGGAGATGTTGTCCATCGTTTAAGCATTACAAAAATGCTGCTGTTTTCTGCAGTATTTTCATTTTTAGGACTGTTGTGGTTGTCCAGCGCTACAGGAGCAGCCTCTTTTTTGGCAGCGGCAGTATTTGCTATTGGCGTCTGCTATTTCTGGCCCACCATGCTTTCATTTGTTGCAGAAAAAATTCCAAGCAGTGGTGCCCTAGGCCTTTCTTTGATGGGAGGACTGGGAATGTTTTCTGTGGCCATTGTCTTGTGGGCAATGGGACTGGTAATGGACATGGACGCCTCCGGTTCTGATACCCTCTACCGAATGGCACTGCTTCCCGCCATACTCATTGTGCTTTTTGGTGCACGCTTAGTGGTGGAAATGAAAGAAGCCAAGTCTTAAACCATACATTTTTGTGAAATGGGAAAGGGCATTGCTTTCCCATTTTTTATTTATTATGATGAAATATCTTTTTTTAATATTGGGTGGAGGACTCCTTCTGGCTCAAAAAAAAATGGATCCAAAACTGACGGAAGTGTGGGACCCAATTCCTGAAATGGTAAGTCCAGGAGATGTAAAAACACCTCCCAGTGATGCGGTTGTTTTGTTTGACGGTACCAGCCTTTCCCAATGGACCAACGCGCGAACTGGTGGACCTGCTGGATGGCAAATCAACCCCGACGGATCCATGACGGTAAAGCGCGATGGGGGTATTCAAACCAAAGAAGAGTTTGGATCCGTGCAGTTTCATATGGAGTGGAAAACCCCAAAAGAATTAAAGGGAACGGGTCAAGGAAGGGGCAACAGTGGGGTCACTTTTCAAAGGCGGTTTGAAATTCAGATTTTAGACAGTTACCACAATCCCACCTATTCTAACGGACAGGCAGCATCACTTTACAAGCAATACGTTCCTTTGGTGAATGCCAGCCGGCCCCCAGGGCAGTGGCAGCACTATGATATCGTTTTTATGGAACCCAAATACGATGCAGATGGCAATCAAATAAAAGCAGGAACTTTTACCGTTTTTCACAACGGGATTCTTGTTTTAAATAATGTTGAAATACTTGGTACCACCGAGTTTAGGGGGCACCCTAAAGTAGGTCGAGATGAAATTTCAAGTTATATACCAGGAGAAAGTAGAAAGAAAAAAATCTACCTCCAAGATCATGGGAATCCAGTTTCCTTTCGGAATATCTGGTTGAGAAAATTAGAGTAATTTTACAGAGTGTTTTATTTCCAAAAAAGTCATTCACTAATTTACATTACCATTTTTCTAATGTTAGGTTGCCTATCTTGCGCCCAAGAGAAAACCAATGATAGAGACTACCAAGCCGTGATTGATCATAAAAACAACAGCAACTTTTTTGATGCCCTTAGACTGCGTACTGATTTGAACTATAATACCCAAAAAAGGATATTGTACACCACCCTATCAGAGATTGATATTTTTGGTCAAAACTACAAACAAACCAACATGACCTTGGAATACGTGATCAGAGACCGCTTGCACACCGCAATTTTCCTGAATCAAGAAAAAAACTTATTGGAATCTATGGATGGGTCAAGATTTAGTTTACCCCAAAATGTGAAGGCACCAGCACTGACCGATGCGGTTGTGAATCTTATAGGAGGGATGTACTACGGAGCAGCTGAGGTCCGGGCGTTAGCCCAATAAATCACAAAATACATATTTCATCTCAGCGGCAATCTGGAGCGATCGTTCGTCGTATGTTTCGGCCTCTTTTGGAGTATCGTCTGCAGCTTTAGGATCCTCGTAGGGCAGCGCAATTCTCTTATCTGAACCGGGAATAAATGGACAGTTTTTATCGGCATGACTACAAGTCATCACAGCGGCAAAATTATTTTTGGGGTTGGGAAAATCGTTATAAATTTTTGAAAAAAGAACGATGGGTGTTTTATTTTCATGATAGCTGAGTTCATAGTGGGGGTTTTCTCCCCCAGGATTTAATAGTGTAAAACCCATGCGTTCAAAAGATGCAATGGTGCGCTCATTGCAAGCTGTGATCTCTGTGCCCCCAGAAAAACAATTCACGTTATACCCGTAAAAATCAGCGACAACATTTGCCCAAACTTGGGAAAGCTGACTCCTGCGTGAGTTGTGTGTACATATAAAATTGAGTTGAGGAATAACTTTCTGTTGGGTTTTCAAAATTAAATACTCCTTAATGGGCTTGAGTAAATCCTTCCGGTCGACAGAGACGGAGTCTGTATCCAACTGGTTGATGCGGTCAAATAGTGATATTTCCATACCACAAAACTAAAGGATGATGCTTTGATTATATTAAAATCAAGTTTAAATAATTGCTAACATTTACTATTAATCACTAATTTAGAAAAACAATCATTTAATAAGAAAACCATGTCTTCCAATTTAAAACGGTCTGCTTTGTTATTGTCCTTATTCCTTGTATTTGTTAGTTGCGACAAAAAGGAGGAAGCTGCCCAACCCAACATCATTATTGTTTACATGGATGACTTGGGCTATGGTGACGTTAGCTACAATGGAGCTCAAAAATTACAAACCCCCAACATGGATGCAATGGCTCTGGCGGGGATGCGATTTAACAAAGGTTATGCTACTTCGGCAACTTGTACACCCAGTCGCTATGGTTTGTTAACAGGCGTATACCCATGGCGTGAAAAAAGAGCTAAAATTCTTCCAGGAACAGCCCCGCTTATCATAGGAACAGATCAGATGACGATTCCCAAAATGCTAAAACAAAAGGGCTATCACACGGCCATAATCGGTAAGTGGCACCTGGGCTTGGGCGCCGGAAATGTCAACTGGAATGAGCTGGTGAGCCCTGGGCCCAATCAGGTAGGGTTTGATTATTCCTATATATTAGCCGCAACCCAGGACAGGGTTCCTACGGTTTACATAGAAAATGGAATGGTCGTTGGCTTGGACCCCAATGACCCGATTGAGGTTGACTACAGTAAAAATTTTGAAGGGGAGCCTACAGGTCTTGAAAACCCAGAACTATTAACCATGAAATGGCATCATGGTCACAACAATAGTATCGTCAACGGAATCCCGAGAATAGGTTTTATGAAAGGGGGCGCTGCTGCCAAATGGAGTGATATAGATATGGCAGATCATTTTTTAAAAGGGGTCAAACAATACATCAGAAAACAAAAAAACGCGCCTTTCTTTTTGTACTACCCCATGCAGCAACCTCACGTACCAAGAACCCCCCATCCCAGATTTGAGGGAATCTCGGAATTGGGACCCAGAGGGGACGCCATTGTAGAGGCGGATTGGTGTTTGGGTGAATTGAAAAAAACACTGGAGGAAGAGGGAATACTGGAAAATACTCTCATTATATTTACCAGTGACAATGGTCCAGTACTCAACGATGGATACTACGATGACGCTGATATAAAAAATGGGGATCACACGCCATGGGGCTCTTTCCGAGGGGGAAAGTACAGCCTGTTTGAGGCAGGAACGCGCGTACCTTTTTTCACCTATTGGAAAGGAAAAATACAAGCGGGAGTGTCCGATGCCATGGTATGTCAATTAGACCTTTTGTCCTCATTGGCGGAATTGGTGGGCAGTGATGTAAGATCAGAGGACGGCCTACCATTAATGAATCTGTTGATGGGGAAATCCAAAATAGGGAGAGACGAGTTAATCATTGAGGCGAGTACACGTACGGCCTTTAAAAAAGGAGATTGGGTCATGATTCCACCCTACAAGGGTCCAGCCAAGAATCAAAGAGTTAATATTGAATTGGGGAACGATTCTGGTTTTCAGTTATACCATTTGGCTGAAGATATTGGACAGCAAAAAAATCTGTCAGTAACCCACCCAGAGAAATTACAGGAACTCCTCACAGCATTTGAAGTTATAAGGGGACAAGAATACGGAAAAACAGAGCGACTGGAATTGAAATAAATCACAATTTTCTTAAATACCCCAGCTATTCTGCTACAAAATTGGCTTTTTCTGTAGTTTGTTTGTAAACGGTTTTATCCGAGAAATTCTGATTTTTTGTCGCTCAATCAATTCAATCTCTATCCTCCATGGACAGTCTTTTAAAAAGCAATAACCTAAAATCCATCAACGCCTCGCCTGTTTTTTTTATTCCTTTAAGGGTGAGTAATCCCTTTCCTGCTTCGAGATGCATTACCCCCAGATTTAGCGGTTTAAAATCCTTGACATACGACTCTTTTCTCGTCACTCGGTCTTCGGCAGCACCATATTCTTCACTGTCGTGAACTTCGGTTATTTGTCCCTTTATTTTAGATTTGCCAAAGCCAAGCTCAAACACTGAGCCCAACGCATCTTGGGCACAACTGTAGTAAACAGTGACCTCAAAATCTCCAGAATGGGGTACGGCGATATTCCATACCAGCGAGTCGTTAACGTTGACCCAATGAGTGAAATAGCTACAATTTGGATAGCGGTTGGAACGTTTTATGGATCCCGTTGCAGTTCCATCCCTTGCGGGAATTTGGGTAGTTTGCAGACTGGGATGACCAATGTAGAAAGGGCGTTCGTCTTTTAATGGCAATTCACTTAAAACCTCTTTTTCCCATTGTATTTTTTGTTGTTTTAGCTGGGCTAAAATTTGTGGTTTTTCGACGCTTATGTCATTGGTTTGGTGGGGATCAACCTTCATGTCAAACAACTGATTGGTGTTGTCCAACCGGTAGTTTTGATTTCTTACACTCAGTTTTCCCCGCCAGTAGTTGAATATATAACGGTCTTTCCAGCTGGGGTTTTCTTCGGTAATTAGTGGTTTTAGACTCTTTCCATCCAAGGTGTTTTTTGCTTTGTGATCAATACCTATGATGTCCACAAGGGTGGGAAGTAAATCGATACCACTGGCAATTTCTTTGATGACTTTTCCTTGAGGAAATTTCCCCAACCACTGCATCATCATAGGACTGCGAACCCCTCCCTCATCTGTGCTTCCTTTGATGCCTTTCATTTCTCCATTCCATCGGAAACCATTTGGGCCATTATCTGATAAATAGATCACAATGGTATTTTCTATCAGATTATTTTTCTCTAATTGTTCTATTATTCGACCGACATTCCAATCGATGTTTTCACACATGGCCAAAGCTGCTCGCGCGTGGTCGATTTGCTCTTGCGTTTTATAGGGACCACGGTGGCCCTCTCGACGGAGCTCTTTGTTTTTAAATTTTTCCCAGAAGCGATCGGGAACCTGCATAGGACTGTGTGGGGTGTTGTAGGGGAGGTAAAGAAAGAAGGGTTTGTTTTTATTTTTATTAATAAAATCGATACCGCGCTGGGTCAAATCATCAATAATAAATCCATCCCCCCTTACCAGTGTTCCATTGTGTTCTAATACGGGATTGTAATAATTTCCCCAATGGCCAGAACAAAACCCATAGAAATCATCAAAACCCCTACTGTTGGGGTGATAGGGTGCTTGCATGCCGTTGTGCCATTTACCATAAGCGGCGGTTTGGTAACCTGCTGTTTTTAATACTTCAGCTAAGGTTTGTTCGTCCTCATCCAGTCGTTCTCCGCCAGCGCTGGTTCCGTAAACCCCACCGCGAACATGATGCCTTCCTGTGAGCAGTTCTGCACGTGTGGGAGAGCAAACAGGACTCACATAAAATCGGTCAAAACGAATGCCCATTGTTCCCAATCGATCGATGTTGGGGGTATTTATGTCCAGATTTCCATTGAGGCTGAGATCTCCCCAACCTTGGTCATCAGTAAGAATAAGTATAACATTGGGAGGGGGGTCTAACGGCTTACAAGCCTCCAAAGAAAATAGTACCAAAGAGGAGTAAAAAAGTAAGAATATTTTTTTCATTTGATGAGATAAATAGCAACCATAGATTAGTGGAGTCAAATCAAAAATAAACAATTGATTGACACTCTTTAAATATCGATAACCAATCCCAGGCCAAATAATTCTCTTATTTGAAGACGTTTGATCAGATCATCGTCGTATTGTAAATGAACGATAAGACTGGCAGAAATTTTCTCATTTACCTGAAGTCTGATATTGGCATTCCACTCAAAATCAATGTTTTTAATTTTATAGAGATAGTTGAAGTAGAAGTTGAATTTATTGTCCATACTGATATTTTCCATCAGCTTGGATCTCATAAAACCAGAGAAAGAAGCACCCACGGAAACGATACTGCTCGCACCCCTTTCCACGCCAAAATATTTTTCCCCTGGGGAGAGGTTTTGGGTGTAATTTTTATTGACAAATATTCCTCTGGCAGCCAAAGGCGAAATATTGAACCAAGCCAGATCGTTTTCTTTGTAATACCACCCCAGCCCCAATTGAATAATGGCAGGAGAGAAAATCTGGGAAACTTCTTCTTTTCGATCCTCACCATCTTCTGTATAAAACCTGTAGCCAGGAAGAAGTTGTGTTTTAAAATTAAAATAAGCAGAGTAATTCCAGTAGGTATTTACCTTTTTACTCAAAACAGAATTGATCTCCAGACGATCATCAGCTTTTTTGAAAAATGAATTCCCTGAGAGATAGGTGGTGCCTAATGATAGCATGATGTTATTGTCCCACACCCATTTTTTCTTATCCAGATAATTGATGTTATAATCTACCGTCAATAGTCCTGTAACAGAATTCTCACCCCCAGACACCCAATTTTCAAAATAAGCTTGATTGAAGGTGAATTGTGTAACGCCAAAGAATTTAAAATTCTTTTTTTCTTGGTTTAATAAGTTGAGGGTATCGGCTTTTAATGAATCAATTTCTTTTTCTTGTTGGGCGTTTAGGCCTGAAAAAAAAACAAAAATTACCATAAATAGTTTCAATATTTTCATGTGTTTGGGTTTGTTAGATTTAATCAAAATTAACATATTATAGATTTGAATTATAGAATTTGTTAGCATTTTAGCAAAATTATGGGGACAACAGTTATTTGAAAACTTTTCCTTTACAAATCCACAATACCCTACAACAAGGCAAATGATAATCGAATAGATTCATTACAAAGGATTTGAATCGTGTAAATTTTTAACTAACTTTATACTGAATTAAATGAAGAGGACATGTTGGGATTGAACGATATTCAGTATTTGTATGAATTTTTATTTTGGTTTACCACTTTTTTTATTCTCAAAAAAGTTTGGCACAAACCCGAAATAAGACTGATATATGGCTACAGTGTAGCCTTATTTAACCTCCTGGCGGTTTTCTTTTTTTCACTGTCTTCAATCAAAGGAAAGATGAATGCATTGGATGCTTTTGCTTTTGGGTTTTTACATGCCATGGTAGCTATAGTAATGATTACTTTAGTTCAGTTGAGCAAAAGGATTGATAAAAAGGCTTAATGCAAATTTAAACAGCTCGAAATGAAGCGTTACTTTCTCTTAATGTTATTGTTTTCCCTTTCCTGTTATTCCCAGGAGTGGATCATTATTGATATTTTGGAACAGTCCAAAAAAGAGTTGATATACAAAATAGACAATGGCGATGAGGTCAAAAGAGAAACGGTGAAGAACCCTTCTATTGTTCGCCTAATTAATGAATATCAAGCCCTGGGATACCAGCTGAAATCCGTAACCCAAGGCGTAGAATTGGAATTGAGCGGAAACTTGCCCGTGTTCAACAATCAGAATAATTTTGCGGTGACCAATTTGAATTTTTTCAATAACAATCGCGTGATGCTCTGGTTTGAAAAAGTCGAGGAGCACTGATCTATGTTTTCCCATTTTAATAATGGCGGGTTACTTTCTACTAATAATTTATAGAATATCATCAATTTAAAGAAATTATAATTTCTTTAAAAGGGTTTACTTTAGAGGAGATTTAAAAACAAATGAATGTTCTTTTAATACCCGATTCCTTTAAAGGAAGTATGACTGCTGATCAAGTTGCGCGTATCATGGAGAACTGTATCAGGGATATTTTCCCACACAGCAGTTGTCTTTCTGTGCCATTTTCTGACGGAGGTGAGGGGGCTTTGTTGGTTTTGAAAAACCATGTTAAAGGCAGCGAAAAAATAGCTGCTGCCACCGATGCACTCCAACGGCCAATTGAAGCACCTTATTTTTGTTTTGAGGGTCAAAAGAGTGCTTGGATAGAATTATCACAAACAGCGGGGCTTTTGGGTATTGGCCAAGAGGAAAGGAACCCCTTACAAACGACGAGCTGGGGTACCGGTAAAATGATACTTCACGCGCTGGACGAAGGATGCAATAAAATATATCTGGGTATCGGAGGAAGTGCGACGCACGATTTTGGAACAGGAATAATCAGCGCTTTAGATGGTCTTTTCTTGGATGCAAAAAACAACAAGCTCAGGCAAGGCGGTGGTTTTATTTCGGATTTGACTCGTATTGACTTATCAGAAGTCGACCCTCGTGTTTTTCAAACAGAATGGATTGTGGCCTGCGATGTTCAGAACAGCCTTTTGGGCTCGTCTGGAGCGGCCCAAACCTATGCCCGACAAAAAGGGGCTTCATCGGAGATGATCGAAAAGCTCGAAAAATCGGGGGCGCAATTTGCAAAAGTTGTGATGAAACAATACGGAATTGACATCAAACTGGTCAAAGGGGGGGGAGCGGCTGGAGGGGTCGCGGCTGGACTTTATGGTTTGTTGAATGCTAAAATAGAAAAGGGATTCGATCTACTGGCCGAACTGACAGGCCTCCACAATCGTATTGCTGAGGCAGATTTGGTTATTACCGGCGAAGGCTCTTTTGATTCCCAAAGCCTATTTGGAAAACTTCCCTACAACGTTGCACAGTTGACCGCGAAATCGAAAACTCCAACTTTAATAATGGCTGGTCAATCTTCGGTGGACCGGGTTCACAGCTGGCCGCATGTAGAGGTGCACCAAATTCAACCGAACGAAATGCCACTGGAGGAAGCCCTTCAGAAAGGAGAACAAAACCTCACCACAAAACTTATGGCCGTATTGGCGAATTTAAAATCCAATAAGCGAATCACATGATTTTTTCACTGATCAGTATAATGTTGGCCATTTTATGGATCGTTATTGGGACCTCCTACACGAAATGGCATCCCATAGTGGTGCTTTTTACTGCTGCACTTTTATTAGCACTGCTGCTGGGGATTGCTCCTATTGAAGCATTGGAGTTAATGATAATAGGGTTTGGTAAAATTGTTCAAAATATTGGATTATTAATACTTTTTGGAACCTTGATAGGGTATGCGCTGGAGCGCTCCCGAGCCACCTTATCTATTGCAGGGGGTATCCTAAAACACCTCAGCATTTTGCCATTGCCCTATGCGGTGAGCTGTGTGGGTTATTTGGTTTCTATTCCTGTTTTTTGTGATGCCGCCTTTATTATTCTCGCCAAGCTCAACGAAACCTTGTCACAACAAACAAAAACCCCTTTGGTGGGACTCACAGTAGCACTTTCAACAGGTCTTTTTGCACCTCATGTTTTGATTCCACCTACCCCTGGTCCATTGGCTGCTGCTGCCAATTTAAAGCTTGAAAACCTTAGTCTTTTGATGATGGTTGGGGGTATCGTGGCGCTTATATTGATCCTGGTGGGTGGGGCTTACGGCAACTACCTGATCAAGAAAAACCCCATAAGTGGTCTCAGAACCGCTACTGATGTGGATCGGCCGAAAGCAAAGGATCAGTTACCGAAATTCTCATTTGCCATTTTACCGATTATAATACCAATCACGCTAATGGGCCTTGGGTCTTTGCTGCCGTTTTTACCCAAAACCACTTTTGGCTTTTCCTTTTTACATTTTTTAACCCGGCCCACCATCGCCTTGGGTGTTGGGGTTCTTTTTGCTTTTGGTTTGGGAAAGACCAAAAGAACATTTTTCATCAAAACAACGGTTGTTAAAGGGATCAAACTGGCAACGCCTATATTGGTGATCACTGGCATGGGAGGTGCTTTGGGATCCATCATCCAGACGGTTCCTTTACAGGAATTTGCACAAAACATCACTTCATTTGAATCGTTAGGAATCGTTATTCCTTTTGCCATTGCAGCCCTTCTCAAAACAGCCCAAGGGTCATCAACAGTTGCTATTATTACAGCGTCTTCCATCGTTTTTCCACTTTTGCCCATGTTGGGCTTGGATAGTGAAATGGGGAAAATATGGACGATTGTTGCTTTAGGTGTCGGTTCAATGACGGTATCTCACGCCAACGATTCTTATTTTTGGATAGTTTCTCAAATGAGCGGGATGGATGTAAAAACAGCCTATAGGACTCACACAGTTGGGACTTTACTACAAGGGTTGGTGGGATTGGTAGTGGTGTTTATGGGACATCTGATATGGAGTTTATACCCGTAGTATTTTAAGATCCATACCTTCTTTTTTTGAGCCAGAGCATAAAGTTTTTTATATTGTTGAAAAATTAAAAATGCCAATCATAGAAGATGATTTTGGAAAACCCTATGAAGTAAACGATTTAGTGCGTTTCAAAAAACATCTTGAGGAGTACCATTCCTTTAAAGGTAAAGGAGATAATAGTGTTCATGAGGAAAACGGTTACTGGTTTACGGTTACGGCTACTTTTTATGACCGTATCATGGCGTTGGAAGTGTAATTTCCAAAAATAAGTCAAGCCCCAATTAATGGACTATTTTAAAACGATTTAATTAATTCAATTGATCATAAATTGAAAAATAAACTTGTAAAACCCATAATCCCTAATCACAGCTTTATTCGATATTGCTCTTGGATTTTTCCATTGTTTATCTTTTTTTATATCACAGGTTGCAGCCCCGAGAGTTCCTCTGGCGGAAGTGTTTCCACTGTGCCCACATCAGAGCCTGAGCTAGTCTCCCCAGTAACTCAAGAAAAAGAGACCCATCACCCTTTTTTAATTGTCACGAAAGACATGTTTCCATCGCTTATAGAAAAGTCCAATACAGATCCTTGGAAATCCATGAAAGAAGATGCCTTGGAGCAGGCGAATGGATCAATAAATTCAAACCATTATGGAACTTTGCAAAAGCACATTGGTGCTTTGGCATTGGCCTACATACTCGACCCTCCCAAAAGACAAGAGTATGCCAATAAAGTACGAGATGTCATCCTCAACCGATATTCAACCCTGGACATAAGGGAAAGTTCAAGCTGGGGGAATGTAGTTCCGAATCTGGGCTCATTTTTTTGCGCGATAATCGCATTGGACATTGTTTATGACGCACTGTCTTTAGAGGACATCAACAGATGTGAATCGTTGATTTCAGAGCGGATTTTTAGGGTCAGTCCAACAGGCTCGTGGAAAACAGCACGCTATGGAACTCATGGCACCTGGCAAATTTATAAAGGCGAGTTAACTACCCCAGATGACCGCTATTATCAAGCACTTCTCAATCAGATTACCCCCGACGGAGTGAGTCCTGTAACCAATACTTATGCTTGGTCCCGAGTGGGTGGTGGGGACAGCCGTATTTCTAAATCTGGTTATATGGATGTGCTCGAGTTCACTGGGATAGACCGGCGGTATTACAACAATGACCGCTTACAAAAATTTATGCGTTGGATGTTTGGATCGAGTGTAAACCCTGCAAAAGAGCTTTCCATTATTGGAGACATGCTCCCGACCGAGGGTTTGGGAAACTCCCTTTTACACAGAAGGGTGGTAAACTTTGACCATGAGGCAGCGACCTATGCGGCTTGGTTCCATCGAGGTGTTCCCGCTGTTGGACATGTTTTGACTTATATTCTACCGCAAAATCCACTGCCCGAACCCGTGGTTCCTGCCAGTAAAATTTACCACAATGGAGGGGCCTTTTTCAGAGACGAAACCGATAGTAGCGCTGGACTTCATGCGGTGTTGTACAACATCAAGTCCCAGAGTGAATGGCATACCCACAACGAGGTAAATGGCCTTTCTCTTTCGGCCTTGGGCAACAGGTTGTTGGTGAATGGAGGGCGATTGGGCGCCCCGACCCGACCTGCACAATTAAACAACACATTGACCATTAATGGAGAGAATCACGATGGATTCCACGGCGCTGGAATTGTTGCAGGATTTACCGCAGAAGGATTTGATTTTGCCCAGGGAGACGAAGGGGAAGCGATTCGCAGCGCTGACCATTCCAGGAATATGATGTTGGTAAAGACCACTCCCCAAGCCAATGGATATTTTATTATTTATGATGAAGTGCTTGCAAGTGCTGGGGATCGCATCAGAAATTACTTTCATCCTGCCAGCCAAAATAATATCACTACCACAGAGGACCGCCGGGAATACACTGCTCCCATTGATCATTATCCAACGGTGCCAGCAGGTGAGGTCACTTTCTATTACCTGGATCCCCCAGATGCAGTAAATCTTGAGAAAGTTCCTTCGGCTGTTCCCGACCGTTACCCTGACTATCCAGATCACAATCGACTGGAATCTTTATATTCGACCGATAATAGCGGAGAAAATAATATCACTACACTTATATTTCCCCACAATCATTTGGTGGCCAAACCCAGTTTTCAACAACTGAATTCGGACGACCATGACGGAGTAAAGTTTACTCAAGGTTCCGTAACAGATTATATTGTTTCTTCAGAGCATAATATCGTGGATTTTGAAGGCTCGACGTTCGTCGGAAAACTCTGTTGGGCCAGGAAAAATGACGCTACCCTAAATTCGTTTTTTGTAAAATCAGGAACAAGTTTTTTAAACGATGGCTATGGCTTTGAATCAAATAGTCCTGTTACTATTTATGTAAAAGGATCTAAAGGATTAGTAGTTACTGAGGGGGCCACCATAAAACTAAAAGGGAGCCAGTTGGCAAGGGTGAGTTTTGATGGTAATGTAACAGTCATTAATACTACCGACGAGTATACAGAAGTAGCATTAGAGCGCGGGACTTATGCTTTTGAATAATTGTATTAACTCAACTTTACCAATTGGTTTTTAAATCGGTTTTTGAGTTATTATTATTTATAAAATATTTATTTTTAAGTTAGTTTTTATTTTAGTCACACTATAAATCAAATTACAATGAATGTAAAAGAAATCTCCAACAGGGGCTATGAGTTGTTTGGAAAAGGAGACATGGCTACTTTTTTTAATGAACTGATAGATGACAATTGTGTATGGACCTTTCCAGGAAAAGACCACCCATTATCTGGGGAACATGCGGGAAAAGAAGCAATGATGCAAAACTTTGCCAAAATCCCTCAGCTTTGGGACAACTTTAAGGTCACTCCAGACTTTATGATCGCAGAGGGAAATAAGGTTTTCACAAAAATAAATGCTTCCGCAGACGGTATGGAAACAATTTTTGGGCATTATTTTGAAGTAAATGACCATGGTAAAATCACCACCATGATGACTTTTGATGACTCACTGAGCATGCTCAATGCAATGAAGTCTTAAGCGTACTTTTTCTATATTTGCTAAATCCATAAAGCTCAGTTAGGCTGGGCTTTTTTAATAAAAAAATTTGAAAAGCGCTGTGTGAAGTTTTATGGATCAAATATAGGTCGGTTAAGAAGCAGTCCTTCAAGGAAAAATACTTTTGAGGGTGGTCTATTTGGGTACTTTCAATGTATTAGCAACACGGTCGTAATCTTCTCTTGATAATACTTGGGTCCATTTTGTTTCTCCACTGTAGATGGCCAAATAGGTGACATCATTTTCCTTGGTAGCGGCGTGCCAGTGTTCCACATTGGCAGGAGCTCTGATTATATCTCCTACTTTTAGACGAATGGGATTCTTTCCTTTTTCTTGATAATAGCCCGACCCATCAACAACGACCAAAACTTGTGATTCGGAATGTTTGTGCCAGTCCAAGGTTGAATTCGCGCTAAACGTGGCCTTGGTAATATTAAAGCTTAGATTTTCATCGGCTTGTAAAACTCTATTCAACCATGCCTCACCCAGATAATGCGTGTTGGGCGCTTTGGTTCCTTGTTCCAAGTAGGAGTTTAAGTTGTATTGTGAATTTTGAGCCAAAACAACAAATGGAAACATAAAAAAAAGGGGAACAAATTTTTTTTTCATCTTCTAAGTTAAAAATAATTATCGAGCACCCCTAATTTGCGCCACCAAGCGTTCTTTGGGAGGATAATTTTGTTTTTTTGTCACTACAAGTACCAGGATTTAACAATCTTTAGGAAAGCTAATTAGACTTTAAAAAACGATCAATATCTCCTACCATGGATCTATCTCCACAATAGAGCGGGCAACGTTGGTGTAACTCTTTAGGGGGAATATCCAATATCCTATTTTTTCCGTCGGTGGCAGCGCCCCCAGCTTGTTCGGCGAGGAAGGCTATGGGGTTACATTCGTAGAGCAACCTTAATTTTCCATTGGGATAGGATAAGGTAGGAGGATACAAATATACGCCACCACTGATCAGGTTTCGATGGAAGTCGGAGACCAATGATCCTACATATCTCGCGGTGTAGGGCCTTTCGTTTTTATCTTCTTGACAATACTTGATGTACTTTTTAATGCCTTGCGGAAAGTGTACGTAGTTTCCTTCATTGATGGAGTAAATGTTTCCAGCGGCAGGGAATTTTAAATTGGGATGAGAAAGATAGAAAGTTCCAAGAGCGGGGTTTAATGTAAAGCCGTTGACACCAAATCCGGTGGTATAAATCAAAATGGTAGAGGTACCATAAAGAATATACCCAGCAGCGACTTGCTTCGCTCCTTTTTGGAGAAA
The DNA here is from genome assembly GCA_022428005.1 of Flavobacteriaceae bacterium. Lineage (GTDB taxonomy): Bacteria > Bacteroidota > Bacteroidia > Flavobacteriales > Flavobacteriaceae > UBA8316. The sequence goes on from JAKMDI010000009.1 coordinate 23,331, forward strand.
ATCTGCTGCGGACACTGGCTGATCACTTGGAGTTATTCTTCTGTAAACAGAAAATATGGTGCCTACAGAAACATTGACATCGATATTGGAGGAGCCGTCTAACGGATCGATGAGGACCACATAATTATTGCGTTTATTATCGTTTTCACTTGAAATGGTGATAAAATCGTCTTCCTCCTCAGAGGCAAATCCGCATACAATTTGTCGATTAATCAGGGCTCTTTTAAAGGCCTGATTGGCATATACATCTAATTTTTGCTGTTCCTCATTGGAGTGATTTTTTTGATCTGTCGCACCAATAATGTCGACCAGACCTGCTTTGTTTACTTCGTGATTTACGGCTTTGGAAGCCAGCCTTATCGCGTTGAGTAATCTAGACAATTCTCCCGTGGAGTATTCAAATTGGTTTTGATTTTCTATGATAAATTCACCCAATGTTTTCATGGGTGATATGGTATTGTTAGTCGGCTGCAAAAGATTGATTTATTATGAATAATGACTGTAAATATAAAAAACGATTACGCCAAAATGCCATAATCTTTTAATGATTATTTCAGTCCCAAAACTCATGACCTAAAAAAGCCTATTTGTGTTGTGAGCTTTGAGGTGATTTACTTATTGTAAGCTAAAGCGTTTCCAAGAATTAGAAAATTTCTTCTGACTTAAAAGTTTTAAATACCTCTGTTTTTTTTGATTTGATCTCGCCTATCATTTTTTTGGCCAATGTTGATACATCCAAAGGCTTTTGAGATTTGAGTAGTCCGATCTTATTAAAACTTTTAAAAACAGGGATGGCTATTTTTTCAGAAGGCCTTAATAATTCCATTGGTCTTATGAGAATTGGGGGTTGATAAATATGAATTTTTTGAAACTTTAGAAGCTTTACAGATTCTTCGAGTTCTCCCTTAATTTTTGGATAGAAAAATAATGATTTTTGATCGGCTCCAATGGATGAAACCAATGCGTAGCGTGATACACCATTTTCTGAGGCCATTTTGGCAAATTCGTATTGGTAGGTATAGTCGACTAAGTATTGATTTTTTTTACTTCCAGCTTCTTTAATGGTGGTCCCAAGGGCGGAAAACAATACATCGCCTTTAATCAAATCTCTGTAGTCTGCGAGTCTTGAAAAATCGATTTTATGGATCGTCAATTTATCGTGGGAAAAATGGGGAGTTCTTCTAACAAAAATGGATATTTTATTAAAAACATCATCTTTTAATAACTGGGCTACTATTTGTTGACCCGTGGCGCCAGTCGCACCGATGACAATGGCGTGGAGTTTTTTCATAGGGTTACTAAATTTTAAACCGGGTTCAGGAATACAAATTATCGAAGATTTGCTTCCTGCAGTCCTGGCAAAGTCGAGCAAATTCGCTGTTGTTGTAAATGCCACTCGACCATATAAAATCTATTTCTTTGTTACAGCCATTACAAAAACGTTTGTTGCTGCTGTTGAGATCTTTCATTACTCTACAAATTTTGATGCCTTTGCTCGTTTTTTTTATTTCCAGAATACTTGAATATTCAATCCCATCACTCTTGCGCTACATTGGGTAGGAGGATATCTCTACATTTTAAAAATCAGCACACCAAGCAATACGAAAACTGCTATTAGAAGAACTGAAAAAGCAATTTGATATATGTAAAAGTTTATGGGCTTTTCTGAAGGTTTATTACTCTCAGATTCACGGGTTTCCAAGATGGAACCAAACATGACTAATAAAACAGGAGCAAATAAAACGCATCCAATGATAAATAACTGAACGTCATTCATTTCTTTGGAAGGGTATTAAGAAAAATGCCATAGATAATTATTGTTGGGACCCAGATAGATACATACTGCCCCATTTCTTTATCTCCGGAGAACCAGAGATATACAGAGAGAATAAAACTCAGGAAAGCTGAGGTTAAAATTACAATGTCTCTTTTTCTCATTTAAAAACAATTTACTTAAATGTACAAAAACTAAATTGATATATAATGATAAAGCGGGATTATAATGTTCTGCAGTTAGAAATAATGACCTGGTTATCTTCTAACTAAAATCGCTTTAAGAATTCAAACTACACAAGTGTTTAACAGTCAAATTGATGATCATCATTTTAGTCAGTTTATATATTAAAACTCTCATCGTTAAGGATTGGAAATTGACTTTTTTTGCTGAGCGAGAGGAGCTGCCTTGGTTTAAATAAAAAATCCTGAATAGGGATAAATAAAGTTATGCTAAAAAAAAGACTTACATTTACTTGTTGCTATTCACGTAGCAACTTTTGCTTAAAAGGTATGATTAGTATGGTTGCTTCTCATATCTTTTTTGTTTGTACAGGTCTGAGTTGAATGCGTTGTTTAATCTGTAGGGATCACTTTCTTTTACTTCTGTTGACGTAATGGTCATACGAGGCCCGTTTATGGAGTAAAGAGCAACCCACAGTAGAAAACAGAAAGAGACTCAACAAGAAAAAAATTAAAACTTTTTTCATTTAATTGGGTAAACCTGGCGGAAAAACAGTTAGGCTTTTCAAATGAGGAATTTGAAGTCGAATACCAACAAAGTACTATTGGCCGTTATGAATTGGCTTTTAATGGCACTGTCTTTCAACTTATCAATACCCAAACGGCTTGCTTAGCCCCCGACCAGTGCGGCATTCCACAAGAAAAACCTCGAGTGCGAGTAACAGTTGGTGGTTTAAGCTGCGATCCTAACTCGGGTTGTTGTTAGGTGGTGTTTGACTGAGGAGATAGTCGTTTAGAAAAACATCCTTTTTTTTAAAAATACTTTAAGTGGGGAGATTTATAAACCAACTACAACCCAGCATATTTACAAAAGGAGTAAGCTTTTGATACTTACTTTTCATTCTCTCCATCATCCAAAATCCTGGTATAAAGGTAGTTAAATATCACAGATAACAGAAGAATCAAATGGTTTTAATTCCACCAGTACCCACGAGGGAACCTATATGGTGTATCACGCCCGTCATATTAAGGAGCAATCAGCAAAACCACAGGAGTTTGTTTAAAGCTATTGAAGCG
>JAKMDI010000005.1 GCA_022428005.1 Flavobacteriaceae bacterium
GTATAAGAATTTCTAATTCCGAAAGTGGAAAATTTCAGTCTTTTATTATTTTTTTTATTTTGATACCAAAATATGCATACAGTAGTGTCATTAATGGACTGATCCAATTGAAAATCGCATAGATAAAATATTCACTAACTCCAACTCCCAGCACACCCGACTGATAGGCCCCACATGTGTTCCAAGGAACTAATACTGAGGTTACTGTACCAGCATCTTCCAGTGTTCTGCTTAAGTTTTCGGGAGCCAGTTTTCTGTCTTCGTAGGCCTTCGAAAACATTTTTCCAGGGACTACAATGGCCAGGTACTGGTCGGAAGCTGTGAGATTCACGGTTAAACTGGAGGCGGCAGTTCCCGCAACGAGCTGAAAAGTTGTTTTTGCCCATTGTAGAAAAGCGTTGCTGATGGCTTTTAACGCGCCTATGGCGTCCATCACTCCGCCAAATACCATGGCACAGATAATCAACCAAACCGTTCCCAACATGCCTTTCATTCCTCCAGTCGAAAATAAATCCTGAAGTAAAGGATCATCAGTGGGGATTTGTGTGTCAGCAGTAATGGCAGTAAAAACGCTTTTGTAAATCGTTTTGATATCCAATACCCTACTGCCCGTTAACTCCAACAAAAGTTCAGGTTGAAAAATCACCGCAAAAATACCTCCCAGTATTGTACCGATAAAAAGCGCGAGAAATGGAGGTGATTTTTTAACGATCATCAAAATCACAATCAGCGGCACCAAAAACAACCAAAAACTAATATTAAATTTTTCGTGTATGGCATTACTCAAAGTGGAGGTATTCACTGTCTCTGTGACCTGGAAACCCCAGCCCAAAATAAAAAAAACGAAAAGGGTAATGACAATACTGGGCAGAGTGGTGTAGAGCATGTACTGTATGTGGGTAAAAAGATCCCCACCAGACATGGCGGGGGCCAAATTGGTGGTGTCGCTCAATGGAGACAGCTTGTCTCCAAAATACGCCCCTGAAATTACAGCCCCTGCAACCATTTCAACAGGGAAGCCCAATGCTTTTCCAATCCCTATCAATGCGATTCCTATGGTAGCGGTGGTGGACCAGCTGCTTCCTGTGGCGAGCGAAACCAGCGCTGCGGTAAGCACGCAAACGGGTAGGAAAAATTGGGGATTGGCTATTTTTAGACCATAATCGATCATGGTAGGAATGATACCACTTAAAAGCCAAGTTCCTGCCAAGGCACCTACCATTAAAAGGATTAGGATGGGACCAGTTACAGATTGAATGTTTTCCCCCACTTTTTGTAGCATGCGCGCATAACTCACTTTGTTTACTACACCTACGATTCCTGCTACAGCACCTCCTACCAAAAGGATGAACTGATTGGATCCATTCAGCGCATTGTCGCCAAAAATATAAATGTTATGGGTAAGCATTAGAATCAAAATGACCAGCGGAATCAAAGAAGCTGAAAGGGATAGGGTAGGGGTTTTCAAGGCGTTATTTTTTTTTTCATTCACAATTTACCCATTTTTTACAATTGCTTTGATGATTACAAAAGACATAGTTTTGTATTTTTACACCCTAAACTGAAATTATACTATGCAATCATTTGATGTTGTCGTTATTGGGTCTGGTCCAGGAGGTTATGTCGCAGCCATTCGTTGTGCCCAATTGGGAATGAAAACTGCGCTTGTTGAAAAATATAATACCCTGGGAGGTACCTGTCTCAATGTAGGCTGTATTCCTTCAAAATCCTTGTTAGATTCTTCCCACCATTATGAAGATGCGATAAAACACTTTGATGAGCACGGTATTGAAATACCTGGTACAGTAAAGGTAAACTTAGAAAAAATGATTGCCAGAAAAGCCTCTGTTGTGGAGCAAACGACCAAAGGCATTGATTTTTTGATGGAGAAAAATAAAATCACTGTTTTAAATGGCTTGGGCTCTTTTAAAGATGCGAATACCATTCATATTGCTGGAGAAAAACCTGAGGACATCAGCGCAAAAAACACCATCATTGCGACAGGTTCAAAACCCGCAGGATTGCCCTTTATTAACATTGATAAGGAGCGCATCATTACCTCGACTGAGGCGCTAAAGCTCAAAGAAATCCCAAAACACATGGTCATTATTGGTGGGGGAGTTATAGGCTTGGAATTGGGTCAGGTTTACAAAAGATTAGGGTCTGAGGTCTCGGTCATTGAATATGCAGATCGGATTACCCCAGTTATAGACAGTGCATTATCACGGGAATTAACCAAGGTGATGAAAAAGCAAAAAATTAAGTTTTACCTCTCCCATCAAGTCAATAAAGTGGAACGCAAAGGAGATACTGTTTCCGTAACCGCTGTTGACAAAAAAGGAGCAGAGGTGGTTTTTGAAGGGGACTATTGTTTGGTTTCAGTAGGAAGAAAACCTTACACTGAGGGATTGAATGCTGCCGCGGCTGGAGTTGAACTTAGCGAACGTGGACAAGTTCAGGTCAATGATCACCTGCAAACCACCGCAGCCAATATCTATGCCATAGGTGATGTTGTAAAAGGCGCTATGTTGGCTCATAAGGCGGAAGAAGAAGGGGTTATGGTAGCCGAGATTTTAGCTGGACAGAAACCCCACATCGACTATAACCTTATTCCCAATGTTATCTACACCTGGCCTGAGGTAGCTGCTGTGGGTAAAACTGAGGAGGAACTAAAAACGGCCGGTGTGGCCTATAAAAGTGGACAATTTCCAATGCGCGCATTGGGTCGCTCGCGTGCCAGCGGCGATACAGATGGTTTTATAAAAATCTTGGCGGATGCCAGTACCGATGAGGTATTGGGCGTTCACATGATTGGCCCTCGGGTGGCAGACCTTATTGCTGAAGCTGTTGTTGCAATGGAATTTAGAGCCTCTGCGGAGGACATCGCTAGAATTAGCCATTCCCATCCCACTTATGCAGAGGCTGTGAAAGAAGCGGCATTGGCCGCCTCGGAAGACCGGGCGCTACACATGTAAAAGCTGCTGACTACAATTTAAAGATGATTGCTGATGGAATTAACTTTTCATAGCTTTTTCCATTTTTTCATGGATCAATTTCAATCCTAAATTGCCGATGCTCCCCAGATGGGTATGTTCAATATCTTTTTTGGGTTGGTAGTCCCCCGCATCAATGCTTTTTACCATTTTCTGATAGGCTTCTCTAAAAGGTAGTCCCGCCTTGACCCACTCATTTAGTGTGTCTACACTAAAGATGAATTTATATTTATCGTCCTCTAAAATATTTTGCCTTACTTTAATTTCTTTGAGACTGAATAAAAACATATCCAAACAGCTTTTCAATGTCTCAATGGCGTCAATAATGGGTCCTTTTGCCAATTGCATTTCTCTGTGGTATCCCGAAGGCAGATTGGTCATCAGTAAAGCAAGCTGATTGGGCAGGCCTTGCAAAAGGTTGCATTTTCCTCTGATGAGTTCAAAAACATCTGGATTTTTTTTATGAGGCATGATACTGGAGCCGGTGGTCAATTCGTCTGGAAAGCTGATGAAGTTGTGTTCTTGTCCCATATAAATACAGATATCCATTGCCATTTTGGATAGCGTAGCAGCCAATGCAGCAATGGCGGTAGCCGTAATTTTTTCAGCTTTACCTCTACTCATCTGTGCGGCGATCACATTGTATTTCAATTCTTTAAAACCCAAACTTTTGGTAGTGGCTTTTCGGTCGATAGGAAAGGAGCTGCCATAGCCAGCAGCACTGCCCAATGGATTTTGATCTACCAATTGATGTGCGGCGTTGAGCAAAACCACGTCGTCGATTAATGTTTCTGCGTAAGCAGAAAACCAGAGTCCAAAAGAGGAAGGCATGGCCACTTGAAAATGGGTGTAACCGGGCATAAGATGTTGCTGGTTATGTTCCGCCAAATCCATCAGCATTTCAAAAAAATCATGAGTAAGACCCTTGATCAATCCGATTTCATTTTTTAGATACAAGTGCAAGGCTACCAAAACCTGGTCGTTTCTAGATCTTGCAGTATGGATTTTTTTTCCCAGTGCGCCAAGTTTTTCTGTGAGCAGATATTCTATTTTGGAATGCATGTCCTCAAAGTCGTCTTCTATGCTGAAGTTTCCTTTTTTGGCATCGGCCTCCAATTCTTTGAGTACCTGGGTGAGCTGATCTGCTTCTTTCTGGGTCAGTACGCCTGTTTCAGCCAACATTTGAGTGTGAGCAATGGAAGCCAAACAATCGTAGGACGCCAGGTGCAAATCGTAGGCTCTGTCGTTACCCACTGTAAAATGGTCGATCTTTTGGTTGGGGGCTTGGTTTTTTTGCCAGAGCTTCATGATTACAAAATTTTAGATAATAGTTCGATATATATCGCGATGGCTTCTTCTATCTCATGGACAAAAATATACTCATTGGCGGAATGTGATCTGGTGGAAAGCCCAGGTCCCATTTTAAGCGATGGACATTCTAAAGCAGCTTGATCCGAAAGGGTAGGTGAACCATAAGTTTTTCTGCCCATGGCGATCCCTGCTTGAACCAATTCGTGCTCCATTTCAATCGAAGAGGAATTGAGGTGTAACGACCTTGGAGTGAGTTGGCAAGGTGCAGCATCCATTATGATTTTTGCTAAATCCTCATTGCTGTATTGATCGTTGACCCTTACGTCTACCACCATATTTACTTTGGCAGGGACTACGTTGTGTTCCTTACCTGCAGCGATTTGTGTTACAGTAATTTTTACTGGCCCTAATGTTTCGGATACTTTTTCCAGGGAAAAATTGTTAAACCAATCCAATACCTCAGGTAGTTTCATAATGGGGTTATCATCGTTGGGATGTGCAGCGTGCCCGGGAGTCCCCTCAATGGTAGCGTCAAAAACCAATAAACCTTTTTCTGCAATGGCGAGGTGCATTTCAGTAGGTTCCCCTACTATAGCAACATCAATCTTGGGTAGCAGCGGCAAAACACCTCTGAGGCTTTGGTTTCCTGCAATTTCTTCCTCGGCAGTAGCGGCCATTATCAAGTTGTATTTCAGGGGTGCGCTGTTGTAGTAGTGGGTGAACAATGCAATCAGTGATACCAGTGCACCACCAGCGTCATTGCTCCCCAGTCCATAGAGCTTACCCTCTTCAATTTTTGGTTCAAAAGGGTCATTGGTATAGGCAGCATTGGGTCGCACTGTATCGTGGTGCGAATTCAACAAAAGGGATGGTTTTTTGGGATCAAAAGCCTTGTTTTGAGACCAAATATTATTTCCTTCTCGCTGGTATGGAATTTGAAAGTGATCAAACCACTGTGCGATCCTGTCAGCGGTTTTTCCTTCCGACTGAGAAAAGGAAGGAATGGAAATTAAATCTTTTAGCAAATCAATCGCTGCTGTTGTTAGCTCATTCATCATTTATCTTTATGGTCGTGTGATTCTCGTTTCCTGTAATCATTTTAGCGGCTCCTATCTTCACCACATTTACTCCGGCATTGAGGGCATCAAAGCAATTGTCGATTTTAGGGATCATTCCCGAGTGAATGCTGTTGGCTGCTTTTAATTTTTTATATTTTTTTGGAGTAATGACTTTGATAACACTGTCTTCGTTTTCAATATTTTCCAATACCCCTTGTTTTTCAAAGCAATACCAAAGCGATACTTCAAAATACGCTGACATTGTTTTTGCAATGGTTGCTGCTATGGTGTCGGCATTGGTGTTGAGCAGTTGACCTTTTTTGTCGTGGGTAATGGCACAACACACTGGCGTAAGTCCCTCCGCCAGAAGGTGGCCAAAGAATGACCCATTTACTGCTACAATATCCCCAACAAAACCGTAATCGATTTTTTTGACAGGTCTTTTTACAGCCTGAATGGCATTACCATCTGCCCCAGAAATGCCCAAGGCATTGCAGTCTATGGATTGTAACTGTGCGACCATACTTTTGTTAATCTTCCCTCCATAAAGCATGGTAATAATGTCGAGGTTTAGGGCATCTGTTATCCTTCTTCCGTCAACAATTTTGACAGGCACATTAAGTTGATGGGCCATCGCAGTAGCTTTTTTTCCACCCCCATGAACCAAGATTTTTAGTCCTGTCATATGGGAAAAATCGGTGAGGAAGGACTCCAATGCTGTGGCATCCTCAATAACATTCCCTCCAATTTTAACGACTGACAGCTTATCCATTTTTTAGTAATTGTGTGAGGATGGCTTGGGCAGAATAAATCCTATTGTGTGATTGTTCAATCACCAATGAGTTTGAATTGTCGAGCACCCCATCCGAAGCAACAATATTTCTTCTGATGGGCAGACAATGCATGAATTTTCCATTGTTGGTCAATTCCATTTTTTCGGGGGTTACCATCCATTTTTCATCGGTTCTCAAAATTTGCCCGTAATGTTCATAGGAACACCAGTTTTTTGTGTAAACAAAATCGGCTCCTTCCAGGGCCTCTTCCTGATTGGTGACGCATTTTACGTCAGCAGTGATTTCAGGATTAAGAGCATACCCTTGGGGATGGGCAATAACAAAGTCTGCCTCCATATGCGCCATCATTTTTGTAAAAGAATTGCCCACGGCGTGTGGAAGTGCTTTTGGGTGGGGTGCCCATGTCAAAACGACTTTTGGTTTGTGTTTGGGCAGGTGTTCCTTAATGGTGATGGCATCTGCCAAGGCTTGTAATGGGTGTGCGGTGGCGCTTTCCATGTTAATGATGGGTACAGTGGCGTATTTAGCAAAACTTCTTAAAACGATTTCCGCTTCATCTTTTTCCTTGTCCGATAGGGTGGCAAAAGCCCTGATGGCGACCATGTCGCAATATTGAGAAACCACAGCTGCTGCCTCTCTGACGTGTTCTGACCTCAAACCACTCATTTTTGTGCCGTCCTCAAACTCCAAGGCCCATGATTCCTGGCTGAAATTCATAACCATGGTGGGCAGCCCCAAATTTTGGGCCGCTTTTTGGGTGCTCAATCGGGTTCTCAAACTGGGGTTAAAAAACAATAAACCCAAAGTTTTTCCTCTGCCAATGGTGTCCATTTGGATTGGGTCTTTTTTTAAAGACATTGCCAGATCCAGGGTGGCGTCAAAATTGGGTAAATCTGCTAAGGTGATAAAGTGCTTCATAACAATGCTTCTAAAGCGTCAAAAAATTGATCGAAATGAGATTTTTTAACGGTCAATGGTGGGAGAATCCTGATCACGTTTTTGTTGCTACTGCCTCCGGTAAATATCTTTTTTTCGTAGATAAGTCTCTTTCTGAGTGGGGCGACTTCATAATCGAATTCCAAGCCCAACATCAGTCCTCTACCTTTGATTTTCACCCCTTCGATTTTCTCTGCACAGCTTCTAAAATAGCCCTCCATCTCTTGGGCGTGGAGCTGAAGTTTTTCCTTTTTTAGGATTTCTAAAACGGCCAATGAGGCGGTGCAGGCCAGGTGGTTACCCCCAAAAGTAGTACCGAGCATACCATACTTGGGTTTTATGTCGGGGTGTACCAATATGCCCCCAATCGGGAAACCATTTCCCATTCCCTTGGCCATACTGATTACATGGGGTTTGATGTTGTTTTTTTGAAAGGCAAAAAAAGTTCCAGATCGGGAAAAGCCAGATTGAACTTCGTCTGCGATGAGTGCAGTGTCGTATTGATAACACAATTTTTCCATGGCCAAAACGAAATCGTCCTCGGGGATATCAAGCCCTCCGACCCCTTGTATGGGTTCAAATATAACCGCACAAACATCACCTTTCTGGAGTTCTTGTTCCAAAGCCGCCGCATCGTTAAAGGGAATAAATGTAACCTCCTGTTGTTGGTTGAGGGGGGCATTGATCGCTTGGTTGTCGGTGGTTGCTACTGCTGCCGATGTTCTTCCATGAAAAGCATTTTTAAAGGCTACAACCCTTTTTTTACCATTGTAAAACGAAGCCAATTTTAGCGCGTTTTCGTTGGCCTCGGCCCCCGAGCTACAGAGGAAAAGCTGGTATTCATGTAAACAAGATTGGAGCCCTATTTCGTCTGCCAATTGCTGTTGTAATGGGTTTTCTACTGCATTAGAATAGAAGGCAATATTATGGAGTTGCTCCTGTATTCTGTTGACATAGTGGGGATGGCTGTGACCTACTGAGATAACAGCGTGTCCCCCGTATAAGTCCAAATATTCTGTCCCACCAGCATCATATACATGTACATCTTTCGCTTTTACAGGGCATACTTCGTAAAGGGGGTAAACATCAAATAGCTTCATGTGTTTTTAAATTACCTTTTGCGCTGTTAAATTATTGCATTTTTATTTCATTGATTTTTTCGAAGGAAGCCATCAGCCCTTTGATCAAAGACGAACTGAGACCTTGGTGCTCCATTTCGTTCAATCCAGTAATGGTACACCCTTGTGGGGTGGTAACCCGATCTATTTCGGTTTCTGGATGGGAGTTGGTTTCAATCAAAAGACTGGCGGCACCCAAGGCGGTATGCATCGACATCCTCATGGATTCCTCGGCGTCAAATCCCATTTGAACCCCACCTTGGGTGGTGGCCCTAATGAGTCGCATCCAAAAAGCGATTCCACTGGCACAGACCACCGTTGCAGCCTGCATTTGTTTTTCTGCAATTTTAATGGTGGTACCCAAACCATTAAAAATGGCTTCAGCAATGGCAATTCTTTTTTCTCCAACAACATTACTGCACAAACAGGTCATCGATTTCCCCACAGAAATCGCCGTATTGGGCATGCTCCTGATGATGGGGTATTGATTCCCTATTTTGTTTTCCATTCGCTCAATACTGTAACCGGTAATGGCGGAGATCAATACATGTTTGCCAGTAAGCTCTTCTTTGATATCCTCTAAAATATGGTCAAATTGACTGGGTTGAACAGTAAAAATAATGATGTCTGAATTTTTTACTGCTTCTTTATTGTCATCCGTAATGATTACGTTGTTATACTCTTTCCATTTTTTGATGGCTTCAAGGTCTCGTTTGGTCAGGTAAAGTGAGGTATAGGTGTTGTTGTAAACCAATCCCTTGGCAATGCTCAATCCTAAATTTCCCGATCCGATTATCGCTATTTTCATTGTATATTATTTTTATTATTAAAACACACTGGCTTTAAGTTGTAACCCTAAATCTTCTTCCCAGCCCATCATGAGATTTAAGTTCTGAATGGCTTGTCCCGAAGCTCCTTTCAAAAGATTATCGATCACGGAGGTCACCAACAATTGATCCTCATATTGATGTAAATGCAAAGCGCAGTGATTGGTATTTACCACTTGTTTGAGGGTGAGCTCTTTGTCCGATACGTGTGTAAAAGGATGACTATTATAAAAATCCTTGTACATCGCTTCTGCATCTTTTAGGCTGCCGTCGAAGGGGGTGTAACAACTCGCAAAAATACCCCTTGTGAAATTCCCCCTCTGAGGTAAGAAATACAGTTTGGGGTTCCCCAATGTTTCTTCAATTTCACCCAAATGTTGATGGGTAAAAGGCTTGTACCAAGAAAAGTTATTGTTTCTCCAGCTAAAATGACCTGTAGAACTCAATCCCACCCCAGCACCGGTACTTCCAGTGGTAGCGTTGACGTGGATGGGCGCAGTAATTTTTCCATTTTTTGCCAAAGGCAAAAGGGCCAACTGTATGGCCGTTGCAAAACAGCCCGGGTTGGCAATGGCATTGGCATTTTCTATTTCCTCCTTTTGATTTTCAGGAAGCCCATAAACAAAATTATATTTTTGGTACTGCGCGTCAGCACTCAGTCGAAAGTCATTGCTCAAGTCTATGAGAATTGTTTTCTCAGAGAATTGATTTTGATCCAAAAAAGTTACGGATTTGCCATGCCCTACACACAAAAAAACAACGTCTACTTCCGGATTGATGTCTGAAGTGAAATTGGGAGCTTCAGCTCCTAATAAATCGGCGTGGGTGTGGTGCAAGGGAGTTCCAGGTCGGGTAGTGCTGTACACAAAATCCAGTGCTAAGGCAGGGTGATGTAGTACCAACCTTATCAATTCGCCTCCGGTATATCCCGATCCACCTATGATGCCTACTTTTTTCATTGTTTTTTATTTACGAATTGGTAAATTTTATTCTGATTGGACAACAGCTTTATAAAGCCTTTTGCATCTTCTGCAGTCCAGCCTTTATTTAGCTCACCATAGCTACCAAAGGCAGCGTTCATCAGATCGTGTTCTGATTCAATTCCATTGAGTTCAAATCGGTAGGGATGTAGGCTTATAAACACGGTTCCACTTACTGTTTCTTGACTGCTGAGAAGAAAGGCTTCCAAATCTCTTAAAACAGGATCTAGATATTGCCCCTCGTGAAGCAGCATGCCATAGAAATTACCCAGCTGTTCTTTTTGAAACTGTTGCCATTTACTCAAGGTGTGTTTTTCCAGTAGGTGGTGCGCCTTGATGATCAAAAGCGGGGCAGCAGCCTCAAAACCAACCCTTCCTTTTATACCTATTATGGTATCGCCAACATGAATGTCCCTTCCGATACCATATTTTTTTACTTGCGCTTGCAGTTTATTGATGTTATTGACTGGCTCGTCGATGATACCATTGATACCTGTCAATTCACCTTTGTTAAATTGGAGGCTTATTTGCGCTGGTGATTCCTCTTCCACTTGGGAGGGATAGGCAGATTCGGGGAGACTGTCTTTGGAAGTAAGTGTCTCTTTTCCACCTACACTGGTTCCCCATAAACCCTGGTTAATAGAGTATTGTGCTTTTTCCCATGACAGATCCACACCGTTCTCTTTCAAGTATTCAATTTCTTCAGCCCGAGATAATTGCTGGTCTCGGATGGGAGTGATGATCTCAATTTCGGGCGCCATTACTTGAAAAATCAAATCGAACCTAACCTGATCATTGCCCGCTCCGGTACTCCCGTGTGCGATGGCGCCAGCTCCGATTTCCTTAGCATAGGCTACAATTTCCATGGCTTGAATAATTCTTTCAGCACTCACAGAGAGGGGGTAAGTATTGTTTTTTAATACATTACCAAATACCAAATATTTAACAACTTTATCGTAAAAAGTGTCCAGCGCATCCACCGACTTATAGGTGTGCGCCCCCATCTGAAGTGCTTTGGCTTTCATCTCTGCGATTCCAGCATTGTCGAACCCCCCGGTGTTAATACTGATGGCATGTACCTCGTAGCCTTTTTTGGACAGCTTCATCAAGCAATAGGAGGTGTCCAAACCGCCACTGTAGGCCAATACTAATTTATTATTTTTCATTTTATTATTTTATAAATTTACGATTCTTTGGGGTCATGTAACATTCCAGTGCAAAGACACATACTTCTCTCTGTTCGGGTCAGTACATCATAGTTTTTACAAGTCTGACAACCTTTCCAAAACTCAGGATCGTTGGTCAACTCAGAAAAAGGTACGGGTTTGTAACCTAGTTCAAAATTAATTTTCATCACGGCCTTTCCTGTGGTAATTCCAAATATTTTAGCATCGGGAAATTTTTCCAAGGAGAGGTCAAATACTTTTTGTTTGATTTCTTTTGCGAGTCCTTTGCCCCTGTGTTCTGGGGAAACAATAAGACCCGAATGGGCAACATATTTTCCATGTCCCCATACCTCGATATAACAAAAGCCAGCAAATTCATTGTTTTCTATTGCTATCACTGCATTACCGACTTCCATTTTTTTACTGATGTATTCAGGACTTCTTCGGGCAATACCTGTACCGCGCATCTTGGCGGATTCGCCTATGCAAGCACTGATGGCCTGAGCGTAAATAACATGTTTAGAATTGGCAATAATCAAGTCCATTATTGACAAGGTTTTATTTTATTGAAAAATGAGGTTGGTAGATCAAAAAAGGAGACTGGACGCACCGAAGTCTCAAACAGAGAAATGTACCCGCTAGGGGCGGCGTGGACGTGATGGAGCCGGGCGATATGCGGTGGCGCTCCCAAGAATATATGTCGTTGCATCTTTCATTTGAAATGCAAATATCTGAATTTTATTTTTTTTAGACAAAATTTGTATGACACTTCTGTTACCAACCGCTATTGGACTACTCCTAAAATCCTTAATTTTGCTTATGTTTCAAAAGTTTCAAAAGCATTTGTCGGTGAACTTCCCTGAGCTTATGGGTAAATCAGTTTTGCTGGCCATTAGCGGTGGTATTGACAGTTGTGTGTTGTTAAACCTATGCTTGAGAGCGGGATTGAAACCAGCGCTTGCCCATTCAAATTTTCAATTGAGGGGCGACACCAGCGACCAGGATGCTGGGTGGATAAAAAACCTGGCCCAAGTGCATGACCTTCGATGCCACATCAAAACGTTTGAAACAGAAGCCTATGCAGAAGAGAATAAAATATCTATCCAAATGGCAGCGAGAGAATTGAGGTACTGTTGGTTTTCGGAGCTTTCAGAAGATTATGGTTACGACCATATATTGGTGGGCCACCATGGGGACGACTCCTTAGAGACTTTTATGATTAATAGTATGCGGGGTTCTGGACTAAAAGGTTTGTTGGGAATTCCTGAGGAAATAGGAAAAATCCTACGTCCTCTATTGCCTTTTAACAGGAATGAAATTCAAAAATACGCTGATGAAAACAGCATTCAATGGAGGGAGGATAGTTCCAATGCGAAAACCGACTATTTGAGAAATGCACTGCGCCACGAAGTCATTCCTTTGTGGAAAAAACAGGGTCGGAGTTTTGATGAAAACTTTAAGAAAACACTCTATTATCTCGGTTTGGCGCAGGATTTATTGGACAACTTAGTAGTGGATTTCAAACGTAAAAATTTTATTTCCTCAGCCAATGGAATTAAAATAACTAACTCCTCCCTTTTGGAGCTCAAGGCTTTAGACTATTACTTACACTCACTTTTTGCTCCCTATGGCTTTAATAATATTACCGATCTTCATCAGTTGATGCAGGCACAAAGTGGGAAGCAGCTTTTTTCTAAAACCCACCGTTTGGTAAAAGACAGGGATTGTTTTCTCTTGACAGAAAACATCTCTAAGGATGATAAAACCCATGTGATCAATGCTGATTTTAACAAAATAGATCATCCAATCCCCCTTATTTTTAGCAATGAGAAAACCGTATTAGACAAGGGGCCTAAAAAGTTGTTTTTAGATAAATCCAAGTTAAAATTTCCCCTTTACATAAGGAAATGGAAGCAAAGTGATTATTTTTATCCTTATGGCATGGATGGAAAAAAGAAGTTGAGTAAATATTTTAAAGACGAAAAATTTTCTCTTTTGGAAAAAGAATCCCAATGGCTGTTGTGTTCCAGCGATGATGTGGTATGGGTAATCGGCAAACGAGCTGACGCACGATTTTTGGCAGATGCCAAATCGGATAACATATGGTTAATTAAATTGAATGATTAAAAAATTAATTTTTCTATTCTTTTTTGGTTTGTTGTTTCTACAAGCTCAGGAACCGGTGACTTGGTCAACCGATTTTCAGAAGATTTCTGATACTGAATACCTTTTGATGTTTAAAGCAGACATCATCGATAAATGGCATTTGTATTCCCAGGACCTTCCCAAGGACGGACCTTTGCCTACAGAATTTATTTTTGAGGGCATTCAAGACCGCTATGCGCTATTGGGAAAAGTCGAACAAAGTGCTGTGGTCTCTGCCTATGACCCCATTTTTGATATGGACTTATCCTGGTTTGATGGGACGGCCACCTTCCAGCAGAAAATTCGCTTGCTGCAGCCAGATTTGGGTATAATAAAGGGGGAGATCAGTTATCAGGCTTGCGATGACAAGCTCTGTATTTTTAGAAATGAACCCTTTCAGTTTGTTTTAGATCCGAGCCAGCTTGTACTCGAAGAAAAAACAGTGGATCAAAGAAGCAGGGCGCAATCAGAAGCCTTAAACTTACCTATTAAGAACAAGGAACTACTGAAAAAAATTACGGAGGAAAAAGAAGGAAACCCCTTTTTGAATTTGTTTTTATTAGGTTTTATTGGAGGGCTGGTGGCTTTGTTAACCCCTTGTGTTTTTCCGATGATTCCGCTCACAGTTTCCTTTTTTCTAAAGCAGAGTGGAAGTAAAAGAAAAGGAGTCGGGAGGGCTTTGCTTTATGCCTTTTTTATTCTTTTAATCTATGTACTGTTAAGTCTGCCATTTCACTTTATTGATGCTTTAGATCCCCAGATTTTGAATACACTGTCCACCAATATCATCATGAACCTCTTCTTTTTTGGAGTTTTTGTGTTTTTTGCTTTTTCTTTTTTTGGATATTTTGAATTAACACTGCCCAGCAATTGGGGGAACCGTTCTGACACCGCCGCTTCGGGGGGAGGAGTGCTGGGAATATTTTTTATGGCGCTCACCCTCGCGATCGTTTCATTTTCCTGTACAGGCCCTATTTTGGGATCCCTTCTTGCAGGTTCCCTTTCTTCTGATGGAGGAGCCACACAGCTTACGGTGGGAATGGCTGGTTTTGGTTTTGCCCTGGCTTTGCCCTTTGGACTATTGGCATTTTTTCCCAATGCGCTCAAATCTATTCCCAAGTCTGGGGGTTGGATGACAAAAGTAAAAGTGACCTTGGGTTTTTTAGAGTTGGCATTGGCCTTAAAATTCTTGTCTAATGCCGATTTGGTTGGCCATTGGGGAATACTAAAACGAGAGATTTTTATTGGGATATGGCTGTTGATCGCCCTGCTGCTTTTTGTCTATTTGATGGGATGGTTGCGTTTCCCACACGACATCAAAGGGGCGAAAATTTCCAAACTACAGCGCTTTTTTACCCTTTTGGTATTTGGATTTATCATTTACCTTATTCCCGGTTTAGGTAAAGATCAAACAGGAAAACTGACCCATTTGAGCGGTTTTCCTCCCCCTGTTTTTTACAGTGTTTACCCCACCGATTCCGATTGCCCCTTGGGATTGAATTGTTTTAAAGATTATGAGCAAGGCAGGGCCTATGCTGAGGCCAACGATAAACCCATTTTGTTAGACTTTACGGGCTGGGCCTGTGTGAATTGCAGAAAAATGGAAGAAAATGTTTGGTCACAGGGGCAGGTATATCGTTTGTTGAATGAAGAATTTGTGATCATATCTCTGTATGTAGACGATCGGCAAAAACTCCCTGAGCGGGATCAGTTTGATTTTCAATACCCCAACGGTAGGGTCAAAACCATAGCAACGGTGGGAGAAAAATGGGCGACTTTTCAGCGAATCAACTTCAGCGCTGCATCCCAGCCTTTTTATGTGCTGATGTCTGCAGATGGAACCCTCCTCAACAGCCCCATACAATATACCGATACCTCCACTTATCGGGCGTGGTTGGAATCAGGCTTAAAAAGTCATAAGGAAAATAAACAAGCCCCAAAGGGCTACGCTTTTTGAGAAATTCCAAAAACTTTGATCTACTTAGCTTAACTTCTATTGATACAATTGGTCAATATTGGCTTTGCAGAGGTCTTGGATCAATTCACTTATTTTTTCAGTAACATCTTCAAAAAACATTTTGCCTTTTACAGCACTTGATTTTTTTGGGTTTCCCACCCCAGTATCTTCTGTCACCAGAGACCATTTTCGTTCTGTCCAGGCCCATTTTTCCTGAAATCCTTTAATGGTATTTTTCTTTTCTTTTCCCGAACCTGCCTCAGACAGTGGTAACACCAAATGGGGTTTGATGTGCATCATAATACTGGTTTCCATCTCATCAGCGTGGTCACCATCTTCTTCAAAATATTTTGATTTATCCAAAGCTTGAAACCAATTACAGGAACTTAAAAACATTTTCGGAAAATTCAGTCCCAATTCTCGGAGTAAGGTTTTAAAATCGTTACCCCCATGGCTGTTGAGAATCAGGAATTTATGGATCCCTTGGCGGTTGAGGACGGTAAGAATATCCTTTAAAACCGCCAATTGGGTGGAGGGATTCATGTTGATGTCCAGATAGATGTCGGTTTGCCCTGTGTTGACGCCAAAAGGAATGGTGGGCAGCACGACTACTTTGGCTCCTTTTTCCCATGCTTTTTTACCAGCAACTTCCGCAATGGTGTCGGCCTCGTACACATCGGTACCATAGGGCAAATGATAATTGTGGGCTTCGGTTGCACCCCAAGGCAGTACAGCCAAATCAAACCTTTCCGTTTTTAGCGCCTTCCAGCTGCATTCTGATAATATATAGGGTCGCATATTCTACTAAATTAAGGCATTATTTCTTAACCCTTGAGAAATTTTATTTCAGTGACTGGACCAATAATGGGCAGTCATCGTTTTATTTAAATAATGGTTTTATTATATTGTTCAAAATACCTACTTATGCTCGTTTCAGTTTATGGCAGCGCCGTCTTTGGTGTGGATGCACAGAAAATCACCATTGAGGTCAACATTGACCAGGGAATAGGATATCACTTGGTGGGATTACCCGACAACGCTGTTAGAGAGAGTAATTTTAGAATTGCCGCGGCATTAAAAAATACTGGCTATAAACTGCCGGGAAAAAAAATCACATTGAACATGGCTCCTGCTGATCTTCGTAAAGAAGGCTCTGCCTACGACCTTCCATTGACCATTGGGATTTTGACAGCATCGGGCCAGATCCAAGCGCCCGAAATTGACAAATATGTGATGATGGGAGAGCTGGCTTTGGACGGCGGAATTAGGCCCATTAAAGGTGCCCTGCCCATTGCCATCCAGGCCCTTAAAGACGGTTTTAAGGGAATTATTCTACCCAAGGAAAATGAACAGGAAGCCGCAATTGAAAAGGGTATAGATGTTTTTGGGATGGATTGTATCACCGATGTTGTTGCACTTATGGAAGGAAAAGAAACTTTTTCCCCTACCCGTGTTGATACCCGAAAGGCATTTGAACAACAACTAAAATACCCGGAACACGATTTTTCTGATGTTAAAGGTCAGGAAACTATCAAACGCTGTATGGAAATTGCCGCAGCAGGAGGACACAATATCATTCTGATCGGTCCTCCTGGGGCAGGGAAGACAATGTTGGCCAAACGACTCCCTTCTATTTTACCTCCCATGACCTTGCAGGAAGCATTGGAGACCACAAAAATTCACTCTGTGATGGGCAAGATAAAAAGTAAGGGATTGATCGGTATTCGACCCTTTCGTTCCCCGCACCATACTATTTCTGATGTTGCCCTGGTGGGTGGGGGGCAATATCCCCAACCGGGTGAGATTTCAATGGCCCACAATGGGGTTCTTTTTTTAGATGAGCTCCCAGAGTTTAAAAGAACGGTGTTGGAAGTGATGCGCCAGCCCCTAGAGAACAGAGAGGTCACGATTTCAAGGGCCAAATTCACGGTGACCTACCCTGCTTCATTTATGCTGGTGGCCAGCATGAACCCCAGTCCCTCGGGTTATTTTAATGAGGGCAATGGCATGTCTTCGGTCACTCCATTTGAAATGCAGCGCTATTTGAGTAAGATATCTGGCCCCTTGTTGGATCGAATCGATTTGCACGTGGAGGTAGCCCCCGTTCCCTTTGAAAAGCTCTCGGACACCCGCCCCAGTGAATCCTCAGCAGCGATTCGCGATAGGGTAAAGACGGCTCGGGAAATTCAGACACGGAGATTTATAAACTCGAAAGCCGTTCATTACAACGCTCAGATGAGCAGCAGACAAATCAGGAAATATTGTCCCTTGGAACCCGATTCATTCCAATTGCTAAAATCTGCGATGGAACGCTTGTCCCTTTCTGCACGGGCCTATGATCGAATCTTGAAAGTATCGCGAACACTGGCGGACTTAGCCGGTCGAGAAAATATAACTTCAGATCATATTGCCGAAGCCATTCAATACCGCAGCTTAGACCGAGAGGGATGGTTGGGGTAGTGAGAAGTTTATTTACTTTTCAAAATAAACTTCATCAAAAGGAACACGGAATTGGGGTCCGTAGATTCCTTTTTCCGTTCTGATGCCACAGCCAATGATCATGCTGATTTCAGTGGCTGGGGGTAGGTCTAGAATCTTTTTTACCCTGAGGGAATCAAATCCCTCCATGGTACAAGTATCATAACCCCGACCGGCCATACTTATCAGAAAATTTTGTGCGGCCAAGGCCGTACTTTTGTGGGCCACAACCCTCATGTCTGATTTTTTTACTTGTCGGTAAACAACTTTGTTTACTCCCTTTAACAGCGTGGTGAAATGGTTGATCCATCCGCGGAGGTTTCCTATTCCATAAATCTTAGGAAGTATTTTTTGATAGTAGTCGATGGCACCTTTGGTTTTTTTTGCTTCTTGCTCTTCAGAATTTTTTTGTTCCGATTTGATAAAGGCGACATTGGAAGCGATTCTTTTTTTCCATAAATCTTTTCTGACCACAGGAATAACCAATTGCTTGGCGGTTCGGGCAGCGGGCTGATTAAAACAGGCAGCAGCTATTTCTTTGAGACTGGCATCGGAGGTAATGTGATAAAACTCCCACAGCTGAAGATTGCTGCTGTTGGGGGCAAGAGTGGCTTGAGTGATACAACTTTTTACCACCTGGGGATCTATTTCTTTGTCCGCATCAAAAATGCGTACCGAACGGCGATAGGAGATGGCTTCGCTGACCTTTTTTTCTGACATTAAAGATTCTTTAATAATAATTTTAGCAAAGATAGGGACTTTGGATATGGTGCGTAGCGTCCGGGTAGGTCAAACCAAAAAGACCGCTTGATCACAGGTTTTTCGTGAGAAAAGTTTTTAAAACTGTATTTTCCGTGATAAGCCCCCATACCACTGTGTCCAACACCTCCGAAGGGCAGGTTGTCGTTGGCAAATTGAATGATGGAATCGTTGGCTACCCCACCTCCAAATGAATACCTTTGAAAAAGCTGATTGATGAATTTTTTTCTTTTGGAAAAAACATAAAAAGCCAGGGGGCGCTCCCGGTTTTCCATGACCTTGTGAATTTCATTTTCCTTGCTGTAGGTTATGATGGGCAGTATGGGTCCAAAAATTTCTTCCTGCATGAGGTTGCTGTTTAGGTCAGGGTTTTCCACGATTGTCGGTCCAAAGAATAAATCTTTATCATCGGTAGCACCCCCGTAAATTACCTTTTGGTCTTTAAGTGAGGATTTGAGTTTTTCGAAATGTTTTTTGTGGATCATACGACCGTAGTCGCTGGACTCTTGTGGGTTCTTTCCAAAAGATTTTTCGATTTGAAAGATCAATTCTCGGGTAAGTCTATCCTTTATTTTTTCGTGGACCATAACATAGTCTGGGGCAATACAAGTTTGCCCACAGTTGAGAAATTTCCCCCATATCAATCTTTTGGCGGTGATTACAATTGGCGCGGAATCATCGATGATACAGGGGCTTTTGCCACCCAATTCTAAGGTAGTAGGGGTGAGGTGCTCGGCAGCAGCCTTGGCTACTATTTTTCCTACGGAAGTACTTCCAGTAAACATGATATTATCCCACTTTCTCTTCAGCAATTCTGTAGCAACTTTAGCATCTCCCTCTATTACTGCTACGTGTTCATGATCAAAAACAGCCGATATTATCTCTTTGATAATTTTTCCTGTGTGTGGGGCAAACTCAGAGGGTTTTAAAATTGCAGTGTTTCCAGCAGCTATGGCACCCACCAAAGGAGTTAGCGCCAGTTGAAAGGGATAATTCCAAGGACTGATGATGAGGGTGTTGCCATAAGGTTCGGGAATGATGTAGTCTCTGGAGGGAAAATTTATTAAGCTGCTTTTTACCCGTTGCGGACGATTCCACAGCGGCAGCATTTTTATCATTTGAGCAATTTCCTTTTCCACCAAGACAGTTTCTGAGGTCATGGCTTCAAAACCCGATTTTCTCAAATCCAAATACAAGGCTTTGTAAATGTCCTTTTCACGCTTGTTAATTTCATTTTTTAAGCCCCTTAATTTTTGGATTCTGAAGGCGGTTGAAAGTGTTTTTTGACTGGCAAAAAATGATTTTTGCGCGTCATACAATTTTTCGGTGGAAATAACCTTTTTGTTTTGCATTGTTTGGTATTTTTGAGGCCTTGTCACAACAAAGATAGTTTTATTTGAATTCTATGTAATTTTTATTCATTTGAGTATATTAATAGATAATTGTTAATTAATTGATATACATTGGATTACATTAATTTAAATTCATTTGGGTATTGTGTCATAAATAAAGAAAAAAGCAGGCTTACTTATGATAGGCTTTAAATTAGCATTAAAATAAAATTATGTCCTTAAATAAATTCAGTAAAAGGGTAACACAAGATCCCACGCAACCTGCTGCACAAGCTATGCTTCACGCCATAGGTATGACCGATGCGGATTTTGAAAAACCGCTTATTGGCATTGCCAGTACTGGATATGAGGGAAACCCTTGCAATATGCATCTCAATGATCTGTCTGTTCACGTCAAAGAGGGTATTGCACCGCACGACATGCTGGGATTGATTTTCAATACGATTGGGGTCAGTGACGGAATTTCTATGGGAACGCCGGGGATGCGTTTTTCATTGCCCTCCAGAGATGTAATCGCAGATTCCGTTGAGACGGTAGTTCAGGCCATGTCCTATGATGGTGTGGTGACTGTAGTCGGTTGCGATAAAAATATGCCAGGTGCTTTGATGGGCATGCTTCGCCTAAACCGTCCCGGTATTCTGGTCTATGGCGGGACCATTGCCTCTGGGTGCGTCTTAGACAAAGAGTTGGATGTGGTATCCGCTTTTGAAGCTTGGGGCGAAAAAGTAGCTGGAAAAATTGACGAAAAGGAATACAAAAAAGTAATAAAAAATGCTTGCCCTGGGGCAGGTGCTTGTGGTGGTATGTACACCGCCAATACCATGGCTTCCGCCATTGAGGTATTGGGAATGTCTTTGCCCTATAGTTCTTCAAATCCTGCGGTAAGCAAGGAAAAGATAGCGGACTGCAAGGCCGTAGGCGTTGCCATGAGACAGCTCATAGAAAAGGATCTCAAACCTTTAGACATCGTTACCAAAAAATCGTTGGAAAATGCTCTGCGACTCATCGCTGTTTTGGGTGGATCCACCAACGCTGTTTTACACTTTTTGGCCATTGCTCATGCTGCTGATATTCCTTTGTCGATTGACGATTTTCAAAAAATTAGCGACACCACTCCATTCCTCGCCGATCTTAAACCCAGTGGTAAATACCTGATGAAAGACTTGCATGCTGTAGGAGGTATTCCTGCGGTCTTGAAATTTATGTTGGAAAACGATATGCTTCACGGAGATTGTATGACCATTACAGGAAAAACACTGGCAGAGAATTTATCCGATGTTGCTCCTTTGAAAGAAGGTCAAGATTTAATAAGACCTTTAGATAAACCAATCAAGCCAACGGGACACATCAGGATTCTCAAGGGCAACTTAGCTTCGGGGGGTTCCGTGGCTAAGATAACTGGCAAAGAGGGGTTAAAATTTGTTGGTCCTGCCCGAGTGTTTGATGGGGAATATGCTGCCAATCAAGGAATCGGTGAGGGAAAAGTAAAAAAAGGCGACGTGGTTGTTATTCGTTATGAAGGTCCCAAAGGGGGACCTGGTATGCCAGAAATGTTAAAGCCTACTGCTGCTATAATGGGAGCTGGACTCGGAAAAAATGTTGCACTGATCACCGACGGAAGATTTTCGGGAGGAACCCATGGTTTTGTGGTGGGACATATTGTCCCTGAGGCCCAAGAGGGAGGTACCATAGGATTGCTGCAAGATGGGGACGTAATTACCATCGATGCTGAGACCAATACTCTGAGTGTTGCCCTAAGTGATACAGAAATTGAGAGTAGAAAAAAGAATTGGGTACAACCTGCTTACAAGTTTTCAAAAGGAGTTTTGTATAAATATATTAAAAGTGTGTCCACTGCCTCCAAGGGCTGTGTGACCGATGATTGACTATGAGAACAAAGGAACAAATCGCCTTGCAAGAGGTAAAAAGTGAAAGCATAAAGATATCGGGTGCAGAAGCAGTGATTAGATGTCTTTTGGCCGAGGGCGTAGATTTGATCTACGGATACCCTGGAGGTGCAATTATGCCCGTTTACGATGAATTGTACAAATTTCAAGACCAATTAAATCACGTGTTAACCCGGCATGAGCAGGGGGCGACCCACGCTGCGCAGGGTTATGCCAGAACTTCTGGAAAAGTGGGCGTGGCCATCGCTACCTCAGGACCTGGGGCGACCAATCTCGTCACAGGAATTGCAGATGCCCAGATAGATTCCACCCCCATGGTTTGTATCACTGGTCAAGTTGGCTCTCACCTTTTGGGTTCAGATGCATTCCAAGAAACCGATATCATTGGAATTTCAACCCCGGTAACCAAATGGAATTATCAAATCACGAAGGCTTCAGAAATTCCTGAGATTTTCGCCAAGGCTTTTTACATTGCCAGATCGGGGAGACCTGGACCAGTTTTGATTGATATTACCAAGGACGCTCAGTTTGATAATTTTGATTTTAAATATCAGAAATGTACTGGTGTCAGGAGTTATCAGCCTGTTCCAGTCTTGGACCATGAGTCTGTTGAAAAAGCAGCAGCAATGATCAACCAAGCCAAGAAACCATTTATTGTATGGGGGCAAGGGGTAATCCTCGGTGCCGCAGAAAATGAATTTAAAGATTTTGTGGAGAAGACTGGTATTCCTGCGGCCTGGACCATACTTGGGCTTTCGGCTTTGCCCACTGCTCATCCACTCAATGTGGGGATGGTAGGTATGCATGGAAACTATGGTCCCAATTTGCTGACCAACGAGTGTGATTTACTGATTGCCATAGGTATGCGTTTTGATGATCGCGTTACTGGAGATCTAAATACTTACGCCAAACAGGCCAAAATCATTCATTTTGAAATTGACCCCGCAGAAATTAATAAAAACGTAACCGCCGATGTTCCTATTTTGGGAAATTGTAGGGAGAGCTTAACGGCCCTGCTTCCGCTCGTTGAAAAGAAATCACACAGCCTATGGTTGGAGCGCTTTCACGAGTTGATGAAAGTAGAGGTGAAAGAAGTGATCGATAAAGATCTACGGCCCGATAAAGAAGGATTGTCCATGGGAGAAGTAATTGCGGCTATCAATAAACATACTCAGGGAGATGCCGTTTTGGTGACTGACGTAGGTCAGCATCAGATGGTGGCTTGTAGGTATACAGATTTTGTACGTTCCAGAAGTAATGTAACCTCGGGAGGACTCGGGACCATGGGCTTTGCGCTGCCCGCTGCGCTGGGAGCAAAAATGGGCGCTCCAGAGCGAGAAGTTGTCGCTGTGATTGGAGATGGAGGGTACCAAATGACCATACAGGAATTGGGAACTATTTTCCAAACCCAAGCCGCCGTGAAAATTGTGGTTTTAAACAACGAGTTTTTGGGAATGGTACGCCAATGGCAACAATTGTTTTTTGACAAACGCTATGCCTCCACAGAAATGGTGAATCCGGATTTTATTACTATTGCAAAAGGGTATTATTTAGACGCCAAGAAAGTGGATAAAAGAGATGATTTAGATGCTGCTGTAGCGGAAATGATTGCTTCTGACAAACCCTACTTTTTGGAGGTCCGTGTGGAAAAAGAAGACAATGTTTTTCCCATGATTCCAACAGGCGCCTCTGTTTCTGATATCCGTCTAAAATAATCGCAACCTATCATGGATAAAACATCATACACCATTTCCATCTATTCGGAGAACAACGTTGGCTTACTGAACCGCATTTCTGCAATTTTCCTAAAACGCCACATTAATATTGAAAGTCTGACCACATCTCAGTCTGAAATTAAAGATGTTTTCAGATTTATCATTATTGTCAATGTAGAAGAAGACAAAGTAAAAAAACTCATCAAACAGATCGAAAAGCAAGTGGATGTTATCAAAGCTTACTATCATACCGATGAGGAAACTATTTTTCAAGAAAGTGCGCTTTACAAAGTAAAATCGAGCGCTTTGTTTGAGGAAAGACACATTCAGAATATCATCAAAGACAGCCATGCCAATATTGTGACGGTTTCACCAGAATATTTTGTCATTGAAAAAACAGGATTTAGAAACGAAACAGACCGTTTGTATCATGATTTAGCTCCTTTTGGATTGCTTCAATTTGTTCGTTCAGGTAGAATATCGGTCTCCAAATCCAAGATGGGCATCAGTGAAATATTAAAACAATTTAAAACAAATAATTAATTAAAACTCATTTTTATAATGGCCAATTACTTTAATCAACTTTCATTAGCAGAAAAATTAGATCAGCTGGGACAATGCCGTTTTATGGATCAGTCCGAGTTCGAAGACGGCATCGCTGCCTTAAAAGGAAAAAAAATCGTTATTGTGGGTTGTGGTGCGCAAGGACTGAATCAAGGGCTCAACATGCGCGATTCGGGACTCGATATCAGTTATGCACTTAGACAAGGAGCCATTGACCAGAAACGTGCCTCCTACCAAAATGCTGTTGATCACAATTTCAATGTCGGTAACTATGAAGACATGATCCCTACCGCTGATGTAGTTGTTAATTTGACACCGGACAAAAACCACTCCTCTGTCATTGAAGTGGTTGTTCCATTAATGAAAAATGGGGCCACCTTATCCTATTCCCATGGGTTCAATATTGTTGAGGAGGGAATGACCATCCGCAAGGATCTCACCGTAATCATGGTGGCTCCTAAGTGCCCTGGTTCTGAAGTAAGAGAGGAGTATTTAAGAGGTTTTGGCGTTCCTACTTTGATCGCAGTTCACCCAGAAAATGACCCACAGGGTCATGGATTGGACTACGCCAAGGCCTATGCTGTTGCAACAGGAGGTCACCGCGCGGGTGTTTTAGAATCTTCATTTGTCGCCGAAGTAAAATCGGATTTAATGGGAGAACAAACCATTCTTTGTGGTGTATTGCAAACCGGTTCTATTCTTTGCTTCGACAAAATGGTTGAAAAAGGAATCGAAGCGGGCTATGCAGCCAAGTTAATTCAGCACGGATGGGAGACCATAACAGAGGCGCTCAAGCACGGCGGAATTACCAATATGATGGATCGATTATCCAACCCCGCTAAAATTAAAGCTTTTGAATTATCAGAAACTTTAAAGGAAATACTCACACCATTGTTTCAAAAACACATGGATGATATTATGTCGGGTCACTTCTCAAAAACGATGATGGAGGACTGGGCGAATGATGATAAAAACCTGCTAGAGTGGCGTGCAGCAACAGGAGAAACCGCTTTTGAAAAAACAAGCAATACCGACCGAGATATCACCGAGCAAGAATACTTTGATCACGGTGTATTGATGGTGGCCTTTGTGCGTGCAGGGGTGGAATTGGCTTTTGATACCATGGTTGCCTCAGGGATAAAAGAAGAATCCGCATACTACGAGTCTTTGCACGAAACACCTCTTATTGCCAATACCATTGCGCGTAAAAAATTATATGAAATGAATCGTGTCATTTCTGATACCGCTGAGTATGGGTGTTATTTATTTGACCATGCTGCTAAGCCCTTATTGGAGGACTTTATGAAAGATATTGATACCGATGTCATTGGTAAGTCCTTTGGCTCATCAAATGACACCGGTGTTGATAACCGACAGTTGATCGATATCAATGAGATCATTCGTTTTCACCCCGTTGAGATGGTAGGTTATGAATTGAGAGCGTCTATGACTGCAATGAAAAAGATTGTTTAAGGAAAGAGCCCGTTATAATTCATAACCTAAGGTTAATTTAAAGTTATTTCCGATTCTTCTGCTCAAATTAATGAGTTTGGGTGGCAAAAATTGTTTAACTTTGTATTAAAATCATAAAACAAAACATACACGATGACCACTGTTTTGACTGAACCTTCAACACAAACACTCAATACTTCAGAAATTCCTGAGGCCTACAGGCCTAAATTAACCACCTTCAATCAATACCTTGTAGATGGTGAATTAAAGACTTGGAATGGCAAGATGGCAGAAGTCTATTCTACCATAAGAACAGAGAACAAAAAAGGAGAAATGGTACCCACCTTATTGGGGTCTGTTCCCGATATGGAGTCTGCTCCAGCATTAGAAGCATTAGAATCAGCAAAAAGAGCGTTTGATAGAGGTAAAGGTCAATGGCCAACCATGCGTGTCAGAGAGAGGTTGACCTGCTTGGAGCGTTTTGCGGACAAAATGAAATTACACCGTGAGGAAATAGTCAAATTACTGATGTGGGAAATCGGAAAAACACTTGCGGATTCCGAGAAAGAGTTTGACCGAACCGTCGACTATATCTACGACACCATCAATGCTTACAAAAAGTTAGATCAGAAAAGCGCTAAGTTTGAAAAAGAGGGTGATATTCACGCCCACATCAGAAGAAGCCCCCTTGGGGTTGTATTGTGTTTAGGACCCTACAATTACCCTTTAAATGAGACTTTTTGTCTTTTGATCCCAGCAATTGTGATGGGAAATACAGCAGTTTTTAAGCCTGCAAAACACGGAGTTCTTTTGATTACCCCACTGCTGAAAGCTTTCCAAGAATGTTTTCCTCCTGGTGTGGTTAATATTCTTTTTGGTAGGGGAAGAAAAATAGCACAACCCATCATGAAAACTGGACATGTAGATGTACTGGCCCTCATAGGTCACAGCTCTTCTGCGGTCGCGCTTCAAGATGAACACCCCAATAAGAATCGCTTACGACTTGTTTTGGGATTAGAGGCTAAAAACCCAGCAGTTGTGCTTCCAGATGCCGACTTAGATAATACCGTTAAAGAATGTATCTCTGGATCGCTTTCCTATAACGGACAGCGGTGTACCGCACTTAAAGTTTTATATGTTCACGAGTCAATAATCGATGAATTTAATAAGAAGTTCTCTGAGGCTGTGGATAATCTCAAATATGGATTGCCTTGGGAAAAAGATGCATTTCTGACCCCCCTTCCGGAGCCTAACAAGCCGCAATATATTAAAGATCTTATTGACGATGCCATCGCAAAAGGCGCTAAAATCATGAACAAAAAAGGGGGTGAAATGACAGAAAACTACACCTACCCTGCAGTGATGTACCCAGTTGATGATTCGATGGATTTGTACCACGAAGAGCAATTTGGTCCCGTTGTACCAGTGATTTCTTATAAGGACATCAATGAACCACTTGATGCCATGGCTGCATCTGACTATGGCCAACAGGTAAGTTTGTTCGGTAGAGATGTAAGAAAAATTGGTCCGCTTATCGATATCATGGCCAACTTGGTGTGCCGTGTTAACCTTAACAGCGCTTGCCAGCGAGGACCAGATGTTTACCCTTTTACTGGAAGAAAAAACTCGGCGGTAAGTACTCTCAGTGTATATGATGCTCTGAGATCCTTCTCAATAAGGTCGTTTGTCGCTTCTAAAAACAATCCTTACAACAATGAAATCTTGGAAAATTTGTTAAACTCAAATGAGTCTAACTTTGTTTCCTCTGATTACATACTGTAAACAAAAAGATTAAATCTTAACTTTTTTTGTTTTCCATTCCAATGGAACTCGAATGTTTCCCGATTACTATTGAAATTGTTTTGATATCAATCAATCAATTTTATTCCTTTGCCACTCTAATTGGTTGTTCATTTTTTTTATCATGAGTAATTCTGGATAAAACTGCCAGTCGAAAGAGTGTAGCTGGTTGGAAAGATGGTTGTGATAGTCCTGATCCAAAATATAGTCAAAGGGTTTGTGAAGTAACCTTGTTTTTGAGTAGGTCATTTCAAGGGTGTCTCTTATGCGGTAAAAATCTTTCTCTAACTGAATAATTTTAGCTTTTTCAATTAATCGTTCCTCGGAATTTTTCGCCTGATCAAAACGTCTTAACGCCAACAAGATTTTAGGGGTAAATTGCACCAATTCATTCACCCGTTGATAGAC
Source organism: Flavobacteriaceae bacterium (assembly GCA_022428005.1). GTDB lineage: Bacteria > Bacteroidota > Bacteroidia > Flavobacteriales > Flavobacteriaceae > UBA8316. Next base: position 27,721 of record JAKMDI010000005.1, read on the forward strand.
CTCAAGAGTATAGTCGTTTCTTTTGGCGAGCTTTTGCATTTGTTTTATCTTGATGTCAATCCCATAGGTGCTCTCTATCATTTTTTCGGCTTTGGAGAGTCGGTCTTTGTGTTGAATGGTCCATTGACCTGGAGTACGGAGATCGGGTAAATTTATTAACCCTTCTTCTTCGGGTTGCTCCATCTGCATTAAATAATTCCTTTTATTTCCTTTGAGAAGAATATTTTTCCAATCTCCTACGGGTCCTTCTAAGGAATCGATGAATGCAAAGGACTCATCAGCAACCAGATAAGAAAATTCGCGTTGTCGATAGGCTTTTTTGAGCTCATTTTTACTCAGTTGATCACCCGACCAGGTATCATTTGCAAATGCAATAATTCCTCTATTGTACAGCTCAAAATGAGGGGAGTCGTCGTCCCATAGTGTCAAGAGCAGTCCGTCCAAACCTGTCGCTATGGAAGTTAAAGTAAAACTGCGTATGTTGTTCATGTTGCTTTCTTTTTGTGGCATTAAAACCCAACGGGTTTGTCCAGCAGTGGCCCCCATCACTTTCAATCCATGGTCTCTAAACCACTGCATGGCTTTGGTGTTTCCATAGGCTTCAGGACTGTTATAGTTCCATCGCATATAGATACAGTTTTTTGGAAATTGAGGTAAAAAAGCTTCTAATTTGTGTTGATTGGCATTCCACAAGCTGTCCACTGTTGTTTTTTTCATTTCAGGGCGAAACATAGGGCGGTAAACACCTGTATGTTTGAGTGGCATATCATCCCAAAAAATAGGAGTTCTTCCTGCTTTTTCAGCAAAATCAGATACTTTGTTTAACCACAGTAGTTGTAAATCTAAGGCCGATTTACCGCTGTTTCTTCCCGTTGTTTGTACTTCGTCACCACCGACATGGAGATATTTTCCATGGGGCAAGGCTTCCAGTGCGTCTCTATATAAATCGTATTGAACCTCATAGGTTTTTGGATTTAGGGGATCAAATGCCCAGTCGCTCTTTGGATCGTCCCTCAGCGATTTGTATTCATCGTGTTTTAATATGAAGGAGGCATGGCCCAATCCTTGAACTAATGGCGAGATTGAAATATTACGTTCAATAGCATAGTCACTTAGTTTTCGCCATTCTTCCATAGTAAGCGCATCTGAAGAACCCACCTTGGGCTGACGTTTGTATTTTATTTTGTCTTCTAATTCTGCGATAATTCCGTTGATTTTATATTTTCTTAGTTTGTCCAACAAGTCATAATAGTATTCTAACTTTTCTCGGTGGTGTTTTACATCCCAATGAATGGCCCGATAGGCGAGAAGGGGATAATCTTTGATACTACAGGACGGGAGTTTTACCTGTTGTTCAGCAGCATCTTCCATCAATTGTTCTAAGGTGGCCAACCCATAGAGCAACCCAGCTTGATCTTTGGCTGTAATTAGGATTTGATCTTGTCCTATTTCCATCAAGTAACCCTCTGCTTTGAGGTCCAATTCGTTATCAATAGCATAAATTAATTGTGCCTTATCTCGGTTTTCTGTCGCTGATGCCTGATCCAAGAATTCACTTCCAGGAGGCAGTGGACGGTTTGTGGCATTGTAGTAATATTGAACGTCGTCAGCATTCAGCTTACTATTTCCTGTGATATTCCATTCCTGAGGTTGGGGCAGTATTTTAAAATCTCCGCTACGTTTTCCTGTTTCGCAAGAAATTGAGAGCAGTAGGACAAATAGATAGTGTAATTTAAATTTCATTTTTTAGATTTTAGGATTATTATTTTTCATTTGGGGACGATTTGAAAAGACCAAAATTTGAGATGGCAACGGTATTGTTGGCCGCAGTAATTCGCAACCGTATTTTATTTGTTTTCACCTTTGGAATTCTCAGTATTCTTTTATAACCGATAGTGGTTCCTTTAAATATATTTTTCCACTGTTGAGAATCAAATATATCAATTTCAAATTGACTGATACGTTGACCGAATTCAATGGGTTCTTGTACCATTATACGGTCAAAGGTTTCTTCCTTAACGAGTTCAACCTCTATGTCTGCAGGAAGAATATCATCTTCTGTTGCCCAATAGGTTTTTGGGTCTTGATCAACCGTGTTCTGTGGGGAGAATTTTGAATGATTGTAACGCTGACTATTGGCCGAAACTTTTTGATTTTTTGCTAAGTTCAAGGAAAACGATTCGTCTAAAATGGCCTTAAATTCGGTAAGTGCTTTTACGTCATTTTCGTGAATGACTCCTCTCTTGTCTGGGGGTAGATTGAGAAGTAAAAGGGCGTTCCTTCCAACCGATTTGTAATATATATCAAGCAGTTGTTGTGGTGTTTTTACCAAACTGTCTTGACTGGCGTGATAAAACCATCCTGGACGAATAGACACATCGCATTGTCCTACAATCCATTGGTTTCCATTGGGGTCTCCTGTATTTAGGTACTCGGTGTTGGAGGCACCTATGGTGAGGTTTTCTGTGTTGATGGTTGACCAAAAAGTACTTCCGGCAAAGCCTTTTTCGTTACCGATCCAGTGAACATCTGGACCAGCGTCGGAAAATATTTTGATATTGGGTTGAATATTTTTTACAAAAGAGATGATATTTGGCCAGCCGTAATAGGTATCTCTGTCAATCTTACGAATTTCGTTGGCGCCTCCATAAAAACCATCGCCTCCATTGGCCCCATCAAACCAAATTTCATTGATTTCACCGTATTGTGTCAATAGTTCCTCTAATTGGTTTTTGTAATAAACGATGTAGGATTCCTTCCCATAATCCTTGTGATTTCTGTCCCATGGGGATAAATAAAGCCCCGCTTTTAAGCCGTATTTTTTACAGGCCATGACAAACTCTTTTACTATATCTCCTTTACCTGCCTTATAGGGACTGTTTTTAATGCTGTGTTCTGTATAATTACTAGGCCATAGGCAAAATCCGTCGTGGTGTTTTGCCGTGAGTATCAACTGCTTCATCCCAGCAGCTTTTGCAGTTTTTACCCATTGTTCTACATCCAACTGGCTGGGATTAAATATTTCGGGACTTTCATCACCATAACCCCATTCCTTATCCGTAAAAGTATTTACGGTAAAGTGGATAAACCCGATCAGCTCCATTTGCTGATAATCTATTAAGTTTTGACTGGGTACCACATCATTAGGGGTAATAGCTCCTGGTGGGTTCGGTGAGCATGCACTGAGTAATAACAACAGTGAGGCGCTGATGTAAATCATCAATCTAAAACACATTATTGAGTAAATCAAGCATATAATGGATTATCAATATAGAAAATTTATATTAATTAGAAATTGAAATACGATACCTATGAACTAATTTCTATATATGAATCGATTGAAAATAAAGTAATTAGCAAATCGTGGCTTGTTAAACAACTATCCGACACAAAAAAAATGTAAATAGAAGTTAGGTAGATAAATACCTTCCGAAAAGAAAGTCGTCTAAGGTTTGATCTTATTAAATCGGTATCAATAATTCTCCAAACGAATAGACAGCTGATCGTATGTTTTAAATGATTTTCTCTACCAAATAATCACCGACCTGACTTGTTTTATAGGCTTTTCCTCCAGTCTCTACCAAGTCTTCGGTCACGAAACCTTCGGCTAAGGAAGCATCGACCACTTTTCTGATCAAGGCACCTTCCTCTTGAAGACCAAATGACATTTCAAACATCATGGCGGCTGACAACACCGTCGCCAATGGGTTGGCAATATCTTTTCCTGCGGCCTGCGGAAACGAACCATGAATGGGTTCGTACAATCCTATTTCGGCTCCCACAGATGCGGAAGGCATTAAGCCCATGGAGCCTGAAATGACAGAGGCTTCATCGGTGAGTATGTCACCAAAAAGATTTTCTGTAATGAGAACATCATAACTGTTGGGCCACTGTACTAATCTCATGGCGACTGCATCCACAAATTCATAGGCCACTTCAACTTCTGGGTAGTCTTTTTCCATGTCTTGTACAGTCTCTCTCCAAAGTCTGGAGCTTTCCAAAACATTGGCTTTGTCTACACAGCACAATTTTTTACTCCTTGTCATGGCCAACTCAAAACCTTTTTTGGCCAGTCGTTGTATTTCTTCTCGGGTGTAAGTACAGGTATCAAAGGCAGTATTGCCCTCGTCTTTTCTGCCTCTTTCTCCAAAATAAATACCTCCAGTGAGTTCTCTTAAAAATACTAAATCAGTTCCTTCTATTCGCTCTCTTTTAAGAGGTGATTTCTCGATTAGAGAGGGAAAAGTAAAGGTGGGTCGAACATTGGCAAATAGCCCTAATTTTTTTCTCATTTTGAGCAAACCCTGTTCTGGTCTTACCTTAGCGGAGGGATCGTTATCAAAGCGGGGATGTCCAATGGCACCGAAAAGAACTGCGTCCGCATTGACACAGACTTCGTGGGTTTCGTCGGGGTAGGGTTCTCCCACTGCGTCTATGGCAGCAGCGCCAGTGAGGGCTGGCATCCAAATGATCTCATGATTGAATTTCTTTGCGATAGCGTCGCAAACTTTTACAGCTTGATCAATTACTTCAGGGCCTATGCCGTCTCCAGCCAAAAGGGCGATTTTTAATTTCATTTGTTGTAATAGGTTAGGAAATGATATTTAACATTTTTTCGGTGGCTTTGATCGCAGATACTGTTTGATCCGAATCCAATCCACGTGTGATAAATTCCTTTTTTGCATTCTTCCAAGTGATCAGGGTTTCACACAATGCATCAGAATTACTCCCTGGGGGAATGCGAACAGCGTAATCGATCAAAAGCGGTAGGTCCTTCTCTTTTTTTAAGTATATTTTTTTGATGGCATTCATAAAAGCGTCGAACTGACCATCACCCGAAGCATTTTCTTCTAAGATTTCCCCTTCCATATCCAGTGAAACAGCAGTGGTTGGGCGAAGCCCTTTTGAATGGGTCAATACGTAGGATTTTACCACTACTTTTTGTTCTGTGTTACTGTTCAGGACATCAGAGATGATGTAGGGTAAATCCTCTGTGGTTACAATTTCTTTTTTGTCGCCCAATTCGATTATGCGTTGGGTTACTTTTTTTATTTCCTCGTCATTCAACGTAACGCCGAGTTTTTGTAAATTTTTCTGAATATTGGCTTTTCCAGAGGTTTTTCCGAGAGCGTATTCACGCGTTCTGCCAAATCGTTCGGGAAGTAGGTCATTGAAATAGAGGTTGTTTTTTTTATCCCCATCGGCATGTATACCCGCAGTCTGGGTAAACACATTTTGCCCTACCACAGGTTTGTTGGCTGGAATTCTAAAGCCGGTAAAAGTAGCTACCAGCTTGCTTACTTTGAAAAGTGAGCTCTCGTTGATGTTTACCTCGACTTCCGGTAAAAAATCCTTGAGGGAAGCTACGGTGCTGGCCATGGGGGTATTTCCCGCCCTTTCACCCATACCGTTTATGGTGAGGTGCAGACCATGACAACCCGCCCTAACGGCTTCCATGGTGTTGGCAACACTCAAATCATAGTCGTTGTGTCCGTGAAAATCGAAGTGTATATTCGGGAATTTCTTTACGATTTCTGAAATAAATGAGTAGGTTTCGTAATAAGTCATCACCCCCAAAGTGTCAGGTAAAAGTACCCGCTTGACAGGAAGTGTGGCAACAAAAGACAGGTAATCATTGACATAGTCTTTTGAGTTTCTCATACCATTACTCCAGTCCTCTAAATATACATTCGTACTGATGCCCTCCTTCTGGGCCATCAAGACGTTTTCTTCTATGGATTTAAAATGTTGATCAGGTGTTTTCTTCAGTTGATGTTTAAGGTGATTTAGAGAGCCTTTGGTCAACAAATTTTGAACTTTGGCTCCAGTATCGATCATCCAATTCACTGAAGTTCCTCCATCTACAAAAGTCAATACTTCAACCCTTTGTTGGTGTCCATTGCTTTGGGCCCATTGCGAAATTTCTTTTACAGCATTTCTTTCGCCATCAGAGACTCTTGCCGAGGCTATTTCAATCCGGTCTACATTTAGCTCCTCCAACAAAAGCTTGGACAAGGTGAGTTTTTCAGCTACAGAAAAAGAAACACCCGAGGTCTGTTCCCCGTCTCGCAGGGTAGTGTCCATTATTTCTATAGTTCTTTTTTCCATGGCCTATTTTCAAAAAGGTCGGTTAGAGCGGGGTCGTTTTTGAAAAGGCGCTGACCTCTTCTTTTATGTTTAATAAATAGTCAATGTCATCAAATCCATTGGTCATGTTCTCCTTTTTATAAGGATTTATGTCAAAGTTTTCAGCCTTTGCATTTGCGTCGATACTGATTTGTTGTAGAGGAAGATTGACTGTTAAAGTGGTATTAGGGTCTTGGGATATCGCCGCAAAAATTTCTTCTAAGAATGCTGGGGAGACTTGCACGGGCAATACTCCTATGTTGAGACAATTGTTTCTAAAAATATCAGCGAAGAAACTGGAAACCACACACCTGAATCCATAATCGTATATTGCCCAAGCAGCGTGCTCACGCGAGGACCCGGAACCAAAGTTTTTTCCACCTACGAGAATTTTACCGCTGTAGGTGTCGTTGTTGAGGACAAAATCTTCTTTTGGAGAATCATCGCTGTTGTAGCGCCAGTCTCTAAAAAGGTTGTCTCCAAATCCTACGCGTTCCGTGGCTTTTAAAAAGCGTGCTGGAATAATTTGATCTGTATCGACATTTTCAATTGGTAGGGGTACTGCAGTGCTGTTGAGGATATTAAATTTATCGTATGCCATTAGGAATTCATTAAAGTTCTTGGATCGGTTACCTTACCAGTTACGGCCGCTGCGGCCGCCATTATTGGACTCGCCAATAAGGTTCTTGACCCTGGCCCTTGTCTGCCCTCAAAATTTCTGTTTGAAGTACTCACAGCGTATTTGCCAGTGGGTACCTTGTCGTCGTTCATGGCCAAGCAAGCGGAGCATCCTGGCTCTCTGAGCTCAAACCCTGAGGCTTGGAGTATGTCTAAAAGCCCTTCTTCTTTGATAGCCTCTTCCACTTTGTGGGACCCAGGGACAAGCCATGCAGTTACATTTTCTGCTTTTTTTCTGCCTTTTACAATTTCGGTAAAGGCGCGAAAGTCTTCAATTCTTCCGTTGGTACAACTGCCAATAAACACAAAATCGATGTCTTTACCGATCATACTTTCTCCCTCATTGTATCCCATATAGCTTAGGGACTTCTGATAGGTTGCTGTACCGCCTTCAATTGTATCAACAGTCGGGATATTTTTTGAGATTCCGATTCCCATGCCTGGGTTTGTCCCAAATGTAATCATGGGTTCTATTTCTTTACCATCGAAGAAGAGCTCCTTGTCGAACTCAGCACCTTCGTCAGTGTAGAGCTCTTGCCAATAGTCCATGGCTTTGTTCCAAGCGTCACCTTTTGGGGTAAACTCTCTGTCTTTTATATAATGAAAAGTTTTTTCATCAGGGGCAATCATACCGCCACGAGCACCCATTTCAATGCTGAGGTTACAAACGGTCATTCGGCCTTCCATGGTCATGTTTTTAAATACCTCTCCGGCGTATTCGACAAAGTATCCTGTGGCACCAGAGGTTGTGAGCTGCGCTATTATAAAAAGTGCGACATCTTTAGGGCCCACCCCTTTTTGGAGGTCACCATTGATGGTGATCCTCATTTTTTTTGGCTTAGGTTGAAGTATACACTGTGTAGATAATACCATTTCCACCTCCGAAGTGCCAATTCCAAAAGCAATGGCACCGAATGCGCCATGGGTAGAGGTGTGGGAGTCACCACAGACGATGGTGGCGCCTGGTACGGTGATCCCGTATTCTGGACCTACTACATGTACTATTCCATTTTTTTCGTGTCCCAGTCCCCAGAAGGAAATATCGTGCTCCGCTGCATTTTTTTCTAAAGCATCCAATTGTTTAGCAGAAAGTGGATCTTTTACTGGCAAGTGCTGGTTTACGGTAGGGGTATTGTGATCTGCTGTTGCAAATGTTTTTTCGGGAAACATCACTTTTATATTTCTGTTTTTTAAGCCCAAAAAGGCTACGGGGCTGGTCACCTCATGGACCATGTGCCGATCGATAAAAAGCACGTCGGGCCCTTGATCAATTTGTTGCACTACATGTTTGTCCCAAACTTTGTCAAAAAGTGTTTTTTTCATTTGTATTGGTATGTTTTTACAATCCTAATTTAGTGATATTTAATACAGGGTAAAGGTAAAATAGAAAAACGATTAAAACCCGCAGGCTTTTATGATTTTTGGTATATCATCGTCATTGACTTCTTTTTGTTGGTCGGCTATTTTTAAGAATTCGCTGTAAACCTTGTCCAATTGAAGTTTGTCTAACTCAAAACCAATATTCTTAGCTCGGTAGGCCAGGGCTGCCCGACCACTTCTGGCGGTTAGCACAATAGCAGATTCTGTTACCCCTACATCGTGAGGGTCCATGATTTCATAGGTTTCACGTTTTTTGATGACCCCGTCTTGATGAATTCCTGAGCTGTGAGCGAATGCATTGGCACCCACAACGGCTTTGTTGGGTTGAACAGGCATGCCCATACTTTCAGAGACCAATTGACTGGTTGAAAAGAGGAGCTTCGCATTGATGTTGGTATCCAGTTTTAAATCGGGGTGTTGTCGCATTATCATAACAACCTCCTCCAAAGAGGTATTCCCTGCTCTTTCACCAATTCCGTTAATGGTACATTCAATTTGCCTTGCCCCGTTGATTACCCCTGCGATGGAGTTGGCGGTTGCCAGTCCCAGATCGTTATGGCAATGACAAGAAAGTGTGGCCTTGTCAATGTCTTTTACATTTTCCTTTAAATATTTAATTTTTGCACCGTATTCTTCAGGTAAACAATACCCGGTGGTGTCAGGTATATTCAGTACAGTGGCACCAGCTTTGATCACGGCCTCACAAACTCTGGCGAGAAATTCATTGTCTGTTCTTCCAGCATCCTCGGCATAAAACTCAATATCCTCTACAAAACTTTTGGCATAGCTGACGGCTCCGGTGGCCCTTTCAAGAATGTCTTCACGATTGGAGTTAAATTTGTACCTAATATGGGCATCGGAAGTACCAATACCAGTGTGGATTCTCGATTTTTTTGCATCTTTAAGGGCTTCGGCAGCCACTTCAATATCTTTTTTTACTGCACGTGTTAATCCACAAACTCTGGCGTTTTTTATCAGCTGCGCAATTTTAACAACAGAGTCAAAGTCACCCGGGCTTGATATGGGAAAACCGGCTTCCAACACATCAACTCCCAATTCGTCCAATCGCTCTGCAATTATGAGCTTATTTTTGGTGTCCAGTTTACATCCCGGGACCTGTTCTCCGTCTCGTAAAGTGGTATCAAATATTTGTACTTGCCCCTGGGCCATTGATGTTTAAATTAATAATGCATAACGAATGTAGCGTGAAATGGTAAATACTAGGATTAATTGCTTAATTTTATTACAATATTCTCTACCTTTGTTTTGGGTTTAAGTTACTAAGAAACAACAATTTAAATTAGTTTTTGTTACAATGATTAATGATCAAAAAGACAATTTATTTCAGCTTATTAAGTCACTTACCAAGTCGGAAAAGCGTCAGTTCAAATTGTATGTAGGGCGAATGGGCTCAAACAACAATGCAAAATTCCTAAGTCTTTTCAATTTTTTGGACAAGTTAGACAAGTACAGTGAAAAAGCCATTCTTGTAAAAGGAATTGTTACCAAACAGCAACTTTCTAACCTAAAGGCACATTTGTACAAGCAGATCTTAATCAGTCTCAGGTTAAACCCCATTCATCAGAACATTCGCATTCAAATCCGAGAACAAATGGATTTTGCGGTAATTCTATATCAAAAGGGATTGTATAAATTAAGTCTTAAAATATTAGATAAAGTCAAAGCATTAGCCTTAAAAAATGAGGAGAAATACGCCGCTTACGACATTGTTGAGTTTGAGAAACTTATCGAATCTCAGTACATCACCCGCAGTTTGAGTAATCGTGCTCAAGAATTAATTGAACAGGCAGATGATTTGAGGACCCACAATGATATTACCAGTCAGTTGTCCAACCTCTCGCTATTACTCTACGAGCAACTCATCAAAACGGGATACGCTAAAAGTGACGATGAATTCAGAGAAATCACAAAATTTTTCTACGAGCGCATGCCCAATATCGAACTGGATAAATTGGGATTCAGAGAAAAACTCTGGTATTACAAAGCCCATGTTTGGTATAGTTTTTTGGTACAAGATTTTCTTTCGTGTTTTAAATACTCCAGCAAATGGGTAGAAATGTTCAATGATCATCCGGAAATGATTTCAATTCACCCTGTTTTTTATCTTAAGGGAAACAACTACTTGTTGGAGTCTTTGGCATTGATCAAATACCCCGAAAAGTTTAAAATGACGCTCCACAATATGATGGACAGAATTGAATCCGAGGAATTTCCAAAAAATGATAATCTGTCAGCTTTGAGTTTTTTGTATGCTTACAACAACCGCTTTAACTTGTGCTTCCTTCAAGGAGAGTTTGAACAAGGGCTGAGCACAGTTCCAGAGGTTATTCGCGGAATTGAAAAATTTAAAAATCAGATTGATCCCCATCATGTGATGATGTTCTATTACAAGATTGCATGTTTGTATTTTGGTGTGGAGGATCACGAGAATTGTATTGTTTATTTAAATAAAATAATCAATAATAAGCATTTGAAGATGCGAGAAGATCTTCTGTGTTTTACCCGAGTCTTAAGCCTGGTAGCGCACTATGAAGCTGGTTTTGATTATCACTTGGAAGCCCACCTCAGGGAAACCTATAAATTTTTGATTAAAATGGACGATTTACACGAGGTTCAAAAAGCAATGATTCGTTTTGTTAGGTCCTTGGGTGACATCTATCCCCATGAGTTAAAGTCTGCTTTTGCAAAGCTTCATAAGGCGTTGAAAAAATACGAAAATGATCCTTACGAAAGACGTGCTTTCTTGTACTTGGATGTATTGTCATGGTTGGAGAGTAAAATAGAAAACCGTCCTGTAGCCGACATCATTCGAGAGAAAGCCAAGATTATCAATCGTAAGGCTCGAAATTCCATTGAGGTTTAGCAGGCGTTGGCGCTGTTATTTGGATACTGTTTTTTTTTGTGGGGTGTTCTATGGTCAATGTTCTGGCATGCAAATCAATACTGGCATCAGGATTACTTCTTTTTGCACCGTATTTTAGATCTCCTTTTATTGGAAAACCTATGTGCGTTAGCTGACTTCTGATTTGATGGTGCCTTCCTGTTTCCAGTACAATTTCTAAAATACTATAGCGGTCCAAGTCAAATATTTTCTTGTAGTGGAGTATGGATTTCTTTGATTCTTGAACCTCGTGCTCGTGGGCAAACGATTTATTCATTTTTGGATTCCTTTTCAACCAATGGGTTAGCGTCCCTGCGGGAGGGTTTATCCCTTGATTCACTATGGCCCAATAAGTTTTGTGGGCGCGCCTTTCTTTAAACTGCTGATTGAGTCGGGTGAGTGCTTTAGAGGTACGTGCAAAAAGAACTACACCACTGGTGGGACGATCCAGCCGATGGATTACCCCCAAGTATACAGCGCCCGGTTTATTGTATTTTTTCTTGAGGTAGGCTTTTATTTTATCGGCCAATGGCGCATCACCAGTTTTGTCCCCTTGAACCAATTCCCCAGCAACTTTGTTTACAGCAATGAGATGGTTGTCTTCGTATAGAATTTCGATCACAATACAAGGAAGATACTAATATTGTTCATTTTCATTTGGGAAGTCTTGATTTTTGACATCTTGGGTGTATGCTTTTACAGCGCCTGAGATGGCTTCATCGAGATCCAAGTACCTGCGTAAAAATCGTGGACTGAACTCTTTGTTCATACCCAAAAGGTCATTTACCACCAAAACTTGACCGTCGACGGCAGCACCTGCCCCAATACCTATTATAGGAATGGTCACTTTCTTCGTTACTTTTTTGGCCAATTTTGCAGGAATTTTTTCTACAACAATTCCAAAGCACCCCGCTTTTTCAAGCATTTCAGCATCTTTGATTAATTGCTCTGCCTCGGACTCCTCCTTTGCTCGCACACTGTAGGTGCCAAACTTATAAATGGACTGAGGGGTTAATCCCAGGTGCCCCATTACAGGAATTCCCGCTTGAAGAATACGTTCTATAGATTCTTGAATCTGACTTCCTCCCTCGAGTTTTACAGCATGTGCTCCAGATTCTTTCATTATTCTGATGGCGGAGCGAAGTGCTTCTTTGGAGTCGGCCTGATATGCACCAAATGGAAGATCTACCACGACCAAAGCTCTTTTTACCCCGCGCACAACACTGGCAGCATGATAGATCATTTGATCTAAGGTTATGGGCAGTGTAGTTTCATGTCCTGCCATAACGTTCGAGGCGGAATCCCCAACCAAAATGACATCTATCCCTGCTTTGTCAACGATTCCTGCCATGGTGTAATCATAGGCAGTCAGCATGGCAATCTTTCTTCCTTTGGACTTTAATTCAGCCAAAGTATTCGTCGTAATCCGGGTATAATTATTGGTAGCTTTTGGCATATTGCCCATAAAAGTAGTTTTTTTTGTTTTTATGACGTAAAAATACCCATCTTTCTAATTTGGATAAATATGACAAGCTGTCATAAATATACAAATGGCACAATGCTTGAATATTTGTTTGCATCTAAAAAAAAATATTATGAGTAAAATTATAGGAATCGACTTGGGAACCACCAACTCATGCGTCTCTGTAATGGAAGGAAACGAGCCTGTAGTCATCCCCAATGCTGAAGGAAAAAGAACTACACCCTCTGTTGTTGCATTTGTTGAGGGTGGCGAAATAAAAGTAGGAGACCCAGCCAAAAGACAAGCGGTGACCAATCCTACCAAAACCATATCCTCCGTAAAAAGGTTTATGGGGAACAAGTTTTCAGAGTCCACCAATGATGCCAAAACGGTTGCCTACAAGGTCGTTAAGGGAGACAACGATACTCCACGTGTGGACATCGACGGTCGGTTATATACTCCACAAGAGCTCTCTGCCATGATATTGCAGAAAATGAAAAAAACAGCCGAAGACTATTTAGGGCAAGATGTCACTGAAGCTGTAATTACCGTTCCGGCCTATTTTAACGATGCCCAACGGCAGGCTACTAAGGAAGCTGGTGAAATTTCAGGTTTAAAAGTGCAGCGAATTATCAATGAACCAACCGCTGCAGCCCTTGCATTTGGTCTTGACAAAAAAGGCGGGAGCGACAGCAAGATTGCCGTATATGACCTCGGGGGAGGAACTTTTGATATTTCTATTTTAGAGTTGGGAGACGGCGTGTTTGAGGTTTTGTCAACCAACGGAGATACACACCTTGGAGGTGACGACTTCGATCAGGTATTAATTGATTTTTTAGCTGATGATTTTAAAAAGGCAGAACAAATAGACCTAAGAGAGGATCCTATGGCACTTCAAAGGCTTAAAGAAGCCGCTGAAAAAGCCAAAATTGAACTCTCCTCATCTTCACAAACAGAAATCAATTTACCCTATGTTACAGCTACTGCCTCTGGCCCAAAACACTTGGTTACTACCTTGACACGAGCCAAGTTTGAGCAACTTTCAGACGAGTTGGTGAAGCGTTCCATGGCTCCAGTAAAAAAAGCCTTGGACGACGCAGGTTTGTCGACAGGTGAAATAGATGAAGTAATTTTGGTGGGTGGGTCAACACGAATCCCAATCATCCAAGAAGAAGTAGAGAAGTTTTTTGGAAAAAAACCTTCCAAAGGGGTAAATCCCGATGAGGTCGTTGCCATAGGAGCCGCCATTCAAGGGGGTGTTTTGACTGGGGACGTTAAAGACGTTTTGCTCTTAGATGTTACCCCGCTTTCTCTTGGTATAGAAACCATGGGAAGTGTCATGACCAAGCTCATAGATTCTAACACCACCATTCCAACCAAAAAATCACAGGTGTTTTCTACGGCTGCGGACAACCAACCCTCAGTAGAAATTCATGTGCTTCAGGGAGAGCGATCTATGGCTGCAGATAACAAAACCATAGGCAGATTCCACTTAGATGGCATTCCACCAGCCCCCAGAGGTACACCACAGATCGAGGTAACTTTTGATATTGATGCCAATGGTATCATCAAGGTAAGCGCGGCCGATAAAGCCACTGGAAAGTCACAAGATATCAGAATTGAAGCTTCCTCTGGACTGACTGAGGAGGAAATTGATAAAATGAAACAAGAGGCTGAGGCCAATGCTGAAAGTGATAAAAAGGCAAAAGAGGAAGTGGATAAGCTCAACAGTGCTGATCAAATGATTTTTCAGACAGAAAATCAACTCAAAGAATTTGGGGAAAAATTATCTGATGATAAGAAAGGACCCATCGAAGTTGCTTTGGAGGAACTTAAGAAAGCACACGAGTCTAAAGACCTTTCAGCCATTGATACCGCTTTGGAGAAAATCAACGAAGCTTGGAAAAATGCTTCTGAAGAAATGTATAAAGCACAAGCTGAAACTGGTGCAGAAGCAGGAGCAGGAACTCCTCCACCCAACAATGATGACAAAAAAGGTGAAAAAGGTGGGGATGATGTTCAAGACGTTGACTTCGAAGAAGTCAAAGACTAATTTTGAAATATTTTCACATTCAATAAACCTTTCGTTTACTTCTAAGCGAAAGGTTTTATTATTTTAAATTATAAATGGATAAAGCGAGCGTTTTAAAGATATGTAATGCACTGACCAAGGGAAACCTGATGGAGACCTTAGAAATGGAGTTCGTCGACGTGGGAGAAGATTTCCTGTCAGCCCGTATGCCAGTAAAGCCGAGGGTTCACCAGTTAGATGGATTACTTCATGGAGGAGCAACGGTGGCCCTAGCAGAAACCGTGGGCAGTGCCGCAGTCTCTGTTTTGAATCGAGATCCTAAGATCGCTACCCTGGGGATTGAAATTAGTGCCAATCATGTGCGCAGTGTAAGTAAAGGCTATGTCACAGCCACAGCGCGACCCTTGCACATGGGAAAAAGCATCCAATTGTGGGAAATTAAGGTTATAGATGATGATGATAATTTAATTTCACATTGCAAGCTAACCACTTTTTCGCGACCAAAAAAGTAAATGAGCCAGCCTGATTTTTTTGAAGCATTTGAAAATCTAAAAAACAGAAATCAGCCTTTTGTTTTTTATAGCTTACCTGGAAGCAAACAAGTTCATTGTTATTATCAGGAAGACAATCAATTACATACAACTCAGGATTTAAAAACCAAGGGTTTTGTGATGAGTCGCTTTGATGTTCCCTTGCCCGCGGTTTATATTCCTAATGAGCATCATTTAGAATTCAGCAGGCCTGAAGAAATTAAGGGAAAAGCTACGCCTCCAGCTACGGATCAATTGGGCGACAAAAAACCTTTTATCAATCTGGTGAACCGAACCAAGGAAGCCATTGAAAACGGAAGTCTAAACAAACTGGTTGTCGCTCGAAAAATACACAAAAAATTTGCTGTTGAACCACTAAAGCTGTTTGAGAATCTACTCTATTTGTATCCCAATGCATTGGTTTATTACTGGCATCATCCCAAAGCTGAAAACTGGATTGGAGCGTCTCCAGAACAATTATTTTCCTATAAAAGTGGTCGTTTTACCACAATGGCCTTGGCGGGAACTCTCCCCTACAATACAAAAGAAAATTACCACTGGGGAAAAAAAGAAAAGCAAGAACAAGCCTGGGTTAGAGATACTCTTAAAACAGGCTTAAATGAGATTTTTTCTCCGTGTTCAGTAAAATGTTCTGATACTTTTACGCGCAGGGCGGGCAACTTGGTTCACTTGTGCAATGCACTAACAGTTGAAGCACAAGAAATAGACTTGGTGGATTTGGTAAAAAAACTACACCCCACGCCTGCAGTTGGTGGAATCCCACTTAAGGAGGGACTAAGCTTTCTTTCCAAAAACGAAAATCTTGATCGGGCTTATTACGCAGGTTTTTTGGGCCCCATTGGAGGAGTGGATGATGTCGATTTATATGTTAATTTACGTTGCGGCAGTATTTCCGAAGCGGGCTTATTTCTCTACACTGGAGCTGGAATTACCCAGGACAGTGATGCAGAGAAAGAGTGGGAGGAAACCAATTTCAAGGCCAACACCCTGTTAGCAGCCCTTTAAACTTTAACGGGGGAATCCCACGGGGTTTTGTATTTTTGTAGGCCTATGAAAATGAAAACTACTGGAAGTAGAGAAATCAAATATCCAGAGATTCCCCTGGCCCAGACGATTGTGCAATTTTGTGCGTATAAACAAATTCGTCATATTGTTATCTGTGCAGGTTCCAGAAATGCCCCTTTGACCAACGGCTTTGTTGAGCATCCTTTTTTTAAGACTTACAGTATCGTTGATGAACGCTCTGCGGCGTTTTTTGCCCTGGGAATGGCACAGCAAATCAAATCTCCAACGGCAGTTGTTTGTACTTCTGGTTCAGCCTTACTGAACTTTTATCCAGCAGTAGCGGAGGCATTTTACAGCCAGATTCCCCTGGTGGTTATTTCGGCAGATAGAATGCCCCATCGAATAGATATCGGCGATGGTCAAACAATTCAACAGAAAGGTGTTTTTGAACCTCATCTGGTCGACTTTGCTTATCTGACCCCAGATGTTGTTCATGCGACAGCAACCTTGCTCAATAACCCCAGTCAAAATCTTATCCCCCTCGAGGCAGCGTCGGAGGAAATTTTACAGCTCCAAGACAAAATCCAATTAAAAAATGAAAAAAATATCAATGAGGTACTTACCCATTGCATACAGAAACACGGCCCTGTTCATTTAAACGTTCCCATGGAGGAACCCCTCTATGGAATGACTAACAATGCATTGCCCATAGTATTTCAAGAAACTACAAAAACTGAGTCTTCATCAATTGACTTTAAATCATTTAAAAAAAAGTGGAAAGCAGCCAAGAAAAAGATTGTTCTGGTGGGAGTCAATACCCCTGGTGTTTTGGATTCAAAGTGGATGGAATATTTTGATGATGATCCCTCGGTTATTCTATTGACCGAAACCACCTCAAACTTAAGATCAAAAGACTCTATTAATTCTATAGATTCGCTAATTGCCCCTTTAGAAAAGGGTCATCCTGATTTTTTCAGTGCACTTCACCCCGATATTTTATTGACTTTTGGAGGAATGGTGGTGTCCAAAAAAATAAAAAAATTTTTGAGAGAATTCTCACCCAAGGAGCATTGGCATGTAGATCCACTTCGGGCATACGATACCTATTATTGCTTAAGTCATCATTTCCAGATGCCCGTTAATTCTTTTTTCTCAAAGCTATTGGAGGAGTTTAGATTTCACGAAAGTGATTTTAAATCCATTGTACTGAAACAATATCAAAAGCAATTGGAGCAGGGAGATGCTTATTTGAATAAAATTGGCTTTTCTGACCTGAAAGCATTTAAGACTATTTTTTCACTGATGCCCGGTCATATTCAGCTCCAATTGGCCAATAGCTCTACGGTTCGCTATGCACAACTTTTTGATCTCCCCCATGAAGTAGATGTTTTTTGTAACCGAGGTACCAGCGGTATTGATGGGTCTACAGCAACCGCTGTAGGAGCTTCCTTGATGAGTGCCAAACCTTGTTTGTTGATTACTGGTGATTTGAGTTTTTTTTATGATATCAATGGATTGTGGAATAATTACCTATTGCCCAGCTTTAGAATTATTGTAATCAATAATGGTGGAGGAGGGATTTTTAGAATTTTACCAGGAGAAAAAGACAGTCCGAAATACGACACCTACTTTGAAACGATTCACCACAAAAACGTTCGTCAGTTAGCAAAAGCATTTGGTTTTAAATATAAATCAGTTTCGAACAATATTCAGCTGAAATGGGCATTAAAAAGCTTTTATAAACCTTCTAATCAACCCAAGATTCTCGAAATCAAAACCCCTCGAAAAATTAACGATGAGGTCCTGTTAAATTACTTTAAAGCCATGCAAAAGTCTTAAATTTGATAATTAAATAAATCTAATGGAAAAGATTAAATGGAAAAGTCTTGCAACTTATAGTGATATTAAGTTTGAGTTGTTTGAAGGCGTTGCAAAAATAACCATCAATCGACCGGAAGTATACAATGCATTTCGACCAGAGACGAATAATCAGATGCTGGAGGCCATGGAGGTATGTCGTGAACGCAACGATATAGATATAGTCGTTTTTACGGGCACAGGCGATAAGGCATTTTGCAGCGGTGGCGATCAGAATGTAAAAGGAGTTGGTGGTTATGTAGGGGAAGATGGTGTACCCCGTTTAAATGTCTTGGATTTACACAAACGCATCAGAGAACTACCCAAGCCTGTGATTGCCATGGTCAACGGATATGCAATAGGGGGTGGACACGTTTTACATGTGGTCTGTGATTTGACGATTGCCAGTGATAATGCGATTTTTGGTCAAACGGGTCCCAAAGTTGGGAGTTTTGATGGAGGCTTTGGATCCTCATATTTGGCACGGCATGTAGGCCAAAAAAAAGCACGTGAAATCTGGTTTCTATGTCAACAATATTCCGCCCAAGAGGCAGCAGATATGGGACTTGTAAATAAAGTAGTACCCTTTGACCAGCTTGAAGATACCGTTTTAGAGTGGTGTAAAATGATGCAAAAAAGAAGTCCACTGGCATTGCGCATGATCAAACGATGTTTAAATGCTGAATTAGACGGTCAGCACGGGCTGATGCAATTGGCTGGCGATGCCACCCTGATGTATTATCTGATGGATGAGGCCCAAGAGGGCAAGCAAGCGTTTCTGGATAAAAGAGACCCAAATTTCAAACAGTACCCTAAGTTCCCATAACCTTTTGAACGCTTCCTTTTTTGTTTGGCTGACTGCTGCGAGATTGAGAACTCTCCCCTTATCTATGGCGGGTATTATTACCGGAAACGCTATCGCGATAAAAAGTGAACATTTTTCATCTGGTATTTTTATTTTGTCCTTGTTGACTGCCATCGCTTTTCAAATCACGTCAAATTTTGCTAATGACTATGGTGATGGACTCAAGGGAACGGATAATAAAAACAGAATTGGTCCAGAACGCGCACTCCAAAAAGGATTGCTAACTGCAGTGGCCTTAAAGAAGGGAATTGTCGTTTCCGCCATTGTTTCATTTCTTCTTGCCATTGTCTTGGTCTATTACGCGCTTGGTTTAGACAGAGTACTTATATCGATGTTGTTTTTAATGTTGGCATTATTGGCCATATGGGCTGCTATAAAATATACAGTAGGTAAAAAGGCCTATGGCTATATAGGTTTGGGTGATCTGTTTGTCTTTCTTTTTTTTGGATGGGTCAGTGTAATGGGCTCATTTTTCTTACAATCACAATTGTTAGATACAACAGTTTTTATTTATGGGACAGCCCTGGGATTGCTGAGTGTTGGGGTGCTAAATTTGAATAATATGCGGGATATCAACAATGATAAAAATTCAAATAAAATAACGCTGGCTGTGCTTTTGGGAAGCCAAAAGGCAAAAATATACCACTATCTTCTAATTTTTTTCAGTGGTTTTTGTCTGTTTCTGGGAATGGGAGGAGCATGGTTCAAGGAAAACCCTTTTATCGCTTTACTTTTCACACCACTAATTTACCACCTATATCAGCTAAAAAAAACTACATCACCAAAGGGATATGATCCCCTTTTAAAACAGCTGGCCCTATCTACTTTTGCAATATCTCTTTTTTTATTAATCATCCATACCCTAGAATAATGAAAGCTCATTATAAAAGATATGTGATGAAGTTTAAGGTCCCAGGGGGAACCTCGAGAGGGGTACTGACAGAAAAAGAAACGTGGTTTCTGTTTTTAGAATCAGAAGAAAAAATTGGAGTAGGGGAGTGTGGTCTTTTCCGGGGTTTGAGCCATGACGACAGTCCAGATTTTGAAACACACCTGAGGACTTTCTGTGAGCGTATTAATCAAAAAGAAGAAATTGACGAAACTTTTTTAAAGTCTTTTCCGTCCATTCAAATGGGATATGAGATGGCTACCTTATCGCTTAAATCAGTAGATTCCTTTACCATATTTCCCTCAGCCTTTACCCGTGGGAAAGAGATAATTCCAATCAATGGTCTGGTTTGGATGGGGGATATAAACCATATGAAGGCGCAAATCCAAGAGAAAATCGGTCAAGGGTTTGACTGTGTAAAATTGAAAATCGGAGCTTTAGATTTTAAAGAGGAATTGTCATTAATCAAAGATATAAGAGCGATTTATGGTGCTGATCAATTGATGATAAGGGTAGATGCTAATGGAGCCTTTAAGCCCTCAGAGGCCCTGAGTCGGTTAAAATCCTTGGCAGATTTAGAGATACATTCTATCGAGCAGCCAATAGCTGCAGGGAACTACGATGCCCTTTATGCGTTGTGTGAAAGATCCCCCCTACCCATCGCATTAGATGAGGAGTTAATTGGGGTAGTGGAAAAAAAGAAAAAAGTCGATTTATTGGATAATATAGCCCCACAATACTTGATCTTAAAGCCCTCTTTGCTGGGTGGTTTTAAAGCTTGTGAGGAGTGGATTTCTTTGGCTGAGGAACGTTCTATTGACTGGTGGGTGACCAGCGCATTGGAAAGCAATATTGGACTTAATGCAATTGCGCAATGGACTTTTTCTCTAAATGTTAACAGGCATCAAGGGCTTGGAACGGGTGGTTTATTTACCAATAATTTTAATTGTCCCTTGGAAGTTCGTAAAGGTCACCTTACTTTTAATTCGAATCACAAATGGGAAACTCCTTTTATATGAAGTTTTTAGAGCAAGTCGCTACAAAAGAAAAATCTTTTATAGACTATTTAAAAGGATCGGTGATTTTTATTTTTTTTCATTTTATTGGACAGATCCCCATATCCCTTTATCTGATTTTCCAAAATGATTTCGCAACGCAATCCGATCCCTATGCTGTTCTCTCCGCAGCCCCTTCAAACTTATCTTTATTTTTAATTTTATTCCCTTTTGTATTCACATTCCCTTTTATTTATTGGGTGGTTGTCCGAATGCACAAACAGTCATTCACGTCGCTGATAAGTGCCAGGAAAACGATCGACTGGAATAGAATTCTTTTTTCATTCCTACTATGGGGGGGCGTATCCTTACTTTTGGTGGTTACGGATTATCTCCTGGAACCCGAAGCGTATCAATGGAACTTTAAACCAATACCCTTTTTAATCTTATTTTTTATAGCCATTTTAATGATTCCAATCCAAACTACTGTAGAGGAGCTTATTTTTAGGGGCTACCTCCTACAAGGATTTGGAGTGCTTTTCAAAAACAGATGGCTGCCGTTATTGCTCACTTCCGTAATTTTTGGAATGCTGCACCTTTGGAACCCTGAAATTGATAAGTTAGGGATTCACCTCATTTGGTATTATATTGGCACAGGTCTTTTTTTAGGCATCATTACCTTATTGGATGACGGAATGGAGCTGGCCATAGGGTTTCACGCTGCAAATAATTTAATCACGGCACTATTGGTTACGGCTTCATGGACTGCTTTTCAGACTGAGTCGCTACTGATAGATTTTTCAGAACCTTCCTTAGGAATGGAACTATTAATCACCTTATTGGTCATTTACCCATTGCTTGGATTTGTTTTTTATTATCGATATAAATGGAAAAATATTTGGACTCAATTAACTCATAAATTTTGAATGAAAACACCACACTATACAAAGATTCACAACCGTTTTAAACTCAACGGTTATAATTTTTCTGCAGACGAGCTTAAGGAAATAGGGTATGATTATATCAAAGAGGGTGTGCCTTACGAGAGGACACTGGGGCTTTTTATCATGGATTGGATGGATAAGGAAGACTATGTCAATGTAAAAACATCTGGTTCCACGGGCGATCCCAAAATGATTCAAATATCAAAACAGGCCATGGTCAGTTCAGCGATCAGAACAGGTGATTTTTTTAATGTTCAAATTGGAGACACAGCACTACATTGTTTGCCCGCAGACTTTATAGCAGGAAAGATGATGTTGGTTCGTGCGATGATTTTAGGTTTGTCATTAGATCTGGTGCAGCCCACTTCTAACCCCATGAAAGATCTCTATAAGCCCTATGATTTTGTGGCCATGACACCCATGCAAGCCCATAACAGTTTGGATAAATTAAATCAGATCAAAACGATGATTATAGGTGGAGCCCCTATTTTCCCTAAATTACTTAAGGAATTAGTATCACTTCACGAAAACTGTTACGAAACCTATGGAATGACGGAGACCATCACTCATATTGCAGCTTCCAAACTCACACATCCTAAAAGTCCTTTTAAAGCATTGGACGGAATCCACCTCGGGGTGGACGAAGAGGGGTGTTTGGTCGTTGATGCACCAGATATCACCGATAAGTTGATATATACCAACGATTTTGTTGCCATGCACGACAAAAATACCTTTACCTATTTGGGGAGAAGAGACAATGCGATTAATAGTGGCGGGGTAAAGATTTCTCCTGAGGTGGTTGAACACAAGTTAGCGCATCACGTCAATCATCCATTTTTTCTTTATGGTGTCGAAGATGAATTATTGGGACAGAAATTAATAATGGTTGTAGAGGGAGATGCCTCGGAATCAACTCTGATTAACAATCAGCTAAAAGGCTGTGATGAATTAGAAAAGTATGAGTTTCCTAAGGAAGTATATTTTGTTTCAGAGATTCTTAGAAACAATGGAAAATACCTAAGAGGCAAAACCACTAAGGCTTTTGAAATAAGCTAAACTTGGGGGATTCCCATATTGAATTTGCGTTGGATAGGGGCATGGTTTGCAGCTTCAATTCCCATACTGATCCATTTTCGGGTATCTTTTGGATCAATGATGGCGTCGGTCCATAGCCTTGCCGCAGCATAGTAGGCCCTTGTTTGGAAATCGTACTTAGATTTGATTTTTTCCAGCAGCTGTTTTTCTTTTATTGGATCTACTTTTTCTCCGTCTCTTTTTAGCTTTGACTTCTCAATTTGGAGTAAAACTTTGGCTGCTTGTTCACCGCCCATAACTGCCATTTTAGAACCCGGCCAAGCCACGATCAAACGAGGGTCAAAAGCTTTACCGCACATGGCGTAATTACCTGCTCCGTTGGAGTTCCCCATGATTACCGTAAACTTTGGCACGACAGAGTTTGACATGGCATTTACCATTTTGGCACCGTCTTTAATTATTCCTCCGTGTTCCGCTTTGCTTCCTACCATAAAACCTGTTACATCTTGCAAGAAAACCATTGGTATTTTCCGTTGGTTACAATTGGCTATAAAGCGGGTTGCTTTGTCGGCGGCATCGCCATAAATTACGCCACCAAATTGGGTTTCTCCACTTTTATTTTTTACCATTTTTCTTTGGTTGGCGATAATACCTACCGCCCATCCGTCTATTCTGGCATAGGTGGTGATGATTGTTTTTCCGTAATCTGCCTTATACTCCTCCATGGAATTGCTATCGATTAAGCAATCAATTATTTTGTAGGTGTTATAGGGCAATGACTTATCGGTGGGGAAAAACTCGTAGATGTCAATTCCTTTTTCTTGCTTGATGGGTCCCTTAATTTTATTAAAACCTGCTTTTGGCTGATCGCCTATTTTTTCTAATAATGATTTTATACGCTCCAACGCATCTTGATCATCTTTGGCTTTATAATCAGTGATTCCGCTGATTTCAGAGTGGGTGGTTGCTCCTCCAAGTGTTTGATTATCTACTTCTTCGCCAATAGCTGCCTTCACCAGATAGCTTCCTGCTAAAAATATACTGGCAGTTTTGTCCACAATAATAGCTTCATCAGACATAATTGGCAGATAGGCACCACCCGCAACACAGCTGCCCATAACCGCTGCAATCTGAATAATACCCTCACTGCTCATGCGTGCATTATTTCTAAATATGCGACCGAAGTGTTCCTTATCAGGAAAAATCTCATCCTGACGTGGTAGGAAAACCCCTGCACTGTCCACCAAGTAGATGATGGGAATCTTATTTTCTATGGCAATTTCCTGTGCGCGTAGATTCTTTTTGGCACTAATGGGAAACCATGCACCTGCTTTGACTGATGCATCGTTGGCGACAATTACACAAAGTTTTTGACCGACATAACCCATTACCACGATAACACCAGCAGCAGGACATCCTCCTTCTTCTTCATACATTTCAAATCCAGCCAATGCACCTATTTCGATTTTTTCCGAATCTTGATCCAACAGGTAATCAATCCGCTCTCGGGCGGTCAACTTACCCTCGGAACGAATTTTCTCGAGTTTTGACTTGCCGCCCCCTTGCTTAATTTTTGTGAGTTTCTGATTGAGATCAGATACCAACATTTTGTTTTGGTCGATGTTTTTTTCTGAAGAGAGGTCTATTTTATGTCCCAAAATTTAGTGTGATGATTTATACAAATATATAGAGTGCGACTTAGCTGAAGTTATTTATTTTGATTTTGTCAAATGAAATACTAATAACTTTATAAATAAAATAAATTACAAATTTCCACCAATCATGTCTTCAGGTTTTACCCATTGGTCAAATTCCTCAGCGGTGAGATATCCTAAGGACAGTGCGGCCTCCTTTAAGTTAGTTCCTTCACGGTGGGCTTTATTCGCAATCTCAGCTGCTTTGTAATATCCTATTTTTGTATTTAAGGCAGTAACCAGCATTAAAGAATTGTCTACCAATTCTTTGATTCGGGTATGGTTGGGTTCAATACCCTCTACACAATTTTTTGTAAAACTGACACAAGCATCTCCGATGAGTTGGGCCGATTGTAGTATATTGGCAGCCATCACGGGTTTAAAAACATTCAACTCGTAGTGTCCCTGAAGTCCACCTACCCCAATAGCAACATCATTTCCCATCACCTGAGCGCACACCATTGTCAAGGCCTCGCATTGGGTTGGATTTACCTTTCCAGGCATTATAGAACTCC
The DNA here is from genome assembly GCA_022428005.1 of Flavobacteriaceae bacterium. Classification (GTDB taxonomy): domain Bacteria; phylum Bacteroidota; class Bacteroidia; order Flavobacteriales; family Flavobacteriaceae; genus UBA8316. The sequence continues at coordinate 52,651 of JAKMDI010000005.1, forward strand.
CAGGTTCATTGGCAGGAATGCTTATCTCACCGATACCAGAGCGTGGTCCGGAGGCCATTAAACGAATATCATTGGCGATTTTGTTTAGCGAAACAGCAATTTGTTTTAGTGCTCCATGGGTCTCTACGATGGCATCGTGTGCTGCAAGCGCTTCGAATTTGTTGCTGGCAGAAACAAATGGAAGGCCGGTAAAATCAGCAATGTACTGGGCCACGTTTTGAGCGTAACCCTTAGGTGTATTTATTCCAGTTCCTACTGCAGTTCCACCCAAAGCCAGTTCTGAAAGGTGGTTCAGAGTGTTTTTTAAGGCTTTTATCCCGTGATCTATTTGAGAAACATAACCTGAAAACTCTTGCCCCAGAGTCAACGGAGTTGCATCCATGAGATGGGTTCTTCCTATTTTAACTACAGATTGGAAGGCATCAGATTTTTTAGCCAAGACATTTTTTAGCTGCTCGAGCCCTGGTAGGGTGTTTTCTACAATTTTTTTATAAGCAGCGATGTGCATTGCAGTGGGGAAAGTGTCATTGGAAGATTGTGATTTGTTAACATCATCGTTGGGCGCCAAAGTTTTCTCCCCCATCCCCAGTTGATTTCCTTCCAGAACATGCGCGCGGTTCGCAATAACTTCATTGACATTCATATTGCTTTGGGTGCCCGAGCCAGTTTGCCAAATCACCAAAGGAAATTGATCGTCTAATTTTCCTTCAAGTATTTCTTCGCACACCTTCGAGATAAGCTCTTTTTTTTGCACATCTAATACACCAGCATCACAGTTGGTATGGGCCGCCGCTTTTTTTAAATAAGCAAATCCATAAATAATCTCGATGGGCATTGTTGCAGTAGCACCGATTTTAAAATTTGATTTTGACCTTTCAGTTTGTGCTCCCCAGTAAGCATTTGCTGGGACTTGAACTTCTCCCAAGGTGTCTTTTTCAACACGATATTCCATTTTGAAAACCATTTGATTTTTACAAAAATAGGTCTTTTGTAAATAGGCTGTTGAAATAATTTTTTGGGAGAGTGCAGCAGAATGATAAAAAGCTGTAAATTTGAATAGATTTTAGAATATGTTTGAATTCGACCAATATTTAGGTTTTTTAGCTTTTTTATCTATTCTTACCATAGGCTTTTGGTTAATGATTTTTCTCTTAACCTTTGTTATACCCTATTGGCTTTTTGGCTCTTTTATGCAATACCTAAAAGACCGTAAAGAGGAACGTAAGTCTTAGTTTTTAAAAATCAAGACCTCCTCCATCACCACCACCTTGTGATGATCTCCTGCCTTGGGGCTTGTCTTTCTGGTTGATTCTGTAGGTCAATGAGAGATTAACGGAGGGTAAACTCCTGCGGTAGAGTCCATTGTTTTTAAAAGTAGGAGTAAAGGTGTTAGAACGAAATTTAGCGGTATTAAACAAATCACTAATCCTAAGGGAAACGGTTCCTTTCTTTTTAAATATATTTTTGTTAAATGCAGTGCTTAAAAAGAAAATACCTCTGCTTTTGGACTGTGCTGTTTCTCTGGGTCCCCTGTAGAATATTTGTGTTTGCCAGTCTATATCTTTGAATATGGTAAATTTTCCATTTATTCTTGAAAACCAACTCAAGTTGGTTCTGCTTAAATCTACACCCTCGTGAATTCCGATGGTTTCCGAATTATAGAGGTTAAAATTCACAAAAACTCTTGATTTCCTGGAGGGATTATAACTAAAAGTAAATTCGAACCCTGTTCTGTTGTTTTCTGATAAATTTATGGGATTCCTGACAATAATAGGTACTTCTACCTCCTCACCTTCAGGGTCGTCTGTGTTTTCATTTATGACTACTGTTTGCCCGCTGTCCTCTGAAATGAAAGTAAAGACATCTGTTGATTTTTGATAGTACACAGAGGTGTTTAAAGTGACCTTATCCCATCTTTTTAGATAGCCTATATCTATGGTATTGGAGTAGCTGGGATCCAAATCAGGGTTTCCTTGAAAAAAGTTCGCAAGACTTGCTCTTGATGGGAAAGGATTGAGATATCTTCCACGAGGTCTTGATATTCTTCGGCTGTAGCCTAATATAATACTTTCAGTGTCGCTGAATTCGTAGGATAAATTGACGGTGGGGAAGAATTTGGTGTAGTTTTTTTCATTGTAGTCGTTGATCGTTCTTTGATCGACCACAATTTTTGAATCTTCCATCCTGAGTCCCAACAGAAAAGAAAAATCATTCACTTTTTTACCAAATTGAGAGTATAGGGCGTTTACATATTCTTTGTAGATCAAAACATTGGATAAATCTGAATTGATTTCAAAAGCCCCATTATTTATTTGAAAAACTTCGTAATCGTTTTCCTGGCTTGAAAAATTCCCTCTGTAGCCAAATTCGAACTGGGTGTCTTTGTCCAGTGGTAAAATATAATCTGCTTGCAGTAAAATTCTTTTTTCTTTTTCCAGCTGATTTACCTTTTCGTCTCTGTCCCTAATACTATTGTCAATATCTGCCTTTTCATCCTCTTGGTTTTCTTCATATTGAAAAACAGCAGTGAACTCTTGACCCTCTTCATCGATTTCAGAATCGAAATTCAAGCTGATTTGTCGCGCATCGTCATCGTCTGTTTCCCGTTCAATCAATTCAGATTCGTCTATGATGAATCTATTAGCATCCATTCTTTTCAGGGTGTTTTTGGTGTAGTCATCTCCGCTACGATCTCGGATAAATCCACTCAAAATCAGTGAGGTTTTTTCTTCAAAAAAATATTCAACCCCCAGACTAGAAAACAAGCTGTTGTTTTGTCGTTCAGGCTTACGTATTTCATCTAAAAATGTACTGGGGTTGTCACCGTTAAAATATTCATTATAATTGGCCACATGACCGACTGAGTTACTGAGACTAATGGAATTGGTTGAGAATATATTAAATTTATTTTTCCTCAAATTTAGATTGGCAGAACCTCCATAGCTGGATGGTATATCGTCGGTGTAGGTTTGGCCTGCATTGGCAACAAAATTTCCATTAAAACCTAACAGCTCCTGTTTCCTGAGGATAATATTCAGTATCCCTGCGGTTCCCTCCGCTCCGTATCGAGCAGAAGGGGAGGTAACCACCTCCACCTTTTCAATAGATTCAGCAGGGAGTTGCTGTAATCCTTGAGGCCCAGAAATACCCACCAAACCCGAGGGTTTTCCGTTGATCAATATTCTGACATTATCATTTCCTCTCAAGGCTACATTTCCCTCTAAGTCAACCGTAACCGAGGGAACATTGTCGAGAACATCTGCAACGCTTCCCCCCCTCACTGTTAAATCCTTACCTACATTGTAAATTCTTTTGTCGAGCCGAATTTCCACTTCGGTTTTTTCTGCAATCAACTCTACTTCTTGCAGTACTTCTCCCGAGATGTTGAGCTCAATTTTCCCGAAATCTTTTTTTTCATTCAGCACCAATCCTTCTTGTCTAAAGGAATCAAAACCGATATATTCTATGGAGACATCATAGGTTCCCGATAAAACTTCGACGCTGAATTTTCCTTCTACGTCTGTTATCCCCCCCTGAAGAAAACCTGCTTTATTAGGATCTTTTATGCTGATGGTAGCATACTCGAGTGGTTGCTGGGTTTCTTTGTCCAAAACCACCCCTGTAAGTTTGATTTTAGAAGCTGATTTATTGGGTTGTTGTCCAAAAAGGGAAAAGGAAATAAAGATTAGGGCAAGGAAAAATGATTTTTTCATCAATAATATATATAATGGTTAATAGACCATATAACACCAAAAAGGTTTAAACTTACTTTAGAAAATTGATCAAATTCTCGATTGGTCGTGCCAATACTCCAGATTCTGGAGTGGTCACAATGGGTCTTTCAATGAGTTGGGGGTGGGCTATTAGCAGATTCAGTATGGCTTCCTCTGTCAATTCTTTTTTTGAGAATTCTTTTTTCCAGATCAACTCATTTTTCCGCAATATTTGCGATGGTTTTAAGTTGATTTTTGAGAGGATTTCACTTAGGGTATTTTGATCAAATGCTTGGTCCAAATACTTAACTACAGTGAAATCGGCCCCAATATCTTCGAGATATTTTATGGCTTCCCGAGATTTACGGCACCTCGGGTTGTGATAAACGTTATATTTCATTTATTGAATTACACTTGACGAGCAATGATGACTTGAATTAATTATTTCAATTTATCTACCACTGCCTTGAAGGCCTCTGGATTGTTCATGGCCAAATCGGCAAGTACTTTACGATTTAATTCGATATTATTGGATTTCACTTTCCCCATAAACTGGCTGTATGACATCCCATGCGCTCTTGCTCCCGCATTGATTCTGGCAATCCACAATGACCTGAAATTTCTTTTTTTGGTTCTTCGGTCTCTGTAGGCGTAGAGCATTGCTTTTTCAACAGCATTTTTTGCTACTGTCCAAACATTCTTTCTCCTGCCGAAATAACCTTTGGCTTGTTTGAGAATTTTTTTTCTTCGTGCCCTGGAGGCTACTGAGTTTACTGATCTTGGCATTATATAATTATTTTTGGCATTGGCGGTTTTAAAACACTTTTAGGCCAGATACCAGGGTGAAACAAATTTTTTACCTGTTGTTTATTTTAATCTTAGCTGTTCTTTGATATTGTTGGCATCACTTTCGTGAACCAGTCCGGAATGTGTCAGCCTTAACTTTCTCTTTTTTGACTTTTTTGTCAATATATGGCTTTTAAAAGCGTGTTTTCTTTTTATTTTTCCACTACCCGTTAGCTTAAATCTTTTTTTAGCGCTGGATTTTGTTTTCATTTTTGGCATGTCACAATGTCTTTATAATTTATTATTTCTTTTTAGGTGCAATAAACATTATCATTCTTTTTCCTTCAAGTTGGGGCATTTGTTCTACTTTTCCGATGTCTTCCAAATCCTGAGCCAATCTTAAAAGTAGAATTTGTCCTTGCTCTTTGAAAACGATTGAGCGACCTTTGAAAAACACAAAAGCCTTTAGCTTCGCGCCGTCCTTCAAAAACTTTTCAGCATGTTTCTTTTTAAACTCATAATCGTGCTCATCGGTTTGTGGACCAAAGCGTATTTCTTTGATGACCACTTTTGTGGCTTTTGTCTTGAGCGATTTTTCTCTTTTTTTCTGCTCGTATAGAAATTTCTTGTAATCTAAAATTTTGCATACTGGTGGTGATGCTTTTGGAGAAATTTCTACAAGATCTAATTCCAGTTCTTCAGCCAATGTAAGGGCTTTGGGAAGTCTGTAAACCCCTATTTCAACATTGTCACCCACCAATCTGATCTCTGGTGCCGTGATCTTTTCATTGATTTTGTGAGGATTCTCTCTGATTATCCTCGCTGGTTTATTCGATCTTCTTCTTCGTATTGCTATGACGCTCTATTTTTATTTATTTTCAAAATTACTGATACTTTTCGATATCTCATTCTCTATGAGATCAATGAAGGCTTGAACCGACATTGAGCCCACATCACCTTGACGGTGTTTTCTTACAGAGATATTTTCGTTCTCTGCTTCTTTTTCTCCTAAGATCAACATGAATGGAACTTTACTCAGTTCAGCTTCTCGAATTTTTTTTCCGATGGTTTCATTTCTGTTATCCAAGGAGGCGCGAATTTCGTTATTTTCGAGGAAATTTAAAACTTTTTTGGCGTATTTTTCGTGTTTTTCACTCACACTCAATAAGTTCACTTGAGTAGGAGCGAGCCACAGAGGAAAATTACCTCCAGTATGTTCTAATAAGATGGCAACAAAGCGTTCCAAACTTCCAAATGGAGCACGGTGAATCATGATGGGTCTGTGCAACTCATTATCACTCCCTTTGTAAGTTAAATCGAATCGCTCAGGAAGGTTGTAATCTACCTGTATGGTCCCCAATTGCCACTTTCTTCCCAGGGCATCTTTTACCATAAAGTCGAGCTTGGGTCCGTAAAAAGCAGCTTCTCCTTCTTCAACTACAAAGTCCAAGTTTTTTTGCTGAGCTGCATCGATGATGGCACGCTCAGCTTTTTCCCAATTTTCCGTATCTCCAATATATTTCTCTGGTTTGTTTTTGTCTCTGATGGATACTTGGGCCTGGAAATCATCAAAACCCAATGAGCCAAAGACATATAAAACCAGATCGATCACTTTTTTGAACTCGTCATCCAATTGCCCAGGGGTACAAAAAATATGGGCATCGTCTTGGGTAAAACCTCTAACCCTTGTCAGGCCGTGGAGTTCTCCACTTTGTTCGTATCTGTAAACGGTACCAAACTCCGCATATCTTTTAGGCAATTCTTTATAACTCCATGGTTTGGTTTTGTAAATTTCACAATGATGCGGACAATTCATGGGTTTGAGCAGAAAAGTTTCTCCTTCTGCAGGCGTTTCTATAGGTTGAAAACTGTCTGATCCGTATTTTTCGTAATGCCCGGAGGTCATGTACAACTCTTTGTTTCCAATGTGAGGGGAAATCACTTGTTCGTAGCCCGCTTTTTTTTGAGCGTCTTTTAAAAAATCTTCAAGTCTTCCTCTAAGAGCTGCACCTTTGGGCAACCACAAAGGCAAGCCTTGCCCTACTTTGAGAGAAAAGGTAAATAATTCTAGTTCTTTACCCAGTTTTCTATGGTCGCGTTTTTTAGCCTCTTCCAACAACTCAAGGTATTCGGTAAGTTCTTTTTGCTTGGGGAATGAAATTCCATAGATCCGTGTAAGTTGTTTGTTGTTTTCATCTCCCCTCCAGTAGGCGCCAGCAACATTTAATAATTTCACTGCCTTGATAAATCCCGTATTGGGAATGTGCCCCCCCCGACATAAATCAGTAAAGTCAGCGTGATCACAAAATGTAATCGTTCCATCTTCCAGGTTTTCTACCAATTCTAATTTGTAGGGATTTTTTTGTTTTTTATACAGATCTAATGCTTCATTTTTGGAAGCACTTCGCATTTTAAATTCAAATTTTTGACGGGCAAATTCTATAAATTTTTTCTCCAGATTTTGTAATTCTTTTTCTGTAATGGAATGTGCTCCAAAATCTGCATCGTAATAAAAACCGTTTTCTATGGCAGGCCCAATGGTAAGCTTTGCCTGGGGATATAGATCCATTATGGCTTGTGCAAGAACGTGTGCAGAGGAATGCCAAAAAGCCTTTTTTCCTTCCTCCTCCCTCCAGGTATAAAAATGAATATCACCGTCCTCATGCAAAGCTGTGGCGGTCTCCACGGTCTGATTGTTGAATTTTGCTGATATAACGTTTCTGGCCAGACCCTCACTGATGTTTTTGGCTACATCGAGAACTGTAGTTCCCTCGTCAAAAGATCTGACAGAATTGTCAAGGAATTTAATTTGTATCATAATTAAAAATCACAGCAAATATAGTCTACTCCCCCGATAGTCACAATTTTTGAAACATCTTAGTTTTTCCTTTCTCCCAATAGTGCGTTTAGCAAAATTTTAATGGCCCAGAAACCGTAGATTATGGCCATGATACACAAAGCAATTCCTATCAATAATACTGGCCAGAAAAAAGGGTGTTCTTGGTTTTTAAAAGCTTGAAAAACCACAACGGGTGCAGTAAAGCAGAGGACAATAAATGTACCCATTTTTAAAAACCCTTTTTTTAATTTTTTGGAGTTCACTTGTAATGTTTTATTGCTGATCTAATACTCTTGTGTTTTTCCAATAAATTTACTGCAGTTTTATTATCGATGGAAAGTACTTCCATTAATATCCTTTCTGCCCTATCTACCAATTTGTTATTGGTCATTTGGATGTCGATCATTTTATTGCCTTTTACCCTTCCCAACTGAATCATGGTCACTGTAGAAATCATGTTGAGAATTAATTTTTGAGCCGTTCCTGCCTTCATTCTGGAGCTCCCTGTTACAAATTCGGGCCCCACCACCACCTCCACAGGGAAATCGGAAAATCCGATCAATGGACTGTTTGGATTACAGCTAATTCCTCCGGTAGTAATCTTATTTTTTTGGCATTCCTCCAGCGCCCCAACAACGTAAGGGGTTGTTCCAGAGGCTGCGATTCCTATGACAAAATCCTTTTTGTTTACCTGGTGTTGTTGTAAATCTTTCCAGCCTTGTAGTGGGTTGTCTTCAGCATTTTCAATTGACTTGCGCAAAGCTTTATCTCCTCCAGCGATAATGCCTTTTACCATTTCTGGGTTGGTCCCAAATGTGGGAGGACACTCAGAGGCGTCGAGTACCCCAAGTCTTCCACTGGTTCCAGCACCAATATAAAAAAGCCTCCCGCCTTCCCGCAGCTTGGGCAAAAGTTGTGTAATTAATGATTCGATGCTATTTAAAACACGCCCAACCGCAGAAACGGCAATTTGATCCTCTTGGTGTATGCCTGATAACAGTTGACCCACTGTTTTGGTTTCCAATGCCTGATGAAGTGATTCTTCTTCCGTTATTTTTTTAAAATTCATCGGTTTTAATATGTTAAAAAACAACAAATTACACTCTAATGTAAATTAATTGTTAACTTAGCGTTACCTAAATCTTAACAAACAAGAAAAATGATACCTTTCTTTAAAAAAATCATTGGGTTCACTGCTGTGTCTCGCTTTTATGTAGGACTTAAAAAATACGCAAAGCGTTATAACTCCTTTTATTACGAGTCCATAAACCTTTGAGTGAAAATACTCACTTGGCTTAGCTCAACTTTGTCTCCAAATTTTCTTTGATGGCATCGAGAAACTTCTGCGTGGTTAAATAGTGGGATTCACTTAGTTTTTCTCTGTGAATTAACAGGGCCAAATCCTTGGTCATTTTACCACTTTCTATGGTTTCTATACACACCGCTTCTAAAGTCTGACAAAAATCAATAAGGGGTTGGTTGTTGTCGAGCTTACCTCTATGCGCAAGTCCTCTGGTCCAAGCAAAGATAGAAGCCATGGGGTTGGTAGAAGTTTCTTTTCCTTGTTGGTGTTGTCTGTAGTGACGTGTGACTGTACCGTGAGCTGCCTCTGCTTCCATAATTTCCCCATCTGGTGTTACCAGTGTTGAGGTCATGAGTCCCAAAGACCCAAATCCTTGGGCTACGGTATCGGACTGAACATCTCCGTCATAGTTTTTGCAAGCCCATACAAAACCGCCACTCCATTTCATGGCAGCGGCCACCATATCATCGATCAATCGGTGCTCGTAGGTAATACCTGCAGCCTCAAATTTATCTTTGAATTCGTTGTCAAATACTTCTTGGAAAATATCTTTAAACCTTCCGTCGTAGGCTTTCATGATGGTGTTTTTGGTAGAGAAATAGAGGGGCCAGCCTTTATCTAAAGCCCTATTCATACAGGATCGTGCAAATCCAAAAATGGAAGATTCTATATTGTACATACTCATGGCAACACCATTTTCCTGGAAGTTATATACTTCCCAAGAGCTGGGTTCGCTTTCATCTTCAGGCGTAAATGTCATGGTGAGTTTACCCTTGCCAGTAATGACAGCGTCGGTAGCTTTGTATTGATCTCCAAAAGCGTGACGTCCAATACATATGGGTTTTGTCCAACCTTGTACATAGCGCGGAACATTTTTTATGATTATGGGTTCTCTGAAAACAGTACCTCCAACAATATTTCTGATCGTACCGTTGGGAGAGCGATACATCTTCTTAAGACCAAATTCGACCACCCGGTCTTCATCTGGTGTTATGGTGGCACATTTGATTCCTACTTTGTGCTTTTTGATGGCTTCGGCCGCATCTATGGTTATTTGATCCTCTGTAGCGTCTCGAGAAGTAATTCCCAAGTCGTAGTACAACAGCTCCACATCGATGTAGGGAAGGATAAGCTGTTCTTTGATAAATTTCCATATTATCCGGGTCATTTCATCTCCGTCGATCTCAACAACGGGATGTTTTACAACAATTTTAGACATTTAAATTTCAATTTAGTTTGTGCAAATATAATGAAGGAAGGGCAGAGTTTAATCGGTATCCTTTTTTTTTGTAAATAAGTCCAAAAAAAAACCGCTGATCAGCGGTTTGTATTTTACTATTGCTCTTTGATTCTGGCTTTTTTACCCCTCAATTCTTTAAAATAATAAATTCTGGATCTTCTGACTTTTCCTTTTTTATTGACTTCAATTTTTTGGAGAGTAGGTAGGTTGAGTGGGAAAATTCTTTCAACTCCAACTGTACCTGACATTTTACGGATGGTAAAAGATTTTGAAAGCCCCTGACCCTTAATTTGGATCACTACCCCTCTGAAGAACTGGGTTCTTACTTTATCTCCTTCACGAATTTCATAATAAACAGTGATGGTGTCACCGGGAGAAAATTCAGGAAAATCTTTTTTCTGAATAAATTCTTCTTGAACAAAGTTTACAAGTGCTTCCATTTTCTTTACAATTGATCAGCGCTAATTGATTTTAAGCCTGATTTAATTGGGTGCAAATTTATAACTATTTTTGATTTAAACAACTTATGATAGTTCTTTAAATAACAAAATTTAATCTTTGTCAGTTAAAAGATCAGGCCTTTGGGCTTTAGTTTTTTCAATGGCCTTGTCCTCCCGCCATTTTTCTACGGCAGGGGTATTTCCCGATGTAAGAATAGGAGGGACGTTCCATCCCATGTATTGGGCAGGTCGGGTGTAGATGGGAGGGGCCAAAATACCATCTTGAAAACTGTCGGTTAATGCAGAGGATTCATCACCTAAGACACCAGGAATAAGCCTTATGATGCTGTCACACAATATGGCTGCTGCCAATTCTCCACCCGAGAGGACAAAATCTCCAATAGAAATTTCACGGGTAATCAAATGATCCCTAACCCTTTGGTCAACGCCTTTATAGTGGCCACATAGCAATATTATATTCTTTTTGGTGGAAAGTGTATTGGCAATGTTTTGATTGAGTTGTTCTCCATCTGGAGTCAAATAGATAATTTCGTCATAGGCCCTTTCCGACTTCAGTTTTTTTATACACAAGTCAATGGGTTCAATTTTCATTACCATTCCAGCACCGCCTCCAAAAGGATAATCGTCCACCTGCTTTTGCTTATCAGTAGCATAATCCCGTAGGTTGTGGAAATTTACCACCACTTTATTGGCGGCTATAGCACGCTTTAGAATCGAAGCCTCGAATGGACTACTCAATAACTCTGGAAAAAGGGTGATAATGTCAATTTGCATCTACTGCAAAGGTTTTATAAATAAAAAATCTTCCAAAACTTTTTATCACTTTTTAAAGTTTTGGACATTAATTATTTTTTTGACATTTAAAATAAGCACTAAAAAAGACCATTGGAATTCATGTAGTGAGCGTTTGCTATTTCAAACATAACAAAAAAACGAGCTGACACAAACGACAGCTCTTTGGGACGATACTATAGAGTATCTACTCAAAAATTATCCTTTCCCTCTCTCCATTGGGTTTTAAAAACAACAAACTCTTTAGGTTGTCAAAATCAAAGGCTTCTACATCGGATATGTCTTTAATTTTTTTGTTGTTTATTTCAAGTATGACAGACCCCTCCTCAATTCCATAGCGATAGAGTCGGGTGTTATACAAATCATTAATTATAACGCCATATTCAATATCATCGAAATACTTTTTTTGATCTTCATTGAGATTTTGAAGTGACATTCCTAAAAATACTGTTTTGTTATTTTTTTTGAGTGTAACAGTAATTTTATTTTTTTGACCCTCTCGTCTGAAGAATACTTCTACATTTTCGCCGGGGCGTTTGGTAGAGAGGTATCCAGTTAAATCGGAAAAAGAGTTGATTTTTACATCGTCTACCTTCTTTATAATGTCTCCAGATTTCAGTCCAGCCTCGGCCGCTCCCATACCTTCTATAACCTCACCAATTAAGAAACCTTGGGTTTCAGAAACATCGTATTTTTCTGCCAATTCAGTATTGAGGGCACTACCCGATACGCCCAAAAGCCCTTTTTGAACATTTCCATATTCAATTAAATCCTCAAAAACTTTCCTTACGATATTGCTGGGAACAGCAAAGGAATACCCTACAAATCCCCCGCTAATTGAGGAAATTGCTGTATTGATTCCGATCAATTCACCGTCGGTATTGACTAGTGCTCCACCACTATTACCCATGTTTACTGCGGCATCGGTTTGGATAAAAGATTGATTTTTACTGTCCATTTCATCTAAATCTCTGGACTTGGCACTGATGATTCCAGCGGTAACAGTGGAGTTGAGGTTAAAGGGATTTCCAACGGCCAAAACCCATTCGCCAATCATCGCATTTTCGCTATCACCAAAAGGAATAAAGGGTAAAGTTTCGTAAGTTTTTATTTTTAAAACAGCCAAATCTGTGTTCGGGTCAGCGCCAATAATCTCAGCTTTATAAGTTTTATTTTTATTAGAAGTTACCTCAATTTCGCTTGCGTCTTCAATGACATGGTAATTGGTAATGATCAATCCATCTGGCGAGACAATGACGCCAGATCCTGTACCGATTCTTTTTTCTCGATCTCCCTCACCGTAATAATATCCAAACCAGCTTGAAATAGAGTTTTTTTGAATGCTGGTATTTTTGACGTGTACCACAGCATTTACAGTTTTTTCCGCAGCGATCGTAAAGTCAGTCATTTCTGCGGCGACCCTGTTAGTGTTGAAACTGTAGGTTGTGGGTGTTAATTTGGTCTTTTCATTTTCTACAATTTCAATTTTTTCATTGAAGAAATAATCATAGGCTGCCATGGTGACAATAGCGGTCAACGCAGCAACAACAACGGTTTTAAATGTAGATTTCATTTTCATATATTTTTATACACCAAAATTATAAATTCTATTCTTTAGATAAAATTCATTTAACGACTATTTAACAAAGCCCAATGCGGTCAAATTTTCCCTAAATTTGTCAAATGAATTTTCATTTTGACAAATATCATGGCGCTGGGAACGATTTTATAATCATTGATGATCGTGATATTTTATTTCCAGACAATGAACATCAATTCATTAAAAACCTCTGTGACCGCCATTTCGGAGTTGGAGCAGATGGCTTCATATTGCTGCGTAAAAGTGAGGTAGCTGACTTTAAAATGATCTATTATAATTCGGATGGGCACCCCAGTAGTTTATGTGGAAATGGAAGTCGTTGTGTTTTTTCTTTTGCCCAAAAACAGGGTATTGTTGGAGAAACGGGATCCTTTGAAACCTCTGACGGTCTTCACAATGCCACTACAGACAGCAATGGCTTGATTTGTATCCAAATGGGGGATGTGACTGAAATCGAAGAAAGAGGTGACGATGTATTTTTGGACACGGGTTCACCACACCATGTCAGCTGTGTAGCTGCTGTAGAAAAGATAGATGTACAGCAGCAGGGTGCTAATATTCGATATGGCGCACCTTACAACACCGCGGGCTCAAATGTAAATTTTGTTCAAAAAACAGCCCCTTCTTCTTTCAAAATAAGAACCTATGAGAGAGGGGTAGAAGGGGAAACCCTTGCCTGTGGCACAGGTGCAGTAGCCGCTGCCATAGGCGTGCACTATTTAGGCTTAACCTCCCTTAATGAGATCAACATCCATGCCATGGGGGGGGCTTTGGAGGTGTCGTTTGAAACCACCTCTGGTCATTATAAAAATATTTGGTTAAAAGGCCCCGCTGCTTTTGTATTCTCTGGAAATTTTTCTTTGTGATGAATGACCTTCAAAACGAAATGGTTTCCCTCAGGGCCCTGGAGCCCGGCGATATTGAGATTTTATTCGAATTGGAAAATGATAGCAGCTTATGGAAATATTCTAATCGCATTGAGCCCTATTCCAAAGAACTTCTTCAAGATTATATAGCCAACGCACACCGAGGCGTTTTAGAAATAAAACAAATAAAGTTTACGGTCGTCAATCGAGAGAAAGATGCAGTCGGTTTTATTGATTTATTTGATTTTGAACCCTTGCACCATCGGGCTGCGGTGGGCATTGTGATTCACAAAAAACAACAGGGGAGTGGATTGGGCGCAGCAGCATTGGCATTGCTTGAAACTTATGGGCAAAAGTATTTGCAATTGCATCAACTTTATGCCCACATTGCTACAGAAAACCAAATAAGTAAAGTACTGTTTGAGAAATTGGGATACAAATGCGTTGGAACCAAAGAAGATTGGAATTATTATGATGGTCGTTATCACGATGAGCTACTCTATCAGAAAATAATATAATAATGTATCGAAAAAAAAATCTGTTTTTGATTGTAATGATGGGTTTAGCTTTTGGACTCTATTTTGTTTTTATATTCAATAAAACATTTTTTTGGGACAACACCGCTTTTGAAGAGGAATCGGTTGCGGTTTACATTTATGAGGGAGACGATTTTAATAAAGTGATGAGCGTTTTGACACCATTGTTAAAATCTCCAAATGATTTTGTTAGCGCCGCACAAAAGAAAGGATATGACATTAGGGTCAAGTCTGGTAAATTTATTATTCGTAAACAGAGCAATAACAATGAGATCATCAACACCCTCAGAGGAAAAAGTTTAACTGTTCGCGTAACATTTAACAACCAAGAGCGTATCGAAGATCTCGCGGGGAGAATTTCTATGCAAATTGCACCCGACAGTCTTTCACTACTCAATGCTTTTATTGACCCATCATTTTTGGATTTAAAGGGATTTAATAATGCCAATGCTTTGAGCATGTACATTCCAAATAGTTATGATTTTTTCTGGAATACTACAGCAGAGAACTTCAGGGATAAAATGTGGGATTATTACCAACGATTTTGGACAGAAGCCCGCCAAGAAAAAGCAAAAAATTTAGGTTTAACCCAATTGGAGGTAATCGATTTGGCGGCTATTGTACAAAAAGAAACTCAAAAAGTAGATGAGCGACCCCGTGTGGCGGGTGTATACCTGAATAGAATTAAAAGAAAAATGAAATTGCAGGCAGACCCCACTGTAATCTATGCCATGAAATCTGAATTTAAGAATTTTGATACCATCATCAAAAGAGTTCTCTACAAGGATTTAAAAATAGACTCTCCCTACAATACTTATAAAAACAGAGGATTGCCTCCTGGCCCAATTACCATGCCGGATATATCGGCCATAGATGCTGTTTTGAATTCTGAAAACCACCGTTTCCTTTATTTTGTTGCAGACCCCAATAACCCGGGTTATCACTTGTTTGCAAAGAACGGACGGGATCACAATCGAAATAAAAAAATATATACCCGATGGCTTAATCGAAACCGAGTTTATCGTTAATTTTTTTTGTGAATAATAAAAATGGCAGGCTTTTTATGAAAGTCGATTTTTGTTTTTTTCCAAAGACTTACCCGTAGGGTTTTAATGAATTCATCGGACTGAGTAAGTTGGTAGGCAACGGACAGTTGTGTTTCATCGCTTAAAACGCCCATTAAATTGTCCATCAGTTTCACATTTCTATAGGGAGTCTCCATAAACAATTGACTTTGATTCAATTTTGCAGATTTGGTTTCCAGTGCTTTGATGGTTTTTTTTTGCTCAGCTTTATCGATGGGCAGGTAACCATTAAAGGCAAAATTCTGACCATTCAACCCCGAGCTCATCATTGCAAGAAGAATCGAAGAAGGTCCCGGCAGTGGTTTTACCCTGAAACCCATGAGGTGTGCCTTTTCGACAATTACCGCCCCAGGGTCTGCGATTCCAGGGCATCCTGCATCAGAAATAACAGCCATATCGTTTCCCTCCACACAGGGGTCCAAGTAGTTCTCTATGGTTTCGGTTTTGCTGTGTTTGTTGAGTTTGTAAATTTTGAGGGTAGATTGTACTTTTGAAGGACATATGTTTTTGATAAATCTACGTCCCTCTTTTTCGTTTTCTACTATAAAATAATATGTAGTTTCTATTACTTTTTTAACGATTTCAGGAAAAAAATCGGGGTTGAATTCCTTGCCCAATGTACTGGGAATGAGGTATACAGTGGGTTCCTTGTTCATCGGTTTAAAAGTTTACCAACAAATGTATCACAAGCGCGATCAATGATTTCAAATACGGCGTTAAAGTCATCTTCATCACCGTAATAGGGGTCTGGGACTTCATTGTTCTCCCAAAGAAGGCTCAATTTATTGGCTGCTTTGTCTGAAGGTGCCAGTCGTTTAAGGTCAGAAAGGTTTTTTCGATCCATTACCAATATTTTATCGAACCTCTGAAAGTCATTGATTTTAAATTTTCGAGCTTTTTGATCACTGATGTCGATGCTGTTTTTTGCTGCAACCTCAATACTTCTCAAGTCGGGAGAACAACCGATGTGATAAGCTGCTGTACCAGCAGAGTCGATGTAATAATTTTTATCAGAAAGTTTATCCTTTAATATCCCCTCGGCCAGTGGGGAACGACAAATGTTGCCCAAGCATACCATTAAAATTGAAGTACTCAACTTTTTGTTTTAAAGAGAAAGTTTTTGATTGAGATCCTCGACATACTTTCTGAATTGTTTGTCAGTGAAACTGAGGTTATCGACTGTTTTACAGGCATGAAGCACTGTTGCGTGATCTCTTTTGCCGATTTGAGTTCCAATACTTGCCAGTGAAGCTTTTGTAAATTTCTTTGCAAAGTACATGGCCAATTGTCGCGCTTGAACAATGTGTCTTTTCCTTGTTTTTGATTGAAGGGTAGCGACATCCATTTGGAAATATTCAGAAACAACTTTTTGGATGTAATCGATGGAAACTTCGCGCTTGGTGTTTTTGACAAACTTGTTGACGATCTCTTTTGCAAGATCCAAGTTGATTTCAACACGGTTAAAAGAAGACTGCGCAATTAATGAAATGATAGCACCTTCTAATTCACGCACATTGGTTTTAATATTTTTAGCCACATATTCGATGATATCGTCATTTATGGTTACCCCATCTCTGAACAGCTTGTTTTTTAGAATTGAGATTCTGGTTTCTAAATCGGGAACCTGCAATTCGGCAGATAAACCCCATTTAAATCGGGACAACAACCTTTGCTCAATGTCCTGCATGTCCACAGGAGCTTTGTCGGAGGTAATAATTACTTGCTTTCCGTTTTGATGTAGGTGATTGAATATGTGAAAGAAAACATCTTGGGTTCCAGATTTACCTGAAAAAAATTGAACATCGTCAATGATCAGCACATCAATAATCTGATAGAAATGAATAAAATCATTTCGGGTGTTTTTCTTAACCGACTCAATATATTGTTGGGTAAATTTTTCTGATGAAATGTAAAGTACCGTTTTGTCTGGATACTTGTCTTTTATATCGACTCCAATGGCATGGGCGAGGTGGGTTTTACCCAGACCAACGCCACCAAAAATCATCAATGGGTTGAAGGAAGTGCCTCCAGGTTTTTTTGAAACGGCCATTCCTGCTGAACGGGCCAAACGATTGGAGTCACCCTCCAAGAAATTATCAAAATTATAATGCGGGTTGAGCTGCGACTCAATTTGTAAATTCCGAATACCTGGAATGACAAAAGGGTTTTTGAGTTCACTGGTAAACGTCTGAAGTGGTGCATCTACCTGTTGCGCATTTACTCCATATTGGTTGCTGCTGGGAATACTCTCTGTAAAGGGCGTTTTATTCCCGAAAGTATTCTCCATTTTTATGATGTAGATCAGTCTTGCCTCTTCCCCTAATTCTCGGGTTAAGGCAACCTTTAAGATTTTCACATAATGTTCCTCGAGCCACTCGTAAAAAAATTTACTCGGCACCTGAATGCTGAGTGATTTCTCTGTAATCTTTAGAGGAATAATGGGTTCAAACCAAGTTTTAAAAGCCTGCTGCTGGATATTGTCCTTGATAAACGTCAAGCAATTTTCCCAGATCTTTTCAGCAGTAACTTCCATTTAATTAACAGGATATTGTTAAATTTTTTGATAAAATTTTAAGGTTTTAATAGATATTGAAACCTTTACAAATATTGAAATAAAAAAAATAAAAAAAACTATTTTTTGTATTGAATTTCTAATATTTTTTTTTGAAATTATGGATCCTTATTAATTTGATTAAAAATCATTTTTTTGATAACATACATCACCCAAAAATTCAATATTAGGTATACCGAAACAGATCAGATGGGATTCGTTCACCACAGTAATTTTCTAAATTATTTTGAATTGGCCCGAATAGAATGGTTAGATAAGATCGGTTTCTCCTACGCGGCTATGGAGAAAAAAGGGATTGTAATGCCAGTAGTTGCCACTAATGTTAACTTTATCTCCCCCGCCTACTTTGGCGATTGGCTAAGCATCATACTTTCTATGGATGAGATGCCCAAAGCAAGAATCAAACTTTCTTATAAAGTAATTAACCAAGAAAGTATTGAAATTGCGAATGGGGCCACCACACTGGCTTTTTTAGACCAAAAGCATCAAAGACCTGTAAGATGTCCCAAAGCCCTGCTGGATATTTTTCAATCTCTGTAAAGAGTCAATAGTTGGTCTTCTTCTATGAAGTTGGGTTTACTGCTGGAATCTTTTTGAAATCTCGGCGCTTTAACCCCCTTTTTTAAAACCTTTTTAACTAAAAAAATCCTTGCTTCATCCCAAAGATTGGCATCTATAAAATGTTCAAGTGTTATTGAGCCCCCCTCAATAATAACAGATTGAAGGTTTTTTTGATAGAGGGCGCTCATAATTTCATGAGTGGAAATTTGTTTTCCACGCCTACCCATTTCACAGGTATCTGTATTCAACAAAAATGTTTGTTTATTATTTAAGTGATATGCGGATTGCATTTTTTTAAGTTTATTGTTGGGATCGATCACAATGGGTAGCGGGTGATTTCCGACCCACAGCCGGGAGTTTAGCTTTGGATTGTCACTCAGGGCCGTATTTACACCTATCATAACAGATTGCTCTTGAGATCTCCATTGGTGAACCCTTTGCTTGGAGAGTGGACTGGTCAACCAGTAGGAACCTTCCGAATCTTTTGGTGCAATAAACCCATCAGCACTTTCAGCCCACTTCAAAATGATGTAGGGACGTTTATTTTTATGAAAACTAAAAAATCTCTTATTGAGGTTTTTAGATTCTTTTTCCAAAACCCCTGTTTTGACCACACAACCGGCATCCTTTAACTTTTTGACACCCTTTCCCAGTACCTTTAAATTTTGGTCTAAACATCCAACGACAACCCTTGGAATTTTCATTGCCACAATAAGGTCAGAGCATGGCGGTGTTTTTCCCTGGTGATCGCAGGGTTCCAAGTTTACATACAAGGTGCTTTGAGCAAGAATTGAGGGATCGTCAACTTTTAATATGGCCTCTTGTTCAGCATGACTTTGGCCTGCTTTTTTGTGCCATCCCTCTGCTATTATTTTCCCTTTATAAACAATAACACAGCCTACCATTGGGTTGGGATAGGTGTACCCCAATCCTTTTTTAG
Organism: Flavobacteriaceae bacterium; assembly: GCA_022428005.1. Classification (GTDB taxonomy): domain Bacteria; phylum Bacteroidota; class Bacteroidia; order Flavobacteriales; family Flavobacteriaceae; genus UBA8316. The sequence continues at coordinate 71,945 of JAKMDI010000005.1, forward strand.
CAAGGCTAATGCACCGCTTCATAAAAAAAGCATCATTCATGTCCAAGAGTAATTTTTTGTATGTCTACAAATTTAGTCAAAAATGAATGTGTTAATTTTACCCATGCTAATAAATGAATTCAAAGTACATTTTAATAAATCTCTGATTGACATTTATCCCCAAAATGAGGTCAATTCATTTTTCAGAATTCTAACAGATCATTTTTTTCAATGGCCACCCACCTTCTCTGTGTTAAACCCCGATCACAGACTAACGGCCAAAGAATCAAATCAATTGTCCGCTGCTTTATTGGATTTAATAAAACACAAACCGGTTCAGTACATCACCCAAGAGGCTTTTTTTTACAATAGAAATTTTTATGTTGACGAAAATGTTTTGATTCCCCGTCCAGAGACAGAGGAGTTGATAAGTTGGGTCTTGGACGACTCTAAAGACAATGGTGCTCAACGGAGGGTATTGGACATAGGAACAGGAAGCGGTTGTATTCCCATAACATTGGCCAAGGAAGAAAACAATTTCACAATCGATGCTTTAGATATATCCACTGGGGCATTGGAGGTGGCCAAAAAAAATGCCCAACGCCATAAAGTTGAAATAAATTTTTTCAAAGTCGATATTCGGGAATCGATATCTTGGCCTTATCCACTGGATATTATGATTGCAAACCCTCCCTATGTTGAACCGGATGAAAAAAATAAAATGCTGCCGAACGTTTTGGAGTACGAGCCCCATTTGGCCCTTTTTACACCCCATAATCACCCTTTGTTTTATTACGATAAAATTATTGAACTCTCGCGTACTTTTTTAAAATCTGGTGGCTGTTTGTATTTAGAGATTAACCCTGTTCACGCAACAGCACTTGCGACATTGATTAAAGCCAATCATTTTGATTATATTGAAATTAGAAATGATATTTTTGGTAAAAAAAGAATGCTAAAAGCACTGAAGTCTTAGATGGAAATTGAAAAAAAAATAAGGACGTTAAGGGAGTCTCTCCATGAGCATAATTATTTGTATTATATAAAGGACAGCCCAGAAATAAGTGATTATGAGTTTGATCAGCTCTTAAATACTTTGGTAGCTTTAGAACAACAGTATCCAGAATATTTCGACCCTAACTCTCCCACGCAAAGGGTAGGAGGGGGGATCACCAAGGATTTTAAAACCCGCTCCCATCGTTATCCCATGTATTCTCTCTCAAATACCTATTCGAAAGAAGAGTTGACAGATTGGGCAAATCGGGTTGAAAAAGTCTTAGGGGATGAAGAGTACGCCTTCACTTGTGAACTAAAATACGATGGTGCATCCATTAATTTAACCTATGAAAATGGAAAATTTGTCAGGGGTGTAACTCGGGGAGACGGAAGCTTAGGTGATGATGTTTCAACTAATTTGAGAACCCTACCCACGATTCCATTAACACTGATAGGAGATTATCCCCCCGTATTTGAGATACGAGGTGAAATCATTCTCCCTTTTGATGGTTTTCAAGCATTGAATGAGCAACGGATTCAACGGGGGGAAGAGCCTTTTATGAACCCACGGAATACAGCCTCTGGATCACTAAAACTCCAGGACAGCAGTCTGGTGGCAAATCGTCCATTAGAATGTTTTTTATATGCTTTGGCAGGTGAAGACTTGGGAGTAGATACTCAAATGGAGAGTCTTGAAAAATCAAGGTCATGGGGATTTAAGGTCCCAGATACTGCAAAATATGCCGGCGATTTGGAGGAGGTTTTTCAATATTTGGATTATTGGGATAAAAACAGGGTTCACCTCCCCTATGAAATTGACGGGGTAGTCATAAAGATTAACCGTTTTGATCAGCAGAAAATTTTGGGACACACTGCTAAATCACCACGTTGGGCAATCGCTTATAAGTTTCAGGCGGAAAAAGCCACCACAAAGTTAGAGGCTGTGAGTTACCAGGTGGGTAGAACGGGAGCAATAACTCCAGTTGCCAACCTGAGCCCAGTACTTCTTTCAGGAACTACAGTAAAGCGGGCTTCATTACACAATGCCGAACAAATAGAAAAGTTAGGGCTCAGAATAGGGGATTGTGTTTATATAGAAAAAGGCGGAGAGATCATACCCAAAATCGTAGGGGTAGTCAACGAAAACAGACCAGAAGTAACACATCAGATAAAATTTATAAATCATTGTCCCGAATGCCACTCGGTGTTGGTTAAAGAAACCGGAGAAGCGCAACATTATTGTAAAAATCAATATGGTTGTCCTCCCCAGATCATTGGAAAAATACAACATTACACCTCCAGAAAAGCAATGGACATAGATGGTTTAGGTAATGAAACCGTTGCCTTACTTTACCACCAAGGGTTGATTTCCAATATTGCTGACTTGTATGAGTTAGAGCGCGCAGCGCTTTTGCCATTGGACCGTATGGCTGAAAAATCTGTAGACAACCTCATTGAAGGAGTTGAGGCTTCTAAAAATAAACCTTTTTCAAAAGTTTTGTTTGGTATGGGCATCAGATATGTAGGGGAAACCGTAGCCAAAAAATTGGTCAACGCTTTTCCCAATATCGATTTACTCTCAGAGGCTTCGCGCGAGCAATTGATCGAGGTAGACGAAATTGGCGATAGAATTGCGGACAGTTTAATTGAGTATTTTGGCGCTCCTTCGAATATTGATTTAATCAACAGATTGAAAAACAGTGGAGTTCAATTCCACACTGAAATTAGCTCTTCTTCATCAGATATTTTGAGAGACAAGAAATTTGTCATATCTGGTGTTTTTGAAAACATTTCACGGGAGGAACTGAAGGAAAAGATTGAATCTTTGGGTGGGACAGTAATGATTGCTGTCTCTGCTAAAACAAATTACTTAGTAGCCGGTGAAGGGATGGGGCCCAGTAAAAGGGTTAAAGCAGAAAAACACAATATTCCCATTATTGATGAGGCATCGTTTTTTGAATTGGTGAACATTTGATGGTAGCGATTTGTTTTATATGTAACATTTTAAAGTATAAATTGAAATAAAGAATATTTTTAAATTTCAGGATTGGTTAATTTTTAATTTTGTTTAATATGAGTTGGTTAAAACAACTGCTCTTAAATGGTTTGTACAAAAAAACCATTAAAAGTAATGCCCTATCAAAAAAAAGAAGTGATTCAAAGGTATTGAGGACTGTATCGATAATCCTTGACCACCGAATGGCTGTTGATATAAGTCATTTTAATAAAATGGGAAAAGCGTTGAACATACCCAAATCAAACATAAGGGTTTTAACTTATTGCCAATCTGACTCCAAGTTAGAGACAACCAACACGGCCCTTAAGTACACCGGAAAAGACATTACAAAATGGGGGGTTATGAATGATTTTTTAAATGAATTTTGTTCGAGAAAGACAGATGTATTGATAAATTATTTTGATAAAAATGACATTAACTTGAACTACGTTAGCGCAAAAACAGACCATCAAATAAGTGTTGGATTAAAAACTGTGGATCATACATTAAACGATCTGATTATTGATGTTGATCCAAAAGAAATTGATGTTTTTATATCGGAATGCTTAAAATATTTAAAAATATTTTTTAACGTAAAAAAATGAAAGAAATTCAAGGACATGGTGTAGCCATTATCACCCCTTTTAAGGAGGGTGGGGCTGTGGACTATGAAGCCATTCCAGGACTCGTCGATCACCTGGTTTTAGGTGGGGTGGATTATCTTGTTTTGTTGGGCACCACATCAGAGGCAGCAACACTTTCCAAAGGTGAAAAGATCAATTTGCTTGATAAGGTAATAGCAGCAAATGCTGGTCGTTTGCCACTGGTTTTGGGTCTGGGAGGAAACCACACCCAAGAGCTGTTGGAGATGTTTGATTGGTTTGATTTAGAACAGTTTGCGGCAGTGCTTTCCGTTGCACCCTATTACAACAAGCCTAACCAAGAGGGACTTTATCAACACTTTAAAGCAGTAGCAGGCCGAAGTCCGCTGCCAGTAATTTTATATAATGTTCCCTCCAGGACCGGTGTAAACATAAGCCCAGAAACGGTATTGCGCTTGGCCCAAGACTTTGATAATGTAGTAGCGGTTAAAGAAGCCGCAGGAGATTTTCAACAAGCGCAGACCTTAATCAATATTTGCCCTAAAAACTTCTCTGTTTTGTCGGGCGATGATGAGATGTCGCTATCCATGATACTCGCTGGAGCCAAAGGGGTTATTTCTGTAATAGGGAATGCAATCCCAAACCATTATTCCAACATTATTCATAAAGGTCTTCGGAAAGAGGTGGATGCTGCATACGATATCCAATATAGAATTCTAAATTTAATACGTTTGATTTATGAAGAAGGCAACCCTACAGGGATTAAAGTTTTGATGGAGGACATTGGGATATGTAAGAATAATTTAAGGCTGCCACTGGTTAAGGCCTCACCTTTCTTGACCTCAAAACTAAAAGAGGCGTTGGAGCAGGTGATGCGTCAGTAAGTATTAGTGTCTCAATTGAATTTCAGGGTTTTATCACTCGAAATAATAACCAAACTCTTCAAATTATTTATTAATTTCGCCCCATGGTTCGATATTTTAGGTATTTCTTTTTTCTAATTGGTTTGTACGCGCTCACCTTGTCCTGCAATGAGTATCAAAAAATGCTCAACAACGACGACATGAACGAAAAGTACAAGGCTGCGGAGGAATATTATAACAACGGAGAGTACAGAAGGGCCAACAGACTGTTGGAACAGTTAGTTCCCTCCTTTAGAGGAAAACCCCAAGCAGAACGTTTAGTATTTTTCTTTGCGGATTCTTATTTTCAGACAAAGAGTTATTATTTAGCCTCTTATCAGTTTGAGAGCTTTATCAAATCATTTCCAAAATCACAAAAAATAGAAGAAGCGAGTTTTTTGGCGGCCAAGTCCCATTACATGATGTCTCCGATATACAGTTTGGATCAGGAGGAGACCGTCACCGCTATTGAAAAAATTCAAATATTTATGAATAACTATCCGAATTCTGAATATACTGATGAATGCAATCAGCTAATCAACGAGCTTCAAAATAAAATTGAAAAGAAGGAATTTGAAGTCGCCAAACAATATTATACCATTTATGACTACAGGGCGGCCATCAATTCGATGGATAATTTTATTGCAGAATTTGTGGGCTCCAAATTTAGAGAGGAAGCATTGTATTACAAGTTCCTTTCCTCTTACGAAATCGCAATCAACAGCATTGAATCCAAAAAACTTCAAAGGTTAAACGACCTTAAAACCCTCCACAACAACATCGTTAGGTATTACCCAGAAACACTGTTCGAAGAAGACCTCACAAAAAAAATGGAGACTGTGGAAAAAGAAATCAATACCTTTGTAAATTAAAATAAAATTGTCATGACAAAATACCGAAGTTCAAACGCACCTTCATCCACTTCTACTTATAACAGAGATAGTATAGAGTCTCCTACGGAAAACATATACGAGGCATTGTCTATAATTTCGAAAAGATCGAATCAGATCAATTTAGACATCCGCAAGGAATTGCATGAAAAATTAGATGAATTTGCCACCCACAATGATAGCTTGGAGGAAATTTTTGAAAACAAGGAGCAGATTGAAGTTTCCAGATTCTATGAACGTTTACCAAAACCACATGCCATTGCCATTGAGGAATGGTTGAATGATAGAATTTACCACAGAAATACAGAAGACACTAACCCCTAAAAAATGAGTGTTTTAAGCGGAAAAAAAGTCCTCCTGGGTATCTCCGGTGGTATCGCCGCTTATAAATCCCCACAGATTGTAAGATCTTTAATTTCTTCGGGTGCTGAAGTGCAGGTCATCATGACGCCTGCCGCCAAGGACTTTGTTACCCCACTCACCTTATCCACTGTTTCTAATCGTCCAGTTTACGACGCTTTTACTGAAGAATCTCACGACAATCCAATTTGGAACGATCATGTGGCCTTTGGTAAGTGGGCCGATATTTTTTTGATCGCTCCAGCCACTTCAAACACGCTTTCTGCAATGGTTCATGCCAAGTGCAATAACCTGCTTATAGCTACTTATTTATCCTCCACTTGCCCGGTTTATATTGCTCCTGCAATGGATTTGGACATGTATGCACACCCTGCCAATCAGCAAAATATTGAACAATTAAAAAAAATAGGCAAAAAAGTTCTTCCCGTTGGAGAAGGGTTTTTAGCCAGTGGATTGCAGGGCAAAGGAAGAATGCTGGAACCAGAAGAAATTGTAAGTTATTTATCCGAAGACATCAAAGCACAGCAACCACTTTTCGGAAAAAAGGTAATGATCACTGCAGGGCCTACCTACGAGCCGATTGATCCCGTAAGGTTTATCGGGAATCACTCCAGTGGTAAAATGGGGTTTGCACTTGCAGAGGAGGCACTCCAAATGGGAGCAGAGGTCATTATTATTTCTGGTCCTACAGGGCTCACTGCCAGTGCGGATATTGACAGGTTCAATGTGACCACTGCTCAAGAGATGTACGATCGCGTCATCGATCTTTTTAAGGATGTTGACATTGCCATTGCCGCTGCGGCTGTTGCAGATTTTAAACCTCATAAAATTGAATCTCAAAAAATAAAAAAAGATCGGTTGATGCAATCCATCACATTAGCGCCTACTAAAGACATTTTAGCGGAGATGGGGAGCAGAAAGAGAGAAAATCAGTACCTGCTAGGCTTTGCCCTCGAAACCCAAGACGAGCATGAAAATGCACTTAAAAAATTGAGATCAAAGAATTTAGATGCTATTGTCTTGAATTCATTAAACGACCCGGGTGCTGGCTTTTCATCGGATCACAACAAGATTACTCTCATTCACAAAAATGAAAAGTCAATTTCATTCGAGTTAAAACCTAAGACAGAAGTTGCCAAATACATATTATCCCAAATCCTCACCCATCATGCCTAAAATACTATTGTTGTTATTATCACTATTTTCTTTGATGCCCCTTAAAGCTCAGGAACTCAACGCTCAATTTATTGTCAATGCGGACTTGGTAAATCAAACCAATCAACAAATTTTTGAAACATTAGAACGCGCGCTCAATGAGTTTATAAATTCCCAATCGTGGACAGATCAAGACTTTTTTTCACAGGAAAAAATCACTTGTAGTTTTGTGCTAAACCTAACTGGCTACAACGACTCAAAATTTGAGGGGACCCTTCAAGTACAATCCCAAAGAACAATTTTTGATTCCAATTACAACAGTCCCATGATCAATTTTTTAGACAAGGACATCAGCTTTACCTACCAGGAATTTCAGCCTCTTTTCTACAGTCCAGCCACCTTTGATACCAATTTAACTTCCCTGATAAGTTTTTACGCATTTATTATACTGGGGCTAAATGCCGACAGTCTCCAGTTCAAAGGAGGTGATTCTTTTTTTGAGCAAGCCCAAAGAATTGTCAACCTATCACAGCAGAGTGGTGCAACGGGATGGAAACAAAACGATGGTAACAGGAATCGCTTTTGGCTGATTGATACCCTCAGATCAAATACTTTTCGTGAATACAGGCAAACAATGTACACTTACCATCGCAAAGGACTTGATTTAATGACGCAAGCGCCTGATAATGCAAAAAATTCGGTAATTGAATCTTTGCTGTTACTTGAAAATTTATACAACCGACGTCCCAACGCAATGCTGCTGCAAATGTTTTTTGATGCCAAATCAGCCGAAATTGTGAGTCTGTTTTCTGATGGTCCGGAAGTTGATTTTGATAGAACCTCAAAGATGTTACAGAAAATAGCACCCTTTTATCAGCCGCAATGGAAACAAATTAAATAGTTTCATTCCTTGAAATTATTTTTTTTCTCAATTATCTTTGGACCTTAACCTTTTTAAACTCCAGCTTTGATTACCAGTCTTAAGATTTCTAATTACGCACTTATAGAGCATTTAGACATCGCCTTTGATAAGGGAATGACTTGTATTACCGGAGAAACAGGTGCGGGTAAATCCATTCTTATGGGTGGGCTGGCATTGGTATTGGGAAAACGTGCAGATTTAAGCGCTCTTAAAGACAATAATAAAAAATGTATTGTAGAGGCCAGCTTCTTGATCAACAACTATAACCTAAAACATTTTTTTGAGGAACTGGAACTCGACTATGAGGAGGAAACCATCTTGAGAAGAGAAATAATACCCAGTGGAAAGTCCCGTGCATTTATCAATGACACTCCAGTTACCTTAGATGTTGTTGGACGTTTGAGTGCGTCACTCATAGACATTCACTCCCAATTAGAAAATCAGTCTTTATTCAGGAATGAATATCAATTCTTGGTTTTGGATGCCCTGGCAGGCAACAGCAATATTTTGGTTAAGTACAAAGAACAACTACAATATTACCAAGAAACCCTGGGAGAATTAAATCGTTTAAAGGGGGTCCGTGAGGATGCAGCTAAGATTCAAGATTACAATCAGTTTTTATATAATGAGTTGGTTATTGCTGATTTGACGCCCAGTATGATGAAAGCATTGGAGGAGGAAATAGAACAATTGTCCAATGTATCGTCCTTACAAGCATATCTATCTCAGAGTATTCAATTGGTGGAAGAGGAACAAATGGGTTTGCTCACCCAGCTGTCCGCTTTAAAAACCGTCCTTAATGACGCGGCCAATCAGTCAAAAAAACTAAACGTCTTTTATGAAAGAGTAAATAGCCTTTTGATTGAATTGAAGGATGTATTGGAGGAATTGTTTTCAGAGCAAGAGTCCCTTGAGAGTAACCCCCATCGTTTGGAAATCCTCACGGCCCAGTGGGATAGAATTCAAGCCCTATTTCAAAAACACGGTGTCGATACGGTTGATGATTTAATTAAAATCAAAGATAAGCTTGAAAGAGAATTGGCAGAAACACAAGATATTGATGACACGATTGCTAAAGTAAATGACCAACTGTCAACGGCCAATAAAACCCTTAATAATTTGGCGCAAGAATTGCACAATAATCGAAAAAAAGCCTCTCCAAAACTTTGCAAACAAATGGAATTAATTATTTCAAAAATGGGTATGGAGAACGCCCGATTTAAGGTTGATTTAGCCCCTTCTGAGGTGTTTTTAGCGAATGGAAAAGAACAAATAAACTTTCTATTTTCTGCCAATTTAGGTTCTGAGTTTAAACCCTTAAAAAAAGTCGCTTCTGGGGGAGAAATGTCTCGAATCATGTTATCGATTAAGGCGATTTTATCCCAATTCCAACAATTGCCCACTATTGTGTTCGATGAAATTGACACTGGTGTCTCTGGAACCATATCCAATGAAGTGGGGAGTATTATGTCTGGCATGTCCGAAAATATGCAAGTATTCACCATAACCCACCTACCCCAAGTTGCCGCCAAAGGAAAACAACATTTTAAAGTTTACAAAGAAGTGATGGGTAATACGACCATTACCAAATTAAAAGAGTTGAACCGTGAGGAAAGAATTAAGGAGTTGGCCCAAATGCTATCGGGAAAACAGTTGACACAGACAGCGATGGATCATGCAAGACAATTGCTCAATTAAGCTTATATTTAAAAACAATTAAAAACATAAAATTATGTCCCATAAAATATTAGAAGGGAAGAAAGGAATCATATTTGGTGCACTGGATGATCAGTCAATTGCATGGAAAACTGCGGAAGCGATTAAAAACGCTGGAGGTAAATTTGTTTTGACCAATGCACCTGTTGCCATGCGCATGGGAGCCATAAATGATTTGGCGACAGCAACGGACAGTAAGGTTATCCCAGCGGATGCTACCAATATAGCAGATTTGGAAGAGTTAGTAGATCAGTCTGTATCACATTTGGGCGGTAAGTTGGATTTTGTTTTACATTCTATTGGTATGTCTGTCAACGTGAGAAAAGGAAAACACTATACGGATTTGAACCACGACTGGATGACCAAGGGTTGGGATGTTTCAGCGGTTTCCTTTCATAAGCTCCTTCAGACCCTTTACCAAAAAGACGCTATGAATCCCTGGGGTAGTATTGTTGCGCTTTCCTATGTGGCTGCTCAACGAACATTTCCAAATTATAATGATATGGCCGACAATAAAGCGTATTTGGAGTCTATTGCCCGAAGTTTTGGTTACTTTTTTGGAAAAGATAAAAAGGTTAGGGTAAACACCATATCTCAGTCTCCAACACTCACCACCGCTGGTAAGGGGGTCAAAGGATTAGATGGTTTTTTAAATTATGCAGAAAAAACTTCTCCTTTGGGAAATGCTACGGCTGAAGATTGTGCAGATTACACTGTGATGATGTTTTCTGATTACTGCAAAAAGGTTACCCTTCAAAATCTATATCACGATGGAGGGTTTTCAAACGTAGGGGTCAGTCAAGAAATCATAGATGCCTTGCAAAAGGATTAACCCGCTTCTGGAGAAGACCGACTATGAATGATAAATAATGCAGTTCAATTCTGAATATTTTAGATTTTTCAAAAAAAAGAGATTGCGATTCTTCTCCTTTTTTTTTGCACTCTCTTTTTTATTCTGGATCATCACAAAACTTTCTAATCCTTACCGTTCCCAAGTCAGTCTTGAAGTTCGGTTTGTAGATATTCCATCAACGGTTGTTCTAAAAAGCGATCCACCTATTGGGCTTACTGCAGATATCACTGCCAGTGGTTTCCAACTATTAATCTATCATTTTTTTAAAAGCCAAATTGACGTTACCTTGGCCGATACTGATTTTTCAAAAGAAGCTGTTCAGGTAAATCTTTTGAATCAAAAGTTCCAACTGGAGCAACAACTTTTTCAAAGTGCCAGTTTAAACTTGATTTCCCCTGCACAGATCAATCTTTCTTTCAGTGAATTGAAACGTAAAAAAATAGCGGTTTTATCGCCTGAAGAACCAAGTTACAGGGCTGGGTTCAATCGTTCAGGGGATTGGCTAATTCAACCCGACAGTGTTTGGGTGCTGGGTCCAGATGATAAAGTCGACACTTTGAGAGGCTTGATGATTAAACGATTGTCTAAAGTCAATATTGATAATGATATCTATGAAAATTTGAAACTGCTGGGTGTTGATGATATTATATTAGAGCAAGAAAGTGTTTTACTCGAAGCCAAGGTCAATCGATTTACCGAACGCTCTATAGTGTCATTTATCAATATCAAAAATCTTCCCGATAGCCTGGCCATCAAACTATTTCCGCAGTCCTTAGAGGTAAGCTATTTGGTTCCTTTAGACAAGGCAGTGGAAATACAAGCAAATGATTTTAAGTTTTATTGTGATTTCTTAGATACAAAAAAGAACAGCGATAACAGCTTAGAAATTTTTTTAGAAAATCATCCATCTGGAGTTCAAAACATCCGATGGAAGCCAGAGAAGGTGGATTACTTAATCAGAAAATGAAAATTGTAGGACTCACAGGTGCGATAGGAAGCGGAAAGTCATCGATTTTGAAGGTTTTTTCCAAAAAAGGGATTCCTGTTTATAATGCCGATATCAACGCCAAGAGGTTGATGCACGAAAATATTGCATTGAAAAAAGAGATTATAGCGGTCTTTGGAGCTGATATCTACCAGGACAATGAATTAGATCGTGAGAGGTTGGCAAAATTAGTATTTGACGATAAGTCCAAATTAGAACGATTAAATGCTTTGATTCACCCTGCAGTTCGAGATGATTTTACCCTTTTTCTTTCCAATCAAAATGCACCTTATGTCATTAAGGAAGCGGCGATTTTATTTGAGACAGGTGGAAATGAGCAGTGCGATGCTGTAGTGTTGGTAACAGCTCCTGAGTCTGTTCGCATTGCCCGTGTAATGGAAAGAGACCATACAGATTCGTCAAGCGTAAAAAAAAGAGTGGCACATCAATGGTCGGATGAGGATAAAATTCCAATGGCAGACTATGTTATTAACAATATTGATTGGGACGAAACGTTAAAAAAAATAGATGAAATACATAAAGATCTATTGCATAAGCACTAATTTTAATTATTAACAATACCTTAGGTATCGGTCATCTCTATTTTGATGAAATTTGTAGAACTAACTTATTGAGGGCTTGAAAAAGGACTTTTTTATTTTATTGGTAAGCTTGATGTTCATATCCCTGGTGGCTGTTATAATGGTTCAGGTATATTGGATTACCTCTGCATGGGAAAATAAAGAGGAAGAATTTTCACTCGCTGTGAGCCAATCCCTTAAAACAGTTTCAGTAAAAGTTAGGGAGCTCGAGATTTCCGACTACATATCTGCTTATCAACAACTTATAGACTCAATTGGAACACCGAGTGAATCCAACTTTACGGATATTTTTTTGTTTGTGGACAACGAAGAGGATATTTCTTCTAACCTCAGTTCTTTTTATGCTTTTGGTATCCTCGAGGAGGATTATAACATCAATCTTTCTGATATCAACCCGCAATTGGGGGACGATGAAGTAAAGGAGTATAAAAAAGTTAAAACCACGACAATTCTCAGTAAGGATAAAATTTTTAATCGTGAAAACAGGGTAGCCACTTCAATATCCAAGTTGAAATCGGTGGAAAGGATGAGTGTTTTTGATCAGGAAATATTCCGCTCTGCTTATATGGATTACTCCTCTACCATTCCGGTCCACAAACGCATTCGATCAGATGAATTAAACTTTCTTTTGGATCAAGAGTTTAAAACCAGGAATATTTTAACGTCCTATGAATTTGGAATTTACAACAATGGGCTTGCCACCAAGGTCAAATCAAATGAGTACATAGAAAAGCAAAAGGGGTCAAAGTATGAAACACCTATCTTTCCACAAGAGAATGGACAGACGCCATACAAATTAGTGGTTACTTTTCCAGATCGCGATCAATATGTTTTTTCCTCTATCGTTAGTGTTGCTGGCTTATCCATATTTCTCACACTATTTATAATCATTGTTTCTGCTACCGCCATATACCAAATCATCAGGCAAAAGAAAGTGTCCGAAATGAAATCAGATTTTATCAATAATATGTCCCATGAGTTTAAAACACCAATCGCTACAATAAATCTAGCATTGGATGCTATTTCGAATCCCAAATCTCAGCAATCAAGTGATGGACTTTCTCGATATGTAAAAATGATCAGAGAAGAGAACCAAAGAATGCTCTCACAGGTTGAAAATGTATTGATGATTTCAAGATTGGAAAAGAGTTCGGTTCCGTTAGAGTTGTCCAATATCGATCTCCACGAAACCATTGAGGATGCCATACGTCACGTGGATCTGATTATCAGTAATCAGCAGGGGAAAATTGTTACCCAACTCAATGCAAAGGTGACGCAATTTAGAGGGGACATGAATCATTTTACAAACTTGATCGTCAATATTCTTGACAACGCTATTAAATACTCCACTGAAGCACCAAAAATCACCATCAGTACCTCAAACAATGAGAAGCAAATTTTCTTGACCGTTAAGGACGAGGGAATAGGGATGGACCTCAGTACACAAAAACACATCTTTGAAAAATTTTTTAGAGAACAAAGCGGAAATATTCACAACGTAAAAGGGCACGGTTTAGGACTTTCTTATGTAAAAAAAATAGTGGAATTGCACAATGGCGACATTCAACTCAACAGTAAACTTGGGGAAGGAACCTCCTTTATAGTTTCTCTCCCTTTGCTCTGATACAATCTTAAAACTCTTTAACCTATGAATGCAGAACAAAAGAAAATTTTAATAGTAGAAGATGATTTCAATTTTGGAAACATTCTGAAAGATTATTTAATTCTAAACGACTACCAAGTAGTTTTGGCCAAGAACGGAATTGAGGGAATGGAAAAATTTCAAAATGAAAATTTCGACCTCTGTATTTTAGACGTAATGATGCCTTTTAAAGACGGTTTTACATTAGGAAAAGAGATCAGGGAAAAAAACGAAAACATCCCATTATTTTTTCTTTCTGCAAAAAACTTGAAAGAGGATGTCCTCAAAGGGTTTAAAATAGGCGCGGACGATTACCTCGCCAAACCTTTTGACTCAGAGGTATTACTTGCCAAGATCAAGGCCATTTTAAACCGAAAGAATTTAGCTAATTTCCCCGATACTGATGTTTTTGAATTTGAAATTGGAAAATTTCATTTTAATTCAAAACTACGCTTCCTCAGTTTTGAAGAGGAATCAATAAAGCTATCCCCAAAAGAAAATCAATTGTTGAGATTGCTGGTGCTTCATATCAACGACCTTTTGCCTCGAGAAATTGCTCTGAATAAGATTTGGAGGGATGACAATTACTTTACTTCCAGAAGTATGGATGTTTACATTGCCAAACTCAGAAAATACCTAAAGTCAGATAGCAATGTCGAAATTCTCAATATCCACGGTGAGGGGTTTAGATTACTTATAAAGTAGTTACTTTTATTTATTTCTTGGGTGAAATTGGTGCATCACCTTTTTGAGGTGTTGATTGTCCAAATGGGTATATATTTCTGTGGTGGTGATACTCTCATGACCCATCATTAATTGGATGGTTCTCAAATCTGCACCATTTTCCAGCAAATGCGTGGCAAAAGAATGTCTGAAGGTGTGAGGACTAACGGTTTTTGAAATTCCAGCACTCCTCACGGCGTCCTTTATTATTGTAAAAATCATTGCCCGCGTTATTTTCCCTCCGTTTCTGTTTAAAAATAGCACATCCTTATCTGCTGGTTTTATATTTTTTAAAACCCGAATTTCTTCCTTGTAAATCAAAATATATTTTTTTGAATAGCTTCCTAATGGTACCAACCTTTCTTTATTTCCTTTTCCGATCACCCGGATAATATTTTCCTTTACGAAAAGATTGGACAAGGTGAGGTTTACCAATTCACTTACCCGCAATCCACTCCCGTAGAGTGTTTCAATGATTGCCCTGTTCCTGTGACCATTACTTTTGTTTAATTCAATTGCGTCAAGAATCTTCTCGATTTCAGATAAATGCAGTGTGACGGGGAGTTTTCTTCCCAGTTTGGGACTTTCGATTAAATCCGCGGGAGAATCATTTCTTATTTTTTCAAAAATCAAAAAATTAAAAAAACTTTTAAGGGCAGAGATTCTTCTCGCTTGACTTCGAGAATTTACAACCTTTGAGAATTTATATATAAACTCTTGCAATGTAGCTTTGGAGCAGTCAGCGGGGCCTTCTTCAATATTATTTTCAATGATAAACTTGGTCAACGCCTCGATGTCTAAACTGTAATTTTTTACAGTATTTTCAGACAGTCCCCTTTCAATTTTCAGGTAGAACTCGAAGTCAATAATTGCGTTTTTCCATTCCAAATCCCCATAAAATTAACTATTTTTTATCATTGGGAGTTTTAAATTTATAAGGGTAGTTTTACTATTGTAATACATTAGTAAAATGAGATAAACGAAATCGTTTTTCTATGAGGAATATAAAAAATATTTGTCTGGGTGGGTGTGATCAAAAGAAATTCCTCTCCAGTTATAAATAATGGTTAATTTTAATAAATTTTTTAAAATGAAAATAGTAATTATCAATGGTCCCAACTTAAATCTTTTGGGTACGCGGGAACCGGGAATATATGGTGACAAAACCTTTGATGCGTATTATGAAGACTTAAAATTAAGTTTTCCTGATGTTGAATTTGACTATTTTCAGTCTAATATCGAGGGGGTTTTGATTGATACCATCCAGAAAGAGGGTTTTTCGTGTGACGGTATACTGCTCAATGCAGCTGCCTACACCCACACCTCTGTTGGCATTGGAGATGCCATTAAAGCCATTGACGCCCCTGTAGTTGAAATACACATTTCCAATACCTTCTCGAGGGAAGATTTCAGGCACAAGTCCTATCTATCCTCTGTGGTAAAAGGAATTATCGTAGGTTTTGGATTGGACAGCTATCGCCTTGGAGTAGAGTCTATTTTAAAAATTAAAGGTGAATGACTTCGTCGTAGGCATCTGCCACTGCTTCCATCACCGCTTCACTCATTGTGGGATGGGGGTGAACCGTTTTTAGGACCTCATGGCCTGTAGTTTCTAATTTTCTACCCAAAACAGCCTCTGCAATCATGTCGGTGACCCCGACACCAATCATATGGCATCCCAACCACTCTCCATATTTAGCGTCAAAAATTACTTTGACAAAACCTTCTGGTGTGCCACCGGCTTGCGCTTTTCCAGAAGCAGAAAAAGGAAACTTACCCACTTTTATGTCTATGCCTTTCTCTCTTGCTTGAGCTTCCGTAAGTCCTACCGAAGCTACTTCGGGAGAACAGTAGGTACAACCGGGGATATTTCCGTAATCCAAAGGCTCAACATGGTGGCCAGCTATTTTTTCTACACATAAAATACCTTCTGCAGATGCCACATGTGCAAGGGCTTGTCCCGAGGTTACATCTCCAATTGCATAATAGCCTGGTAGGTTGGTTTGATAGAAATCATTCACCATAATTTTATCTTTATCGATTGCAATTCCTACTTCTTCTAATCCCAGATTTTCTATATTGGACTTTATTCCCACCGCAGAGAGAACTACATCCGCCTCAAGGACCTCTTCTCCTTTTGCTGTTTTAACCGTTGCTTTGACCCCTTTTCCTTTGGTGTCTACTGTGGTTACTTCAGCTCCGGTCATGATATTAATACCACTTTTCTTAAAACTCTTTTCTAATTGTTTAGATATTTCGTCATCTTCGACAGGCACTATCCTGTCTACGTATTCTACGATTGTAACCTCTGTACCCATAGCATTGTAGAAATAGGCAAATTCAATTCCAATTGCTCCAGAGCCAACCACTATCAATTTTTTGGGTTGTTTTTCCAAGGTCATGGCCTTTCGATATCCGATTACTTTTTGTCCGTCTTGAGGTAAATTTGGAAGCTCTCTTGATCTTGCTCCTGTAGCGATAATGATGTGTTGGGCTTTGTACTCTTCAGTTTTATCCCCTTGGGTTACACTGATTTTTTTTCCTGCCAATAGCTTCCCGTGCCCTTCTATGACGTCAATTTTATTTTTTTTCATCAAAAACTGGACCCCCTTGCTCATACCTGCCGCCACATTTCTGCTGCGATTGACAACCGCATCAAAATCTTTATCGTACTCCTGAACTTTCAGCCCATAGTCTTCGGCGTGCTTTAGGTAATTAAAAACCTGAGCAGATTTTAGTAGAGCCTTGGTTGGAATACATCCCCAGTTTAGGCATACTCCTCCCAAACTTTCCTTTTCTACTACAGCAGTTTTAAATCCGAGTTGAGAGGCTCTTATTGCAGTCACGTAGCCTCCTGGGCCACTTCCAATTACAATTACATCATATTCAATCATGAGGGTTGTCGTTTAAATTCCATACAAATTTAAGAAACTGCGGGTTAATTTTAGCTTATTGTTTGGACGGGCTTTTTTTAAAATCTATACTGGCGGAATTAACACAATATCGCAGGCCTGTTTCTGTGGGGCCGTCGTCAAATACATGACCTTGATGACCTCCACAATTCGCACAGACAATCTCAGTTCTAAAAACCCCACCAGAGTGATCTGGAAGCAACTCCAACGCTCCTTCAATGGCATCGTCGTAGCTGGGCCATCCACAGTGGCTGTAAAATTTACTTTCGCTGTTGTAGAGTGGATTTCCACATCCTTTACAGGAATAGGTCCCAGCTTCGAAATGATCATTGAATTTCCCAGTGAAGGGAAACTCTGTTCCTTTTTCTCTGAGAATTTTGTACTCTTCCTTACTGAGTTGAGCTTTCCAAGCTGCCTCAGTTTTTTTTACATTGTATTTATTTTCATCACTCATCAGCAACAAAATTAAGGGCTGCAGAATTAATACAGTGCCTTTTTCCCGTTGTTTCTTTTGGTCCGTCGTTAAATACGTGTCCCAAATGGCCACCACAGTTACCGCACTTTAATTCGGTTCTGGCGTAGCCGAGCTTATAATCAACATCATACTCAATGTTAGAATCCACAGCGCGATCAAAGGAGGGCCATCCACATTTAGAATCATATTTATTTTCAGATTTGTAAAGTGGGCTGTCGCAACCAGCACAAGTATATACGCCTTCTCCCTTGTGTGTATTGTACTTCCCAGTAAAAGGATACTCCGTAGCGGCTTCTCTCAAAACCCTGTAAGACATATTGGGAAGCTCTGCGCGCCATTGCTCGTCCGTTTTTTGAACTACATAGCTTTTTTTATTATCAGATTTCTTTTGTTGTGAAATTCCACTGCAGCTCATAAAAGCAAATGCCACAAAAATTATTGACTTTAGATTCTTTACCATTTTTTTAAATTTTATAAGATTTGATTCTTGAAATAATAAGCGTATTAAAGTTGTTAAATCAAATGAATTCATAAATTGTGCCAACTACATATATTTAAGGATGAAAAAAAGACAGTTTGAAAAAGGAAACCCAAAGTTAATCAATGCTTGGGCCTCCTATGACTGGGCCAACTCTGTTTATCCTTTGGTAATCAGTTCTACTATTTTTCCCATCTACTACAGCAGCCTTACCCCAAGCAACGGTATCATCGAATTCATGGGTTATGGTTTTAAGAACACTGCCTTGATCAGTTTTGTTACGGCGATTGCCTTTGTGATCGTCGCTTTTAATTCACCTCTTCTTTCGGGTATAGCTGATTATATAGGCAACAAGAAAAAATTCATGAAGATTTTTGTCTACACTGGATCAATATCTTGTATGGGGCTCTACTTTTTTGAATTGGAAAGTATTCACATGGGCTTGATCTTCTATTTTTTCGCGTTGATAGGATTTTGGGCCAGTTTGGTTTTTTATAATTCTTACTTACCGGATATTGCGCACACAGAGCAACAAGATTTTGCCAGTGCCAGGGGTTTTTCAATGGGTTATATCGGCAGTATACTCTTATTGCTTTTTAACCTTTCCATGGTGCTAAATCCCGATTGGTATGGCATTACTGGAAGCTCAGAAGAATCGTCTATCAAAGCGATGAAATACTCTTTTATAACCGTTGGAATTTGGTGGATTTTATTCAGTCAATACGCTTTTTATCATTTGCCTGTGGGGAATGGCTCTGGGAAAGTCACCAAAGATATTGTTTGGAATGGATTTCTTGAACTAAAAAAAGTGTGGCATCAATTGGCACATTATCCTTTACTCAAAAAATTCTTACCCGCTTTCTTCGTGTATAGCACTGCATTACAGACAGTCATATTAATCGCCACCTATTTTGGTGAGCAAGAAATTAGTTGGGAAAACAACGATCAAAAAACAGTGGGGTTGATTGTCAGTATTCTTTTAATTCAAATCGTTGCCATTTTTGGTGCTTATGCCACTGCCTATGCTTCCAAAAAGCATGGCAATATATTGACCTTGATCGTGGTGAATCTGATCTGGGCAGGCTTGTGTGTTTTTGCCTTTTTTATAAAAACACCAATTGAGTTTTATATTGCCGCAGCAGGGGTTGGAATGGTCATGGGAGGAATACAGTCGCTGTCACGCTCTACCTATTCTAAATTGATTCCAGAAACCGATGACACTACCTCTTTTTTCAGTTTTTATGATGTCACTGAAAAGGTTGGAATTATAATAGGTATGGTCATGTTTGGGACCATTGATCAATTCACAGGAAGCATGAGAAATGCCATTCTGATGTTTTTGATATTGTTTATCGTGGGTGCATTTTTATTGTCTCGAATTCCCAACAACAGACCACATAGCACTATTAAATAGTTCATTTGGCACAAGAATTGAATATATATAACAACAGATACTACTGATAACGTTTTAATTGTTGTCAATCATCAGCGGTACAACGTTTCATGACAACTTGACTTAAAATATATATATGGCCAAATCTAATTTAACATCTTTTGACAATCTGACACTTCAAGATATTGAGGCAGAGGCTGAGCTCATTCCATTGTTGACCACAGAGGATGAGGAAGCGCTGAGAAATGAGGATTTACCCCAAGAAGTACCCATTCTTCCCCTAAGGAATACTGTTCTTTTTCCAGGTGTCGTCATTCCTATCACCGCAGGGCGTGATAAATCCATTCAGTTGATCAAGGATGCCAATAATTCTGAGAAGGTGATTGGCGTGGTTGCGCAAAAAGACAAAAATATTGAAAACCCTGGTCCAGGTGATATTTATTCACTGGGTACTGTGGCTCAGATCCTCAGAGTTCTTAAAATGCCTGATGGAAACACCACAGTTATTATTCAAGGTAAAAGAAGATTTGAGATACAAAGTATGGTTTCTGATGATCCTTATCTAAGGGCATCGATAAAAGCGGTTGAGGAAACCCTACCCGAAAAAGGTGACTCTGAGTTTAAAGTTATTATTGATTCCATCAAAGAGATGGCCTTAAAAATAATTCAAGAGAACCCGAACATTCCATCAGAGGCATCGTTTGCAATCAAAAACATTCAAAGTCATGCTTTTTTGATCAATTTTGTTTCCTCAAATATGAATCTTTCTGTAAAAGAAAAACAACGGGTATTATCGATTGTAAATTTGAGGGAAAGTGCCATTGAATGTCTAAAATTGATGAATGTTGAATATCAAAAATTAGAATTGAAAAATGATATTCAATCAAAAGTCAGGACGGATTTAGACCAACAACAGCGCGAATACTATTTGAACCAACAAATGAAAACCATTCAGGAAGAACTCGGGGTGGTTTCTTATGATCAGGAGATCGACGAAATGCGAATGCGCTCCAATGAAAAGCAATGGAGCCAAAAGGTTGGGGAGCATTTTGAAAAAGAATTATTTAAACTGCAAAGAATGAATCCCCAGGTGGCTGAGTACTCAGTGCAGCGCAACTATTTAGACCTTTTTCTGGACCTGCCTTGGAACGAGTTTTCCGACGATAAGTTTGATCTAAAAAAAGCGCAAAGAATTTTGGACCGAGATCACTTTGGTTTGGAAGATGTAAAAAAGCGCATCATTGAGTATTTGGCCGTGTTAAAACTTCGAAATGACATGAAATCCCCGATTTTATGCTTGTATGGCCCTCCAGGGGTCGGAAAGACCTCCCTTGGAAAATCTATTGCTGAGGCACTCGGCAGGTCCTATGTGAGGATATCGTTGGGAGGAATGAGAGACGAGGCGGAAATTAGAGGTCACCGAAAAACCTATATTGGAGCGCTACCTGGACGAATTATACAAAGCATCAAAAAGGCAGGAACTTCTAACCCAGTTTTTGTATTAGATGAAATTGATAAAATCAGCTCGGGTATGCAAGGAGATCCCGCAGCAGCCTTACTGGAAGTATTAGACCCAGAGCAAAACACAGATTTTTATGATAACTTTTTGGAGCTGGGATACGATTTATCTAAAGTGATGTTTGTGGCCACTGCCAACAGTTTATCTCCCATAAACCCGGCCTTAAGAGATCGGATGGAAATGATCAATATCTCTGGTTATACCCTAGAAGAAAAGTCAGCTATTGCCAAAAGACATTTGTTGCCCAAGCAGCTTATGGAGCACGGATTGAAAAGAGCAGACCTAAAGCTCAATAAATCTGTCCTAGATAAAATTGTCGAAGGATACACCAGAGAGTCTGGCGTGCGAGGATTGGAAAAACAAATTGCCAAAGCAGTGCGTTATATAGCAAAATCCATTGCTATGGAGGAGGAATATAAACTCAATCCTACCACATCCGATTTGGTTGAAATATTGGGACCTGAAAAAGTACACAGAGATTTGTATGAAAACAATCATGTCGCTGGTGTAGTTACTGGTTTGGCCTGGACTGCGGTGGGGGGAGACATCCTCTTTATAGAATCGGCCATCTCTGAAGGTAAAGGACAGTTGTCTATAACAGGGAATCTGGGCAAAGTGATGAAAGAATCGGCAACTATAGCCATGGAGTTTATAAAGTCCAAAAAAGTCTTTTTGGGCTTGGACACCTTTGCATTCGATCAATACAACATCCACATTCATGTTCCTGAAGGCGCTACCCCCAAGGATGGTCCCAGCGCTGGGGTTACCATGCTCACATCTTTGGTATCCTTACTGACACAAAAAAGAGTAAAAAGTAAACTCGCAATGACTGGTGAGATTACCCTAAGGGGAAAAGTGCTGCCTGTGGGCGGGATCAAAGAAAAAATATTGGCAGCAAAACGATCCAAAATAAAAGAGATCTTATTGTGTGAAGACAATCGAAAAGACATTGATGAAATCAACCCCAAATACTTAAAAGGCCTTAAATTTCATTATGTTAAAGAAATGAAAGAAGTCTTGGACATCGCCATTCTTTCCAAAAAAGTAGACGATCCCAAGACCTTTAAATCTTAATATTTTGGTTCAAAATCCTATCATAGCCATTGACGGTTTTGCCTCCACCGGAAAAAGTACGGTTGCGCGAGCACTCTCACAACACTTCCGCCTGCCCTTTATAGATTCAGGAGCTTTTTATAGGGGCATTACCCTATTTGCTATTGAGAATGGATTTGTAAAAAATAATAAAGTGGATCAGGGAGGATTGGAACCTAAATTAACAGAACTTGACTTTAAATATGACAGCAGCTCCAGTCATTTACACTTAAACGGTCAAAACATTTCAGAAAAAATAAGGCAACCTGAGATTGCCAAACACGTCAGCTCCATTTCATCAATCGATTTTGTTCGGGATTTTGTTCTAAAAGAGTTGCGAGCTTTGGGTACCGATGGGTTGGTCATGGATGGGAGAGATATCGGCACTGTAGTATTTCCCCATGCCGATTATAAGTTTTTTTTTATCGCCAAACCCGAGGTAAGGGCACAAAGACGTTACCAAGAGCTCAAAGAAAAAGGAGTAGTTACCTCTTATCAAGAGGTACTCAATAATTTAATCCACAGAGATAAGACCGACAGTGGAAGGGAGGTAGCGCCACTTGTAAAGGCAGAAGACGCTATAGAAATTGATACCTCTGAATTGAATGCTCAAGAAGTTTTGTCCTCAGCGGTTCAAATTATTGAAAGTAAATAAAATCCGTAATTATTTGTAGATAAGCATTTTCATGTTAAATTTGCGCACTCTTAAATTGATAGGGAAATAAAAGAGTCTGTAAAATAATAATAACCACTTCTGTTGTTTCAATTAACTTTCCCGAACAGCAGAATACAAAATTTACCGCAATGGCTGAAGAAAAAAAAGCTTCAACAAAATCTACTGCTAAAAAGAAAGTTGAAAAAACAGCAAAAGCAGCAACCAAAAAAACCGCTGCAGCTCCAAAAACAACAACTAAGAAGACTACTGCAAAAAAGACTACTGCAGATAAAAAAACTACTACTACAAAGAAAACCACTACTGCAAAGAAAACTACGGTTGCTAAAAAAGCTACTGAAGAAAAAATTGAAGTAGCTGAGGTGATTGCATCAGAAGCCCCAGTTGAAGCAACCCCAATAAAGAAAGAAACAGAAACAACAGTTCCAGCTCCCGTTCAGGTAGATGAGTTTCTTGAAAACTTTAATTGGCACAACTACCAGGAAGGTATTGACGTAATTGAAGACGATCAGCTCAAAGAATTTGAGGCCTTAGTAGCCGAGAACTTTGTTGACACTGCAGATGATGATGTTTTGGAGGGGACCATTGTTCACCTTACCGATCGTGAGGCTATTATTGATATCAACGCAAAATCAGAAGGTGTTATTTCCTTAAACGAATTCCGATACAATCCCGGTCTTAAAGTAGGGGATAAGGTAGAGGTGATTGTCGATATAAGAGAAGACAAAACAGGTCAATTGATATTGTCTCACAGAAAGGCGAGGGTCATCAAAGCATGGGATCGTGTAAACAACGCACACGATAATGGCGAAATTGTAAATGGTTTTGTAAAGTGCCGAACCAAAGGTGGAATGATTGTCGATGTATTTGGAATTGAAGCTTTTCTTCCTGGATCTCAAATTGATGTTAAACCCATTAGAGATTACGACCAATATGTAGATAAAACCATGGAATTTAAAGTGGTAAAAATCAACCATGAATTCAAAAACGTCGTTGTTTCTCACAAAGCATTGATTGAAGCCGATTTAGAAGAACAAAAGAAAGAAATCATCGGTCAATTAGAAAAAGGTCAAGTGCTGGAAGGAACCGTCAAAAACATTACTTCCTATGGTGTATTTGTTGACCTTGGAGGAGTTGACGGACTGGTTCATATCACAGATTTATCCTGGAGTAGAATTAACCATCCGAATGAGATTTTAGAATTAGATCAAAAGCTGAATGTTGTAATTCTTGATTTTGATGACGATAAATCAAGGATTCAATTAGGATTAAAACAATTGAGTGCCCACCCATGGGATAGACTCAGTGAAGAACTTAAAGAGGGTGATAAAGTTAAAGGTAAGGTTGTTGTAATCGCAGATTATGGCGCCTTTATAGAAATAGAAGAAGGAGTAGAGGGCTTGGTGCACGTTTCTGAAATGTCGTGGTCTACACACCTCAGATCAGCTCAAGATTTTGTGAAGGTAGGAGACGAATTGGATGCCGTTGTACTCAGCCTGGACAGAGAGACTCGAAAAATGTCATTGGGTATCAAACAACTCACGCCAGACCCATGGACCGATATCACTACCAAGTACCCTGTGGGATCCAAACATAAGGGTATCGTAAGAAACTTTACCAATTTTGGTGTATTTATTGAACTCGAAGAAGGTGTTGATGGATTGGTCTATATCTCTGACCTATCTTGGACCAAAAAAGTAAAACACCCCTCGGAAGTATTATCGCTGGCCGATGAAATTGAGGTTTTGGTATTAGAGCTTGATGTTGAAGGTCGCAAACTGAGTCTGGGTCACAAACAAACACAAGAAAACCCTTGGGACAAGTATGCTGATGAGTTTGCTTTAGATTCTATTCACAAAACAGCCATTACAGAAATTGTAGATAAAGGCGCCACCATCAAATTTAATGATGATGTCATCGCTTTTGTTCCTCAAAGACACATGGAGAAAGAAGACGGATCAAAACTTACCAAAGGCGAAGAAGTAGAATTCAAAATTATTGAGTTCAACAAGGAGTTTAAGCGTGTTGTCGCATCTCATACCAGCCTGTTTAGGGAGCAAGAAAAACTCAACTTTAAAAGAGCTTCAAAAAAAGTCAAAGAAAGCAATGCGGAAAAAACCACACTTGGTGATTTAGATGCCTTGGTAGATTTGAAAGAAAAAATGAAGGATAACAATTAGAATACATTCTTATCATTTTATAAAATACCCTTCCTCTGGAAGGGTTTTTTGTTCTATGGATTCATTAAAAAATGATATTTTTGTGCAATCAAAAGTATCTATGTCTCCCAGAATACTTCTTTCTAACAAAAAAATAGAGATCATTCTCCATCGCTTGGCATCCCAGCTAATAGAGAAGTTTAATGATTTTGACGATGTAGTCTTGGTTGGACTTCAGCCCAGGGGAATATATTTACTCAATCGGCTCGTAGAGCTTTTACAAACAGAATATGGAATTAAAAAAGTAATCAACGGCAAACTCGATATTACTTTTTTCAGGGATGATTTCAGGCGGTTTGACAAGACCTTGTCTCCCTCTTCCACAGAAATGGAGCTGGCTATTGAGGGTAAATCGGTAGTGATTATTGATGATGTTCTCTACACAGGGAGAAGCATTAGGGCTGCTCTAACCGCTTTAGACAACTATGGCCGCCCAAATGATGTTCAGCTTTTGGTACTAATCGACAGAAGATTCAGCCGTGATTTACCCATTCAACCCGACTATACAGGGGCTCAAGTCGATGCTTTGGAAGGAGACAAAGTCAGGGTGCAATGGAAAGATCAATATAATGAAGACACCGTATTTATTGAAAAAAGATAAACAATGGAACAACTAAGTGTCAATCATTTATTGGGAATCAAGGACCTCAATGATGCTGATATTCAGTTGATATTTTCTACAGCTGACCAATTCAAAGAGGTGTTGAATCGCCCCATAAAAAAAGTTCCCAGTCTACGGGACATCACCATTGCCAATTTATTTTTTGAAAACAGTACACGAACCAAACTTTCTTTTGAGTTGGCCGAAAAAAGGTTGAGTGCCGACGTGATTAATTTTTCTGCAGCCCAGTCGTCTGTCAAAAAGGGAGAGACACTGTTGGACACCGTTAACAATATTTTGGCCATGAAAGTAGACATCATCGTGATGCGACATCCCAACCCTGGCTCTGCTCTTTTCCTTTCTCAAAATGTAAATGCCTGCATCGTAAACGCAGGAGATGGAACCCACGAACATCCTACCCAAGCCCTTCTGGACGCCTATTCAATAAAAGAGAAATTGGGTGATTTAAGAGGAAGAAAAATTGCAATTGTTGGAGATATACTGCATTCCAGGGTGGCCTTATCGAATATCTATGCTTTGAAAAAGCTCGGGGCCGAGGTAAAATTGTGTGGTCCTAAGTCCTTAATTCCCAAACATATCGAGTCTTTAGGGGTCAGCTTGAGTACCGATCTTATAAAAACGCTGAAATGGTGCGATGCTGTAAATATGCTCAGGGTACAAAACGAAAGGATGGATTTAAACTACTTTCCCTCCAATCGGGAATACGCACAGCTTTATGGACTCAATGCCAAAAAATTAGAAAGCCTTAAAAAAGATATTATTATTCTCCATCCAGGGCCCATCAACCGCGGTGTCGAAATTACCTCAGATGTTGCAGATTCAAAGAATGCAATCATTTTAGATCAAGTCGAAAATGGTGTGGCCATTAGAATGGCTGTTATCTATCTTTTGGCCGCTAAACTCAATATCTCCTCAAAATAATGACTTGGAATATAAAAGATAACCATTACTATACAGCGCCGCTACATGAAGAAGCTTTTTCGCAGATCCACCTTTCAGAAATAAAAACTGACAGGGACCTCATTATTGATTTGTCATTGATTCAAAACCCAATTCCACCCCATTATGATTTGATGTATAAGATAAGCGAAGAGGTCAACGCTCAGGGTTTTTGTATGGTCTATGTAATGAATACAATCGCATCAGAAATCCCCTCCGAATCTTTAAATATAGTACATACGCTTACAGAGGCAGAAGATTATATACAAATGGAGCAAATCCAAAGAGATTTAGGGATTCAAACATGAAACTTACTATTTTAGGTTGCCATTCGGCAACCCCACTCAAAAACGCGCATACTACCTCACAGGTTCTCGAAATAAAAGGGCATTTGTTTTTAATTGACTGCGGAGAGGGTACCCAAATTCAATTGCGCAACCGTGGAATTAAATTCTCAAGAATCAAACATATTTTTATCTCTCACCTGCATGGAGATCACTTCTACGGATTGGTAGGGCTGGTGAGTACTTTTAGGCTTTTAGGAAGGACCGCGGATCTTCACGTTTATGGCCCCAAGGGAATCAAAGAGATCATCAGTCTTCAACTTAAATTGGCCAATTCCTGGACCAATTATAAGCTGTTTTTTCACGAATTGGATAACAAATCTTCTGAGGTAATATTTGAGGAGGATTCACTCCTGGTAAAAACTATTCCACTTGACCATAGAGTGTATACCAACGGTTTTTTGTTCGAGGAAAAAACAGGTCTCAGGAGATTGATTAAAGAAAAAATAGATGAATACAACATTCAGCAACACCATTTCCAGAATCTAAAATTGGGCAAGGACATTCAATTAGAGGGGGGGCAACTTTTAAAAAATGAAGCTGCAACTTCAGATCCACACCCCATAAAAAAATATGCATTCTGCAGCGATACCAGCTACAACGAAGCTATAGTTCCCTTGATTAATGAAGTTGATTTGCTTTATCACGAAGCTACCTTTTTGGAAGCCCATCAAAACTTAGCCAAAACCACCAAACACAGCACGGCGGCAGAGGCAGCGCAAATTGCCAAAAAGGCCAAAGTAAAACACTTATTACTGGGACATTTTTCCTCCAGGTATGCTGATAAGCAAGATTTTTTAAAAGAGGCTTGCCCAATATACGAGCCAGTATCTTTGGCAGAAGACGGGAAAGAAATGAATATCTAATCTAAAGTATTAATCGTAAATTTGCTTTAAATAATATCACAATGAAGCCGAAGTTAGCCGATCTGAGGAAGTCATATGAAAAAGGGGTTTTGAGCCAAAAAGATGTGATGAATGATCCCATACAGCTCTTTCAAACCTGGTTTAATGAAGCCAAAGAAGTCGCTACCATCGACGAGGCCAATGCCATGAGTCTCTCCACCCTAAGTACAGACGGATTCCCAAGAGCAAGAGTGGTTTTATTGAAAGACTATTCCAAAGAGGGGTTTGTTTTTTTTACAAACTATGACAGTGAAAAAGGAAAATCCATATTTAAATATCCCAAAGTTGGCTTGTCTTTTTATTGGCCCAGTTTGGAGCGACAAATTATCATCAAAGGGACAGCGGAAAAGTTGGCGGCTAATAAATCAGATGATTATTTTCAATCGAGACCTAGGGGAAGTCAAATCGGCGCTCATGTGTCTCCTCAGAGTAACGAAATACCCGACAGGGATTTTTTAGAGAGCAGAAAGCTCGCGTTAGAAAAGAAATACCATAATAAACATATCCCACGTCCTGAAAATTGGGGGGGTATTTTGGTTAAACCCATTGAAATCGAATTTTGGCAGGGACGCCCAAACCGTTTACACGATCGTATTTATTGTATTTTTGATCAAGGTACACAGTGGAAGATAAAAAGATTAGCGCCCTAATAATGAAAGAACTCGTCATCCTAAGACATGCCAAATCCAATAGAAATTACCTCGTAGAGGACAGTAACAGACCTCTTTCTCCAGAGGGGATTGATCGTATTAAAAGAGTGTCATTACACAAAAGCTCTTATTTTGAAAATACAGATATTATATTGTCAAGTCCTGCTATCAGAGCACTGCACACTGCAATGATCGTGATAAATACCTTGGAGGTTTCACTCGACAAGCTTTCCATAGACAAGCATTTATACACCTTTTCGGGCGACGATGTTATTGATTATGTTTACGCTCTAAATGACCAATGGCAAAAAGTTGTAATTGTTGGTCATAACCCGGCTTTTACCGAAACGATCAATCATTTCTCAAATGAAAGGATCAATCACTTGAGGACAGCGGGTTTAGCTCAAATAACTTTTGATGCGAAGCATTGGAGTGATGTTGGGTTAGGTGACGTGGCATTTGGACAGAAAAATAACTCTTTTTAACCATGGATGTAGCTCCTAAGTATATCAACAGAGAGATCAGTTGGCTCGATTTTAATGCCCGGGTACTGCAAGAGGCCAATGACAATAATGTGCCCTTGATCGAGCGGCTCCGTTTTTTAGGAATTTTTTCCAACAATTTAGACGAATTTTTTCAAGT
This sequence comes from Flavobacteriaceae bacterium, assembly GCA_022428005.1. GTDB lineage: Bacteria > Bacteroidota > Bacteroidia > Flavobacteriales > Flavobacteriaceae > UBA8316. The sequence continues at coordinate 101,131 of JAKMDI010000005.1, forward strand.
TCGCTACGCTACTGTAAAGCGAATTGCCCAGTCTTCAAAGACTGGTAAAAAAGTTTTTGCGGGTCGAAGTGCAACTGTTTTACTGAAGGAAATCACAGCCAAGGTGATTAAGTTACAATCTGAAAGCCTCGAAATTTTAAATGGAATCTACCAGGAGATGGAGGCTGAGAATATTTTCTTCATCGATCATAATGAAGTTCAAAAGGAGCAAGAAGCTTTTTTGAAAAATTACTTTATTCAAAACGTTAACCCAGCCTTAGTCACCATAATACTATCCAACACCCAAAATCAAGATTTAACCGACAACAAAGCTTTTTTGGTGGTGACCATGGAAATTGAAGAGGAGGGAGGCCCGCCCATTTATGCACTTATAGAGATTCCCAAAAACACCAAAAGATTTATAGTCCTTCCTAAAAAAAGTGATGGAAAGCAATATATAATGATGCTTGACGATTTGATTCGCTATCATTTCCACATGATTTTTAGTTTTTTCAACTATAAAAAAATTCAGGCACATATGGTCAAGATCACTCGGGATGCAGAGTTAGACCTGGAAGAGGATGTTTCGATCAGTTATGTCGAAAAAATCACTATGAGTGTAAAAGACCGAATGATCAGCGACCCTGTTAGACTGGTTTACGACAATGAAATTCCAGAGGAAACTCTTCGTTTTGTAATGGACAAGCTCAATATTGATTCCACAGACGGTTTAATTCCAGGGGGGAAATACCACCAACGAAGAGACTACATGGACTTTCCCAGTCTTGACCGTCCCGACTTGTTGTATTCTTCTATTCCAAAACTGCCAATTCCTGGGTTGAGTTTGGAAGAAAATATACTGGATGCTATCGCAAAGAAAGACTATCTACTTTATGCCCCTTACCAAGACTTCTCTTATGTCATTAAATTTTTGAGGGAAGCGGCTTTGGATCCTACCGTAAAATCAATCAAGATCACAATTTATCGGCTTTCAAAAGCCTCCCATATTGTCAGTGCTCTAATCAATGCAGCTAAAAATGGTAAAAAAGTTTTGGTGCAAATTGAGCTTCAAGCCCGTTTCGATGAAAAAAACAACATTAATTTTGCTGAAAAGTTAGAAGCAGCGGGAGTAAGGTTAATATTTGGTATTCCTGGACTCAAAGTACACTCCAAGATTTGCATTATTGAGCGCATACAGCAAAACAAAAATAAACGCTACGGTTTTGTAAGCACAGGCAATTTTAATGAGTCTACTGCTAAAATATATACCGACTATACGCTCTTTACTGCCAACCAAAAAATACTTAAAGAAGTCAATAAAGTATTTAACTTCTTGGAGGTGAGTTACAAGCTGAAGAAATACAAACACTTGATTGTATCTCCTCACTATTCGGCTTCTATATTGTCCAAACTAATCGATCAAGAGATTGAAAATAAAAAAAATGGACTGCCCTCAGGGATTTCGCTAAAACTCAACAACATTACCAATTACCCCTTGGTCGACAAGTTATATGAGGCCAGTCAGGCAGGGGTAAAAATAAAAATGATGGTCAGGGGAATTTGTTGCTTGGTCCCCGGTGTCAAAGGTTTGAGTGAAAATATCACAGTGTTGAGTGTTGTAGACAAGTTCTTGGAGCATCCTCGGGTTTTAATATTTGAAAATGGAGGGGAAAAGAAAATTTACTTGTCCTCAGCAGATTTTATGACCCGGAACATTGAAAACCGTGTTGAGGTCGCTTGCCCCGTTTACGACACGGAGATTCAAAAACAAATTTTAGACACTTTTGATCTTTCGTGGAATGACAATACCAAAGCCAGGGTTGTCAACCAACACCCTCAAAACAAAATGGTAACGCCTAAAAAAGGAGCCCCAATGCAACGATCACAGTGGACCATCTATGATTATTACAAAAACAAATTAATTCAATAGCCCTTTGAAATTAAAAAAATTTGCGGCCATTGACGTCGGTTCTAACGCCATCAGAGTCTTGATATCTAACATTATAGAATCTAAGGAGGGTGTATACTTTCAAAAGAATGCTCTGGTAAGAGCACCGATAAGATTGGGGGAAGATTCTTTTACGTTGGGTGAGATCTCAAAAAAAAATATTAAGCGAATGGTCAAGGCCATGCGGGCATTTAAGTTATTGATGAAAGTCCATGGCGTTTCACATTATCAGGCATTTGCGACCTCTGCGCTAAGGGAGGCCAACAATAGCATAGAGGTCATTGACCACGTCAAGAAAAAAGCGGGTATCAAGATTGAAATTATAGACGGTCGAAAAGAAGCTGAGGTAATCTCTTACAGTAAGCTGTCTGAGTTTTTAAATTCTCAGAAAACATTCCTTTTTGTCGATGTTGGCGGGGGGAGTACCGAGTTTACCATAATTGACGAAGGCAAAAGAATAAGCTCTAAATCCTTTAAAATTGGAACGGTCAGACTTATTAATGACCTGGTCGACGACAGGGTTTGGAAAGCCATTCAGGGGTGGATTGAAAAAAACGCAAAGCCCTATCGAAAGATCACTTTGATTGGATCGGGGGGGAACATCAACAAGCTTTTTAAGCTATCAAATATAAAAGAAGGAAAGCCGCTGTCGCTTATCAAACTCAATCAGATTTATTTGGAATTAGAATCGTTAACCTATGAAGAGCGATTACTGAAATTCGAACTCAATCCTGACCGCGCTGATGTGATTATTCCCGCAGCAAAAATATATTTAAAATCCCTGGAGTGGAGTGGAGGACAAAAAATTTATGTACCTAAATTTGGACTTTCCGATGGGATGATAAAATACATGTACAAAAACGGAAAAAAAAAGATCTAACCGTGCATGGTTTCTTTTTTTCCTAATGCAGCCATCAGCTTGGCCTCATACTCCAATAACGCTTCCCATTTCTGGTTTACGGATTTCTCATCCGCACCATATTTTCTGGCTAATTTTAAAAACAGGGTGTAGTGATGTGCTTCTGAGATCATCAATTTCTTATAAAACTTCCTGAGGTGTTTGTCGGTAATGCCCTCCGAAAGCAGGCGAAATCGTTCGCAGCTCCTCGCTTCTATCAATGCAGCATAAAGCAACTGGTGTACCAATTGAGTATTTCGGCTTCCGCCCTTGGGAAAGAATTTTTGAAGGGCTATAACATATTCATCCTTCCTTTCTCTGCCCAATACCCATCCGCGCTCCAATATAAGTTGGTGAACCATTTCAAAATGACTCAACTCCTCCTGAGCCAAGGCAATCATTTCTTTAACGAGTTCGCTCATCTCAGGGTATCTAACCATCAGGGAGATTGCTGTACTGGCTGCCTTTTGTTCACAAAAGGCATGATCCGTCAATATTTCCTCGATGTTTTTTTCTACAATATTGACCCAGCGTGGGTCTGTGGGGAGTTTAAGTCCAAGCATGCGAATGGTTATTAAACATCCAAATCGAATTCATTTCTGAGCTCTTCAATTTTAGGATTTATTTTTTTTAGGTATTCAAACTTTTCTTTTGCCCCGTATATGTATTCTTCATTTTTTTGAAGTGCTACATCAATTTCAAAAGTGATTTTAAAGTTGTTGAGTACCTTGCTTAAGTATTCTAATAATATTGGAAGCTCTTTTGTCAGTTCAACTTTAGTCAATTCATTGGATGCTTTTAGAAGAATTTTATGATCGGGCGCCAAAACAGGTTTACTCATCTCTAAAAGTGCAGCAATATTGTTTTCTCCTTGTTTATTTTTTTCTTCAACATAGACTTGCCAATGCTCTGATAATGTCTCTTGATCAAAAGTTTCTTGTGCCTCATTTTGTACTTTTATTTTTGAGGACGCTTTTTTATTGGCTTCTTTTTTAAGCTGAATGCTGGATATAGAGAGACTGGATACGCCTCCCTCAAATTCAGCTTTGTCAATCTTGATGTTGGGGGTTGGGGTGGATTCTACTTTTTTATCGGGTGCGGCTGTAGGTACTTTTGCATAACTCTTGTATTCTGGTTCAGAGTCGGCTACAACTAAAGTGTCAGCTTGTTTTGGTGCTTTATAAAGCCCCTGATAATGGGCTAAGGGAATGATAAAACGGTTTATTTTCCCTCGAAATGGAGAGAGGCCAGTTGCATTAAACATAATTCTATCAATAATCTTTTGTTCTTTGTATTCCTGTAATCCAGCTCGCATTTGCTGGTCAAATCAATAGCCTCTAATAGTAAAGACAGTGGAGCTTCTTGGGTTTGAATTTTGTATTTTTCCTGTGTGGTATTACTGACTTCGAGAAGTTTTAATGTGCTATTTTCTTTACTCACCATTAGGTTTCTAAAGTGTAACCCAAGACCGGAAACGAACTGAATCTCATCAAATCCCTTTTGAAGTAGTTCGTCGAAGGCGAGTAAAAGCGCGGGTATGTCGTGTTTTAAAATCAAGCTGGTTACAGAAAAAAAAGTTTCGTGATCCAACACATTTAGATTTTCCGACACTGATTTTACGGTCAGCTGTTGATTGGAAAAACTGACCATTCGGTCATAAATTGACAATGCATCTCTCATGGCACCATCTGCCTTTTGAGCGATTAAATCTAACGCCTCCTCTTCAAACTGAATTTTTTGATCTTCGGCAATTTTTTTTAAATGTTCCTTACAGTCGGCAACACTTATTCTCTTGAAGTCATAGGTCTGACATCGGGAGAGTATGGTTGGGATAATCTTTTGTTTTTCAGTGGTTGCCAGAATAAAAATAACATGCTTGGGGGGCTCCTCCAGGGTCTTTAAAAAAGCATTGAAAGCACCAATGGAGAGCATGTGAACTTCGTCTATGATATATATTTTATGGGTGCCTACTTGTGGAGGAATTCGAACCTGCTCGTTCAGCGAACGTATATCATCTACGGAATTGTTTGAGGCGGCGTCCAATTCAAAAATATTAAAGGCGAAGTCTTGGTCGGCATCATTTTTTCCTTGGCTGTTAATTTTTTTTGCCAGAATACGCGCACAGGAAGTTTTACCAACCCCTCGGGGACCACAAAAAAGCAGTGCTTGTGCCAATTGATTTTTTGCTATGGCATTGTCTAAGGTCTGTGTAATCGCTTTTTGACCCACAACTTCTTCAAAAGTTTGAGGTCTATATTTTAAGGCCGAAACAACAAAAGTCTCCATAAGCACTGGGTCTAAACAAAGATAAAAATTGCAGGATGCTACTGAGAGCGACAATCAATATTTTCCTCTCAAATTATCAACAAAAGACTAACTTTGTCAGTGGCAGGCTGTCTTATTGCTCTTATTTTTATAAGAGAGGAAAGTCCGGACACCATAGAGCAGTATAGCGGGTAACGCCCGTCATCCGTTTTTAACGGACAGGACCAGTGCAACAGAAAGGATGTACAGTTCGGCTGTAGTGAAATCAGGTAAACTCTATACGGTGCAACGCCAAGTATAATTGCGGTTGAGAACGGCTCGTTCGATGTAATTGGGTAGGCGGCTAGAATGTTGTAGTAATGCAACATCGAGATAAATAATAGGACACGACAGAATCCGGCTTACAGGCCTGCCTTTTTTTTAGTATTTAAAAAAACTGAATACATTACTGCCATATCTCCTGGATTCATAAAAAAAAGAATTACCCTCCAGACTCATTTGGTCGCTGTGCTCAACAATCATTAATCCCTTCTCGGTCAAAACCTTTTTATCAAATATACCAGTGATCATTTCGGTGTACAAATCTTTCTCCATACCATAAGGTGGGTCGGCAAATACAAGCTCAAATTGTTGGTTCACAGCCTTTATATATTTTACTGCTTCGATCTGGATTACTTGAATTGGAAATTCAAGCTGCTCGGAAGTTTTGCGAATATAATTTACACACATTTTATTTTGATCCACAGCAATGACATTTTTAACCCCTCTCGAGGCAAATTCGTAGCTGATACTCCCTGTTCCTGAAAAGAGATCTAAAACTGCTACAGCATCCCATTGGTATTGATTTTGAAGGATATTAAATAAAGCTTCTTTTGAGCGGTCAGTGGTGGGGCGAACCGGGAGATTTTTTGGAGCGCTGAGCCTTCTTCCTTTGTGTGAACCAGAAATGATTCGCATCACGCAATCAAATTAAGAAAGTAGGGTGCAGGGTGATTTTTTTCATCAAAAATTAGGGTGTCGTGTTCATCTGAAAAAGATATTTTTTCATGATAACTTTTGAGCGCTGTGTAATATTTATCGAATCGATTGTATTTACCAAAAAAAACAATGTTGAATGCCTCTGGACTTAGCGATAAATCCTCTGCAACGGCCATCACAAAATAGAGAAAAGAATCTTCGTTCAAGCAAGGATAGGTATTGAACATCATCAGTTTATTATTTTTAAAAACAAACAGATCAAATCTATCGTTTTGGAGGTGTATATTCATTGCTGTGTTGTCCTCATCTGCTTCAGAGGCAGTACACAGATCATAGAGAATCTTTGAATAGTGTTTGAAAGAGATGTCTTTAAAATGGGGTTTTAGGGCGCTTTCGATTTTATTATTTAAAGGAAATAATATTTTTATCAGGTCATCATCGGTTTGATTTTCCGAGATTATCTGATCTTTTTCAAGCGATACATTGTAGCTGAGGTAGGTTTCTTTTTCAGCAGGATTGAAGAGCATTTTTGGTACAAAAGTCGCAGGTTGGTCAAAGTGAATCCCAACGATCTTTTCATTATCTTCAAATGCATGTGACGCTACAATTTTTTCGAGGGTGTTATTTGGCTCAATTTTATCGGATTCCAAAGGAAAAAAAGGGCGGGCATCAGGGGTACAAAAAGAAAATCCATCCTTAAAAATATGGATGGAAAGTTCTTTGTCTTGAATTACTTTTTTACTGAGTGGCATCAAAAATAGTCGGCCAGTTTCCATTGGTACTTACTTCAGTAAGTGAGCCCAAGATAATCTCAGGACCGTTGACCCCATCAACGGATACGGTTTCATTTTCTATTTTTAGTAAATCTGTATCTTGATCGTGTAGAATTATATCCTTGGCGACTTTTACCTCAAATACAGGTACTTTATAACCATTTTTATCGATAATTTTAGCATCGATTTTAAAATCAGCATCGACACCCCCAACTGGAACGGAGGCAAAATTTCTGTATGATTCAGAGTTATTAAAAAGAGAGTCTTTTACGGGTACATAGCCCAGTGTGTCAATAACGATCACTTCACGGAGCATATCGATCCTGTAGGTTCTGTCATATTCCATGTAGGAAGAATCTCGCTTTTCAACTAAAGTAAAAATACCAGTATCTATAAATTTCACCAAGCTATCAAAATTATTGCTGTAGACCCCTTTTACATCTTTGTGAGCAATTTGGGCTTTTCGAATTTTTTTTAGTTTATTAATAACCACGGCGTAGCGTTCATTCTTGGTCTTGTTAAAGTTTATGGGACCATTAATAGAATCGTAAATTTTATAACTAAAAAATACCGCAAGGATCCATAGTACTGCTTGAAGCGCTAATTTCATTGTAAGTTAGTTTTTAATAAAAACAAATCTACAATTTTTTTTGAATCGTAAAAGTATTACAAATGAATTATATTGGCCTAAAATAAATGATGTGCCAAAGCTGTCTTTCCATAAACTGTTAACCGAAAAATTTGAGTTCCAACCCACGCCATGCCAAGAGGAGGGATTTGAAAAAATCGCTCACTTTGTTTCCCATTCCAAAAACAATACCCTTTTACTGATAAAAGGCTATGCCGGGACTGGAAAAACAACGCTGATAGGGCATTTGGTAAAGCAATTGGGGCGGATCAATAAAAAATCAGTTTTAATGGCACCAACGGGGCGGGCCGCTAAAGTGCTGTCCTCCTATGCTGGAAAAAACGCATTGACCATCCACAAGAAAATATATTTTCCAAAAGCTGAGAGTGGGGGCGCTGGGGTTAAGTTTACTTTAAAGGAAAACAAACACACCCACACCCTGTTTATAGTGGATGAGTCCTCTATGATTGGAGACGACCGACAGCAAAGTAAACTCTTCGAAAATGGATCTTTACTTCACGATCTGTTCCAATACGTCACCCAGGGGGACGATTGTAAATTGATATTCGTTGGAGATACAGCACAGTTGCCCCCCGTTAACCTCGGGCTAAGCCCTGCCTTGGACGAAGATGAGCTGACCTCCCAATTCAATGTGGATGTAATTAGTGTGACCTTAAATGACGTGGTACGTCAAAAAGCCCAATCAGGCGTACTGCTCAATGCCACCAAAATACGGGAGTTGTTGCTGGATGGACAATCTCAACATTTTCAATTTAAATTAGAGGGGTTTCAGGACATCGTCCGAATTATGGATGGAAACGAATTTCTGGAACTGTTAAACAATGCACTGGACGAGGATGGTATTGATCAAACCGTTTTGATTGTTCGGTCCAATAAAAGAGCCAACCTATATAATAAAAGCATCAGAGAACGGATCCTTTTCTTAGAGTCAGACTTGGCTGTGGGCGATCAATTGATGGTCGTTAAAAACAATTATTTTTGGCTTGGAGCGGATTCTCAACCTGGGTTTATCGCCAATGGAGACGTCATTCGTATTAACCGAATCAATAAGTATGTGGAGCGATATGATATGAAATTTGCGGAAGTAAATGTGAAAATGGTAGATTATCCCAATGAGCCCTCATTCGATACCGTATTGTTGTTGGAAACATTGAACAGCGAAACAGCAAACTTAGGTTTTGAACAGTCCCAGCTTCTCTACCAAAAAGTTGCCCAAGACTACAGTAATGAAAAATCCAAATACAAACGGTTTATCAAAATTAAAACAGATCCTTATTTCAATGCCCTGCAAGTAAAATACTCTTATGCCATCACCTGTCACAAATCCCAAGGAGGGCAGTGGAAGAATGTTTTCGTTGAACAGCCCTATCTGCCCGACGGTCCAAATATAGATTATTATAGATGGCTCTATACTGCAATTACGCGATCAAAAGAGTCCCTTTTTTTAATCGGATTTAACAAGGAATATTTTTAAGTTTTTAAGACTAAAAAGTCTTAATTGAGTACTTGGTATTACAAAATTTATCCTTCTTTTGTATTTATGAAAATAGTCTCTATTATACCTGCCCGATACGATTCGCAAAGGTTTCCCGCAAAGCTGATGCAAAGCTTGGGAGGTAAATCGGTTATCCTAAGAACCTACGAGAATGCCCTTGCAACAGGTCTCTTTGATGAGGTTTTTGTCGCTACAGACAGCCCGCTTATTTTCGATGAGATTTCTGATAATGGTGGAAAAGCCGTAATGACCAAAAGTACCCATCAGTGCGGTAGCGACAGAATCGCTGAAGCAGTTGAGGAAATGGATGCCGATATTGTGATCAATGTTCAAGGTGATGAACCTTTTATTGATAAAAAAAGCCTCAGTAACCTCATTCAAGTATTTCACAACGATTCTCATAAAGAAATATCTCTGGCGTCCCTGATGACCCCGATAAAAAACAGCGAGGAAATACAAAACCCGAGCGTGGTTAAAGTAATCGTTGATTTAAATAATTTTGCTTTATATTTTTCAAGATCTGTGATTCCGCACAATCGCGATCAAGAGGAACAGACCCTTCACTACAAACACATTGGGGTATATGCTTTCCGAAAAGAAGCGCTTATGGAGTTCAGCAAACAAGAGATGACTCCACTGGAAGCTGCAGAGAAAGTGGAGTGTATTCGTTATCTTGAACACGGAAAAAAAATTAAAATGGTGGCAACGGATGTTCTCAATTTTGGGATCGATACCCCGGAAGATCTCCAGCAAGCCAAAGCCTTCCTGAATGAAATAAAATCGAAATGATTAGCTGGTTTTCAAAAATTATTTTCCTGCGTCTTATGGGATGGAAAATAGAAGGTGATTTCCCCTCATTGAATAAATTTGTTTTAGCAGTGGTTCCCCATACCCGCAATACCGATTTCATTATTGGGGTACTGACCAGGGCCGTGGTGGACCAAAAAATCAGCTATGTAGGTAAGAAAGAATTATTTAATCCCCTGACAGGTTGGTTCTTCCGCGCACTGGGGGGAACGCCCATCAATCGAAACTCCACAGAAAATAAAGTCTCCTCTATTACAAAAATATTTAAAGAAAAAGAAGTTTTTAGAATGGCCATTGCCCCGGAAGGCACTCGAAAAAAAGTGGACAAATGGAAAACAGGATTTTATTATATCGCAATGGAGGCAGAAGTGCCCATCCTTTTGGTAAACTTTAATTATGCATTAAAGCAGGTAGGTTTTTTAAAACTTTTTTATCCCACAGGAAACATAGAAAAAGATTTTAAGGAAATGGAGTCTTATTTTAATGAGGCCATGCAGCCTTAGTCTGTGATGTCCAGAGCGTGATAAACATTTTGAACATCGTCATCTTCCTCAATTTTTTCTATGAGTCGAATCACCTCTTCCTCTTGATCAGCTGTCAGCTTTTTGGTAATTTGAGGAATACGCTCAAAACCAGAGGAAAGAATCTCCACTTCGCGTTTTTCTAATTCTTTTTGGATGGCCCCAAACTGATCAAAGGGGGCATAGAGCAAAACTCCATCCTCATCTTCAAAGATTTCCTCGACACCAAAGTCTATAAAATCAAGCTCAATTTCCTCCACATCAACCCCTTCTGCTGGGATTCTGAAATTACAAGTGCGGTCAAACATAAATTCTACAGATCCAGAGGTACCCAGATTTCCATTTGATTTGTTGAAATAACTTCTTACGTTGGCCACTGTTCTGTTGTTGTTGTCTGTAGCAGTTTCGACCAGGATGGCAATACCATGGGGGGCATAACCCTCAAACAAAACTTCTTTGTAGTTTTCCGTATTCTTGTCAGAGGCTTTTTTAATGGCCCTTTCTACATTGTCTTTGGGCATATTGGCCGCTTTGGCATTTTGTATAACTGCCCTCAGCCTTGAGTTATTGTCAGGATCTGGTCCACCGTCTTTTACGGCCATCACAATGTCCTTTCCAATTCTTGTAAAGGTTTTGGCCATGGTCGACCAGCGTTTCATTTTTCTAGCTTTACGAAATTCAAAGGCTCTTCCCATATAATTAATTTGTAGATCAGTGCAAATATAAAAACAATTAAAAATCCTTCTTAATAGGAGTTAAGTCATCCAATATTTCAGTGTAGGAAAACAGCAGGTTTTGAGGCAGTTTGTTTTCCTTTGCCAGTACTGCCAAATAGCGCATTTCGTTGGTGGTGTAAACTTGCTTAAAGATGGCTTTTTTGTAGTAGCGTTTTGTTATTAATAGTTTTATGAAGTCAAAATGATGAATCAAGTCGGTACTCCCCAGATGAAAAATCCCTGTGAGTTTCTGGTTGATGATATAATGGATCTGCTGGCTTAATTTGATGTTGTTATTTACATTGATGATCGTATTTGGGAATACTTCAATGGGCTCGTCGTTAACAATAGCATTGTCTAATTCTTGAATCCTCGGGGATTGATTTCCAAAAATCATCGGCAAGCGTGCAAGAACATATTTGGATGGAGAAAGCCGCAACAGATCGTTTTCAATTTTGATCTTAAATCTACCATAAATACTTTCAGATAGGGTTTTGTCGTATTCATAGGAGGGAAAGTGTTCAAAGGTGTCAAAAACATTGGCAGAGGAGAGGAATAGGAGTCTGCAGTCGGAGTGTTTCACGTGATTGATTAAAAAACGATGGGCTTCGATCTGACTTTCAAATGATCCACGAAGAGCAGAGATCACCAGCTTTGGCTTAATTTCTTTTAATAGAACATCCAAACCATCCTCCTCTAAATCAAAATGAAAAAAATGACTGTTGCTTCTATACCCCTTTTTATTAAAATAGGTTCCAAAGGTGTCGTAATAAGAGTTTAATTCTCTATAAAGGGTGTTTCCAATAAAACCACTAGCACCAAGAATCAAAATTCTTTTCACGAGCCATTATTTATAAAAGGGAAGTTTGACAATTTTTGCGGGGATAAACTTATCTCGGATTAGAATTTTCACCTCTTGCCCAACACTGGAAAAGTCCTTTTTTACATAGCCCAAGCCAATGCCTCTATTCAGTGAAGGAGATTGGGTACCAGAGCTAATTTTTCCAATGGGATTCTCTTCAGTATCACAGATTTTATAGCCAGCACGTGGAATGCCCCTTTCTGTGATTTGGATGCCTACCAATTTACTTTCGGTTCCTGCTTCAAGAGATTTTTGATGATGATCGGCCATTAAAAAACCAGTATGTGGTCGGGTCACCCATCCCAAACCAGCACTTATCGGACATGTTTCGTCATTGATTTCGTTTCCGTAAAGACAATACCCCATTTCCAAACGGAGGGTGTCTCTTGCGGCAAGGCCAATGGGTAGTATTCCATATTTATCCCCTGCTTCCATAACAGCGTTCCAGACCTTTACTGCCTCTGTGGCAGGGAAATATATTTCGATGCCTCCAGCACCTGTATAACCAGTGGTTGCCACCAGTACATCTTCAACCCCTGCAAAAGTGGTAGTGGTGTGGCTGTAATTGGAAAGTAGTTTTAAATCAGAACTGCACAAAACGCCCATGGCTGCAACCGCTTGTGGGCCCTGTATGGCCAATAACGCCGTGTCATCAGAAACATCACGGATATTTGCATTGAAATTTTGATTGTGTTTTAGGAGATGGTTCCAATCCTTTTCAATATTGGATGCATTGACCACCAAGAGATATTCTTGATCTTTTAATTGATAAACGATCAAATCGTCCACCACGCCTCCTGTTGCGTTAGGAAGATAATTGTATTGGGCTTTTTCCGTTTTGAGTTTTGCAATATCATTGCTGCAGAGGAATTGCAATAATGAGGCTGCATTGTCCCCTTCAACAATAAATTCCCCCATATGGGAAACATCAAAAACACCCAGATTTTCCCTTACAGCCAGGTGTTCCACTTTTACCCCTGCGTACTGAATGGGCATTTGATATCCACCAAATAATGCCATTTTTGCACCTAATTGGTTATGGATATCGAAAAATGGGGTAGTTTTCATGAATCTATTTTACACAAAAATATTACATTTAAAGTATAAGAACCTTTAATCTTAAGTGGAATACTGCATTAAATTACTTTTATGAAAAGTTCGATTATTTTTTTCACTTTTTTATCATTTACTTTCCTTGCTGCCCAGCACTCAAAGCTTTCACCTGAGCATTATAAGGAGCAAAGGGATGCTTTCAGAAATCTTCTCCCCGAAAATAGTGTTGCAGTATTGTTCAGTGCTCCAATCCGAAATCGGGCCAATGATGTAGACTATGTCTATCATCAAGACCCCAATTTTTTCTATCTAACGGGATGGCATCAACCGCACTCTGCTTTAATGATATACAAAAACCCTCAGCGTGATGGTGCCGGACAGTATCGCGAAAAGATATACGTACCCGAACGTGATGCGTATATGGAAATGTGGTATGGAAAACGATACAGCCTCAGTGACGTTAAAAAACTTGGTTTTGAACGGGTAGCCGAACGTGCTGAATTTAAAAATGACATTACACCTACGGAACAGTTTGATAAAGTTTTGTTTTTTGAGTTTAAAAATGATATACGAAACCAAACGATGTATGTTTTAAAAAATGGCCAACGTTTAAAAGTAGAGGACCCTAACGACCTTTTTGATTTAAAAGCCAACCTGAGAGCAGCAGTCAATTTCCCTCAAGATTTTAATAAACTGAGGCATTCTGCTTATCAAGAAATTATGGAAGCCGATGAAAATAATATTGAAGAAGTCAGGGAAATCCTACAATCCATTGTCGCAAGGGACTCAATGCTTAGCCAGGACAATATCATCAATAAATTCCTAAATGAACCCACTCAAAACTATTATAAAGAAGCGCAAAGGCAAACGGCTTTTGCATTGAGAAACTACAATTTTGATATAGAAACGCTGCCTATGATTATGGCGGACATGAGGGAGATAAAAAGTAAAGACGAAATCCAACTGCTCAAAAAAGCAGTGGCAATCTCTGTCGTAGGCCAAATCGAGGTAATGAAAGCTATGCACCCCGGAATGAGCGAGAGAGAAATCCAAGGTATTCACGAATTTGTTTATCGAAAATATGGCGCTGCAGACGAGGGCTACCCTTCCATTGTCGGAGCGGGGGAAAACGGTTGTATTTTACATTATATCGAAAACGATGAGGAGGAAATCGAAAACCAATTGGTGTTGATGGACTTAGGGGCGGAGTACTATGGTTACACAGCAGATGTAACCCGCACTATCCCTGCAAACGGAGTTTTTAGCCCTGAACAGAGGGCCTTGTACCAAATTGTATACGATGCTCAGGAGGCTGCAATTAATGCCTCCAAAGCGGGGACAAGTTTTGGGGAATTGTATTATTTGTCATACGATATTGTAGCAAAAGGTTTGATGGAATTAAAAATTATAGAAGACCCTTCCGAGGCCAGAAGTTATTATCCTCACGGTCTTTCACATCACATCGGATTGGATGTTCACGATCCTGGAAATTATGGAGTATTAGCACCCAATATGGTGGTAACGATAGAGCCCGGGATTTATATTCCTGCAAATAGTCCTTGCGATTCCAAATGGTGGAACATAGGAATCCGAATTGAAGACGATGTCTTGATTACCCCATTGGGTCCTGAGAATCTCTCCGCAGGAGTACCGAGAGATGTGGAAGGGATAGAAACGTTGATGCGCGAAGACAGTGTCCTTAAGGAGTTTATCTTACCTGAGCTGGAAACCTTAGTCCAGTAAATAGCTTCGTAACTGGTTATAATCCTTGATGGGGGTACTATTTTTTTCCTTTACGAGGGTGTCTTTTAGTCGCTCGGGAACCGTGACCTTAGTTTTCAGTGTTTTTTCAACAGTATCCATAAATTTAACTGGGTGGGCGGTTTCTAAGAATACACCATAGAAATCATCTTTTTGTTTAGAGAGAAACTCCTTAAGTCCCAAATACCCCACAGCACCGTGGGGGTCAGCGATATATCCCTTCAGGTCATAAATCTCTTTAAGCCCTTTTTTAGTCTCATTATCTGTATACCTGTACCCAGAGATCACTTTTTTCATCCTGACCACATCATTGTTGAAAATCTTTTGAATTCTAATGAAGTTACTTGGGTTACCAACATCCATAGCATTAGAAATGGTAGGAACTGTAGGTTTAGGGTCATAGGTGCCAGTTTTTAAAAAACGGGGTACGGCATCATTGACATTTGTACAAGCAATAAAATGGTCGATGGGCAGTCCCATCTGTTGGCCCATAATTCCGGCACAAATGTTACCGAAGTTCCCGCTGGGAACAGAAAAAACCAGCTTTTTGTTTTTTTCTTTTAAGGCCCTGTAAGCTATAAAATAATAAAACATTTGGGGCAGCCACCGGGCTATATTTATCGAATTTGCCGAAGTGAGGCTAATATCGGATAAACTGTTGTCGAGAAAGGCTGTTTTTACCATTTCCTGACAATCATCAAATACACCATCTACCTCCAATGCCGATATATTTTGTCCCAAGGTGGTCAGTTGCTTTTCTTGAATTTCACTGACTTTTCCTTTGGGGTAAAGTATGACCACATCGACCCCCTCAACCCCTAAAAAGCCATTGGCCACTGCCCCTCCAGTATCTCCAGAAGTAGCTACTAAAACCGTTATTTTCTGATCGCTATTGCGGTTTATATGGCCCAATGAACGTGCCATAAATCGGGCTCCTACGTCTTTAAAAGCCAAGGTAGGACCTTGAAAAAGTTCTAAAGCAGCGATATTCTCTTTTATTTCAACAAGTGGGAATTCGAAATCCAGTGTCTCTGAAATAATTTCCATTAATGGCGCCTTCAATATTTGATTACCAATAAAGGGTTTTATCACGCTGTAGGCCATTTCGGCTGTATTCATTTTTTCAATCGTTTGAAAAAATTTGTTTTGGAGTTGGGGTACGGTCTCTGGAAAGTATAAGCCTCGATCCGGAGCCAAACCTCGTTTTACTGCATCGCTAAAAAGGGCGCTTTTAGAATTGTAATTAAGACTGTAGTATTTCATTTAATCCGCGATGACTTTTATTCCCTGGTTATTAATATTCGAAATATGTAACTCAAAATCTATACCAATTGACGAAATATTTTTTTTCAAAGCCTCAGCCACCTCTTTTGCGGTTTTTAATCCTTGGGTCAATGCAAATACAGAAGGTCCTGAACCTGAAATTCCAAATCCTATGGCACCAGCATCTTTTGAGGCTTTCTTAAGGTTTTCAAAATTTGGAATTAACAAAGAACGCATGGGTTCTACAATCCCATCTTTTAAACTTCGGGACATCAGCTCATAATCTTCCTGGTAGAGTGCGGAAACAAAGGCACCAAGATTGCCCCATTGTTGAACCGCTTTTTCCATAGACACATTTTTTTTAAGGATCTCTCTTGCGTGTAATGTTTTTAATTCAATTTTTGGATGAAGAATCACTGCAGTTAGTTCACTCGGGCTAGGAAGTTTTATAACTTCTAAAGGTGCTGTGCTTCTCACGAGGGTTATTCCTCCGAGCAGTACTGGCGCAACGTTATCTGCATGGGCAGCGCCACAAGCAACGGATTCTCCTTCCATGGCAAAAGAGACCAGTTCGTGGGCGGTAAATGGACGTCCCAATAGTTCATTAATTCCATATACTGATCCAGCAGCACTTGCGGCGCTACTGCCGATTCCACTTCCTGCTTTAATTTTTTTATAGATTTCAATTTCGAAACCAAAATCGACGGGAAATTCTTTTAACAAAGCTTCTGCTGCTACTCCCGCTACATTCTTTTTGACATCAAAAGGAAGATCTTGACCCTCAATTTTGGATATTTTTACACCTGGAGCCACCGTCCGGCGAACTACCATCTCGTCCCCAATGGGATCCAAGCAAAAACCCAAAACATCAAAACCACAAGATACGTTGGCAACACTTGCCGGTGAAAAAAAATTAATTTCTTCCATGCTATTGTTTACCTATTCTAATAATATCTGCAAAAATTCCAGAGGCGGTCACATCAGCTCCAGCTCCAGCACCTTTGACGATAAGCGGTTGGGCGCTGTAGCGGTTGGTATAAAACAAGATGATGTTGTCACTTCCCTCCAAGTTGTAAAAATCGTGGCCTTCTTTTACCAGCTGAATCCCAACTTGGGCTTTTCCGTTTTCTAACTGGGCGACGTATTTCATTTTTGCACCGTGCTTTTCGGCATTTTCTAACATTTTCTCAAAATGATCGTTGTGTTGAAGTAGGGACTCAAAAAATGATTTATTGTCCTTAGTATTCAAACAAGCCTCAGGGAGAAAAGATTCATTCTCTATGGCTTCTAACTCTATCTTCATTCCACTTTCTCGGGCCAAAATCAGAATTTTTCTTGCGACGTCAATACCACTAAGATCGATTTTAGGATCGGGCTCTGTATATCCTTGTTGTTGGGCTTCTAAAACGACATCGTGAAACTTGACACCCTTTTTGAAATTGTTAAAAACAAAATTTAAACTGCCGGATAAAACCGCCTGTATCTTTATGATTTGATCGCCTGAGGCTATGAGATTATTTAAAGTATCTATTATGGGTAAACCTGCGCCTACATTGGTTTCAAATAGGTAGGGACTTCCGTATTTTCGGGATATCTTTTTGAGATTTAGATAATTATTAAGTGCATCAGCTGCAGCAATTTTATTACAGGTAACCACACCAATATTGTTATTTAAATAGCGCGCATATTCTTTAGCGATGACTTCGCTGGCAGTATTGTCTACGAAAATACTATTGCGCAGATTTAGTTTTTTTGCATGTTCAAAAAATAAATCAACATTGGCTTTGGTTTCACTTTCCTCGAGTATTGTATCCCATTGAGAGAGTTCCATTGCGTCGGTTCCCAATACCATTTTTTTAGAGTTTGAAATGGCAATCACGCGGATTTTTAACCTCAAGTTTTCAATCAAATAGTCGGTTTGATTATCTATTTGTTCTAAGAGCTTACTTCCTACATTTCCCACACCGGTAACAAATAGGTTCAATTCTTTCACCTGCGCCTCAAAGAAGCTTTCGTGTAGTGTGTTAATGGCCTTTGATACATTTTTTTTATCAATAATGATCGATATATTGCGTTCAGATGCCCCTTGGGCAATGGCGCGTATATTGATATTATTGGCTCCCAGACTGCTGAATACTTTACCACTTATTCCCTGGTGATCCTTCATTTTTTCACCCACCACTGCAATATTGACCATGTCTTTTTCTACCTGGGCAGGGAGTACTTTTTTAATCGATATTTCAAAAGCGAATTTTTCATCGATTGCTTTCTTTGCTGCCATGGCATCCTCTTCTCTGACCCCAATACAAATAGAGTGTTCAGATGACGCCTGGGTGATCATGATCACATTGATTTTTGCTGCTGATAGGGCTTCAAACAAACGCTTGGAAAAACCTGTGATTCCTATCATGCCACTCCCTTCCAAATTGATTAAAGCCACCTTGTCGATATGACTAATCCCCTTGACTATTTCTCCATTTTCTATGATCGGTGTATCGTCAATTATGGTTCCAGGATCTTCTGGGGCAAATGAATTTTTTATAAGGATGGGGATATTTTTCTCGATAATAGGCTGAAGGGTGGGGGGGTAGATCACTTTTGCGCCAAAATGGGAGAGTTCCATGGCCTCATAATAACTCAACTTATCTATGGGTTTTGCTTGGGCGACAATTTTTGGGTGGGCAGTATACATACCACTGACATCGGTCCAAATTTCTAATACTTCGGCATTAATAGCGCTGGCGATGATGGCGGCTGAGTAGTCCGATCCACCGCGGCCCAAGGTAGTAGTCTCTCCGTTTTCATTACTGGCAATGTAGCCAGGCAGTAACACAGTGGTTGATTTGTTTTCGTTGAAAAAACTTGTGATGGCATTCTCACTAGATTCCTGGTCCAAAACTTGTCTGCCATCGTGAAAAACAGTTTTGATAAGGTTTCTGCTGTCTTGATATACCGAATCGATATCATTGTAGAGGAATACCTCCTGAATAATTCGGCTCGAAAGGATTTCCCCGTAGGAAGAAATGGTTGCAAAATTTTTAGGGGTAGCCTCTTCCAGCAGATGGATTGCATCCAATTGAGCTTCTAAATCATTTAGATTTTTTTTCAGAAAGCTGATGATGGCACTCTGGTTACCGATCGGCACAAATGTTTTTATGATATTCATGTGTCGGGTTTCAATTTCAAGAAACCCCTTTCTGTATTCTTGTTTACCCGATTGCGCTGAGGATAGCATTTCCATAAGCAAATCGGTAATACCTCCAAGTGCAGACACTATTACTGCAGTAGATTCTTTTTGCTTTTGAACAATTTTGAGAACATTGGATAGACTTTCAGCGTTTGCTACCGATGTTCCCCCAAATTTTAAAACTTTCATCGTTTAAATATTTCTTTAAACTTCCCACTAAAATAGCGAAAGTCAAATGGTTTTAATGGATAGGAATGATTAATTAGTAAATCAAAGATTAGAGGACACTTGGTCATGGCGTTATGTATAATGATCTCCCCCCATGGGGGTAGTCATTGCCCAGATAGATCTGGTTGATTTATATGCTGTAAAGCCAAAATCTGATGAAAGGAAATGTATATGCGTCTTGTATTCTAACATGGCTGCAAAATTATTACAAAACTATCAGCTTTAAAATTATTTTATGACAATTTTAAAGTGAATATTAAGAGCTAACCGCACATCAGTTGTAGACGAAACAGAAAAAGGACTGTATCGAGAGCTATTATTTACCTACAGCTGCAGTTTTGATGAGCAGTGTTTCAGCGTCTTTTTTGTGATCAATGGTGACATTGTCACCTTCTTGAATACTGCTATTCACCACGTTTTCAGCCAAAAGGTCTTCTACATATTTTTGTATGGCCCTGTTGAGGGGTCGCGCTCCGTACTTTTTATCGTAGCCCTTTTTACTTAGGAAGACTTTTGCTGCTTTTGTAAAAGAGATGGTATAGCCCAGTTTTTCAATCCTCTGGGTAAGTTTCACCAATTCTATTTCAACAATTTGACCGATGTGCTCCTTTTCCAGAGCATTGAAAATTACAATGTCGTCAATTCTGTTTAAAAACTCTGGTGCAAAGGTCTTTTTCAATGCCCCTTCGATAACCCCTTTTTCGATATCGCCGGCTTGCGACTTGATGTTTGAGGTCTCGAAACCAACACCCGTTCCAAAATCTTTGACTTGACGTGCGCCAATGTTTGAGGTCATGATGATGATGGTGTTTTGGAAATTGATTTTTCTTCCCAAGCTGTCCGTCAAAAATCCGTCATCCAAAACCTGAAGCAGCATGTTAAAGACATCAGGGTGCGCTTTCTCAACTTCATCTAACAAAATAACAGAATAGGGACGACGTCTTACTTTTTCGCTGAGTTGACCTCCTTCTTCGTAGCCTACATAACCTGGAGGAGCTCCGATGAGTCTGGATATGGCAAACTTCTCCATATATTCACTCATATCGATTCTGATGAGGTTTTCTTCGGATTCAAATATTTCCTTGGCAAGTATTTTTGCGAGCTGAGTTTTTCCAACCCCCGTTTGTCCTAAGAAAATAAACGATCCGATGGGTCGGTCAGGATCCTTGAGACCGGCCCTGTTCCGCTGAATGGCTTTCACTACCTTTTCTACAGCTTCCCGCTGACCGATTATCTTCTCACCAATACTGTCCGCCAAATACGCCAACTTATTCTTTTCACTTTTGACAATTTTGTTTACTGGGATGTTGGTCATCATCGAAACCACATCAGCAATGTGAGTATCGTTTACAGTGACCCTGTTGCGTTTAGAGTCTTCTTGCCAACGGTCTTGAGCCTCTGAAAGTGTTCTTTCCACACGCTTTTCGTCGTCTCTGAGCTTGGCAGCCTCCTCATATTTTTGTTTTTTGACTACAGAGTTTTTCAACTCTTTGACTTTTTCAAGTTCCTCTTCAAGCTGAATTATTTCATCAGGTACATTCATATTGTTGATATGAACTCTGGAACCTGCTTCGTCCAATGCATCGATAGCTTTATCCGGAAGGTAGCGATCTGATACATAACGAGCTGTGAGCTCGGCACACGCTTTTAATGCTTCGTCTGTATAGATAACATTGTGATGATTCTCGTATCGGTCCTTGATATTTCTCAAGATGTCTAAAGTTTCTTCTTCAGTGGTTTCTTCAACCAAAACTTTTTGGAAACGTCGCTCCAAAGCACCATCCTTTTCAATGTTTTGTCGGTATTCGTCTAAGGTGGTAGCTCCAATACATTGGATTTCCCCCCTGGCGAGCGCGGGTTTGAACATATTCGATGCATCTAAACTTCCCGTAGCGCCCCCTGCACCAACAATGGTATGGATTTCGTCAATGAACAATATGATGTTGTCATTTTTTTCCAACTCATTCATGACCGCTTTCATACGTTCTTCAAATTGACCTCTGTATTTGGTACCAGCAACCAAGCTTGCCAAATCAAGAGATATGATGCGTTTTCCGTAGAGGATTCTCGAGACCTTCTTCTGAATAATGCGCAGCGCTAAGCCCTCAGCAATGGCAGATTTACCGACCCCAGGCTCTCCAATCAATAAAGGGTTATTCTTTTTCCTTCTGCTGAGAATTTGAGAAACTCTTTCTATTTCTTTTTCCCTCCCTACAACAGGATCAAGCTTGTTTTTTTCAGCCAATGAAGTGACGTCTCGTCCAAAATTGTCCAAAACAGGGGTCTTGGATTTTACATTGACCCGAGATTCACTGGTAGGAACAAAGGGATTTTCTTTTCCGGAATCATTATCATCATCTTTTTCTTCGGGGAAAGAGGAGGATGAAATGTCCATATAGTCTTGATCGTCGCTGGCAATCATTAATTTGAATTGCTCTTTGACGATATCGTAATCGACATTTAATTTTAATAGGAGCTTGGTAGTAGGGTCGTTTTCATTCCTCAGTATGCACAGAAGCAGATGGGCCGTGTTGATAATTTCACTTTGAAACAATTTGGCTTCTAAAAAAGTAGTTTTTAGCGCCCGTTCCGCCTGTCGGGTGAGATGAAGATTTTTTTTGTTGTTAATCGCTCCAGAATTTTCGATGACAGCAGGGTTTAAAATCTCAACTTTACGTCTCAACTCGTTTAAATCTACTTCTATAGATTTTAGAATTGAAACAGCCTTTCCTTCACCGTCACGCAAAATCCCCAACATAAGATGCTCAGTTCCAATAGAGCCATGTCCTAATCTCAAGGCTTCTTCTTTACTAAAGGAAATCACATCTTTAACTCGTGGTGAAAAGTTGTCATCCATATCTTAGATATTATTTCTAAATTAATTATCAAAAAGCATTCCAAATGCTATTCTATGGTAAATTGACAAAAAAAATATCATTTCGCAAAATGACCAAAGCAAAAATTTATTATCAAAATACGATATTATCATGTTGATAAATTAGAAATAATTTATTGCGAAAATCCCAATAAATACCCCCTTATAAAGTATTTTAGCTATTACCAAAAAAAAAATAAATGGTTGACGGAGAAAAACTAATTCCAATAAATATAGAGGATGAAATGAAGGCGGCATACATTGATTATTCAATGTCTGTCATTGTGTCACGTGCCCTTCCCGATGTACGTGATGGTTTAAAACCTGTTCACCGACGGGTGCTTTATGGAATGCACGAATTGGGTATTAGATCGAATACCGCATATAAAAAATCTGCCCGTATTGTGGGTGAAGTATTGGGTAAATATCACCCCCATGGGGACAGCTCGGTTTACGATACTATGGTTCGTATGGCACAAGAATGGAGTTTGCGCTATCTCTTGGTTGACGGTCAAGGAAATTTTGGCTCCGTAGATGGCGACAGTCCAGCTGCGATGCGATATACAGAAGCCAGAATGAAGAAAATGTCTGAGGATTTATTGGCAGACATTGATAAAGACACCGTTGACCATCAGCTGAATTTTGATGATACACTGAAAGAACCCACCGTTCTCCCCACCCGTGTACCAAATCTACTGATCAACGGGGCCTCGGGAATTGCTGTCGGTATGGCAACAAATATGCCCCCCCACAACTTATCTGAAGTCGTGGACGGTACCATTCAGTATATTGAAAATAGTGACATAACCATCGATGAGCTAATCCAGACCATTAAAGCTCCAGATTTCCCAACCGGTGGAATTATTTATGGTTACGAAGGAGTTAAAGAAGCATTTTTTACAGGTAGAGGAAGGGTAGTCCTCCGAGCAAATGCAAACGTAGAAACGGTTAGAGATAGAGAGTGCATTGTAGTTACAGAGATTCCTTACCAGGTCAACAAAGCGGAAATGATCAGAAAAACCGCTGAATTGGTTAATGATAAGAAAATTGAAGGCATCAGTAATATTCGCGACGAGTCCGACAGAAACGGAATGCGTGTAGTATATGTCCTCAAACGCGATGCCATCCCCAACATTGTACTAAACAAATTATTTAAGTACACCGCCCTGCAATCCTCTTTTAGTGTCAACAACATTGCTTTGGTTGAGGGCCGTCCTCAATTACTCAATTTAAAACAGCTCATTCATTACTTTGTGGAACACCGACATGAGGTGGTTGTTCGAAGGACAAAATATGAACTAAAAAAAGCCGAGGAGCGCGCTCATATACTGGAAGGGTTGATCATTGCTTCGGATAATATTGACGAAGTAATCGCAATCATAAGAGGTTCTGCAAACCCCGAGCAGGCCAGAGAAAACCTGATCTCTAAATTTGAGCTCTCAGAGATTCAAGCCAAAGCGATTGTGGAAATGAGATTGCGCCAACTTACTGGATTAGAGCAAGATAAATTACGATCTGAATATGCTGAGTTGCTAAAAACCATCTCTGATTTAAAAGATATTCTCGATAAAAAAGATCGAAGGATGGACATCATTAAAAATGAGTTGATAGAAGTCAAAGAAAAGTATGGTGACGACAGACGCTCAAAGATTGAATATGCTGGAGGAAATTTCAGTATAGAGGACATGATTCCTGATGACAAAATGGTCATTACTATCTCCCACGCAGGTTATATCAAAAGAACCCCACTTTCCGATTACAAAACCCAAAACAGGGGAGGCGTTGGCCAAAAAGCCTCGACCACCCGAAATGAAGATTTCTTGGAAAACCTTTTTGTAGGAACCAACCACCAATACATGTTGTTTTTTACTCAAAAAGGGAAATGTTTCTGGATGCGGGTTTATGAAATTCCAGAAGGGTCAAGAACCTCAAAAGGTCGGGCCATTCAGAATTTGATCAATATCGAGCAAGACGACCGAGTAAAAGCATTTATTTGCACACAAGATCTGAAGAACGAAGAATATACAAACAGCCATTTTGTGATCATGGCGACCAAAAAAGGTCAAGTGAAAAAAACTTCCTTAGAACAGTATTCTCGACCCAGGGCGAATGGTATCAATGCCATAACCATCAGAGACGAAGATGAATTGTTAGAGGCCAAATTAACCAATGGCAACAGTCAAATTCTTTTGGCAGTAAAATCAGGTAAGGCCATCAGGTTTGAGGAAAGTAAAACCCGCCCCATGGGTCGCGGAGCCTCAGGTGTTAGAGGTATCACCCTTGCAGGACCCAAAGATGAGGTAGTAGGGATGGTAGCGGTGAACGATATGGATACCAATATTTTGGTGGTCTCTGAAAATGGATTTGGAAAACGATCCGATTTGGAGGATTACCGAATAACCAACAGGGGAGGGAAAGGTGTAAAAACCATTTCCATTACCGATAAAACAGGTTCTCTCGTAACCCTAAAAAATGTTACGGATCAAGACGACCTTATGATCATAAACAAATCGGGGATCGCCATCAGAATGGCTGTTTCTGATCTAAGGGTAATGGGCAGGGCCACACAAGGTGTTAAATTAATAAATCTAAAAGACGATGACTCCATTGCTGCCGTGGCCAAGGTAATGAAAGACGACGATGAAGTTGAAGATATTTCAGACATTGATGTAGAAGATGGTACAATTATTGAGTAATTCATAACAAATGTTATTTTTGCCATTGAAAATTCTTCAAAAACTAACACAAATTGAATAAAATCAAATGAAACGAATTACACTAATTATTTTTTTACTGGCTATTAATTTTTCATTTTCTCAGAAAAAAGAATTGCGAAAAGCTCAGAAACTCTTCGACGGAGGAGACATAGCAGCTGCCTCACAAGTATTGACCGAATTCCAGTCAATTTTGGAAAGCGCTGATCAAAAGGTAAAACCTCAGTATCAGTTTTTAAAAGGAAAAATTGCACAGCAGAACAAAGAGTTTAAAATAGCATATGATCTTTTTAATAACATAAAGGAGAATTCTTCTCTCAAAGAAGAGGTCACCCAACAAATGTTGCTTTTGTCAGCAGACATAGTAAACAGCGCCATTGACGATAACAATGCAGGAAACTTTAAGGCGTCTACTGAAAAACTATATATGGCCTATAACATAGACCCGGAGGCCAATCAAGATTATCTTTATTTTGCAGCATCAAGTGCAGTTAATGCCGATATGTTTGAAGTGGCTTTATCTTATTACATCAAGCTAAAAGAAATAAAGTACACCGGAGTAGTAACAAAATATTTTGTTACTGAGGTCGACTCAGGAAATGAGATAGAGGTCACACAATCCGAGTATGACCTTTACAAAAAATCAAAGTCTTATGAAGGGTTTAGAGAAGAAGAAACCCCGTCAAGATTTCCTGAGATTGTAAAAAATATTGCATTGATTTACTCCGAATTGGGAGACAATGACAAAGCGATGTCAGCGGTTCAGGAGGCTAGAAATGAAAATCCTGATGACCTCAATTTAATCCTTACTGAAGCCAATATATACATTCAGTTGGGTGAAAAAGAAAGGTTTCAAGAGCTGATGAGCCAAGCCATTGCTCAAGATCCAGACAATGCCAATCTTCTGTATAACCTTGCGGTAGTGACTTCCGACTTGGGAGACAAGGCAGCTGCCAGGGGCTATTACGAAAAAGCCATCGAAATTGATCCCAATTATAGAAATGCCTATCTCAACCTTGTGGCGCTGATTCTTGAAGGAGAACAAGATATCGTTGAGCAAATGAACAGTTTAGGGACTTCTGCCGCCGAAAATGCAAGATATGATTCCCTAAAATCATCACGTGAAGACCTTTACAGAGAGTGTGTTCCCATCTTAAAATCATTGATTAAAATTGGTGATGCTGAAGAAGATGCCATCAAAACGCTGATGAACATCTACGGAACACTTGGTGACACCGAGGGATTCAAAGAAATGAAAGCACTGCTCGGCGATTAGTTAGCTTGTGTAACTTCACAAAAAACCTCCTTTTGGAGGTTTTTTTATATGATTTTTTTTATAAAACGCAGCTTGTGAGAATGACTTTGCTTTTCAATATTAAATATTCCTGACTGGTCAATTTTGTCGATTCGAACCATTCCACTGGCATGAATAATGCGATGATTTTCTAACAAAAGACCTACATGTGTGATATTGCCTTCTGAATCATCAAAAAATGCCAAATCCCCTGGCTCACTTTCTTCAATAAAGCTTAGCGTTTGCCCTTGAAGTGCCTGATCGCTGGCATCGCGTTTAAGTTTAACCCCGTTTATTTTGTATACCAGTTGCGTAAATCCAGAACAGTCAATACCCAAAGGCGTTTTACCCCCCCATAGATAGGGTGCATTGAGAAAAAGATAGGCAGTCGAGGTCAAGTGAATCCTTTTGTTTTTATTGGGTTTTTGGGTTTCACCCTCAAATTTATGCCCCAAAACCTTTAGTCCCCTCAGATCACTTCCAATAATAATAGGAAACAGTAGATTGTCTTTGGCAGTAACGTAGTTGATTAAATCGGAAGCTATGTGGAGCTTTGACTTGGTGATTTTATCAAAATTTTCTTTTTCAATATTTAAAACCTGATCAAAATCGATCCAGCCCTCATAGCCATCCCATTCCAAACGGATTTTAACCCATTTTTTTCTCTTTTCAATAATCTTATAACAATCTCCGTATAGGAGCTGATTAACCATTTCACTTTTGTGACTGTTTTCACTTTTCATGGGGATCATTCCTAAATGGCAGATACCGTATTCCAAATCGGTTAGTTTACGAAAAATTTATAGTTTGCCAAGAAATGGTCGTTGGTCAACACAAAAATAATCAAAATGCTGGCAATTGATCTGAAATACATTTTTAAATTATGGCTGAAAGCTTCATATTTACTTAAATTTGAAATTGACGAATATCTGAATTTTGAGAAATTTTTGGCGTTATTTATTGAGCAACCAAAACCTAATATACAAGGCATTGCTCCTGTTGGGGTGCAGTATACTTATCGTTTATTTATTTCCTAAGGGTGCTACCTTCAAATACGAATTTCAAAAAGGAAAACCATGGCAGTATGCTACCCTCTATGCACCGTTCGATTTTTCAATTGTTAAGTCACAAGAGGAATTGGATGCTGAAAAAGTTGAACTATTAGGCACCCAAAGTCCCTATTACCGCACCATTCCAGAAGTAGTTGCTCAAGTAAAAAAATCCTATGATTCCCAATTTCCAATTTTCTTTAATTTACCAGTATCCAGCACCGAATACGATGTTTTATACCAATATGGTACCTCTCTATTAGATACCGTATACCGCCATGGGGTGTTGCCATTGGGTTTTCAACATCAGGGTGGGGCATCTGTTTTTTTGATCGATGGCAATAGTGAATCTACTGTAGATAAGAATTTATTTGTCAATATTGAAAATTTACAGCAAACAATGGCTTCGCTTACCCAAGAATTTCCCTTTGTACAATTTACGGACCAATACTACAACCTATTTTTTGAGATTGTACTTCCCAACATAGTGCTGGATGAAAATTTTACTTCAAAAGCCATTGAAGAAACCCTAAAAAACGTAGCGGTCTATCGTGGGTTAATCGAGGAGAATAGTCTTATAATTTCAAAAGGTGAAGTGGTTGAAGGGGAAAAATTCCAAGTGTTAAAATCCTTAAAGGAGGAATATGCCTCTCGGGTATGGAATGAACTCAGTTATTATTGGATTCTACTGGGCTATGCCATTTTGGTGGTTCTTACCTTTATGTCACTCATTTTATTTATTAGAAGTTATCGGCCATTGATCTTTGAGAATAACAAAGAGATTTCATTCATCTTTCTCAATATGGTTGGTATGATCGCATTGACGACCTTGGTGGTAAACTTTAATGTTGAGTTTCTGTACGCGGTACCGATCTGTATTTTACCGCTTATTCTTAAAACTTTTTTTGATCCCAGACTGGGATTGTTTACTCACGTCATTACAATTTTAAACTTAGGGTTTATAGTTCCCAATAGTTTTGAGTTTTTATTCCTTCAGTTAATGACCGGAATTGTTACTATTTTATCCACTACCCAACTACAAAATCGAGCAAATCTATTTATAACTGTAGGAAGAATCGTACTGGTTTATTTAGTAGGGTATGTCGCTTTTACGATCATACACGAGGGCAGTATCGCACAAATAGATCCTTTGGTCATTGGTTTATTTTTACTCAACGGATTACTTACTTTATTCGCCCAGCCCCTAATATATCTCTATGAGCGAATATTTAAACTGGTATCCGATGTTTCCTTGTTGGAACTTTCAGACACCAATTCAAAATTACTAAAGGACTTATCGGATCGTGCTCCTGGAACATTTCATCACGTTCTTCAAGTGGCCAATTTGGCTGAAACTGCAGCCAATGAAATAGGCGCAAATACTCTATTGGTAAGGGTAGGAGCACTCTACCACGACATTGGTAAAATCGGTGCACCTACCTACTATTCTGAAAATCAAACGGGAAGTGTTTCTCCGCACGATGAAATGGCTCCAGAACAAAGTGCCAAAATAATTATCAATCATGTTGCTGAGGGGATAGATTTGGCCAAAAAAAATAAACTCCCAGATCGAATTATTGATTTTATCAGAACCCATCATGGAGATTCTTGGGTATATTATTTTTATAAAAAAGCGCAGGAGTCAGGAGAAGACGTCGATGAAGCAGATTTTAGGTATCCTGGGCCAAAACCCTTTTCAAAAGAAACCGCTGTGTTGATGATGGCGGATGCTGTTGAAGCAGCTTCAAAAAGTTTAAGAGAGCCTACGGTAGATAAGATACAGCAATTTGTGGATAACATAATCAGTAAACAAATTGACGAAAAACAATTTAACGAGTGCAATATTACTCTTGCAGAGATTGAAATAGTAAAAAAAGTACTGACCAAAAAATTGATAAATATATATCACCTCAGGGTGGAGTATCCTGAATGACGTATTTTTTAATTTTAAACTTTTGCTTTGTAAATTCTTAAGAATTACATTTGCACTTGCATTTCAGGAGAGGTGCCAGAGTGGTAATGGAGCAGATTGCTAATCTGTCAACGGGTAACCGTTGCCAGGGTTCGAATCCCTGTCTCTCCGCTTAGTAGCCCTGAAGACCCATTGTTTTTAGGGCTTCTTTTTTTTAGTTGCATGTAGAGTTGCCTTTTCCTCTGTTTTTCAACTTTCACTTTAATGTCTCAAATTTAGCAGTTTATATTTTGATTACATTAGGGTATTCAAATAAAATAATAACCCTATTCACATGAAAATCAGTATAAACTGGCATAGCATGCCTTAATCACTGCTATTGTCTAAACTTAACCGAAAATGAAAATAACAAAACATTACTCAGGCTTCCTTCATCAATTTAATTGGAACCGCTTTATCATATTTAGAACACCTTATAAGATTCTTACAATGACAGTAATAAACTGGATTACTAAATTTCTAAAGACTTTGAACAAAGTTGAAAATTTTTTTTATGTAGCTTAGAGATAAATGAGATTATCATCATCTTCATGCCCATATACTTTACTTATTGGAACAAACACTAATATAACCTAGAAAGAAGTTATATGGCCTTGGTAATGTATCTGTTGTAGATTATCAAACTGTTTATAACAGTTAAAAGTCAACATCTTTTGTAGATAATGAGAATTTTTTATCAACTATGTTTTGTTAACTTTTTGACATCAACTGACTCATTTATACTAGAACTAATTTTTAAATTGGGCATTAGTATTTTTCAAAATTTTGTTTGGTGTTAGAACGACTACCACCCTGCAAATGCAATGATCTATAAAAACCGCACAATAACTGGTCTACTAAGGATAGTAACATATTTCTTAGTTTTTTTTCTAATTCTATTAGGAACAAATGCTTTTTCCCAAATTAATAGGCAGTTAGAAGTAAAAACTTTTACGAATTTAACTGATACAAATACAAACGGTATTGTAGACGACGGTGATGTTGTTAATTTTACATTTAGAGTTGAAAATACAGGTAACATTACTCTTAATAGTCTTGTTTTAACTTCTACTTTTATTGGTTTAGACTCCTCTGCAATTAATCTTAGTAGCGGTATCAATTATGAAAATTCCTCTCAGTCAAATGGAACTGGTACTCTGATAGCTGGTGAGGTAGAATCCTATGTAGCATCCTATACTTTTTCTAATGTTTCGTCTACAGGGGGAATAAGCATAAGTGTTTTGGGTCAAGCTGTTAGTGCTGATAGCCAACAAGTCTCCGACACAAGTGATGATGGAAATGATTCGGATGGTAATATCACTGATGACCCAAATATTATAACTGCAGGAGATAGTGTTGCATCTATTGAAATTGACAAAGTATTTGATCGATTTGAGGATGTCGATGGAGATGGAATGTATTCGGTAGGAGATATTCTTCATTATGTAATTACCGTAAACAATGATGGATATCAAGATTTAATTGCGATTGCACCTGATGACGCATTAACAGATCAAGGTGGTAGAGCACTGGCATTAACAGCTCCCTTCACTCCTCCAGGTGCTGTTTTCACATCCTCAACATATGGAAATATATCTGATGCTGGAGTTGGAAACGGAACTACTACTGGTACGCTTTTAGTTGGAGAAACTGTATTTTACTCTGCTGTTTACACCCTAGATCAAACTGCAATAGAATCTGGGAGGGTAAATAACTGTCTTACTGCTCAAGCAAATGTTTTTTCAACAGGAGCTCTTGTAACAGATTCCATTGATTCCTGTGTTGAAAATGATATTCCACATGTTACAAATTTAAATACAACAAAAGTAGCATCGGTTCTAGATAATAACGGCAACGGTGAAAATGACGTAGGTGATACAATCGTTTATGATATTTTTATTGAAAATCAGGGAAATGTAACTATAAGCAATCTTGATTTCACTGAAAATATTACTAATGCAAATGGTGGTGGTCTTACTTTATCTACCGGCCCAACTTTTGTGTCATCAACTGATACATCTACAGCTCAAGGGGTTCTAAACGTGTCTGAGACAGAAAGGTATAGGGCTACTTTTGTAATTACTGCTGAAGCTGCAAATACTGGAGAGGTCAGAAATACTCTATTAGTTCAAGCAGATAGCCCCGGTCAAACAAATAATGTAAATGACTCCTCTGATGATCCATCAACTGAAGCTGCAAACGATGCCACGGTTGTACAAACTACAATTACAAAATCAATTGAGGTAACAAAACAAGCTAACGTTTTGGATGACGGTGACAATGAACTTGGTGCTGGTGACGTAATTCAGTATACAATAACTGTGGTCAATACAGGTCAAATTACACTTCACACAATTAGATTTATTGATCAATTGTCAAATGGTCTAGGGACAAATTTAAGTTATGATGCCCCTGGGATTATTAACAATGATGATCCGCTAGCGCCAGGAGCTTCTCGGGTTTACACAGCGAATTATACCATCCAGGCAAGTGATACCGATACAGGGCAAATAAATAATAGAGTATATGTTTATGCTAGATCAGATCCTAATGCGTTTTCTGATGTTAATGATTGGAGTGATGATGGAATAGATACAGATGGAAATACTTCAGATGATGTAACAGAAACTCCACTTGATATAACTACTGGGATAGATCTTTTTAAAACTGCAGTTTTAGCTGATGACGGAGATGGACTACCAAGTGCCGGTGATGTGATTACATACACCATTACTGTTAGAAATACAGGAAACGTTGCTCTTGAAAATATAGTTTTATCTGATGTTCAAAAAAGAGGCGCCTACAATAATGGAAGTGTTCTTGCTCTTGATTCAGGGCCAACACTTACCTCCTCAACCAATGGATCTAGTGCAAGTTTAATCCTAGCTGGTGGTGAATTGACTTACACCGCCACATATACGGTAGTGCTTGTAGATGTAAGTAATGGCTTAATAACCAATCAAGCATCAGTTACCGCTGATGATGTTACCTCAGAAAATAATCAGGTATCAAAAATTAGTGACAATGACAATGATTTTGATGGTAATACTGTTAATGACCCAACTGAGGTTAAATTAACATACGATGGTAAAATTGATGCATCAAAAACAGTTGATATTATTAGAGCTGATCCCACTAAAATTCAAGTTGGCGATGTAGCAGTCTATACAATTGTTGTTTCAAATACAGGAAACGTTAGACTAACTAATATTTCTCTTGCTGATCAATTATCAGGTATCGCTGGTGTTTCCTTAGATTATGATGCTCCTGGTATTCAATTTGTTAGTTCAACATCTGGCTCTGCTGCAGGAACACTTGAAGTTGGTGAGGCCGCAACTTACACAGCTACCTTTACTATTACCCAAGAAGCTGTAGACCAAACTGGTGTTGAGAATACAGTTGATGTCACTGGAAGAGATCCAGCAAATACTCTAGTTCAAGACGATAGTGATGATGGAGATGATGATGACGGGAATCAGTTTAATGACCCCACTACTTTTGATATTGACCAAAACCCAAATATAGAGGTTGTAAAAGATTTTGTTCATGTCGATAATGATAGTGACGGTGAGATTAGCTCTGGAGATAGAATTAATTATATAATAACTATAGAAAATACTGGGAATAACAGCCTAGGAGTTGCTGGTGCTCCAAATAATGAGCTTGTTATTGATGACACAATTTCAACTATTGCTGGTACATATACACCTACTTTAGTTGGTCCGAGCTATAGTTCATCTTCACTTGGCTCTCCATATGGATTAATTAAACCAGGCGAAGTAGCTACTTTTACTGCATATGTAGTTATAAATCAAGAAATTATAAATGCAGGTGGATTAATTAACACTGTTTCAGCGACGGTATTAGACCCTTCAAATAATCCTGCGACAGATGTAAGTGATGATAATGATGATACCGATGGAAATTTAGTTGATGATCCAACTGAAAATTCCATCGAAGCTAATCCATCGTTAAATATAGAGAAGACTTTCACTGTAAGTGATACAAATGGAAATGGTGTAAATGATATAGGAGATGAAGTTCATTATACAATTACAGTATCGAACACAGGAAATATTGATCTTTCATCAGTTGCCGTAACAGATACACTGACTGGATTAAATTCTGGCACTCTTGATCTAACTGGACCCCTGGAATATTTATCAGGGTCAAGAGGTTCTAACTCTGATGTAATTTTAGTAAATGAACAAGCCAATTATAGAGCTTCATTCACTATAAATCAAGATGCAGTTGACTTTGGCGGTCTTAGAAATATTGTTTCGGTTCAAGGTACTGATGACGCCCAGTCAGGAACCATAACAGCATCATCGGAGAATATTGACACTATTATTCCAGCTAATCCATCACTTACTGTAACTAAAACTGTTGATGCTACTGACAATGATAATGATGGTAAAATTGGTGTTGGAGATACTTTGACTTTTACAATAAGTATTTTAAATACAGGAAATCAGACCCTAAATGATTTTTCATTTACTGACACCCTTGTTGACCTTGAGGGTAACTCACTAAGTTATACAACTCCTATAACCACAAATGATTCAGAAAATCTTTTGCCGGGACAAATTAAAACATACACAGCCACTTTCAACATCAATCAGCAGGTAGTGGACAATGGCGGGGTAAGCAACTCAGTTGTTGTACTTGCAAGTAACCTTACTGACTCTGCATTTGTAAATGATACTAGTGATGATGGCGATACTGGGGCTGGTGATACTGGGGATGACCCAACAATATTTAATATTACTGCAGAGCCCTCTTTAGATGTAACAAAAACAGTTGTTAATAGTGATTTAGACGGTGATGGATTAATTAGTGAGGGTGATAAATTAACTTATACTATAACAGTTGAAAACAATGGAAATATAACATTAAGATCATTGTATGTAACTGATGTAATTACTGATATAGCAAGTAATACTAGAAATTTGGAAAACAGTAATCTTCCGGTTTTTACTAGCAATTCACAAGGTTCAGTCCAAGGGACATTACTCTCGGGAGAGATCGCTACCTACACCGCTACTTATACAATAGTTGCCGCTGATGTGACTTCCGGAGGTGTTATGAATCAAGCCTTTGCACAAACTTTCAGTTATCCCGACGGTATTAATCCAGTTTTAAGTGCCTCAGATTACAGTGATGATGGTAATGACGATGATGGAAATACTGAAAATGACAGAACAATTTCGTACACTGGTGTAGTTCCTGCTTTCAACGTCATTAAGACTTATAATGTTATAGATGACGGAAATAATGATGGTAGAATTGGGGATAAAGTTGTTTTCGATATTACTATATCAAACACTTCAAACGATAGAATTGATGATTTAGTTTTTGTAGATACTATTACCTCCTCCAGAGGTAATGTTATGAGTTTGGACAATAATCCTGTATTTGTAAGTGCAACTGCAGGCTCTAATTCAAGCACTCTTGCTGTTGGTGGGGTAATTACATATACCGTAACGTTTACTGTTAACGATCTTTCTATTAAAGATGGTGGATTATTTAACACCATTACTTTTAGAGGCTCTTCTCAGAGAAATCCATTTCCAGCTGAGCTTGATACTAAGGATATTAGTGATGATGGCGACACTGGATCTGGAAATACAGGAGATGATCCAACGTTTGTTCCAGTGGGTCTTGATTCTGATGGGGATGGCATTCCCGACAATTTGGATGTGGATGATGATAATGATGGGGTATTAGATATAATTGAGCAGTGTATTGATTTTGGGGCTGACGGTACAAGTTTTGAAACATATTATAAACCTGGGGCCCCGGTAAATTCAAATGAAAATAAAAATTCTCAATATCCTGCATCTTCTGTAGCACCACCTTTTACTTCAGTTAATGGCGATGGTGAGATTTGGGATAACAGAACTGACGGAAATAACGTGAATTGGTCACCAGCTCCAGGGCTTGGGGCAAATCAGTATTTTATTGAACTGCTTCAAAACGCATACATATCTGGAACCACGACTCCAACAAACCAAAGACAATATTGGAATGAAACTTCTACTGGAATACCAGACTTTGATAGAATTATGGTAGAGGAGGTAGTTTACCCTAACACTACTTATACAATAAGTTATTATCATAAAGACGGAGGTTTATTAGAGGCCTCTCATGGTAATGGGGGATCAACCCTTTTACAGGTCCAGTCCTTACAAACTGATTATGCGGTTGATCAGCTTACTGAAACTCCATCAAATTGGACCCAAAACACATTCCAGTTTACCACTGATGCTAACACTAATCGAATTGCAATTCTCTTTTCAGCTTATGCTCCTGGAGTAAACGTCTCTATACAGCTTGATGGAATTTTAATTGAGCCGCAAGAGCAGTGTTTTGGAGATATAGATAATGATACTGTAGGGAATGGTTTGGATCTAGACTCTGATAATGATGGTATATATGATGTTATAGAAGCAGGAAATGCAGATCTTGATACCAACGGAGATGGAAGAATTGATTCTAATGATACCGGATTTGTAGATGCTAATTCCAACGGAGCTCATGACTCAGTTGAATCAAGAACACCTACTGATACTGATAGTGACACAACAATCGACATGTTTGATTTAGACTCAGATAATGATGGTTGTAATGATGTTAAGGAAGCTGGCTACTCAGATGGAGATGATGATGGCCTACTGGGAGATTCACCCATTACTCAGACTAGTATAGGAACGGTAACAGGAACTGCTGATGGATATACAGATCCTGTAGATTTAAATTCTAATGGCACAAAAGACTTCCAAGAGGCTACATATGATATTGGTTGTTATAACAGAGAGGTTGGTCTAGATATTTCCAAAACCTACAAGACCATTGATGTAAATAGTGATGGCGTTCTGGGACTTAATGATCAGATAGTTTATACTGTGGTAGTTACCAATACAGGAGAAATTGGTCTTCCAATAGAAATTACTGATCTACTGACTAATCAGGATTCACAGACCATTCAAACTCTAGCTCTGGAATTTGTAGGACTTAGTACACCAACCATTTACAATGTTCCTAAAAACTATGTGAAAAGATCCGCTGGATTTAATTATACTTCTAATAACAGCTTTAGTAATAGCTTGTGGCACAAAACAGGTTCTGACGAAAATAATAGAATTCAAATGATTCAGACTCTCAGAACTCAACCAGCAGAGGCGCTAGTTTATTTTACTCCCAGCTCTGGAGCTACCGAGAATGAATCCAAATTAAGTACTGGTTTGCAAGTTTTACCAAAGCTGTTTAACAATAATTATAAATCACTTATAACTCAAAGCACTCCTGGTTTTGCAAATCTCCAGGCAACAAACTCTAGTTACAATCATTTTATAAGATTTAAAAATAGTACTAACTATAGTAATGAACCAGATGTTAATTCAAAGAAGTGGTTCTATCAAGAGGTAAGTGGTCTACAGTCAAATACTCAGTATACCGTATCTGTTTTTGCATACCCATATAATAGTTCCCAGACTGGATCTGATACATTTAATAAAGGCTTTCAATTTATTTTCCATGATAGCGGAACGGGACAGACATGGACTGATGTTGATGGAAATTATCTTACCAACTGGAATAATGCTCAAAAATCACCCAGATTTTACTTTGATGATATGCAGGTGTATAGATTCTCTCATACATTCACAACGGATGCTAGCGTAGGCACAACTCGTGTGGGTATAGCCCCGCCTTATGCAGGAAATAATGGGGCCTGGTTCTATGGGATCCAATTAGAGGAGGGGCCAAGTATGTCACCTGTTTACACCTACACATATAATAACACTGTATCAGCAACAACGACAACTTTATCAGTTGATCCAAGGTTAGATGTTCTAGCACCAGGAGTAGGTGCTACATATCAAGTTACTCTTACCTTAACACAAGGAATCGTTGATAATCATCAAGTTCTTGTAAATACAGCAACGGCTACTGGAACCTTTACAACCCCTGGAGGCAATTCAATCCAAGCCACTTCTACAAGTGATGATCCACTTACTGCACCGGTTGATGATCCAACGATTATTTCTCTAGTTGTAACCCCATCGGTAGAGATTACAAAAACAGCAACTCAAACAGACGTAGACGCAAGTGGTACAAACTCTATTGGAGATTTAATAACTTATACAATAA
The DNA here is from genome assembly GCA_022428005.1 of Flavobacteriaceae bacterium. Taxonomy (GTDB): domain Bacteria; phylum Bacteroidota; class Bacteroidia; order Flavobacteriales; family Flavobacteriaceae; genus UBA8316. The sequence continues at coordinate 138,548 of JAKMDI010000005.1, forward strand.
CGGTATCAAATACAGGAGATACTCCACTTAATAATATCACAATTACAGATGTTCTCTCGGGGCTAGATACTGGCACGCTGAGTCTTTCTACCTCACTCACTCATGTATCCTCATCACTTGGGTCCGCATCTGATACCTTGGCTGTAGGAGAGTTTTCCACCTTTACAGCAACTTTTACTGTTAATGATGATGCCTATTATTTTGGAGGGACAAGAAATGTAGCTTCTGTAGAGGCAACAGCTCCGACAATTACAGGAGGAACACAAACTGTAACTGATACCTCATCAAATGTTGATCACCCCATAGAAGATCCATTAATTGAGGTAACTAAAACTGTTAGCCATACAGACACAGATGGTAATGGAGAGGTGAGTGTTGGTGATGTTTTAGTATATAACGTTAACCTTGAAAATATAGGTAATGTAATTCTTCGATCTATATTTTTGGTTGATAACCTAAGCGATCTTCAAGCCAACGCGAGAAGCTATGACGGACCAGGCCTTCAATATAATAATGACAGCTCCCTTGGATCTGTTGAGGGTATTCTGCTTCCTAAAGAGATAGCCACCTATACCGCCACATACACTATTGTCGGTGCTGATGTTACAGCAGGAGGTGTCATGAACCAGATTGTTGCTACATCTTATATTTATCCTAATGGAAATGCAACTGTTTATGCTCAAGACAGCAGTGACGATGGTGACGATATCGATGGTAATACTGAGGATGATAAGACGATAACTTTCACCGGTCAGCTCAACTCATTTGAGGTAACCAAAACTGCGGCTAAGGTTGATGATGGTAATGGGGTTGATAATGTAGGAGATAAGATAGTATTTACCATAACCGT
>JAKMDI010000008.1 GCA_022428005.1 Flavobacteriaceae bacterium
TTAATTGAATTTACATTTCAAGGAAGAAATACACCTAAATATTACGGAAGTATGGAAGAATATCTATTGGAAAATAAATTTATGTTTGAAGACTAGTCTCTCATAAAAATACAATGTGTTACAAAAGTGTTGGATTAGACTTTTTCTTAGATTAGATTTCAATATGTAACACAATTAATAATTTAGGTTTACTAATAATAGAATTTTGAAAAAAAACAAATATGTATTTTATAGGATTTAATGTCCCCAAAAATGGTTCAATGGAAGACCCCGTTGAAGATTATATTTTAGAGAAAAAATTAGATAATGATCGTGATCTGTGGGAAGATGAATGTTGGGGTTTTTACGATGAACTTGATTTAAAACTCTTTAATGAAGAAATTTTTTCTGATGTTGAAGAAGACGGTATACAAACAAACATTAAATCAAATAACTCACACATATCAAAGTTCATAAAACTGTCAACATCTATACAATATGGTTTTATTTTTTTTGATCAAAACTTTAACGTAATTAATAAAGATAAATTTCTTGACTTAACGAATAACAACCAAGATTTTACAATATCTATTTGTCAGTGTTCTCCTGAATAAAAGTGACTAAAGGATTTTAGGTGTCAATTCTTGAATATTTTTAATTACCTGTTATTCAAGTAATTATAAAATTGTGGAAGGATTCGAACCAGTCAAAAAATAGGGTGATTTATAAAAACATAAACCCTTGATAATCAAGGGTTTATGATGGGCGGTCTGGACGGGACTCGAACCCGCGACCCCATGCGTGACAGGCATGTATTCTAACCAACTGAACTACCAGACCTTAGTTATTGCGGATGCAAATATACATTGCATTTTGATTTTGCCAAACAAATGCCTTTAAAAGAAATCTATGATTTTGTAGAAAAAGAATTAAATGTCCTCAAAAAACAGCTTTTCAGGGAGTTAAAAATCAACCCTTACTCTTGGGCTTTAATATAAAGAAATTCGCGATCGCAGCAAATCCCAATGCAATCATCAGAAAGAGATCCGTTCTTAAAGAAAAAATCTGTTTTGGAAACCATCCCAAATTGGACAATATAAAAATAAAAAGTGCCAAAGCGGATAAGACAATTATGGTCACTCCTTGAGGTCGCTTAGAGAAAATCCCCAACATGATCATAGGGCCCATCAGGGCTGTTCCAGAAAAACTCAATCGGGCCAAGAGCACCAATTCATCGGAACTCAATAATGAAAAAACCAGTGCCGACAATGCAAACAGCAAAATCACAGATCTGATAGGCCGCAGATTATCATCTTCTTTTAAACCCAAGAGGCCTTTGATCTCATTTCCCATGGCAAAAAGTTGAGAGTCGGAAGTTGACATAGCGGCGGCAAACAAGCCAATAATAATAAAGGCGGCAATCAATTCATGTTGCTCTTCCAGCAGCACCGCACCCAAGAAATCGGCAGTGCTGGCATCGGCATAATAAATGGCCCCATACATTCCGATGATGATGGTGGGAAGGATGACCAACATGGCAAAAAAACCAACAGATGTCGCCATTTTTTTTAATGCATTATAATTTTTCATGATCACCAAGCGGGTGGACAACTGGGGTTGGGTAACCGGTATCATCAAAATGGCCAAAGCTGAGGCGATTAAAAATTGTGGACTCAGAAGTCCCTTTGGTCCCGGTGTGGACAGTAAATCTCGGTTCACTGTTGCTGCCTTCTCAAAAAGAGTTTCCCAACCTCCAACTTGATTCAAACAGTTAAAGGCCACAATCCATACCACAATCAACAACAGTGTGCCTTGAAGAGCATCGGCATAAATAATGGCTTTGAGCCCTCCCAATTCTGAATAAACCAACATGATTAATACAATACCAATAGACCATCCCCAGACGGGAATAAAGTCCGGAAAAGCAGACACTAAAAATATGGCCACACCCCTGATTTGAATAGCAATATAGGGAATCAAAAACAAGAAAACTGCGGTGAAATAGAGGTAACCAGCCGTTTTGTTTTGATAACATTTCTGCAACAGTGCGGACATCCCCTGATAAGTTGATTGACCCACCCTCTTTCTCAAGTAAAAGCCAAACCACAGAATCAAAAACACCATGATGGCATCGGAAAAAGTAAGAAAAATCCAAGCGCCAACTCCATTCGACCTCGAAAAATCGGGCATCCCCAGTAGGGTAAATGTGCTGAACAAGGTGGCAGCAAACGTCATCAATCCTATGACCACACCAATCTTTGTTCCCCCCAACATAAAATCTGAAGAAGTCTTTATTTGTTTTTTTGTCCTCCACGAGAAGAACATCAAAATACCAATGTAAACTGCGCCAATAATTAAAAGGTAAGTCAACATATTATTTTTCTTTTAATTCATCTGATTTGAGTCGAGAAAAAACATAACCGCCTAATGCGGTTAACAACACAATCAATAGGCTTATTAAAATGCCAAACCAAAGGGTAAAAGGCATACCCAAAAAATAGGGAGCATTTGTTTTTCCCTCCAAAACCCAGGGAGAAAACTGAACAATAGAGCAAATAAAAACTGTAATAACGATAGCTCTCCAAGCGCTTTTATAATTCATAATTAAAGGGTTTTAATGGTCATCCCACCGTCGATATTAATGGTTTGACCGGTAGCATAAGGAATCATTCCCTCTGCTAAAGCTACGACTGTTTTACCAATGTCCTCCGGGTATCCCCATCGCTTTTGTAAGGTGAGTCCTTCGGCAATCAGTTTATCGTATTTTTCTATCACTCCTGCGGTCATGTCCGTTTTGATCAAGCCAGGTTGAATTTCATAAACGGGGATGTTAAATTCTCCCAATCGCGCAGCCCACAGCTTTGTCGTCATGTTCATCCCTGCTTTTGAAATACAATAATCCCCTCTGTTAACAGAAGCCACGGAGGCTGAAACAGAAGAAACGTTGATGATGGAAAAATCATCTTCTTGTTTATTTTTCTTTTGGTCGATCATCCAATTGGCGGCGAGCTGGGTCAAAAAATAGGGCCCTTTTAGGTTGATTCCTATCAACCAATCAAAACTATCTTCCTCTGCTTCGAGTATATCTTTCCGCTCTTTTGGTGCAACTCCTGCGTTGTTGACCAGAAGGTTCAGTTGGTTCCATTTGGACTTTATATCATCGATCATTTTTTGTCGGTCGTCTCCATTACCAATATCTCCCTGACAATAGATTACTTCGCCCCCATTGCTTTTGAGCTCCTCAAGGGTTGACGCCACCAAGTTGGCAGGTCTAACACCATTGATGGCAACGCGATACCCCTTTTCCAAGAGTGCTTGAGCAATCCCCAGGCCAATACCACGGGAGCCCCCCGTTATTAGTGCTACAGGTTTCATTATAATTTAGGGATGTTAATCCAGGCTTTTTTCTCCCAACTTTCGATGCCCAACTCGGCCAGCTGGACTCCTTTTGCACCCTCCATCATGTTCCAAGGAAAAGGCGTGTCCAATACCACGTGTTTGAGGAAGAGTTCCCATTGTGCCTTAAAGGCATTATCAAAATCTTCCTGCTCAGGAACTTTGGTCCATCCTGCTTTAAAATCGATGGGGTTGGGTATGTCTGGATTCCAAACAGGCTTTGGAGTATTCCCGTAATGTTGGGTCCAGCAATCTCTCAAACCAGCTACGGCAGACCCCTTGGTTCCATCGACATGAAGGGTAAGCAAGTCGTCTCTTCTCACCCGAGTAGTCCAAGAAGAATTGAACTGGGCGATGACCCCTCCCTCCAATTCAAAAATAGCGTATGCGGCATCATCGGCAGTACATTTATAGGGCTGTCCATTTTCATCGATGCGTTCTGGAATATGGGTAGCTCCCATACAGAAAACACCTTTTACCGAGCCAAAAATATTGTCCAAAACATACCTCCAGTGGCAAAGCATATCAACGATAATCCCTCCATCGTCCTCTTTTCGGTAATTCCAGCTGGGTCGTTGCGCTGGTACCGTATGCCCTTCAAAAACCCAATAGCCAAACTCTCCCCTCACGGACAAAATTTCCCCAAAAAAATCATTGGCGATCAATCGCTTTAACTTCATCATTCCAGGAAGCCAAAGTTTGTCCTGCACTACCCCGTGTTTTACCCCTGCTTTTTCACATACGCTGTACAAATCCAATGCGATTTCTGTAGAAGTTGCTACCGGTTTCTCACAGTAGATATGTTTTCCCGCTGCTACAGCCTTGTGGATGGCATCGGCTCTTCTTCCTGTGGTTTGTGCATCAAAATAGATCTGATAGTGATCTTGGTTTAAAACAGCGTCCAAGTCTGTGGTCCAGTTTTTCACTTGGGTTCGTTCTGCCAAGTTTTTTAGCTTATTCTCATTTCTCCCCACCAGCACCAAATCGGGCATTATCACTTCATTATCACTTATTTTAACACCACCTTGGGCTACAATGGCCGCCAAGGAGCGAATGAGGTGTTGGTTGGTACCCATTCTACCGGTCACCCCATTCATTATAATTCCAATCTTATGTATTTTCATTTGTTATTTTTAAATGTAGTTCAAATATGCTTTTTTAATATCTTCCAAATATAGCTTTTGGTCCTGAGCCCACAAACGTTCTGAAAAAACTTCTACCTCATTGTAGCCGTCAAAACCTGCTTTCTCAACCCATTCTCTGATCTGTTTTACTGGAATGCAGCCTTCGCCCATTAGGCCTCTGTCGGTTAAAAAATCGGTTGTTGGCACCCGCCAATCGCAAACATGAAAAGCAAAGATATTGTCTGATTTTCCACATCGGGAGATTTCTTTTTCCAACTGATCGTCCCACCAAAGGTGGTAGACATCAATGGCAACACCTACCCATGGCGAGTCAATTTCCTCGCACAGATCGTTGGCTTGTCCAAGAGAAGATATAGCAGACTTATCCCCTGCATACATGGGGTGTAATGGTTCTATTGAAAGCTTTACGCCCAATCGTTCTGCTTGCGGAAGCAATGCTATAATACCTTCTTTTATTTGTTGACGGGACACTTTTAAAGACTGATTCGGATCTGCGCCACAAACCAAAACTACCTGTGGAGCTCCCAGTGCAGCAGCCTGTTCCATGGCTAAACGATTGTCCTCCAATGCCAGTGCTCTTTGCTTGTCATCAACGGAAGGAAAAAAACCGCCACGAACCAGAGCCACCACTTCCATTTCGTTCTTGATCAATAGCTCTTTAATTTCAGACAAGTCTTGTCCTTCAAGTAAATGTCTCCAAATTGAAATGGCACTGATTCCTGCTGCAGCATATTGGGTGATGCATTCCTCTATGGTCCAAGGTTTATTGGTTTGGGTATGAACACAAAGCTTAGAATAATTTGTTAATGACCTCATCTGAAGTTAATTATTTAACGCAATTTGTAAACTGGTAATAGGGTTCTCCTGCTATCATTTTTTGAACATACAGCGCCAATTCTCTGAAGTGATAGTCCCCCCACATACAAGATTCACCATTGGCAATTTTACTTCCTTCGGGAATGTGGTCCCATCCATTGGGTTGGTGGTAAATGGTGTGCAACAATAACCCCTGGTGATTTGCATCGGTGCTGAGATAAGGTTCTTGTAAGAGTGAATTAAAAACAGTTAATCCTGCTTGCCAATATTTATCTCCGGCGTCTTTCTGACCTTTTTTTCTGAGGTAATTTCCAAGTCTCAGCAGCCCTTGAGCTCCTATGGCAGCAGCGGAACTGTCCACGGGTTCCCAGTCATTATAGGGATCTGCAGGGCGATCGAGATAATCCCCTAATTTGTGGAGGTTAGGCGCTCCCGTATCCCAATAGGTTACCCCGCAGCTGGGCGTGTGTTCGATGTAAAAATCACAAGTAGCTTTGGCGCCTTTGAGCATCATTTCCTCGATTTTATCAAAGCCTCCAAGCGCAGTCAATTCGTCATTATTCACCAATTCTAAGGCTTCTAATTCCTCTGCAAAACCGAGCATGCCCCAAGCCAGTCCTCGGGTCCAAGTAGAAAATCCTGTGTAACCCTGTTGGGCATTTGGACATCGGAATTGTCCGTCATTGGTGTTGAAAATAGTCTCGTGGGCTGTTCTTCCCCAAATATCATAATGGTCTCTGCCCTCACCATAATAGATTGAATATTTGGCTGTTGCTTCAATGTGCTGCAGCGCGCGTTCTAACAATGAAATTTTTCGGTCTCCCTCACCGTGAAGGGAATGACCCATCAAGTGACTGGCCACCAAAATCCTACAAGAACGGATGGTATCAACAAATAAGGAATGGGGACCATTGAAAGAGCAAATAAAACCGCCTTCGGGGAGATGAGTCCATCGCGAAGCTTGAACAGCTCCAGATATTTTAATGGCCAAGGAATAAAAATGAGCCTCCCATTCATTGTGTGGAATTTTTCCTTCGTGCATCAATCGCAATAAATTTCCGTAAGTACTCAAGTTGTTGAACCCATGATCGTGCACTCCGGTATGACTGACGTGGGTTGCCATTTTGTCCAGCACCTGTCTCTTCGCCAAATCAATAAATTGGTTGTCGTCAACTGCGTCGAACTGCAAAACAGCAGACCCAAACTGAAATCCATGGGTCCATTCAGTCCAGCCACGGGTAGCATATTTTCCATTTACGGTAAACACAGGAGCCCCTTGGGTCTCGTCGTATTCTGAGGCTATTCTGTTGATTTTTTCTCCAGAAAGCGTCCAGAGTTGGTTTATTTTTTCTTTTAAGTCCTCTATTTTGAGATTATTGTTGATCTGAATCATGGATGATCGTTAACGAATTTATTGGTTATTAAATAGCATATTATTTCCTTGAAATGGTGGCAACCAAAGAAAATGAAAAAATAGATTGTTTCAAAAGGATAACTCAAGATATTTGAGAAAAACCTTATCTAAATAAAGAAGATGAAAAGGGTATTGAATGCAGGAGCATACAACAAAAAATAACGTGTAATGCTTACAGATTAGAGTACGGCATCCAAGGCATCGGCATAGGCCTTTTTTGGTGCCACACCGACTTGTCTACCCACCAACTCGCCTTTATCGAAGAGCAATACTGTAGGAATATTTCTAACTCCATATTTTGCGGCAAATTCTTGATGCTGATCTACATCGAGTTTACCAACAACAGCTTTACCTTCATAATCTTGACTGATTTCATCGATGATGGGTCCTACCATCCTACAAGGTCCACACCATGCCGCCCAAAAGTCAACAATGACAGGTTTGTCTGCGTTTAATACCAGTTCTTCAAAATTTGTGTCGGTAATCTCTAAAGCCATTTCTATATATTTTATTCAGCCAAAATTAATCATTTTAGAAAACGTAGGGTCTTCTGATCGGATTAAATTTACTTATCTGATTATTTTCAAATTCTATGGACAATCAGTTCAATTTGTAGTGCCACTGATTTTGGTCCAAAACTGTCAATAATTTTTGAGAAATGGCCACTTTCTGTTTCTTGCTGGGCACTGTTAGTTTTACGGGTTTTTTGGGATCGATTACATCAAAGTATAAAGGTTTGTCCCCCCTAAAACTTTTTAGTTCATTTTTTAGATGCTTTATACGGTCCGATTCTAACTGTCGGATATCCAATTGCAAAGTCAATTTTTTTGAATTTTTTGATAACGTATCGTGAAGCATTTCAAACGCCACAAACTGAATCCGTGGCTCTCCAACCCTTCCTGTTTCTTGATTTCTCCAGCCTTCTTTCACACTGATTTTAATCCTAATAAACTGATTAATGGTGATAAAGTGTCTGAATTTTAGGTATTCTTCTCCAAAAATTCTGAACTCAAATTGATCTGTAAAGTCCTCTACGGAAAACCTCGCCCATCCTTTGCCGTTTCTGGATTCCAAGTGTTGAATATCGTTTACGATTCCCGCTACAGCAAGGTTTTTGTTGACCCAAGGTTTTAAGTCTTTTAATTGCATCATTTGGGCATTGGTAAACCACTCCATTTCTTTTTTAAAGTCGTCTAAAGGGTGTCCAGAAATATAGATGCCCACCACCGCTCTTTCTTTTTTGAGTTGACTTAAGTTGTCCCACGGCTCCGCAGGTGGAATGATCAGTTCCTGATAAACCTGATCAGTAGTTTCTCCAAAGAGACTGGTTTGCGCCGAATTTTGACTTTCTTGATATTTCGCACCAAAACGGATGACTTTTTCCAAAAATAACACACCATCCCCATCGGGATTGAAATACTGCGCTCTGTGGGTTTCCTTAAAAGAATCAAAGCCTCCTGCCAATGCTAAGTTTTCCAAGGCTTTTTTATTGGCGGCCCTCAAGTCAATTTTTTTTACCAAATCAAAAATATTTTGGTAGCGCCCTGTTTTTCTGTTTTCAATAATGGTCTGTACAGCTCCTTTTCCCACTCCCTTCACGGCACCCATTCCGAATCGTATGGCATTGTCCTCATTCACGGTAAACTTGTAAAAAGATTCGTTGACATCTGGTCCCAACACCTGAATTCCCATCCTTCGGCATTCTTCCATAAAAAAGGTGACTTGTTTGATATCACTCATATTATTGGAAAGAACTGCCGCCATGTATTCTGCAGGATAATGGGCTTTGAGATAGGCCGTTTGATAGCCGATCCATGCATAGCAAGTGGAATGCGATTTGTTAAAGGCATAAGAGGCAAAAGCTTCCCAATCTTTCCAAATCTTATTCAATATTTCTTTAGGATGCTGGTTGGCCTCCCCTCCTTCAATAAACTTGGGTTTGAGTTTGTCCAAAAGGGCAAATATTTTTTTACCCATTGCTTTACGCAAAAGATCGGCTTCCCCTTTGGAGAACCCAGCCAGTTTTTGTGAGAGCAACATCACTTGTTCTTGATAAACGGTGATGCCATAAGTTTCCTTGAGGTATTCTTCCATTTCTGGGAGGTCGTAGGTGATGGCCTCTTGGCCTTGTTTTCGGGCAACAAAACTGGGAATATACTCCAATGGACCTGGCCGGTAGAGGGCATTCATGGCAATCAAATCTGCAAAAACATTAGGCTTTAAATCCTTGAGATACTTTTGCATTCCCAAAGATTCGTACTGAAAAATCCCCACCGTTTCTCCTTTTTGGAACAGTTCATAGGTTTTGGCATCATCGAGAGGAAATTCGTCCGGTATCAATTCTGTTTGGTGACGGTATTGGATTATTTTAACGGTGTCCTTTATCAGGGTTAAGGTTTTGAGCCCCAAAAAGTCCATTTTCAGTAGGCCAGCCTCTTCCACTACGGAGTTGTCGAACTGTGTAACCGATAAGTCCGAATCTTTTGCCGTTGCGATTGGAACAAACTTTGTAATATCGTCTGGGGTAATGATCACCCCACAGGCGTGGGTACCTGTATTGCGGAGCGAACCCTCCAAAACCTTGGCCTGTTGTAAAGTCTGTCCAGCCAAGTCGTCCCCTTGGAATATTTCTTGGAGCTCTTTTACTTGTCCAAACTCATCTGATCTTAGTTTGTCTTTCAGCGCTGCATCATCGAGGCTGAAAATATTGGCCAATTTGATATTGGGTACCAACTTTGCAATGCGATCCGCATCACCCAGTGGCAGATCTAGTACTCGGGCAGTATCCCGAATTGAGGACTTCGCAGCCATTGTACCGTAAGTAATGATTTGTGCCACTTGGTTGGACCCGTATTTTTCGATTACATAATCCATGACCCTACCCCTTCCTTCATCGTCAAAATCAATATCAATATCGGGCATACTCACCCGGTCTGGATTGAGAAAACGCTCAAATAGCAAATCGTATTCAATGGGATCCAAATTCGTTATCCACAGACAGTAAGCCACTACTGAACCCGCAGCTGAACCCCTCCCCGGTCCGACAGAAACGTCCATTTTTCTCGCTGCAGCAATCAGGTCTTGGACAATTAAAAAATAGCCCGGATAACCCGTTTTAGCAATTACCTCGAGTTCAAAATTCAAGCGCTCTTCAATTTCCTTACTCAGGGTACCATAACGTTTTTTGGCTCCCTCAAAAGTGAGAAACCTGAGGTATTCATTTTCCCTCTCTTTGGAATCTTGAGTATTGGAAATGGAAAAATCCTCTGGGATTTTGTATTCAGGAAGTAAAACCTCACGAGCCAAATCAAAAGGCGTTACTTTTTTAATAAGTCCAGCAATGTTGATGATCGCTTCGGGAAGATCGGCAAAAAGCGCTTTCATTGCTGACTGAGATTTGTAATAGTATTCCTGGTTGGGAAAACCATATCGGAATCCTCGGCCACGGCCTATAGGTGTCGCTTGTTTTTCGCCCTCTTTTACACAGAGTAAAATATCATGGGCATTGGCTTCCTCCTTTGTGGTGTAGTAAGAATTGTTGGTGGCTACAATTTTGATATCGTATTTTTTTGCCAACCGGAGCATTACCTCATTGGCCCTTTTTTCGTCCTCCTGCTGATGCCGCATCAGTTCTATGTACAAATCATCGCCAAATTGTTGATGCCACCATTGAAGTGCCTCCTCCGCTTGATTGTCCCCTAAATTGAGAATTTTTGAAGGTAGCTCACCATTCAAATTTCCCGTCAGAACAATTAAATCCGATTTATAGGTTTCTATAATTTGCTTGTCAATTCGGGGCACATAATAAAAGCCTTTTGTGTAGGCGATAGAACTCATTATGGAAAGGTTCTCATACCCTTTTTTATTTTTTGCAATAAAAACAATTTGATAACCATTGTCTCTACGGGATCGATCTAGGTGGTCTTCACAAACAAAAAACTCACATCCAAGAATGGGCTTTAGTGGGGGTTGTCCCTCCTCCAAAGAATCATTGTGTTTGTTAACCGCTTTTATGAAATGAAAGGCCCCCATCAAATTTGCGTGATCGGTGAGGGTAACAGCTGGCATACGATCATTGGCTGCAGCATTTACAATATCAACTATACTGGAGGTGGACTGCAACACGGAATATTGGGAGTGGGTGTGAAGGTGAACAAATGGGGCATCAGCTAAAGCCTCCTGCTCTAAGGGAAAATCAGGGGCCAGTGTTTGCTGAGCTTCGCTGGTTTGTTGGGCCAATCGGGCAGCAGCCGATTTTAAATTTTGATGCTTGAGACCGATCAGTTCTACAGGCGCCTCCAAAACTGCTTCCAATGTCTGTAAAAGATCTGCCCTGTCTTTTATGGATGCAGGTAGGATTTGTCGTTTTCTAAAAAGCTCAAAAAAGCAACGGGCGGTAGCCTCAACGTCAGCGGTAGCATTGTGGGCCTCGGCAAAATCAGTACCAAACAAATGCACATACAGCTCTCCTAAAGTAGGGAGTTTGAATTTCCCAGCTCTGCCACCGGGCAACCGGCATAAGGCTGCAGTTTCCTCAGTACAAGTATCTATGATGGGCAGCGCCTCCAAGGGGTTGTTATCTTGCAGCCTCAGAAACTCTGCACCCATTATGTTAAGGTCAAACGATACATTGTGACCCCCTACAAATTCACATTGTTTTAATGCCACCTGAAATCGCTCCAAAACCTCCACCAACGGAATTCCATTCTTTTCCGCCAAGGCCGTGGAAATGCCGTGAATTTTTTCAGAATCATAAGGAATGGTAAAACCCTCAGGGAGTATCAGGTAATCTTCATGCGCAATGCAGTGACCCTTTTCGTCGTGTAATTGCCAGGCAATTTGGACGCATCTTGGCCAGTTGTCCGCATCTGTTAACGGAGCTTTCCAGTTGCGGGGTAGCCCCGTTGTTTCGGTGTCAAAAATTAAATACATTCCCTATTTTTCAATTACTAAAATACTGTATTGTAGTAGTTGTTGGGGTTAGAGTTATCAGGAGTTATTAACTGGAAATAAAAATGAAAAATTAGCACAGCATGGCAGTTTTATAAACCAGTAAAACTATATTTGACAAAATTTATGGATATCGAACAGTTGTTTGATAAAATTTCCAAAACCCCCAGCCAAAAAGACCTTGAAAAGGCTCTTTTAGAGGACAGCTGTTGCCAAATTAAAGGGGTCGTAGGATCTGGTTTAAACTTTAAACTGGCCACTGCTTTCAAAAATTTAGACCGTTCATTTTTAATTGTTTTCGATACCCAAGAGCAAGCAGCCTATCACCTGAACGACCTGGAGCAACTCCTTTCAAAAAAGGAAGTGATGTATTTCCCCGCCAGTTATCGTAAAGCCTACAGTCCAGAGGCTACTGATAATGCCAATGTATTGATGCGATCAGATGTACTCAACAAACTCAGCCACTCCAAAAAGAAAAAAATAATCGTTACCCACCCCCAAGCATTATTTGAAAAAGTGATTTCTCAGCAAACGTTAAAACGGAAAACATTGAAAATAAAAAAAGGAGATGTTTTGAGTTTGGATTTTGTAAATGAATCCCTTTTTGAGTTCGACTTCGAGCGGGTCAATTTCGTGAGTCAGCCTGGGGAATTTTCAGTGAGGGGGGGAATCATCGATGTTTTTTCCTATGCCCATCAGCATCCCTATCGCATCGAATTTTTCGACGACGAAATTGAGAGTCTCAGAAGTTTTGACGTCAACACGCAGCTTTCCATCAGTCCCTTGGAGCAAATCGATTTATTGCCCAACACTTCCAAGGTTTCCTTCACCGAAAAAAGAAAGTCATTAATCGATTCCCTACCGTCGCAAAGTAGCCTGGTTTTTGATCAATTTGATCTTTGTTTGGATCAGATCAAAAAATTTGGTGAACAGGCTAAAAAGCAATTTGAGGATTTGGCCACAACAATACAATATCCCCCCGAAGTATTGTTTATGACCGAAGCAGAACTGCTGGCAGGGGTGGAAACAAAAAGCACCGTACTGATCAACCCTTCTGATCACCTAGAAGTCCAACAACGCATCAGTATAAAACAAAGTCCTCAACCTTCCATCAACAAACAATTTGATCGACTAATACAAATATTAAACGACAATCACGAGTCGGGTTTCGAAAACTATATTTTTTGTTCCAACGAAGCCCAGCGGAAGAGGTTTACTGAGATTTTGGAGGAAAACGAAGATACTGTTCATTACAAAACAGAGGTATGTCCGCTTTATGAGGGCTTTGAAGACCTGGAAGCCAAAGTGTCTTGTTTTACCGATCATCAAATTTTTGAACGCTACCACAAATACAAACTCCGATCGGTCTCTGCCAAAAAAGAGGTGCTAACCCTCAAAGAGTTGACCCATCTAAAAATTGGGGATTATGTTACTCACATCGATCATGGAATTGGGAAATTTGGGGGATTACAAAAAATCGACGTAGAAGGCATACAACAAGAGGCCATAAAATTGAGCTATGGCGAGGGTGATATTCTGTATCTGAGCATTCACTCCTTGCACAAAATCAGCAAATTTAACGGTAAAGATGGGCATGTGCCCAAATTGCACAAACTGGGATCCAAGGCATGGAAGGCTCTCAAACAAAAAACCAAATCCCGAGTTAAAGCGATTGCATTTGACCTGATTAAGCTTTATGCTAAAAGAAAAAAAATTATTGGCCATGCTTTTCCCCCCGACAGCTACCTGCAAATGGAGTTGGAGGCTTCTTTTATGTATGAAGACACCCCCGACCAAGGTAAGGCCACGGCAGCAGTAAAAGCTGATATGGAAATGGACCGGCCCATGGACCGACTGATCTGCGGAGATGTAGGTTTTGGAAAAACAGAAGTGGCCATAAGGGCTGCTTTTAAGGCCGTAGACGACAGCAAACAAGTAGCGGTATTGGTGCCTACTACCATTTTAGCATTTCAGCATTTTAAAACTTTTTCAAAAAGATTGGGAGAGCTGCCTGTAAAAGTAAACTACCTCAATAGATTCAGGTCTGCCAAAGATCGAAAACGAATATTAGAAGAACTGCAACAAGGGAGGATTGATATTTTAATCGGAACCCACCAATTGGTCAATAAATCCGTGAAATTTAAAAATTTGGGCTTATTGATCGTTGACGAAGAACAAAAATTTGGTGTTGCCGTCAAAGAAAAGCTCAGGGATTTAAAAACCAATGTAGACGTATTGACCCTCACCGCCACGCCGATTCCCAGAACCTTACAATTCAGTTTGATGGCGGCTCGGGACCTTTCTGTAATCAACACTCCACCCCCCAATCGCTACCCCATTGAAAGCGAAGTTGTACGGTTTAACGAATCCCTTATTAGGGATGCCATCCACTATGAACTACAAAGGGGAGGTCAGGTGTTTTTTATCCACAACCGCGTTGAAAATATCAGAGAAGTAGCTGGGATGGTGCAGCGATTGGTTCCAGATGCTCGTATCGCCATTGGTCATGGACAAATGGACGGTAAGCAATTGGAAAAAACCTTACTGGGGTTTATGGAAGGGCAATCGGATATTTTGATTGCCACTACGATCATCGAAAACGGACTGGACGTTCCAAATGCCAACACCATTTTCATCAACAACGCCCAGAGTTTTGGGCTCAGTGATTTGCATCAAATGAGAGGAAGGGTTGGGCGAAGCAACAAAAAAGCATTTTGCTATTTTGTTACCCCTCCACTGAGTGCCATGGCCGCTGATGCTCAAAAAAGAATCAAGGCGATTTCTCAATTTTCTGAACTGGGCGCTGGAATTCAAATTGCCATGAAAGATTTAGAGATCAGGGGCGCAGGCGATCTTTTGGGTGGAGAACAAAGTGGCTTTATCAATGAAATTGGATTTGAAACCTATCAAAAAATACTCGAAGAAGCCATCGAAGAATTGAAAGAAAACGAGTTCAAAACGCTGTTTGAAAATGAAAATAGGTCCACACAAAAAAACTATGTGAAAGAAGTACAAGTAGATACTGATTTTGAGATCTTATTTCCTGATGAATATATAAATATAGTAAATGAAAGATTATTGCTCTACAATGAACTCAGTGCCATAAAAGATGAACCGCAATTAATGAAATTCAAAAAAAATATAGAAGATCGGTTTGGAGAAATACCCCCACCAGGACAAGAATTACTGGGCACATTACGGCTGAAGTGGTTGGCCTCTAAAATGGGACTGGAAAGACTTATAATTAAAAATAAAAAATGTGTGGGTTACTTATTGGCTGATCAACAAAGTCCGTTTTACCAAAGTGCTATTTTTAACCAAATACTCCTTTCTGTTCAAAACCAACCCGATCAATTCAGTATAAGAGAAAAAGAAACGAGAAATGGGCTTCGACTGTTATTGGTCGTCAATCAGGCCCAAAGTATTAAAAACCTATTGGATCAACTTCAAAAGTTACAATAGAACTACAGCAGTTTAAGATTTTTAATCACTTCAAAAGCAACATTGACAGAATCTTCATCCATTAAAATGGTAAACTCATTGGAGGTTGAAATTACCTCATTGATATTAACCCCTTCCCACGATAATCGTTGAAAAATAAAGTAGTAAATGCCTGGGATTTTAACATTGTCCGTCGGTAGTTTTACGGTTATTGCTGAAAGGTTTTCAATTTTATCAATACAGATTTCGTTTTTAAAAACCTCCTCAATCAAGGGTGCTAAATTACTACTCACCACAATATTAGATTCTCCTACCCCTCGAGAGGAGGTGTAAAATATATCTTTTTTGTCTTGGATTTCGTTGAGAAATTTGGCTTGTGACAAAAGTAAGCTCTCCGAAAGTCTAAAACAATAATCGGTTAATGAAGAGCGCACTGTGATGTCCCCCAGCTTTCTGAGTACGTTGATGATTTTGTGGGTCGAAAGGAACTCCTCGTTGTCCGAGATGCGCTTTAATGCCATCACTATGGCTCCACTTCGGGCAGGTTTTCGCAAACTCCTTTCAATCTCGGGTTGTATCTGCCTTGCTAAGGAAGTTAAATTGATGATCCCTTGCGAAAGGGCAGTGGACAAGTAGGGCTTAGATTTGACGTATTCCGAAACTTGAGAAGCGATAGTTTTCAAAACCTAAATGTTTTATTTTTTTACAAAGATAGTAATCTGAAACAAATTGTTTTATTTGCAACATTTTAGCCAAATGGATAAAAAGCGGATTCAATGTGATTTTGCACCCAATCATTTCCCTTAAATATATAGGTGATGATATCGAATCTCACTTCGACATTTAGGTCATTCTGCTGAACAAAATGATCTAGGGCGGTAACCAAGAGTTGAATTTTTTTGGGGGAAACCGCTTCATGCGGAGCCACAACGAAGCCTGCTGATCTGGCTTTTACTTCTACACCCACCAATATGTCATCCTTAATGACGATCAAATCAACCTCTGCTTTGAGGTATCGATAATTTCTTGCCAGAATGCGGTAGCCGTTTTTTTGCAGGTATTCTCCCGCCAATGCCTCCGCTTTTTTTCCAAGTTCATGGGATTCGATCATGGGGTAGTGTTATTCTATTAAGATAAATAAATTTATTATCTGCCAGGGAATAAAATCCTTATTTTTGCCCTAAAATAAGAATGATCAAGCCACCAAAAAGATATACAGTTACTGCTGCCTTACCGTATACCAACGGTCCCATTCACATTGGTCATTTGGCTGGGGTGTATGTGCCTGCCGATATCTATTCGCGCTATCTCAGGCTTAAAGGAAAAGACGTTGCCTTTATTTGTGGTAGTGACGAACACGGTGTTGCCATTGCCATCAAAGCCAAAAAAGAAGGAAAAACACCCCAAGAAGTGATTGATCATTACGACCAGCTGATCAGAAAAGCATTCGATGGGTTTGGTATATCATTTGACAATTATTCCAGGACATCCCGCAAAGTGCATCACGACACCGCATCGGCAATATTCAAACAATTGGAAGAACAAGGTCAATTCACTGTAAAAGAGACAGAGCAATTGTACGACCCGACTGCGGATGCTTTTTTAGCCGACCGATTTGTAACCGGTACTTGCCCAATTTGTCAAAATAGCGAAGCCTATGGCGACCAATGTGAATCCTGCGGCAGTTCGCTCAATGCTACCGATTTGATTGACCCCAAATCGACACTCTCCGGAAGTCAGCCAGTTTTGAAACAAACAAAACATTGGTTTTTACCCTTGGACAAAAGTGAAGATTTCATCAAGGAATGGATCTTGGAAGGGCACAAAGACGATTGGAAAACCAATGTCTACGGTCAGGTTAAGTCATGGATAGACAATGGTTTACAGCCCCGAGCAGTGACCCGAGATTTGGACTGGGGGATTCCCGTGCCCAGCGAAGGGGGAGCGGGAAAAGTTTTATATGTTTGGTTCGACGCTCCTATTGGATATATTTCTTCGACCAAAGAATGGGCGGAAAAAAATAAAATTGATTGGGAGCCCTATTGGAAATCTGAAGACACCCAATTGGTTCACTTTATTGGAAAAGACAATATCGTTTTTCATTGTATTATTTTCCCAATTATTTTAAAAAATACTGGAGCGTTTATACTTCCAGAAAATGTGCCTGCCAATGAATTCCTCAACCTGGAGGGAAAGAAAATCTCAACTTCCAAAAATTGGGCGGTCTGGCTTCATGAGTATTTAACGGATTTTCCTGACAAACAAGATGTCTTGCGGTATGTGCTCACCGCCAATGCCCCTGAGACCAAAGACAACGACTTTACCTGGAAGGAATTCCAAACCAGAAACAACAGTGAGTTGGTCGCAATATTAGGGAATTTCATCAACCGCGTTGTTGTGCTCACCGACAAATATTATGAAGGGGCTGTCCCTTCACCTGGTCCTTTCAACGATAAGGATCGATCTGCTTTAGATGGTCTACAAGCTTTTCCTGCCATCATGGAAAAAGAAATCGAAAATTACCGATTCAGGTCCTACAGCCAGGAGGTGATAAACCTGTCCCGTTTAGGCAATAAGTACTTGGCAGAACAAGAACCTTGGAAACTGATTAAAACCGACCCTGAGCGTGTAAAAACCATTCTGTACACTGCCCTGCAAATCGCCGCTGGACTCAGTATTCTGAGTGAGCCATTACTCCCTTTTACTGCTCAAAAAATGAAGGACATGCTCCAGCTCAACCCATTATGGGACGATGTGAAAGAGGAAGAACTTTTAGTCCCGGGGCATGCCCTTGGTACTGCGCAGCTGCTCTTTCAAAAAATAGAAGATGAAGAGATCAACAACCAACTTGACAAACTCAAAAAAAATCTTGCCAATGAAGAAAATGAACCTAAAGAACCAGCAAAAAAGATGATTAGTTTCGAAGATTTCTCTCAAATGGATCTCAGAACAGGAACCATACTGCAAGCCGAAAAAATACCAAAAAGCAAGAAGCTTTTGTTACTAAAAGTCGATCTGGGATCAGAACAAAGAACCATTGTCTCGGGAATTGCAAACCATTATGGGCCAGAAGAAGTGATCGGGAAAAAAGTTAGTGTTTTGGCCAACCTGGCCCCTAGAAATATTTTTGGTGTAGAGAGCCAGGGGATGCTGTTGATGGCAGAGGATCAGGACGGTCGATTGATTTTTATCGCTCCGGAGGACAGTACGACTCCGAGTGGGTTAAGCATAAGGTAATTGCTCCAGTGATACCCGTTGCTTTTGATCCCATTTACGTTCTCCCCCTTCCGAAAAATCACCGTTTCCCTATGGAGAAATACGATCTTCTCCCCAAACAACTTATTCATGAAGGGACTTGCAAACCCGAGGACTTTTTCTCTCCTACTCCCCTTTCTCATGACCATGCAAAACGGGTTCATGATAAGAATTATGTCGATCGTCTATTGCGTTTGGATCTCGATCAAAAAGAGATTATAAAAATAGGTTTTCCCATATCAAAACAATTGGTTCAAAGGGAATTTGTGATCGCAGGGGGCACTGTTTCGGGGGCACTAAAGGCCATAGAATGTGGCATTTCGTTTAATATTGCAGGCGGAACCCATCACGCCTACACCGGTCATGGTGAAGCTTTTTGTATGCTTAACGATCAGGCCATAGCCGCGCGATATCTTCTGGACCATGGCCATGCCCAAAAAATATTGATCATAGATTTAGATGTCCATCAAGGCAATGGAACGGCCGAAATTTTTCAGCAGGAAGACAGGGTTTTTACTTTTTCAATGCACGGCAAAAAAAATTATCCTTTTAAAAAAGAAATCAGCGACTGGGATATTGGTTTGGAAGACCATACCGATGACGAACAGTATTTGAATATTTTAAGTGAAACGCTTCCCCGTCTTTTTGAAAAGGTAAATCCAGACTTTGTTTTTTATCTTTCTGGGGTTGATGTTGTGGCCACAGACCGCTTGGGGCGACTGGGTATGAGTGTTGATGGCTGTAAACAAAGAGACCAAATGGTTTTGCAGTATTGTCACCAGCGATCGCTTGGAGTTCAGTGCAGTATGGGGGGAGGGTATTCCAGTGATATTAAAATTATCATCGATGCACATGCCAATACCTACCGATCAGCTCAAAGGATTTACTAACGCCAATTTTGGCTTTTTAAATTAAGGGTCGCCACTACGATATCCTTCCGACTGATCTGACCCACCAACTTATTTCTTTCCAAAACGGGAAAACGCCTTCTCGAGGTTTTAAAAAACATGGAAGCTGCTTCGAAGATTGTTTTACTGGCATCTATGGTATCCACTTTTGAGGTCATAAAATGTTCTACTGCCCTGTCCAAGATGGGCAGGTTAAAATAGCGACTGTCCGATATTTCTCGCATGCAATCTGCTTCGGAAATCACCCCTATTAATCTTCCAGCATCGTCGACTACTGGACCTCCAGATATGCGGTGTTTTATAAACAATTGCATTACATCATGAATGGTCTGGTCCTTTGTGAAAACAACGAGATCATGTGTCATGATGTCTGAAACCAATAAAGTTTTACTAACTTTTTTTGATGGATCTACTCTTTGCCCTTGAAAACTTTTAATTGCCATTTTTCCTCGTATTTTGCTTTCTATAAGATAATGATTTATAATGGATCATTTAATATTTTTGAAAACAGAAGTCAAATTTCAATAAAATAATGAACAAATGAGTAGGATAGGGATCATGGGTGGCGGCTGGCTGGGATTGGCAGTGGCTGAAAAAGCGATGGAGCGCAATCATTCCATTAAAGTTTCCACTACCCATAAAGAGAAAAGTACCCTACTCAAGAAAAAGGGCTTTGATGCTGCGGTAGTAGAGGTCTCCGAATTTGATATAAACGGGGAAAATGATTTTTTCAATGATGTGAAGCTGCTGATTATCAGTATTCCTCCGGGGCTGAGAAAAAATCCTGACCGCAATTATATTGCTGTTATTAAGCAGATTATAAATAAAATAGAATTGACTGGAATCGAAAAAGTAATTTTCACCAGCAGTACCAGTGTCTATGGCAATCAGGCAGAAATAATAACAGAAGAAAGTGAATTATTGGGAACAACCGAGGCTGCAAGACAAATTATAGCGGTTGAAAAAAAGCTATTAGAGCACAAACAATTTGAAAGTTGTATCCTAAGATTGGGAGGGCTTGTGGGACCCAATCGCCACCCTATTTTTACGTTAAGCGGTAAAAAAAATATTCCCAATCCGCTGTCCCCGATCAATTTCATCCACCAACAAGACGCTGTAAGCATAATCCTACATATTATTGAAAATTGGCAGGGAAATCAAGCGTATAATGCCGTAACCCCTTTCCATCCCACTCGTATAGATTATTACAGTGAAATGGCAAAAATTGCTGCGCTTGAAGCTCCTGCTTTTGAAAAGAGTGGTATTGTAAGAGGTATTGTAAGCGCCAATAAAGTTAGAAAAGATTTAAATTTTAAATTTTTAGTTAAAAACTTGTTAATATTAAATTAGCACGATTTTAAGTGATTGGTGCTTTTCTGTTTAAGTTTGAAAAAAATAGAGTTTGTCAGATTCTACCCGATATATTGTTCTTCTCGAAAAAATACTTAGCTTACTTAAAAATGCTAAGTTGGAGTATCTTAAGGCCTCTGATGAGGGTAATCATGCGCAAGACAAGCGCTACTTAAATTTGCAATCTACTCTTAGAAACAGGTGTTTTCAAGACATAGCCCAGCTCTTAAGGTCTTTAAACGTTGCGGTGAATAACTTAGATACGAATCGACTGAACTTTGAACAAATTGTGGTTTCCTCCCTAAAAAAAACAAATCACAGTCATCTCCATAAATGTGTTGAGTACGACACCAAACTATTGGTGCTCTACAACGAAGCACTCTCTATCAAGCCCAGTCTGGAATTGGAAAACCATCGGGACAGAATCATCGAATCGATATCTGAAAACACTTATTTTTTAGAAAAAGCAGGAATTGTCTTGGAGTCCTGAATGGTGGGTGTATCCAAGCCCAAAGAGTCTAATTGTATTTTATTTTCCTCGGCAATACTGATCATCCTCTTTAACAGAATATTGTATTCAACATAGAGTTCATTCAGCGCAACATTGAGTTTTTCGTTTTGCTTATTGTAGGCGTAAAAATGACATTTTATGATTTGGGTTTGTACTACTTTGATCCGCCCATAGACTGGGAATTTATCAAATGCTTCTGGAAAAGGGGCTTTTAGGAGTGCACTGGTTGTCTTGTACAATTCTGAAATAAAAATCATTACTCCAGCTGGGTTGAGTTGCGTGATGTCCTCTATTGCGTCTTTGAATTTTTTAAAATCTTTCCACTCGTTGATTTTATTTTCTTCGATGAACTCCGGCGAAAATTGTATGATTTTTTGTGATGCATCTGGTTTTTCAACAACAAGGGTGTCTTCGATCACATCAGAGATTTGCTGATCTACCCTTTTCTTTTCTTTACAGGAAAAAACAAGAATTACAAAAAAAAGTATAGCGTAGAATCGCACCATGGTTCAAATTTAAAGCATTATAAACCAATTGTGGTTTGCTTGATTAATAATACGGTGAAAAAAATAATCTGCAAAAGATACAATTGATGGGGAAACCAGCCCTCTACGGAAATTTTAAAAAAATGGAAAATAAATTGAAGGAAAAAGGCAACAGCGGCCCAACCTATATAGTTTTGGAGTGGGGCCTCGCCCCCCTCAAAAACCCAAAAATCTAACATGGGGGCAATCGGTTCAATCAAGAGATCAAGAAAGAGCATTAAAGCGACCCCTATGATGATGCGCATGATTATATTTTCATAGAACTGCTGAGCAATTGCACCGGTTATTACCGCCAATAGCGCCCAGTTAACTCCAATAAGCACAGGAACCCCCAGCACTTTATACCCCAGCGCATCTAAATATTGATAGTCGCCAAATATCCATCCCCATTGCACTCCTAGAATTTCAGTAATCATACCCGTGAGGAAGCCAATGATGACCATGGGAAAAAATAATTTGTGACCATTACAATTCAGTAATAACAGTATGAAATTAATGGATAAGTTGAGTGGTGTTGCAGAGATAAACCAATCTGAATTTCCGTACAAAATTCCAATTATACCACTCACATGGAACAACCAAATGATTCCGATGGATATGATTTCAAGATTTAATTTAATTGGATTCACGCTCAGCAAAAGGTATTAAATCTGTAGCAATTTTTGCAGACAACAAACATAGAGGAATCCCCCCACCAGGGTGGACACTTCCTCCACAAAAATATAAATTTTTGATGCTGGAGCTAAAGTTGGGGTGCCTTAAAAAAGCCGCCATTTTATCATTGCTAGAACTTCCGTACAAAGCGCCGAGATGAGAGGAAGTTTTGTCTTGAATCATGGGGGGCGTAAGTACCTCTTCCTCCTGTATGAGATCATTAAGATCAACGTTTAGCATTCGGTTGAGTTTGACTATTGTCTTTTCTCGCAGTCTTTCTTTTATTTTTTCCCAATCTTGGCCGTAATCGGCTGGGGTATTGATCATTACAAACCAGTTTTCGGCATCCTTGGGGGCATCTGTTGGAACGTTTTTGGAGGTAATGTTTACATAAACGGTAAAGTCATCACTAATTATTTTTTTATTAAAAATGGCGTCAAACTCGGCCTTGTAGTCTTGCGAAAAAAAGATATTGTGTAAGTCCAGTTGTTTAAATTTACGGTTGATTCCCCAATAAAATATAACTGCTGAGCTGGACCGTTCTTGATTGAGTTTTTTCCGTGGAATTTTTATCCCCTTGAGAAGATTTTTATAGGTCGGGAAAACATCCATATTAGAGAGGGTAATCTCGGATCTTAGGGTTTGTTTGTGGGTTTTAACTCCCACTGCTTTTCCCCCTTCGATGAGAATTTGATCTACTTTCTCCCCCATATTGAAAACAACGCCTTTTCTTTTTGCCAGGTCAAACAAAGACTTAGTTATTTGTTCCATCCCACCGTCGGGAACGAAAGTGCCAAACTCCTGTTCCAGGTGCTGAACCAAGGTCATGATTCCCGGAGTTTGGTAGGGAGAAGAACCATTATAAGTTGCATAGCGGTCATACATCTGAACCAAGTGTGGTTCTTTTAACTGCTTTGCATTGACGGAATGTAGATTTTGATTGATTTCATAGAGCCCCAAATGAATCAGGGCTTTCAATGTTTTGGCATTTACAAAACCTTTAAACTTGTGTAGGGATTGCTCTAAAAAAAGCGGAGCGGTCAAATCAAATTTTTTCTTTGCCCTGTCGAGATATTGTTCCAAGACAGCTCCTTTGACTCCTAATTTATTTTGGATTTCCTCCAAGAATTGACCTTTGTGGCTAAAGGCTGTAACCTGAGTTTTATCCTCCCAAAAATACTGACATGCAATGTCTTTTTTTTGATAAGTAAAACTATCCTTTGGATTCTCGCCATGTAACGCGAACAACTCATTGACATAATGTGGCATTGTGAAGAGGGATGGGCCTGCGTCGAATCGGTATTTCCCAAGTTTGAAAGCGCTCAGCTTTCCTCCGGGGTATGTGTTGGCTTCAAAAACATTGACGTGATATCCTTTTTTAGACAAACGCAAAGCGGCTGCAATCCCACCAATCCCTGCTCCAATAACGATCGCATTTTTCATCTCAACTGACCCTCTGACTTTATGTACCCTGTATCCGACAAAACGTGGAATCGGGCAAACAGATCCTCACTATACCACTGGTGTTTTCTGGTTTTTTTAATAATATCGGAATGGGACTTACTGCGATAGGCAAATTCTTTTACTGCATCAAAATTATCCCATAAACTCAGGGTTGCTTGTTGCACAAATGGCCATTCTCCAATCCCCTTAAAATATTGAACTCCTGCTGCTTTTTCAATCGCCGCACTTGCTGCTGGAACCGATTTCCAAAAAGACAAAAGTCGCGAAGGTCTTAAAGTAGCTCTTGTAATAACCGCCACGGGGAAATCGGGATTGGGCTGGTGATCAACGTGATCCTTAAAAGGGTTTTTGCCACTCCACAATCCATGACTTTTAACGGGTAACATTTTAATGGTTCTAACGAGGTTTGATTTCCTGTAGTAATCTTGAAGTATTTCATTCTGATCCAGAAAAATATCCGCGTATTTTTGGTCTTTCCAAACCCCCAAAAAGGCATAAGTACTAAAGTCGGGCCACAGACTAAATCCATTTCCACCCCCAGTTCCCATCAGTTTAAAGAAATATAAACCCTCGTTTTGTTGAAGTTTTGATGGAACAAGCCCCATTTGAGCGAATGCCCAAGGTTTATTTTGTTCAAATTCAAAAAAAGTAATAGTTGTCAATCCCTGCATCTAAATCCTAATCTTCCCACAATACTAAATTAGAAAAAAACTTGGAAGCATCAATGTAATTGGGGGTTAAAAAAAACGCCTCTGCTAGGATTTTAGAATTTGACTTTAGGAGATAGTAGTTGCAGAGGCGCTAATAAACCAAATTGAATTTAAACTGTTTAAAGATATATAAAAAAAATGAAACAAAAAAAGGTTAAACAAAAATTCTTTAAAATGATTTTTTCAATAAGTAAAACATGTTTTACAAAATCTTTATCTTTGATTTATATATATTTAATATGACTCCTGGATTTGTAGCTTTTGTTGTAATATTTACGACCATAGTGGTGTTGATTGGAATTTTTATAGATATTTCCAAAGAGTAACCCATTTTGAAGTCCAATATTCTTTTTGATAAGTTTATTTATATTCTCATCATTGCCAATGTTATAGCAATGATTTTGGAATCTCACGTCTCTATAAGGAATGTTTACGGTGCCTATTTTCATGTTTTTGAAGCAATTTCTATCTACATTTTTTCTTTTGAGTATCTGTACAGAATCCGATTGTCGTTTCAAGAAAAAAGAATGAAAGGGGTTTATAAATATATGTTTAGCGCGTATGGATTAATCGACCTAATTTCCATATTACCGTTTTTCCTAAATCAGTTAGTAAAAGTTGATGGTAGGTTCTTGAGAATATTGAGGTTGTTTAGGCTAACAAGAATTTTCAAACTGGGAAGAGGAAGCAGCTCATTAAAACTTTTTATAAAAGCATTGAATGGGGTTAAAAATGAACTTAAGTTTACCCTTTTTCTATCGCTATTGGCCATTTTGTTCTCTGCATCTGCTATCTATTATTTAGAACACGAAGCCCAACCTGAAAAATTTTCCAGTATAACCGAGTCTATATGGTGGGCAACGGTCTCCTTAGCAACCGTTGGATATGGTGATGTTTATCCGGTGACGGCGGGAGGAAAGATTTTTGCTTCCATCATTTCATTGATTGGAATTGGAATTGTTGCGATTCCCACTGGGATCATTTCCGCCTCATTTGTAGAGGAGATCCACAACCAAAGGAAGGGTAAGAAATAATTGATAGCCGCAAAAAAACACTTTGATTTTAAACTTTAATTTAAGTCTTAGAATTTTATCGGATTTAACCACAATCCATTGTCTTTATTAATAGCTTTGTAGTGATCATGAAAAAAACTATCAGCGTAATCGGTTCCGGCTTTTCTTCCTTATCAGCGGCTTGCTATTTGGCAAAATCGGGTCACGAGGTTCACGTTTACGAAAAGAACAGTACTCCCGGAGGTCGCGCCAGACAATTAAAAAAAGAGGGGTTTGTCTTTGACATTGGACCCTCTTGGTATTGGATGCCCGATGTATTTGAAAAGTTTTTTGGTGATTTTGGAAAATCGGTAAGTGACTATTATACGCTGGAGCGCTTAGACCCTGGATATCAGGTGTATTTTGGTAAAGGGGATTCTATAATGATCGGCGATTCTCTTGAAAAAATCTACGCTGCCTTTGAAACAGTTGAAAAAGGCAGTTCAATAAAATTAAAAAAGTTCATCGCCAAAGCGGCAGATAATTATAAAATTGCCATTGATGAATTGGTTTATCGTCCTGGAATTTCCCCTTTAGAGTTGGTTACAGCCGATACCGTTAAAAAATTAGGATACTTTTTTTCGACAGTAAAAAAAGAGGTGAATCGCGAGTTTAAAAACCCAAAGCTGGCGCAGATTCTTCAGTTTCCCGTTCTGTTTTTAGGCGCTAAACCTGCCGATACACCTGCTTTTTACAATTTTATGAATTTTGCTGATTTTGGCTTGGGTACCTGGCATCCCAAAGACGGTATGTACAGTATTGTCAAAGGAATGGTTGCGTTGGCTGAAAGCTTGGGGGTAACGATTCACGTCAACCAGCCCGTAGAAGAAATACTGGTAGAGAACAAAAAAGCCATTGGCGTTAAAATCAATGGTGAAAAAAAATATAGTGATTTGGTTTTGAGTGGGGCCGACTATCACCATACGGAACGATTACTCCCGGAACCGCTTAGGGCCTATAGTGAGACCTATTGGGACAAAAAAACTTTTGCTCCCTCCTCCTTGTTGTTTTATATTGGTCTGGACAAGAAAGTAAAGAACGTTTCCCATCACACTTTATTTTTTGATGTAGATTTTGACGTCCATGCGGCCACCATCTACGATACCCCTCAGTGGCCAGAGGAGCCTTTATTCTATGCAAATTTCCCTTCAATTTCTGACCCCGACATGGCACCAGAGGGAAAGGAGGCCTGTTTTATTCTGATCCCTATTGCACCGGGATTAGAAGATACAGAGGCGCTAAGAGATCACTATTTCGAAATCGTTTTTAAACGATTAGAGCAGCTCACTGACCAAAGTTTAAAGAGCAATATATTGTTTAAGGAGTCCTTTTGTGTGAACGATTTTATCAGTGAGTACAACTCTTACAAAGGGAATGCTTACGGCATGGCCAACACCCTGATGCAAACAGCCTTTCTAAGACCAAAATTAAAAAGTAAAAAGGTGAAAAACCTTTATTTTTCAGGACAACTCACCGTGCCAGGCCCTGGGGTTCCTCCGGCGTTGATTTCAGGAAAACTTACTGCTGGATTAATCGAAAAAAGTTAGAACCACCAGTAGATAAATACCAACTCGTCATCCTTGATTTGGATCACAGAATCTAGTTTTTTTATATTCTGCCCCAAAGTAGTATCGTATTCTTGTAACTGCTCGGAAATTTGAGTCCATAACCCCAATCTTTTGAATAGGTTATATTTTAAAAACTTCTCCTTTTGCAAGTATTTTCGGTTTTTGATCCAAAAGTCAACATCGTATAAATCAATTTTATCCAGTTCATAAATCCACTTATTTGCAACCTGCCCCTCGAATTGATCTACGTACACTTTTTCCTCTCTGTCTGTATTGAGCATGAGATATTTCAAATCTGTTCCGTCATAAGTGTTGTTGACAAATCGCCCGACCTCTGACCCTAAAAACCTAAATGTTCCATCCAGTTTAATGGCTTCATATACTACCCTTGGAGGATTGAAAGGGTTATAATTGTTGTAAAAAGACAAAGGGGAATAGGGAAGGCCATCCGAGGGATCTATAAAAATAAAAACACTGTCCCTATCTTCATCCCATTGGGAGTATAATTTATTGTATAACTCTGTGATCCATTTATTTTCTTCGATGTATCCCTTGGTGTACAGTTGTATTTCCTCTATTTCATTTCTCAAGGCAATGAGGTTGTCGATATTGGACTGACGGTCCCCAAAATCCTCCCCTTGACTCTCCACGCCAAAGGAGACCAATACCCCAAAAAATACAATTAAAAATTCTACAAAACCCTTCTTTACTCTGTCATAGAAGTCTTGCACAGAAAAACGATCTCCCAAGGTGATGATGCGCAAAAACCAATTCAGCTTTTCCTTTTCTACCCCTATTTCTCTTTTTTTCTGATCTAAACCGTCACTCATACGTGATAATTTTTATAAATATATTGAATAATGAATAGAATATGATTCTAATTACTTTTTCTCTGTGAAATTTAACTCGGGATTAAAAATATCACCAATTACCTCCAATAAAACACTTTCAAAATGACCGAAGGTTTGGCCCCTTAAAGCATCATCGGTTTCCTGATTACTGGAAAATGGCATAAAATATTGAGGTAAATTTCTAAAAGAAATGATGCCTGCAGTCGCTTTTGGGTGGCGATCCAATAAAGGTTTTTGTACCCAAGCATATAGTAAAATCTGAAATAAATAGGCATAGTTATCATCTTCATAAAAAATTTTCCAGTCCGATAATTTCAGTTGTTTTGGTTGCACCATACCAGTCTTGTAGTCAATGATTCTTAAAGTATCATTGAAAAGATCAATTCGATCTACGATTCCAATTAATTTTATGGGAAAATTCAAACCAGGGACCTCAATCTCTTTTTCGAATTTTTGCTCCAAGTGTAAAATTTGAATTTGATTGCCTTGACTTACCAGTTTTTGCTCGGATGTTAAGAAATCAAGAATTGATTTTTTTAGTACTTCAAAAATAATGTGATTTCTCCCAGTTTTTTGTTGGGTTCCATGATAAATTGATTGGTAGCTTTTTTTCATCAAGGGTAAAAGTTCGGTCTTCATTTTATCGAAATCCTGTGGGGTCAAAATTTGATTTTTATAGGGCGTATAAAGTAACTCGAGTACCTCGTGAACCAAGTTTCCTCTGTCTCGATTGTTGATGGTAGATTCCACTGGTTTTCTTTCCCTAATTTTCAATACTTTTTGGTAGTAAAAATCCAATGGGTTTCTGAGGAATAGCGCCAAAGAAGAAGGGGAAAATCCTTTTTTACCAATTTCCCGCAGCCTTTGTTGAATCCTACTTGTTTTTTCTATCGACCGGGCTGCTGTTTTTGGACTAGAATAGTTTAACACCAATTTTTTTTCTGTGATTTTGTGCTGGGGGTGTTTCAAATATTTTAACTGATATAAAAACCGACTCATCTCCCCAGAATTCAATCCATCGCTCTCAGTATTGTAGAGCAAGAATACCCTTTTCGCTCTTTGAATTAGACGATAAAAATGGTAGGTATAAATTGCGTCATTTGCAATGAAAGTAGGAAGATTAAATTTCTTTTTGAGATCGAAGGGGAGGAAAGAGTTATTCTTTTTTCCTCCGGGTAAAATTCCCTCGTTTAGGTTGGTAATGACCACGTTTTCAAAATCCAACAAACGTGTCTCCAATAGACCCATAATCTGAATTCCGTCTAAAGGCTCTCCGATAAAATCAATTTTTTCTGCTTTTATTAAGGTTCTAAAAACCAAAAGAAGTAAGGAGAGGTTTTCGATTGCGGAATGGGCTTTCTGCATGTCTAACAAGCGGTTCAACAATACCTTTATGTTTTTATAATAGGAAAGACTCAGCAAGGCACTTCGCGCTTCCTTTTGACTAAAAAACTTAATAAAATGATCACAAATAACAATAAGTCTTTCTATAAAATCTCCAAGGTCATCTACATGTCCAAAAAAACATTTGGAGATCGCATTTGAATCCTTTGGAGGCCAGAGCATATTCTGTTGAATTCTATATAAGTTTTTAGATTCGATATCGTTGAGTTGGCTTTCAAAATCAGCGTTGTAAAATTTTAGAAGGGAGAAGCACCATGGGGTGGACAGTAAACTTTTAAGATCTTTGTATAAGACAAACCCTCCTTTGCTGTTGAGGTGTAATTGAAATAACTGTTCAAAAAAATCTACAGCAGTGGTGTTGTGAAGGGGGTATCCCATGGTGACATTCCAGCCCTCATTAGATTCACCAATAGCCGAGATGGTCGGGGTTAGTAAGGATTCATTTCCCAAGACCACTGCTGTTTTTTGATCGGGATGATCTGCCGCCAATTCGTTTGCCAGTTGTGCCGCATATTTTGCCTGTGCAACGTTTTTACTCACCCCAACAAACGTTATATTTTTTGGTTTTGCATAATTGACTTCAAAGGAAGTTTTTTGGGTGCGCAGGGACTTCCATGCTTTGTGATACTGTCGAATAAATTTACCTCCAGCGTGTGTTTTGTCTTCAAAAATATATTGGTCGATATCCCAGTACACCGTCCCCTTATTCCTGGAGATAAATTCCTGGATGATATTAGATTCGGATTGATTTAGTGCATTGAAGCCTACAAAAAAATGATGCTTTTGGTTTTCGTTTGTGTAGAACTCTAAGTTTTCCACCGCCTCTCTAAATATCAACCCTAAAGTCCCTTGTTGCTTTTTTTGAAGCCGCTGGCCAAATCCCTCGTAAAGGGCGGGCATCAGCCGCCAAAAATTCAAATGGTTCTGCAACAGCTTAACCTGACTTTCATTTTTTGTCCATTGGCTCATCTCGTGATAAGAAAATTGAAAATCAAAGAACATTTTAGAATCAACCAAATGTGCGTCCATTTCATTAAAGTCAGATAAAATCAACGGAGCCCAACCTAAAAATTGATCAAATGAATCCCGGTCTTTTTCAGAGGTAATATCCTTGTAGGTGGCGTACAATTCAAATAGTGTGTCTACTGCTGTTACTTTTTTGAACCCTGACAATTCTTCAACAAAATTTTCAATACTGACGATCTCAGGAGCAAAAATTGGTTTTTGAATCTGACGTCCCAAAGCATTTTTTAGATATAAGGCAGCCCTTCGGCTGGGCACCACGATTTTGATCGAATCAAAATCTTTTTTTGAATCGATTATCTTTTCTGCTATTTCGTCCAAAAAAGTTTTCACTGAACTAACATCTTCAATATTTTTATCTTATGCAATCTGTTTTACCGTTGCCTTTTTACCTATATAAACCAAAAAACACTTTGGGGTTTCCTGGGTCATTTGTTCCAGTATTTCTCTGTAATGATTTATTTGGGTTATGTGTTTAGGATGTTGTTTTCCTGTTTTATAATCTAAAATTACCCAGCTGTTTTTTTTCTTAATAATTCTGTCTGGTCGGACAAAAGTATCGTTAGGAATCAATAGGTCTCTTTCATTAAAGACCTCAACCTCTTCGTCAAAATAGGCAGATATTTCAGGATGTTCCACTATGTTTGTTACCATTTGTAAATAATGGTCACGTTCTTCTTTACCAATAACCCCTGAAACCTGGGCATCTTCAACCACCGATTGGACCTCATAGGCATATTGAATTTTGGCCAACAACTCGTGAACCAACAGCCCCTCTTGTTTGGCATCGACATACCCTTCTTCGTGTTTAGTATTCATTTGTATCCAAAGCTTTTTTTGCCAATCGGGTTGAATCACTAATTGCGGTTGAATCACATCAAAATCACTTTTATTCTCCTCCTTTTGATTTGGCACTTCCCTCCCCCAAAAAAATGGTTTTGCTATATCGGGTGTTGCTTTTTGCTGTCTCACAAATTGATTGAATAAAGTAGCAAAACTTTTATCGGCCGCTGCTGACTCACGCTCTAATGTGCAAATAATGTGCATTTGTGAGACGGCTCTTGTGAGCGCAACGTATAAGGTATTTAGGGAATCCCCCCGGTCGGCCAGAAGCGCTTGTTCATAAAATGCTTTACCCTCCTCCCCCAGATAATTTAGTTTGCTGGAAAAAGAAATTAGCCCATGTTGAAAATCCGTCTTGAAGAAATTCTGGACAGGAAACCAAACTTTACGGCTAAAAGAAGGGACCAAATCTTCAGAGGCAAATGGCATTACTACTACCTCGAACTCTAAACCCTTGGCTTTGTGAATGGTCATAATTCGGACTGCATTGGTACCTTCGGGTAACACGATATTTTTTGTAATTCCTTTGTGATCCCAGTGGGATAAATAGCTCAAAAAACTTCCTTTTTCCTTGCTGCTGTACTCAAAAACATCATCTAAAAAAGCGATGAGATGTGCTCCGATATTTTTATCAAGACCAAAGGAGGCAATGGCATATTCTACTGCATTATAGATCGATTTTTTTGAGAAGTCTTGAAAATCAAAAACAAAACCAAATTGCTCCTCAATGGCCCTCTGGAAATCCCGGATATTCTTGAATATGGCATCGAAAAGGGTTTCATCTAAATCCCTTTCACTTTCAGCATTGTCGTGCAGAAATTCAATAACATATCTTTTTTGCTGATCGTCCTCGGGATCGATTACCAATCGAATTAAAGCAATGAGAAAATTTACCGTTGAAGAACTCCCCAGAGACAAAGATTCAGAGGACACAAAAGGAATCTCAGCGACTTGTAGAGCTGCTGCAATCTGACTCGCCTGCTCTTTTTTTCTGACTAAGACCGCCATGTCTTCCCAGGAGAAACCATTGGATTTGGCTGCATTCAATGAACGAATGGTTTGTTCTTGATAGTGCGGCAGTGTGCTTTCTTTATTTTTTCCTTTTTCAATAAAACGGATGACCACAAGGCCTCCTTTTTTATCGTTAAAAAGCTGTTGGGTTTGCTGCTCAAATAACTGTTGCTGGTTGGGATCTGTGAGATGCGTAGCTGTCCATGAGAAAAAATGATTGTTAAAATCTACAATGGCTTCATGAGACCTGTAGTTTGTTGGTAGATTTGTAATATGAGGCTTTATTTGAAAAGGAGTTTCTTTATTCAACAGCTTTAAAAACTGTTCATTATCCCCTCCTCTCCAACGGTAAATGGCTTGTTTGGGATCCCCCACCAATAGCAGTGAACCTGTATGGTGGTGGTCGTCTAATCCTTGAAGTGCATTTGAAATTAGGGGGAGTAAATTTTTCCACTGAAGGCGCGAGGTGTCCTGAAATTCATCAATAAAATAGTCGCGGTAACGTTCTCCCATTCGCTCGTATATGTAGGGTGCATCTAAATCAGAAATTTCTTTGTCGATAATTTCATTGAAGCGACTTATGAGCAATCGGTTTTCAGGAATCTGAAGGGCCTCTAAGCCTTCCTCCATCTTGCCGATTAACGAAAGTGGTGTCCATTGATTGATGATGTTTTTGAGCAGGTGAATCCGCCCAATCGTTGATTGGGCTTGCTTGTAGTATTTGAGCAGTTGAGGAATTAGTAAATCAATACTGTTTTTTTTGGCTGCTAAAAGTGACTTGGTATAGAGCCCGGCTCCTTGGGTCAAATTAAGCTCTAATTGATTTTTATAGAGATCATCGATTTCACCATCTGCTATTTTTTTAAAATGTTTAAAAAGGGTTTTCCTGCTGAAATCATTCTCTGACAAACCGCGATCAGTTATAAGTTTAAGGGTCGATTCACCGATATGTACGAGTTCCTTTTTATGGTTAATTAGGAGTTTATTAAAACTGTTTTTATGCCTCTCAAAGTCTTCTGAGGTTAAGCCCCTAAGTTGCGCTATCGGCAGACGATCGTTCTCGTTGAGCAAAAGTTTTGAGAAATCAAAAAGATCTTTTCCGATGTTCCAGCTTTTGAGTTCGTCAATTTTGGTTAAGCTAAAAGCGACCAAGATTTTGGTCAAAGAATTGTCAATACCTGCCTGATCGATAATGTTTTCTATAAGCTCATCCAATAGGGGGTCACTGTCTAAGACTACCTCAAAACTGGCGGGTATTTTTAGGTCTTTGGCAAAACTCTTAATGATTTTATGGGTAAAGCTATCGAGTGTTATGACTTCGAAGGCGGCGTATTCGTGTAAAATTTTATTTAAAGCCCTGGTGGCTTTTTGCTGTAAGCTGGGCCAATCCATTTTTAAATCGATAATCAGGCTGCTGCGAATGTCTTTTATCTTAAGGTCCTCGTGGTTGTAGGCCAGCAGAAAAAGGCTATTCAAAATCCTGTACTTCATCTCATTAACAGCCTTGTTTGTAAAAGTCAATGCCAACATGTTTTTATAAATATCCTCTTTCGGAGAAGAAAGGAGTTTTCTGAGATAGGCGTATACCAAAGTATAGGTCTTACCCGATCCAGCAGCTGCATTTATGATATGAAATGAACCTGATTTCATAATTTCTTATCGTTTAAATTTAGTTTTTTTCATCGTCATCCCTTACGGAATGAGTAAAAGATATTCTACTTTTGTAGTAAATAAATAAAATATTATGGCTTTTGAATTACCTAAATTACCTTATGCTAGTGATGCACTAGAACCGCATATTGATGCAAGAACCATGGAAATCCACCATGGTAAACACCACAATGGTTATACGACCAAACTCAATGCTGCCATTGAGGGTACTTCAATGGAATCTGATTCTATAGAGGACATACTTTCCAATATGGATATGAGCAACGGGGCTTTGAGAAATAACGGTGGGGGATATTTCAACCATTGTTTGTTTTGGGAAGTTATGGGACCCAATAGCGGGGGACTACCTTCAGGATCATTGGCTCAAGCCATTGATACAGCTTTTGGATCTTTTGAAGCCTTTCAAACGGCTTTTTCCAACGCTGCCGCTACTCAATTTGGTTCCGGCTGGGCGTGGTTATGTGTCCAAAAAGGAGGAAATGTTGAAGTGTGCTCTTCTGCAAACCAAGACAACCCGCTGATGCCTGGAATTGGATGTGGCGGCACCCCTATTTTAGGGTTAGATGTATGGGAACACGCCTATTACTTAAACTACCAAAACAGGAGACCTGACTATATCAGTGCATTTTTCAATGTGATTAATTGGGAGAAGGTTAGCGAATTGTACGATCAGAATCGTTAATGGAGCTGGGGAAACCAAATGGTGTAAAAATAAAAAGGGAGAATAAATCCTCCCTTTTTGCCCCAAATCTTACCATGAACTTAACCTACTTATGTTCTGGTGATATAAAAGTAGATTTTACCCCCAACTCATGATTATAAAAACGTTTAAATGCATATATTTTAGGTAAAAGGAGCTTGATGCGAATTTATTTATATAAGTGAATAAATTTATAGTGGTGCCTTGCCCTTTTTAATATGCCCGAACAGATTTTCCCTCATAAAAATTCATAAAAGCACGGTTGACAACCCGGTTGCCACCTGGCGTGGGATAATTCCCTGAAAAATACCAATCCCCTAAGTTTTTTGGGCAGGCTTTGTGAAGTCCTTCTATGGTTTGAAAAATAATCTCGACTTCTGCTTTGATCGTATCTCCTCTCAAGATTTTAGCAATTTTTGCTGAAATCTGTTCGTTTGTAAAGGGTTGGTACAATACCTTTACATGATTCTCAATCGATTCCAGTGGCTGGTCTTGACTGTTCTTGCATTGCAGGTATATTTGGTCCAAAGTGTCCTCTAAGGTCCCTTGATCTTCGTGCAACTTAAGGGTAGCTTTAAAAGCTATGAAGTTATTAATTTTCGCCATGTCTATTCCATAACAATCTGGATATCGTATTTGTGGAGCACTGGAAACAATTATAATCTTCTTAGGATTCAGTCGGTCCAACATCTTTAAGATACTTTTCTCTAAGGTGGTCCCCCGAACGATACTATCGTCAATGATTACCAAATTGTCTGTCGGTTTGATCACGCCATAGGTAACATCATAAACGTGGGCAACGAGATCATCGCGGCTTGCATCTTCAGTAATAAATGTTCTGAGTTTTGCATCTTTAATGGCTATTTTTTCAATCCTTGGTCGCAGGGAAAACAATTTTTCTAGCGCACCATTTTGGAGTTTTTTATCGTCGAGTATCGACTTTTTCAAGGAATGAACAATATTGTCTTGAACAGCGCCTAAAAGGCCATAAAATGAAGTCTCAGCAGTATTTGGTATGAATGAAAATACGGTATTTTCTAAGTCATTATTGATGGATTTCTGTATTTGTGGAAACAAGAGCCTTCCTAATTTTTTTCTTTCTTTATAAATTTCCGCATCACTTCCTCTGGAAAAATATATACGTTCAAAAGAACAAGATTTAGGGTCTGTAGCTTCTTGAATCTGACTTAAATTAACTTTCCCCGATTTCTTGGTAAGCAAGGCACAACCCGGTGGGAGCTCACGTATTGATTCAAAAGGAACATTAAAAACAGTTTGAATTGCTGGCCGCTCTGAGGCTACTACGAGAATTTCATCGTCGTCATAGTAATATGCAGGTCTTATTCCAGCAGGGTCTCTGAATACAAAAGACTCACCGTGGCCCAACAGTCCTGCGATGGTATAGCCTCCGTCCCATTTTTTTGATGCCTTACGCAATACTTTTTTCATGTTCAAACGCTCGGCAATCTGAGGAGAGGCCTCGGCTTTATTAAACCCTTCTTTCTTCAGTTTCTTGTAAATTTTCGCAACAGCATCGTCTAAAAAATGGCCTATTTTCTCCATCACAGTGATGGTATCAGCTTTTTCTTTTGGATGCTGACCCAAGTCTACCAATGTTTCAAAAAGCTCATTGACATTGGTGAGGTTAAAATTCCCTGCAACGATCAAATTTCGATGCATCCAATTGTTCTGTCTCAAAAAAGGATGGACGCTTTCTATACTGTTTTTCCCAAAAGTTCCATAGCGCAGGTGTCCTAAGAGTAACTCCCCAGCATAGGGAACTTCTTGTTTGAATTGATCGACGTCCTCCAAGAGGTTGGGTAGGTTTTTCGAAGCTTGTTTGACGCTTTTATTTACCTTTCCAAATATATCTTGTATGGGTTGTTGACCGTTGGACCGAACCCGAGCAATGTAGCGTTGACCGGCTTGCATATTGAGTTTAACACATGCCAATCCAGCACCGTCTTGACCTCTATTGTGCTGCTTTTCCATCATCAGATACATTTTGTTGATCCCAAACATTAGCGTGCCGTATTTTTGTTTGTAGTATTCGAGATCTTTCTTTAGGTGGATCATTGCAATCCCACACTCGTGTTTGATGGCGTCACTCATTTTGTATCATGATTTTGTTTATTCAAGCTGTATCTCAAATGTAGTTAAATCTTTAAAAGCTCTCAGGCGCTCTGCCATCATTTTTGGACTGTGATTTACCAAGTTTTCAGTACCAAATTTCTCAACGGTAAAAGAAGCCATTGCAGAACCGTAGATTATGGCAGATTTCATGTTTTCAAAAGAAATATCAGCTGTTTGGGTCAAATATCCAGTAAAACCCCCGGCAAAACTATCTCCTGCACCTGTAGGATCAAAAACCTCTTCCAACGGCAGTGCTGGTGCGCAAAATATTTCATTATTATAAAAGAGTAAAGCACCGTGTTCCCCTTTTTTTATGATCACGTATTTTGGGCCCATATCATGAATTTGACTCGCAGCCCTAATCAACGAGTATTCTCCTGTCAGTTGACGTGCCTCCTCGTCGTTGATTGATATCAGATCGACTTTGGAAATTACTTGATCAAGCGTTTCCCTAAAATGCTCCATCCAAAAATTCATGGTATCCAAAACAATAAGTTTTGGTTTGGATGTCAACTGGCCCAGGGCTTTGAGTTGAACATCAGGAGATAGATTTCCCAACATTACTATTT
Source organism: Flavobacteriaceae bacterium (assembly GCA_022428005.1). GTDB lineage: Bacteria > Bacteroidota > Bacteroidia > Flavobacteriales > Flavobacteriaceae > UBA8316. Next base: position 37,364 of record JAKMDI010000008.1, read on the forward strand.
CAGCATCTTTATAGTGATCGGGGATTATTGGATTAAAATTTTCAAGGACATTCAATTGGGTTTCTAATGTGGTTCGGGTATTGAGGTCGTTGTGGTATTTTCCGCGCCAAAAAAAAGTTTGTCCACCTTTAACCTGTTCCACGCCCGAGAGATCAATCCCGCTGTCCTCCAATAAGTCTAAGTGTTTTTTTTCAAAATCATCTCCTACTACCGAAACTATGCCGCAATCCAAAGAAAATCGCGAGGCGGACAAACCAATGTATGTTGCAGCACCTCCCAATATTTTATCTATTTTTCCAAAGGGTGTTTCTATGGCATCATAGGCCATGGTGCCTACCACCAATAGTTTGTTTTTCATTAAACAAAAATAATAAACTTAGGGAGGCTTAGAAGGTATTTAGGAAAGATTTATTGGCGAGTTTTCAATAATCTACTGCTTTGGATTTTCAAGTTGATATTGCTCAAAATAGGTGTCGATGTTGATGGGACTTTTTTTGGCTGCAGTGTGGGCCAAACGATCACATCTTTCGTTTTGTGGATGTGCATTGTGTCCCTTGATCCATTGATAATCCACTTTATGGTTTCTGTGAATCTTCAAAAAGCGTTTCCATAAATCAGGGTTTTTTTTATTTTTAAAATCTTTTTTTTCCCAATTAAAAACCCATTTTTTCTTTACCGCATCAATCACATATTTTGAATCGGAATACACAACCACCGCAACTCCATCCCGACGAAGTGTTTCAAGCCCGATGATCACTGCTAAAAGCTCCATTCGGTTGTTGGTAGTCATTCGGAAACCCTCCGAAAATTCTTTGATGTATTCTTTTCCTTTCCATTCCATGATAATTCCATAGCCTCCAGGACCAGGATTACCTATAGCAGATCCATCGGTGTAAATATTAACTTGATCTAACATTATGGAAATAAAATCTTTTTGATGACAGCAGGATAATGAGTGTATTCCAATTGGTGAACCTTGTCGGCAATTTCCTGAATACTTTCATTTCCTTCGATGGTAGTTTTGGATTGAAAAATAATACTTCCCTGGTCATAATGCTCATTTACATAATGGATCGTGATTCCTGTTTCACGATCTCCTGCCTCTATTACCGCCCGATGAACCCTATCGCCATACATTCCTTTTCCTCCGTATTTTGGCAATAGTGCAGGGTGAATATTAATTATTTGATCTGAAAAAGCTTGGGTAAATTCAATAGGAATTTTTAATAAAAAACCTGCCAAAATGATTAAATCAGGATCCAAACGCTTTACTTCCTCCAGTAAATGACCTGTTTCCATTTGACTTTTATCAAATACTTTTACTGGAATTTTCATTTTTGTGGCTCGGGCAATCACTCCTGCATTGGGCTTATTGGTGAAAACGCATCCCACCCTTAGCCTTGCATCGCCTTTAAAATACTTTACAATATTTTCTACATTGGTGCCAGAACCAGAGGCAAATAAGACAATATTTTTAGTTTTTTTATTTACCATGAATGACCTTAAACATCAATTAGAGCCTCTTTTGGAGATTATTTAAACGCATTAGATTCACAAATAAAAGTTATATTTTTTTTCCTAAATAGTGATTTGAGTCAAAGTTTTATATTTTTGTCCACAGTAATTTAAAAAACAAATTTTGATTATGTCTGATATTTCATCAAGAGTAAAAGCAATTATCGTTGACAAATTAGGTGTAGACGAGAACGAAGTCGTGACTGACGCTAATTTCACCAACGATTTAGGTGCCGATTCTTTGGATACCGTGGAACTTATCATGGAATTCGAGAAAGAGTTTGACATTCAAATTCCTGATGACCAAGCTGAAAATATTTCTACAGTGGGTCAAGCCATTCAATTTATTGAGCAAGCAAAATAAAATTCGGCTTAAATGAAGCCAAGACGTGTAGTAATTACCGGATTGGGAGCCCTAACTCCTATAGGAAATACCCTCCCTGAGTACTGGGAGGGTTTATTAACTGGCACCAGTGGTGCCGCACCCATCACTCTTTTTGATGCATCAGGTTTCAAAACCCAATTTGCGTGTGAAGTTAAGGGTTTTGATCCTATGGAATTTATGGACCGCAAGGAGGCCCGTAAATGTGACCGTTTTACCCAATTTGCTTTAGTATCGACAGATGAGGCCATAGCAGATTCTGGCCTTGATTTTGAAAAAGAGGACTGCGATAGAATAGGCGTAATATGGGGTTCTGGAGTTGGAGGCTTGGAGACCTTTCAAAATGAAATGCTCAATCATGCCTCGGGTGACGGCTCACCGCGATTTAATCCTTTTTTCATCCCTAAAATGATTCCCGACATTGCGCCGGGCCTCATTTCTATGAAACACGGCCTGAGAGGGCCAAATTTTGCAACTGTATCTGCCTGTGCTTCAGCTTCCAACGCCATCATTGATTCGTTAAATTATATCAAGATGGGTTATGCCGACATCATTGTTTCCGGAGGATCGGAAGCGGCAGTCAATATTGCAGGAATTGGAGGGTTTAATGCCATGCATGCCTTATCTACAAGGAATGAAGATCCAAAAACCGCTTCCCGTCCTTTTGACAAAGACAGAGACGGTTTTGTTCTCGGTGAGGGTTCCGGAGCACTGATCTTAGAAGAATATGAACATGCTATTGCCAGAGGTGCCAAAATATATGCCGAGTTGGCTGGGGCAGGACTCTCAGCAGATGCCCACCACATGACAGCCCCCCACCCGGAAGGCATTGGTGCTAAAAAAGTGATGTTCAATTGCCTTAGAGATGCCCAGATAAAACCAGAAGATGTTGATGCCATCAATATGCATGGAACCTCAACTCCTTTGGGCGATGTCGCAGAAACCAACGCCGTCTTATCTGTTTTTGGAGAGCACACCTATAACATCAATATTAATTCAACCAAATCGATGACAGGTCACTTGTTGGGCGCTGCAGGGGCCATAGAAGCTATTGCCTCTATCCTGGCCATCACCAACAACATTGTCCCCCCAACCATTAATCACCAAACCCAAGACGACCAACTGGATCCTAAAATTAATTTTACTTTAGGAAAAGCACAAGCGCGAAATGTTGATATCGCTTTGTCTAATACCTTCGGTTTTGGTGGTCACAATGCCTGTGTTGTTTTCAGAAAAATTACCTAAATTTAGGTGTGAATTTTTTTAGCCACTTACTGAAACCATCGGCTCAAAAAGAAAAAGTATTTTTTAGCAAACTCAGTCAGATCACTGGGCTGAGACCCCACAGAAAAGAAATCTACATCACTGCTTTCACCCATCGCTCTCTCAATTTAAAAGACGAAAAAGGGAACTCAATAAATTTTGAACGGCTTGAATTTTTAGGGGATTCTATGTTAGGTATTGTGGTTTCCTCGTTTTTGTACGAGAAATTTCCACATGCTACAGAGGGTACGTTGACCAAATACCGAGCAAAGATTGTGAGTCGAGACAACCTAAATCAAATTGGCGACAAAATGGATTTGGTAAAATTCCTCGATCTCGAAAACAAAGTTAACTTTGGAAACAACATTCACGGAAATTTACTTGAAGCCCTTGTGGGTGCAGTTTTGGTTGACAGAGGATACGACCGGTGCAATAAATTTATAGCACAAAATATTTTGGGTAAACACCTTGACTTCGATCAACTTGAAAACAGTGTATTGAGTTATAAAGGGCTATTGGTGGAATGGGGACAGAAAACCAAAAAAGAAATAAAATTTGTGACCAATACTGATGATGGTTTGGACCCTGAATTCAATTACACCACACAAATTTTTTTGAATGAAAACCAAATCGTAAAAGCCCGGGGGTTTTCTAAAAAAAAATCTGAGGAAAGAGCGGCCAAAAGGGCCTTTCATGCCCTGAACATAAAATAGTAATCTGATGTCTAAAGTAAAGCATTATATGCTTGATGAAATTTCAGAAGATGATTTCCATTTGATAGCAATTCACACACGTTGTGAAGGGTATTTGTTGGCTTATCTGCTCAATAAGTACTTGTCATGTAAGTTTGAATTGTCTAAAAAGAAAACGGCTTTTGATTTTGAAAATTACCAGTGGATCGATCGCATTAATCAAATTGACGTTCACTTGTACTCCAATCGAACTTATATCGAACAAAATGAAAAGCAAAACGAAACCCGCTTATTTGATTTACCTGAGACAAAAGAATTATATTTGGTAAAGGATTTAAAAGATGCTGACTACATCATAAAAATTAATTCAGGTGTTGCGCCTAATATTTTTATCAGTAAGGTAGAGTCTATGGAAGAAATTTCCTACTGCTACCTGCCTGATCAAAGACAATTAAATCTCGATTTTATTGTAAATTTAGAGGGATGACTATTAGAAAAAAAACAAAAATTATTGCTACTCTTGGTCCTGCATCAGACAAAGAGGAAATCATCGAAGAGATGATTCTTTCAGGTGTAGATGTTTTCCGAATAAATTTTTCTCATGCCGAACATGAAGACGTTAAAAAAAGAATCCAATCTATCCGAAAAATAAGTAAAAAGCTCAATTCCAACACTTCTATTTTGGCTGACCTTCAAGGGCCAAAACTACGGATTGGAAAAGTTGAAGCGGATACAACGGTAGCGCCTGGAGACCAGATCGCTTTCCTTAATGGAGATCCATTTGAGGGCAACAAGGAAAAAGTTTTTATGAATTATGAAAACTTTTCCAGGGATGTAAAGCCTGGGGAACGGATTCTGCTGGACGATGGTAAGCTTATTTTTGAGGTTATTGCTACCGACAAAGAGTCCAGAGTTGACGCAAAGGTGATCCAAGGTGGAAAATTAAAATCCAAAAAAGGAGTTAACCTCCCCAATACAAAAATCTCACTTCCTGCTTTGACAAAAAAGGATATTGTTGATGCCGAATTTGCCATCGGAGAAGAGGTGGACTGGATCGCGTTGTCCTTTGTCAGAAACAGCGAGGACATATTGGACTTAAGAAAAATGATCGAAAAACAATCTGATCATAAAATCCCAATCATCGCAAAAATCGAGAAACCCGAGGGTATAGAAAATATAGATAAAATTATTTCGTACTGCGATGGATTGATGGTTGCTCGTGGAGATTTGGGTGTTGAAATACCCCCAGCCGAAGTACCCCTGGTACAAAAAGAGTTGGTTAAATTGGCCAAAAAAGCAAGGATTCCTGTCATTATAGCTACGCAAATGATGGAGAGCATGATCGATAGCCTTACTGCAACCCGGGCAGAGGTAAACGATGTGGCAAATTCTGTGATGGACGGTGCTGATGCTGTGATGCTTTCTGGTGAAACATCTGTCGGTGAGTACCCTGTCGAAGTTATTAAGTCCATGAGTTCTATCATCCTTAGTGTAGAGAATTCTGAGTTGATTTCTGTTCCTCAGAAACCCCCTAACATTAGGACCGTAAGATTCATTACCAAGTCCATTTGCTATCATGCCGTCCACATTGCAAATGATGTACAGGCAAAAGCCATATGCACACTCACCAACAGTGGATATACTGCTTTTCAGGTTTCAGCATGGAGGCCCCACTCTTTCATTTTGGTCTTTACTTCCAACAAAAGAATTCTTACTCAGCTCAACCTTATATGGGGTGTCAAAGCTTTTTTCTATGATAGTTTTGAGAGTACTGACAAAACGGTTGAACAAATCAATGATATCGCCAGCAAAATGGAATATGTAAAAAAAGGAGACCTTTTGGTCAACCTCACCGCCATGCCTATTGTTGAAAAAGGAATGGTCAATACGCTTAGGGTATCCACGGTATAACCCCTGGTCCTCTGCTCGGAGAATAATTGATTTTTTTTCGCTAAAAAGCTTGATCACCAATATGAAATTTGAAATTGAGAAAAAATTTTTAGTAAAAAATACCTCCTTCAAAGAGCAGGCTGTCAAACGTGTTCATATCATCCAAGCCTACCTGAGTAAAGATCCTGAACGAACGGTTAGGGTCAGAATCACAGATCAAAAGGCTTGGTTGACCATTAAAGGGAAAAGCAATAAAGAAGGGACGAAACGCATGGAATGGGAAAACGAAATCCCTTTAAAGGAGGCGAGAGATCTACTTCAACTGACCTTAGATGAACCGATTGAAAAGATAAGACACATTGTGCCACATCAAAATTTGAAATTTGAAATCGATGAATTTATCAAGCCAAACCACCATTTGATTTTGGCAGAAATAGAACTCCCACAAGAAAATACCCCCTTTGAAAAACCGAACTGGCTGGGAGAAGAGGTCACAGGTAACCCCTCCTACTACAATGCCACGATGTGATGATAGCTGTTTTTGTGACATGCATTGATCCAGAGAATATCGTATCTTTATTAAAAAATTTAAGCAATGTATTCACTCCTTAAAAATGTCCATTCTTACTGGGCTTATTTTCTTTTACTCGTTTTGATTTTAGCCATTTTAAATGCCATAGCTGGTAAAATCAAAGGAAAAGATTTCGAATCGAGAGATCTCAGATTGTCCTTATTTGGATTAATTTTCTCCCATATTCAACTGCTTATAGGGCTGATCTTATATTTTGTCTCTCCTTGGTTTAAGCAATGGTCAAACTTAGGAATGGGTGGGGTGATGAAAGATTCCCAGACGAGACTTTTTTTGGTGGAACACCCTATTACAAATATTTTGGCGATACTGCTCATCACCATGGGATGGTCGTTGCACAAGCGTCAAAGTGACCCCGGAAAAAAATTCTTGCGTATTGCTATTTTTTACGGTTTAGGATTACTGCTGCTGTTGAGCAGAATTCCCTGGGACAGCTGGTTATAATCGAAAAAACCATTGGTGAAACAACCCCCATTAAAGTCTACTGTTTCTGATCTGATCCTTAAAAGAAAACTCAGTGTAGCTGTTCTGGGAGGAGGAAGTTGGGCAACGGCCATTGTAAAACTCCTTACCAATAATAAACGTAAAGTAGGATGGTACGTTAGGAGCCTAAGGAATTTCAAAGAACATTAAGGGCTAAACATTAACTAATAAGTATTCTTGCCCTATATCATGGCTACACGTCAAAAATTGACAAAAACTAAACACCAAACAGAGTACAACAGAAATAAAATCAAATCTATTTCTGACAATAGCCTACTCACTCATTAGTCTCACTCCAAGAGATATGAACGTCATTTATAATTTGATGAATCTAATTATGAAGAAATAATGCTGCAGCAAGATTTGGTCCATTGATGGACTATTTATAATGATCCCACCTTATGAGGGTCGTGAAGTTAATGAGTTAGTAAAAATAGAATAAGATTATTATCAATTATATAACTTAAAAGAGGATATAAAAAGCGTAATAATCTTGCTAAAATTAATCCTGAAAAACTTAAAGAACTAATTAATGATTTCGAAATAATCCATGCAAACGAATATAATGATCTTCATCAACTTTAATTAAAATAAAAAAGTGTGAATCACAAAAAAATGAATCGAGTTGAATGATGATAAACTTTAAGCAATTATTCTGTATCTATCTTTAAATTATTTATTGTTGATTTTTTGAGGAAGTTGAGGGAAAAACTCCAATTCTGAAACTAATTTATCTTTTATGATTTGTTCACTTTCTGATAAATCTTCATCATTTAATGGATTAGTTTCTAAAACATCTCTGTCCATGTCAAAAAACTCGCCATTTTGATATAATTTATACCTTTCTGTTTGAGAAAAAACATTTCTATATATGGAATTACCCCACATAGGATCGTAGTAGATATTAACGATCTCTCTTTTTAAAGTTTCTTTATTTTTAAGAATTTGCATTAGACTTTCTCCATCACCAGAGTTTTCTACATTTAAAATATCCGAAAATGTTGCATAGAAATCATTAAAATTAACTAGACCTGAGTAACTTTTAGATTTTTTAATTATGGATGGCCAGCTTGCTACCATGGGTACATTAACTCCGTGAGATATTGTATTACCCTTCCCTCCTCTTATTGATCCATTTTCTGTTTGTGAAATTATTCTAGGATGAGTTCCATTATCACCAACAAATAGTAAAAGAGTATTTTCTGCAATACCTTGAGCTTCCAATTCATCCACAATTTTACCAATGATTTTATCCATATAGGCAACCATGTCAACAAAATATTTATTGTTTTTCTCTGACCTTGTTACCAAAGACTGCCATTCTGGTGAGTCAGGGGTTGGAACAAAAGGATCATGAACTAAAAGCATTGGATAATAAATAAAAAATGGATTTTCCTTATTCCTTTTTATAAAATCAACAGCATAATCTGATACAATATCAGGACCATATGCATTTTCATTTCTTGTTAAAAATTTTCCATTTTGTTCAATTAATGGGTTAGCAAACCTTTCACCTAGGTCTTTTGTCTTTGTAAGCTGCCATAAGGAATATTCATCAAAACCAAATTCATATGGCCGCTTATTATCCTGAGATATTTTCTTATCAACAGCTTTGATTTTTATACCATTGAGTTGCCATTTTCCTACTATGGCTGTTTTATATCCATTTTCTTTAAATAAGTTTCCAAATGTTTTTTGATTTGAATTTAGATACGTAAAGTGCTCATAATTTCTAAAGTTATATTTACCTGTCATAATTTTGACTCTTGATGGAGTGCACAAAGGCTGGGAAATTGCTTTTGTGAAGTTTATACCATTTAACGCCAAAGAATCCAGTACAGGAGTTTTGTAAGAGGTGCTCCCGTTAATGCTTAAACATTCAAAGCCGATATCATCAGCCATGATCAAAATGACATTTGGCTTTTGATTTAATTCAACTTTCGATTTACAATTAATAAAAAATAGTAGAATAAAACTAAAAAAATATTTCATCTGAAAAAACTATATATAAAAGGGTTACTAATGAATTAAAAAAATCCAAAGCAACCCTCTAATTTTAAAATTAACTATTAACTTTTCAAATATAACATCCAATTTTATCTATAACCATTGTTTGTTGGGTCTGATTCTAAGAGT
>JAKMDI010000023.1 GCA_022428005.1 Flavobacteriaceae bacterium
GGTGGTACTTTTATTTGTTCTGTGATTGGAATTTCCTCATCGTCATCGTCCTCAACATTCAATCTTTCATATCCATAACCATCTCTATCGTAGGTTTTCCACTCAATAGCTTGCCAGGATATAAACAAGATGGAACTCAGGCCAATAATGAAGTATAAACCGCTGTTTTTGGATAAATCTGCTTTTTCGTTCTTTTTGGGTTGCATTTTAAGGATATATTATCTTTGCTAAACTAAAAAAAAATCAAGACAAAACAAGTTTTTTTTATGATAGTGTAGGGTTTTACGCTTGAATTAGTTCCTTGTATTGGTCAGGACTGAGTAGATTGTTTAATTGACCGGGGTCTTCCATTTTCAATTTTATCATCCAACCCTTGTTGTAAGGATCTTCATTTACTGCCTCGGGAGTATCTTCCAGGGCGGCATTGAATTCGGTTATATCGCCACCGATGGGCATGAATAAATCCGACACGGTTTTTACCGCTTCTACAGTTCCGAAAACCGCTTCTGCAGCAAGGCTATCGCCTTCAGTTTCAATTTCCACATACACGATGTCACCCAGCTCCTGCTGTGCAAAATCAGTGATTCCTATGGTGGCAATTTCGCCTTCTACTTTGACCCATTCGTGGTCCTTACTGTAAAGGAGATCGGAAGGAATATTCATTAAATATTTTTTTAATTAGAACAGCAAAGTAATGCAATTCAACTTTAGTTTCCAAAATTATAACGGATCGTAAATCCAGACCGAATAGAGGTCTGAGGAAAAGCTGTTGATATTGCGAATTCAGAGAAATTGTGGTCGTAAAAAAAGGCGCTGGTTAAGTTTTTTGAAAGATTATAATTCGCTGAGAATTTAATAGACATAAGCGTTTGACCCGCCGTCACTTGGTTGTTGTCGTACTCTAAATTTCTGAGTATGGTAATGTTTTTCCGATAAGAAAAATCTGCCTTAAGGTTGAGGTCACCGCTGAGCATCACCCTTCTACCGCCCAAGCTGGTTCTGATTCTCAAATCTTTGAGACGGTATCCCATACCGACTACGTATTCATTTCCAGATTGTTCCGTGAGCAGGCTATTTTCTAAACTCAATGACAATGCGCGATCTTTTCTCAATTCAGCAAGAATTTTAAGAGAGTTTTTAAACTCCACATCTAAACGCACCAAGGGATTGAATTGCTCCGCTAAGTTGATGTTGGAATAAAAATTGGGGTTCATGATGTCGCCCAGCTTGTCCATTAGCAAAGGTTGGGAGGGGTCGTAATCCAGGTTGGACTGGAAGTTGGTTAAGGTATAACTCGATCTGTAACCATGGGCAATTGAGAATCTGTTAAAAATTCTGCCTAAGGATTTTATTTTGGTGAGTCCTGTATATTTAAGATTCCAATTGGGCAGGGGTGTGCTTTTAATGGGGTCAAAGGAGACTTTTTCGGGATTGGCGCCAGTGTAAGCTGCCAGGAATGAGGTAACCAAAACTGTTTGGTGATTTTTGCTGTATCCCTGAGGGAAGCCATCTTCGTCCCTGTTGGCGGTCGAAACACCATTTTCTGCTGCCAAACGGTTGGCGACAACCATGCGGTGCTCCCTGAAATTTTTAAAGTTCTTATTGACGATGCCAGTACCTCCAGAAAAAGCGGTCTTGATTAAAATGGTCGACATTCCAAAGTTTCCATATTCATTGACATTAAGGGTACTGTAATCATTTCCATCTACCAGAAAATTTTCAGATAAATTATTTGAAAAATTACGCTCAGCATTCAAATCGATGGTCAAATCTTTCAGGGGATTGACCTGGGCCGAAACGTTGAGCTTGTTGTTGTGAACTTGAACAAAAGGCTCATTGAAATTCGGGAAATTGGTCAACCAGCCCCTTTTGGCAACTTCATATCGGACATCGGCCTGGCTTCCAAAAATAAAGCCAAAAGAAGGATCTGTAGTACCCAAAAAACCTACGTTGGGAAGATAGCCTGGAAGTACCTTTCCATTGTTTTCAGAATAGTTAAACTGCACCCTTTTAACAGAAGATAAGACATCTATAATCGTGGTTGCTCCTTTTTTAAACAGCTTGTTTTTTGGCTTTTTTTCATCATTTTCGGGCGTTTGTTTGTCATTTGAATTGGCCAATGCAAAAGGCTGGTTAAAAGGGGATTTTTTAGATTTTAATCCTAAAATGGTGTAGAGTTTATCAAAAGAAATGGATCCAGTCAACGTTTTTGTATTGGCATTTTGAATGGTGTTTACTTGGCCTAACATCTGCCCGTCGTCGTTGACTACAGCCGCCATGGCATTGGAACCTCTTTGCCAACTAAAATCTCCTGTGTAGTTGTAATTGGCGTCGATAAAACTCAAAAATGGTATGAGCCGTAATGGGATTTTATAATTCAGTGATAGCGATTGAAAATGGCGATCTGTTAGTCCTGTATCCCAAATTCCATCCCAAATTCCCAAGTCTTTATTGACCCTTCCAAAGGGGTTGTTAGGATCGTCCTCAAAAAAGTTTCTTACAATATTGTTGTTGGAAGCCGTAAAGTTAAATCGCAAGGATCGGGTTAGATTTTGATTGATGGTATAGGACCAGTCAAAAAGGTAATTTCTCAGCTGGAGATCCGGAAGGGGAATCTGTTCACCCGTACTAGCCCCTTCCATGTAAACTTGTCGAAAACGCTGACTGCTAAAATCACGGTTAATGGAAGATGTAATTTCCAGGTTACTGGGCATCAAATTAAAATTAAGCTCCTTTAGCCACTGCCAATATTTTTTTCTATTCAAAGCCGCCATTTTCCTAAATGGATTGATTTCAAGTGTTTTAAAGGAATGCCCGTAATTAACCCCCATCTGGAGGTTTTGGTCCCGTTGATTTTCAACTTCATAATCATGGTGAAAAAGTTCATTATAAGCATAAGAAAAGTCGAAGTTTTCGGGGCTGTAGAAACGCGTAGGCCGCTCTGTGGTTTTATTTTTTCTTATTCCGATCAGGCTGATACTTTTCCTTTGGGTGTAGTCTATGGCCTGGTTGTTTATAGAATCTCTTTGACTGCCCCTTTTGGAGGCGTCTAAACGATCTTCCAAGAGTATGTCTTGGTAAAATGGGTCGTATTCAGGGGTGATAAAAGTTTCTCCCACATTGATGTTCAGGGGAACTTGTAGGCCCCATTTTTTGGGTAAAAGCTGTCCCAAATTGATATTGGTCACCACGTCATATTGCTTCATGTCCTCCCGATTGCTCTGATTGGGAGTTTGGTCCAAGGCCCCAAAACCAATGGTAGACATTCTCGCGGTTGCAGATAAATTGGCAAAATCGGCAACATTAGCATCCATGGCACCCACAGCTGCCCAACCGCCTTTTGAATCTATCCCTGCAATCCGTAATTCGTTAAACCACACCTCCCCACAAAGTTCGTCCCCCAGTTGTTGTGAAGGGTTTTTAACGCCGATCATCAGGGTTTTTATAGACCCCAATGAGGGGTTTCCTTTTACTGCAAATTTATAACGCTTAAACCCAGGCAAAGCACTGATAGGGGAAAACTCACTAACAGGGTTGAGCTCTTCATCAAAGTAGGCCACCCTGCTAAAACTCGCATTATTGATGGCAGCAGCTTTTAGTTTTGCCAGTAGCTTGAGGGGTACCTCCAACGCGTTGGATTCCGGTTGCCAAACCTCCTCTGCTGTGAGCTTGTTGCTGGAGCTCTCTGCGTAGTCCGAGGGTTTTAAAGGAATTTCGATTTGATAATAATTGTCTAAAAAGTCGGTTCCCAATCGAATAAAAGCCACCAAGCGACGGTCGTAATCTTCGGCCGTACCTTCCCCTGGCAAGGGCTCTTGCCCCACGATTGACTCTGCGTGTAAAAACATCTTGAGGTTTTTGTATTGCCGCAGGTCAACATTTACATTTTTATAAACGGCCCTTGAATCCATAGGCTGAAGATCACAAATTCTAAAGGACAAGGACTGTTCGTTTTGACGGACAATGGTATTGTTGTTGTTGATTTGTTCCCGCTGAATATCCGGTGGTAAAACATAATTGATGGGTATTCGGTTTTCATTTTCCAAAATATTCACGGTGCTGATGTCTACTGTTGTGTTGCTATAGTTGGGGAGTTCTTTGTTAAGCTTTTGATTGTATCGCCTCCAATCTCCCCTGACCAAATCCAATGTACCAAATCGCAGTACTACGGGATGTGAAAACCCCTTGAGCAACATTCTCATAAACCTTATGGAACGTAAATCTTCTATGTTATTGACGGCCTCAAAATATTCTTCAAACTGGGTGTCTTCATAATAACCCTTTTGAACAGGCACCTTAAACTGAATCCATCGGGTGGTGATTTCATCTCCGTTGGGTACTACGACTTTTACATTTTCACGAACATCGGTAATGAAGGGATGACTGCCCACTCCCATAGATTTCGATATGGGGATTCGATATTCAAAGTAACTGTCGATGGTATTCATACTTTGGTCTCGATTGATGTCCTCAGAATCCGGCTCAGTGGTATTTCCTCTGTCGGTATCAGAAAAACCGATGGGTGCATTCCCTTCGGTGCCATTGTAATTTTTGTAACGGTCTAAAATACCTCCATCTGCTGCTACAAAAAATTGATAGTTGTCCCGCGCAGGATCTTCTGAGGGGCCATTGGTATAAATCAATCGCTCTTGGCTGTCGTCCAAGCCATCGAACCCAACGTCCTGAACTGCCCTGTCCTCAGCGACAGTGTTAAAGGCGTAGAGAAGGGACTGTGTGGAAGGTACTTTTCCCCAGGAGGTCTGGTGCACCAAGTTTTGGGCGGTGGGTCCTGGCAAGCCATTTTCAAATTGTTTCCGGCCGTCTTTGAGAATATCCTCGGAAATATTCCCCAAATGGAAATACAGCGATCCCAAGTCATCTTGTTCAGAGGGTACTTCGTCAAAGGTATCCAATAACCAAAATTCAATGAATTCAACATTCGATTGTTCAAAATTGGTCGCATTAATCGCGCGCATAATCCCCCCCCAGTTCTCCTTTTTATCTGCTTTAAATTCCGCTGCTGTGACATTGTTATAAGGACCAATTTCATCTGGGTAGTAGGCCAAGTCAAGGGTGTTTTGAACGGTGGTTGTCCCTTGAACCAAATCTTGTTCTGGAAAAATCTCTTTGATAAAAATCCTGCGTGTAGTATTGAGGGAAATATCATCGTTGTTGATCCCCGAGGGTCTTCCACCGGCGTAAAAAATTGGATCAATGGAGTACCAAGCCATTTTTGCCCTTCCAAACCCCGCTTTAAGGTCGTTGTTAAGTGCATCAGCCCCTTTGAAGTTTTTATAGGGAATACTGGAAAGTTTCCACGAATTAAATCCCTTGATATCGATGTTGGTTTGAGCACCTTCAAAATCATCAATATAGACGTTGGATTCTCCTTGCAGCTGGGTGTTTTTTGGTTTGCCTGCAATGAGGTTTGCTACTTCACCCCTAAAGGATAAATTGGAGGGAACATTGGTTTTGATGGTTGGTATTTTGTTTACCCAACGGGTTAAAAATGGCAGTTCGGTAGAAAAATTGGTATTGAAACCGATCATGGTATTGTTTACAGGCTCCGTCCCATAATTTGCTTTTTGGGTCAGTGGGTTTTCACTAAGGTTGAGTAGGGTCGCCCCAAAAACAACTTTATCACTGACTTTATGAACCAAGTTGAACCCCGAAAATCTTTTGTTTTGTTGATTGAAAAAAGAGTTGTTTTCTACCGAAATATTTATGGGAATATTTGAGGCCTCCAATGCAGGATCCAAAATTTTCACCCTTCCTATGGCATAATTTACGGTATAGTCGAGTCCTTCGCGCAAGACCCTTCCTCCTGCAGTGACTTTTACTGATCCTTGAGGAACATTGAACGCACCAATAGGAATACCATCTCCTCCTTCGGACTTGTAACGCCCTTTTAATTGGAATTTATTTTTTTCTGTGGTCTCCAATGCCGCCGCCTTGGTTCTCAGATACATGTCGTTGAAAACATACCGCTTTTGATTTGCATTGTAGGATTCAGCGTTTTTATAATCTTCCCTTTGAGAATTTGGGTTGTCCAAAAGATCAAATAAATATTCTCCAAAAGGCTCCACATTTGGAAAAATAATTCTTCCGTATTGGGGTTCAATGGTGACCCCCGGCAGATAATCAAAAAATCCATCTCCCTCGGGCTGGGGGTCTTGATAGAAATTGAGTTTGTCTAAATTAAATGTGTTCAACAGAATTTTTTTATTCATTTCCTCAGGCCAAATCGATTTATCTACCGGTGTCAAGTAATTGATGGGCGAGGGATCTGAGTATAGAATACTGAGCCTGAAATCTTCTTCAGATAGTTGAAAAGCCCCAGTATTGTAAATATTTTTCATCATTAAATCCCAGATGGGTTGCCGCACGTCAGTAATATTACTTTTTAGAAGTTTTACGACCAAACTGTTGTTGTTGATCGCCTGAGTCCCGCCTTCAGGGTTTTGTGTTACCGATGTGGATTCTATACTGCCATTGGCAAATTCCCCTACTTGATATACTTTCCCTCTGTAGGTATATTGAAACGCTACCGCCAATACTTCATCGTTGCTCAACCTTTGGTTTAAAGATATATAGCCCAGTTGTGGGTGCAGTTTATATTCATTTGAATTCAGTTTTCTTGCGCTTTCTAAAACGGCATAGTCAAATCCTTCGTTGATGGCATTGCTGTTGGCACCAAAAGAACGCGCTATCGATGCAATATCTCTAATGTCATTGCTCATTATCCCTCCCCTGCCGATCGACTCTGGATCCAATCGGTTGTTTTCATTGGAAGGAGGGCTGGTCAAACTTTTTCCGGTAAAAAAATTGGTGATTTTATCGTCGAGGGTGGTTTTGTTGGGATCACTTTCCGCTAAATCTTGAAAACCAACTACATTCCTAATATTTTGGGTTTGGGACCCTCGGTTGGTAATCCAAATTTCAATTCTGGTAATCTGAATGGGAGAGTTGATATAGGGATAGTTCTTAAGAAATTTGTCGTAATTGTCCCTAAAATACTGAGCCAGAAAGTAGTGCCGATCCTCTTCATAATCCAAGGCGAATATATTAAACTCTTGAAGGGTTCCCCCACCTTGCGCTACGACGTTTTGGGACTGTGAGCGTTGCTCAGAAAAAACGGCTGACAGGGTGGTTTTACCAAATTTGAGGTCGGTTCTTACCCCAAACAGGCTTTGTGCTCCTTGAATGAGGTTGCTGTTTAAAGGCATACTTATGTTCCCTATACTTATATTCTGCAAAATGGCGTCTTCAGTAACTTTCCCGTTGAGATAGTCAGCCACGTTGTTACCGACCCCCATAGCAGTGATATCGGAAGTGTTTTCTGCTTTAGATTTTAGATCGAGTATTTTTTGGCGGGCTTCGTCGTAGGTACTCTGAAAATCTCCAATTTTTTGCTGCACGCCAGCGGCTTTTTCGGTAATATTTTTGGTTTTATCCAGCGCATTTTGTGCCCTATCTCCCAGCCTACTGCGCTGCGCATCTCCCAGCTCTGGAATGATCTCCGAAATTTCGGCGATCTGAATCGGATTAAATTCAATTTTAACCAGATTTTGAAAATCAAAAGTAGACTCCGTGTCGTAGTTGGCGGTGATCTGCAAGCGCTCCCCTATTTTTCCCAGCAAGCTGAGGCTGATTCTTTGATCAAAATCAAAACCAAAACTCCGGCGATTTCTCGGAGAGGCAGCAGGGTTATCATTTTTCTGATAACGGACTCCTAAGTCAATTCCTACAGATCCTTGGGGAACAATATCAATCACATTACTCCCAAAAACAGATTGAAAAAATTTGCTGTTTACATAGACTTCTGGAAGAAGATTTTTCTGAGTTTCGCTTAAATTTTCAGCGTTCCCAGAAAGGGCAGCAATTTTTTCTTGGAAATACCCTTTCATTTGCTCCGCCAACACCATGGCTTGAAATTCTTTAACACTCATCACCAACGGAGTGTTTACTGGATAACCGCCTATGGTTTCGGTGTAAATATACATGCCAGATGAGGCATCATAAGTGTATTTTGAACTGATGTTCTTGGTCTGCGTAAGTTTGGATTTGGACAAATCATAGCTGCTTTCCTGCTGTCCCCACAGTGTGATACTACATATTAAAAGAAGTGGAAGTAGGAGATAATTTAAGTTTAATTTTTTATCCTTTTTTTTACAGATCAAAGAGATTTAGAGTTTATTCAAAGCTCCTTTAATTGAATCTTCTACGGAAATTTCAGGGTTGCTTTGAATGAGTTTATCAACAACTTTTTCAGAGGCCTTTCTTGAATAGCCAAGAACCTCTAATGCTGATAACGTTTCTTCTTTGATTGTATTGCTTTTATGAACAGGTATTTCTTCACTTCCTTGGATGGATCTTATTTTATCTTTGAGTTCGATAATAACACGCTGTGCTGTTTTTAATCCAATTCCTTTTACCCCTTGTATGGTTGGGACATCCTCTGATCCAATGGCCAACTGAATTTGTGCCGGTGAAAGAGAGGAAAGCATGGTTCTGGCGGTGCTGGTTCCAATGCCAGAAACGGAGATCAACAATCTAAAAACAGCTCTTTCCTGCACCGTAAAAAATCCATAAAGAATATGGGCGTCTTCTCTCACCTGTAGGTGGGTGTACAATTGTATGTTTTCATCAGCGGAAATACTGGAAAAGGTATGCAAAGAAATATTGATTTCATAACCTATTCCATTGCAGTCGACCACCACTTGGGTTGGGTTTTTTTCTATTAATTTTCCTTTGATTTGTGTGATCATATTTTTGACTTAAGTTTAAGTTTTTCTTGGGCATCAATTCCAGCGATGGCAGCCATATTTACCATTTCATCGACCGAGGCACCCAATTGGAGGATGTGTGCAGAATTTTCAAGACCCATCAATATGGGGCCGATAGAGGATGTTTTTCCCAGTTCTTTTATGATTTTGTAGGTAATATTGGCAGCGTCTAAGTTGGGGAAAATTAGGGTATTTACTTTTTTATTGTTTAGGGATGAAAAAGGAAAGCGTTCACCCAACATTTTATTGTTTAGAGCAAAATCTGATTGTATGGGGCCATCGGCAATTAAATTGGGATGAAGACGGTGTAAATAACTCACTGCTTGCGCTACTTTTTTTGCCTGTGGGAAAGGCGAAGAACCAAAGTTATTGTAGGACAACAAGGCCACCACGGGATCTACGCCAAACATTTTCACCACTTGTGCAGTCATGTGGGCAATCTTGGCCAATTCTTTGGCAGAGGGATCTACGTTGATAGAAGTATCTGCCAAAAAAAGCATCCCTCTTTCGGTGAGCATAAGGTTGGTCGCAGCAACTCTGTCTACCCCTTTCGCCTTAGCAATGACCTCAAAAATAGGTTTAACCACGGCAGGGTATTTTCGAGAAAACCCAGACAACATACTGTCAGCATCGCCTGCCCTGACCATCATTGCCGCATAGTAATTTCGCTCTTTGAGTAAACTTTTACATTCATAGAGGGTTTTTCCTTTTCTTTTTTGGGTCTCCCAAAAAGCTTCGGCATAGCGCAGTCTGCTCTCACTTTGATCACTGCTCTTAGGGTCAATTATGGTAACCGTATCCTCAAAATCGATGGATTTCATCAATTCTTCAATGGTCTCTTTATTTCCCAATAAAATAGGAATCCCAATTTTTTCTTCGTTGACAATTTGGGCAGCCTTGAGCACATCCAGTTGATCGGCCTCGGCAAATACAATTCTTTTTGGATCGGACTTGGCCCGATCATGAATCATTCTCAATACCTTTTGATGTCCCCCTAAGCGCTCCGCCAATTCCGATTCATAGGCCTCCCAGTCATCAATGGGTTCTTGTGCAACACCAGAGGCTATGGCCGCTTTTGCCACTGCAATGGGTACATCAACAATCAGCCTTGGATCAAAGGGTTTTGGAATAATATAGTCTTTTCCAAAGTTGAGTTTGGTTTCCTCATAGGCAATATTGACTTGCTCTGGCACAGATTGCTTTGCCAATTTCGCCAGGGCCTCTACGGCAGCCTTTTTCATGGGCTCGTTGATCTTTGTTGCTCTTACGTCCAATGCTCCTCTAAAAATAAAAGGGAACCCCAGCACATTGTTGACTTGGTTGGGGTGGTCGGATCTGCCCGTGGCCATGATAATATCCTTTCTGGTCCTACACGCCAAGTCATAATCGATCTCTGGGGTGGGATTTGCCATTGCAAAAACAATAGGGTTTTTTGCCATGGACAGCAACATAGCCTGATCTAAAATATTGGGCTGAGACAATCCAATAAAAACATCGGCATCCTCCAAAGCCTCAGCGAGCGTGTCTAAGGTTCTGTGGGTAGCAAATTCTGCTTTTTGCGGGCTCAGGTTTGGGCGGTTTTGACGGATCACTCCCTTGCTGTCCAGCATTATTATATTTTCTTTCTTAGCGCCAAAAGATTGATAGAGCCGTGTGCAAGAGATGGCAGCTGCTCCAGCACCCGAGACAACAATCTTTACCGAATCTATGTTTTTATTCGACAGCTCTAAAGCATTTAAAAGCGCTGCACATGAGATGATGGCAGTGCCGTGCTGGTCGTCGTGCATCAAAGGAATGTCAAGCTCTTCTTTAAGTCTGTTTTCTATTTCAAAGGCCTCAGGAGCTTTGATATCTTCCAGATTTATTCCTCCGAAAGTAGGCGCAATGGCCTTTACGGTTTGGATGAATTTTTCAGGGTCTTTTTCGTTGATTTCAATATCAAAAACATCAATGTCGGCGAATATCTTAAAAAGTAATGCCTTTCCTTCCATCACCGGTTTTGAAGCCTCTGGCCCAATGTCCCCGAGACCCAAAACGGCTGTTCCGTTGGAAATTACCGCTACCAGATTTCCCTTATTGGTGTATTTGTATACCTGGTCCAGCTGTTTTTCTATTTCCTTACAGGGAATGGCTACTCCTGGAGAATATGCCATAGCTAAATCTCTTTGGGATCTATAGCTTTTGGTCGGTACTACTTCTGTTTTTCCAGGACGGGGCTTGGCATGGTAAACCAAAGCTTGGCGTCTTAGCTGGTTTTTATTCATAAACGGCTTTTCTATTACAAAAATAGTAAAACATCGGTCGGATTATTGGAAGAAAGCATTTAGATTCTAACAAGTAAGGGGTATATGTGCTGACCGCTATTGGTCTCAATTTTATGTTCCGTTAAAATATTGAAATGAAGTGGTTTTCTGATTACTGCTTTAATGATCTGCCGGGTTTTTCTACCCGAAAAGTTTCGAGGTAAGCACGGTCCTGTAATGTTACGAAGGCGGTTCTACCGTCTTTTCCACCAAATGCAATGTTTGAGGGTTTTTTTCCCTTTAAACTGATTTCTAGTAACAATTCACCCTGTGGAGATAATTTTGCTATGGTTCCTTTTCCATATCGGGTTACATAGAGGTTGCCTGCTATATCGCACCGTATCCCATCCATTCCGTGGTCTTTAAATTTGTGAAAGAGTTTTTTATTGGAAATATTCCCTTAGGCATCCAAATCAAAAGCCCAAATATTTCTTTGAACACTTTCATTGACATACAATGTTTTTTCATCTGGGCTTACCTCTATACCATTGGTAGTTCCTAAATCTTTTAAGAGCAAGCTTAATTTTCCGTTTTCTGCCTTCCAGAGTTGGCCCGAGCTGTCTTTCCAGTTGGGATCAGAGGCAAACATTCTGTTATTGCAACATATCGCCAAATCATTGGGTTGATTCATCAAGCTATCGTGGGCATATACTTTCACCTGTTTGGTAGATAGGTTTACCGTTAATATGTTATGATTGGTATAGTCGGCAAGAAACATTTGCTGATCGCCACCAAAACGTATGCCATTGGCAACACTTCCTTGGGGCAAGTGTTTGATAAACAATGTGAAGTTTCCCTGGATATCTACCTTATCTATGGATCCCCTGTGCAGTGGGTTGACAAAATATAGATTTCCTTGATTGTCAACCGCAGGTCCCTCAAGCCCTTTTGTATAGGCGCCAACATAAACATAATCCTGGGGCTGATAATATATTTCTTCGGTAATTAGTCCTGGATTGTAAATCTCGCGATCTTGAGAAAACAGTGGCATTGAAAATAAATAAAGCAGTGCAAAACACTGTTTGACATAATGCGTTCGTTTCATATTTGTAAGATTTGGTTACTTAAATATAGCGTAATTTAAACAAATCATTACAGTTATAGGGGCGTACAATCTCCAGTTGTATAATTCAATTTTTTTTATAAAATTGGTGTGTTAGAATGATGTTTTAACAAACTCTAAATTCAAAAAAAATGACCCCAAAAATCTTACGTCTAATATTCACATTTTGTTTGGGTATGATGGTAATCGGTTGTGGATCACTGAATGTATCGCCACAAAAAAAAGATCAGAAAACCTCCTTACCGCCCAACGTGGGCTCTAACAAATATTCTCAAAAACGCAATACAAACTAATTGAATCTGATCTAAATCAGGGGTTTATAAAAGAAAGGTTTCTTTTTAGTCCCTCATAACGGGTTCTCTTTACTGCACTATTTTTAAATAGGGTATCAAAAGTTGTTTCCGTAATTTCCTCCCAGTCTTTTTTGCTGTACTGGAGCAATTCAGGTTTAGGATTAAAAAGAGGTTCGTTGTGGGGTTTAGAAAATCGGTTCCATGGGCAAACGTCTTGACACACATCGCAACCAAAAACCCAGTCGTCCATTTGGTTTTTAAATTCATTTGGGATTTGGTCTTTTAATTCGATGGTGAGGTAGGAAATACATTTACTCCCATCGATATTGTAAGGGGTCAGGGCCTCCGTAGGGCAAGCGTCAATACAGGCGGTACAACTGCCGCAGTGATCCGTTACAGGAGTGTCATATTCCAATTCCAGATCTACGATCAACTCCGCGATAAAAAAGAAAGAGCCTACTCTTTGAGAGATCAGGTTGGTGTTTTTACCCATCCACCCCAAACCGCTTCGGGCGGCCCATGCCTTGTCCATCACAGGAGCAGAATCTACAAATACCCTACCGTTAATCTCTCCAATATCTTCTTTGAGTATTTTAAAGAGTTGTTTAAGCTTGTCCTTGATCACATAATGGTAGTCGGTACCATAAGCATATTTAGATATTTTTGGTGCATCAACGGATTGTTCTTCGGGGCTATAATAATTTAGCAGAAGAGAAATGACACTTTTGGCTCCAGGTACGAGGATACAGGGATCCAGTCGCATGTCAAAATGATTTTCCATATAGGCCATTTTCCCATGCTTTCCCTCCTTTAGCCATTGTTCTAAACGGGGGGCTTCTTCCTCCAAAAATTCTGCTTTTGAGATTCCACAGGATAAAAAACCTAACTTTTTGGCTTCAGTCTTGATAAAATGTGTGTGGTCTTTTGGATTCATTTTAAAACAACCCTCCCTGATTGCCTTTAATTCTTCCCAAGTGACGGTAGGCCAATTCTGTTACTTCTCTACCTCTCGGAGTTCTTACCAAAAATCCCTCTTGGATCAAAAAAGGTTCATAGACCTCTTCGATGGTTTCACCGTTTTCAGAAACGGCAGTTGCCAAAGTGGTAATACCCACGGGGCCTCCTTTAAATTTATCGATCAGTGTAGTGAGGATTTTGTTGTCCATTTCGTCGAGACCATGGGCATCGACGTTTAGTGCATTTAAGGCGTAGCGTGTGATTTTAATATCAATTTTCCCATCCCCTTTTATCTGGGCAAAGTCCCTGACCCTTCTGAGAAGGCCATTGGCAATCCGGGGTGTCCCTCGGCTTCGTCCTGCTATTTCGATGGCGGCATCGCTTTTGATGTCAACCTTCAGGATGGCTGCGCTGCGCTCAATGATGGTGGACAGCAGTTCTGTGTTGTAGTATTCCAATCGGCTGGTGATCCCAAAACGCGCCCGCATGGGTGCGGTCAACAAGCCCGATCTTGTAGTTGCCCCTACCAGTGTAAAAGGGTTTAGATTGATTTGAACCGTACGGGCATTGGGACCCGTTTCAATCATTATATCAATTTTATAATCCTCCATGGCAGAATAGAGGTATTCCTCAACGATAGGGCTTAACCGATGAATTTCATCAATAAACAAAATGTCTCTGGGTTGGAGGTTGGTTAAAAGTCCGGCCAGGTCTCCAGGTTTGTCCAAAACTGGGCCTGAGGTCATCTTGATCCCGGCTTGTAATTCTCCAGCTAAAATATAGGCCAAGGTGGTTTTTCCCAATCCAGGGGGTCCATGAAAAAGCGTATGGTCTAATGCTTCCTCCCGCTGGTTGGCGGCCGCCACAAAAACCTTGAGGTTTTCCAAGATAGTGTCTTGCCCTGCGAAGTCATCGAAGTTTTCGGGCCGCAAGGCTTTATCGACATCTCTTTCCTCGGGGGTAAACTGATCTCCTGAAGGATCTAAGAATTCATTCATCTCTAACAAAGATAAATGATTAAAAATTAGTAATTAAATCCCCAGATGAGGGAATGATATTTATAACCGTCCTTATTTTTTAAATACCAAAAAGCCTTTTATTCAGGTAGTTGTGACAATAAAAAAGGCTGCCCTAAGGCAGCCTGTTAATTTAATTGTAAGGTAGTTTAGTGTTGGAGTTCTTCTTCTCCTTTTTTTAAGGGGATATGTTGTGGAACAAAGTCCTCTTCATGTCCGGGCTTAGAGTAATCGTAGGCCCAACGGTGTACTTCCGGGATTTTTCCTTCCCAGTTTCCATGTATGTGTTCTATAGGTGCAGTCCACTCTAAGGTGTTTGATTTCCATGGATTCTGCTCGGCGGGTTTTCCATAAAAAATACTGTGAATAAAATTGTAGAGGAATACCAACTGTGCTGCTCCAGCTACCAAGGCAAATACGGTGATGACCACGTTAATATTGGCAAGGTCGTCAAAATAAGGAAAAGCAGTATTGGTATAATACCTTCTCGGGAGCCCCGCCATTCCAATAAAGTGCATGGGGAAAAACACACCATAAGCACATATGGCAGTCACCCAAAAATGGAGATAACCGAGGTTCTTATTCATCATCCTTTTAAACATCTTGGGAAACCAGTGATAAACCCCAGCAAAAAGACCATAGAGCGCTGAAATTCCCATCACTAAATGGAAGTGGGCAACAACGAAATAGGTGTCGTGAACGTTGATATCGAGTGTGCTGTCCCCTAATATAATACCGGTCAAACCGCCCGAGATAAAGGTTGACACCAACCCTATGGAGAATAGCATGGCAGGATTCAACTGAAGGTTTCCTTTCCACAAGGTCGTGATATAGTTAAACGCTTTCACCGCCGAGGGGATGGCGATCAGTAATGTTGTAAAAGTAAAGACAGATCCCAAGAATGGATTCATTCCAGAGATAAACATATGGTGCCCCCATACGATGGTGGACAAAAAGGCTATCGCCAAAATAGAGGCTACCATGGCGCGGTAACCAAAAATTGGTTTTCTAGCGTTTGTTGCTATGATCTCCGAGGTGATTCCCAATGCAGGAAGCAACACTATATATACCTCTGGGTGTCCCAAAAACCAGAAAAGGTGCTCATAGAGAACGGGAGATCCGCCCTGGTAGTGAAGCACTTCTCCTTGAATGAATATATCCGACAGGAAAAAGGAGGTTCCAAAACTACGGTCCATAATCAAAAGGAGCGCTGCTGATAAAAGTACTGGAAAAGATACTACCCCAATGACAGCGGTAATAAAGAAAGCCCAAATGGTCAGCGGCAATCGACTCATGGTCATTCCTTTGGTTCTCAAATTGAGAACGGTAACAATATAATTTAGCGATCCCAAAAGAGAAGAAGCAATGAAAATGGCCATCGATACCAGCCATAAGGTCATTCCCAGCCCAGATCCAGGCTGTGCCTGAGGCAGTGCGCTCAATGGAGGATAAATGGTCCATCCGGCAGCGGCCGGTCCAGCTTCTACAAACAGCGAAGCAACCATGATAACACTGGACAAGAAAAAGAGCCAGTAGGAAATCATATTCAGCAGTCCTGAGGCCATATCTCTGGCACCAATTTGTAATGGAATCAAAAGGTTACTAAAAGTTCCACTGAGTCCTGCGGTGAGGACAAAAAATACCATAATGGTACCGTGAATGGTCACCAAGGCCAAATAAACGTTTGGATCCATGACGCCATCGGGAGCCCATTTGCCCAACAAGGCTGACATAATCCCCATGGGTTGTTCTGGCCACGCCAGTTGTAATCGGAACAAAAGGGACATTGCAATCCCTATAATTCCCATAAACAGGCCTGTAATTAAATATTGCTTCGAGATCATCTTGTGATCTTGACTGAAGACATATTTGGTAATAAAGGTTTCTTTATGATGATGTCCGTGATCCTCTCCTTCGTGTACTTGTGCTGCTGCTGTTGACATGATCTATTTTTATTTAGGTTTATTGAATCACCTCAGCAAAGGTTTGCTGGTCGGTCATCCATTTTTCAAATTCTTCTGGTGTTTCAACGATTATTTTCATCTGCATATTGTAGTGTGATGCACCACAAATTTTATTGCAAAGTAACAAATAATCAAAGATATAAGGCTCTAAAGCTTCCTCTCCTTTTGCGATAAGTTCTTTACTATTTTCTCGTCTGATGGTATTGATTTTTTTCACCTTTGCTTTGACGTCTGCTGTTTGTCGCATTTCCTCTGTTGTTACGGTGGGTGTAAAAGCAAATTCAGTGATCATCCCAGGCACACAATTCATCTGCGCACGGAAATGTGGCATGTAGGCAGAATGCAAAACGTCTTGCGATCGCATCTTGAAAATGACTTCCCTACCGGTGGGCAGGTGGAGTTCCTGGACCACTACATCGTCAAAACCATTGGGGTCGGTCGCATCAATACCCACGAGGTTTTTTCCATCAAAGTCTTGTAGAAAGCGTACATTGGCATCGCCGAGTACTCCATCATCACCAGCATATCGTGCTTTCCAGTTAAACTGCTGGGCGTAGAGCTCAACAATCAGAGCATCTTCGTTTTCCTCAACAGTCATGATGTCTGTCCAAGTATACAATCCATAAAGGATAAGTCCCGCCAATGCAATCACAGGAATGATGGTCCAAATGGCTTCTAATCGATCGTTATCGGCATAAAACAATGCTTTTTTTCCTTTTTCACCACGGTACTTATAGGCAAAATAATGCAGAAGGGCTTGGGTAATGGTTTGGACAAAGAAAATGATGGCAAATGAAATCCACATCAAATTGTCATATTCCATCCCGTGTTCGGATGATGCTCCAGGTAAAAGCACGTCGCCCCACTTCCAAAAAGAAAAAAGGGTAATCCCATAGATGAAAATCAAAAAAGCAAACATCAACTGCCCATTCCATCGGTTATCATCATCATCAGCTACCTGGGTGTTCTCTTTTTTGGGTTGAGAGAGTTCAAATATCTTAGTGATTTGCCAAATGGCAATCGAGATCAATGCTAAAACCGTAAGTGTCAATAAAATCGTCATTTATCCTATAACATTAATTAATTAATAGTGAAAGCGCTCACTCTCGCCCATCAAGGGATCTCCAGATGCGTTGAGCGGTGCTTTCGAAATTTCTTTGAATACGACGTAAATGAATAGACCAAAGAAGAAGGAAAATCCTCCAATCTCAGCAATGCCAATAAACCACTGGTCACCCACTGCAGAGGGCATGATCATATTAAATACATCCATATAGTGTCCCAACAAAATAACAATACCCGCCATTATGATAAAGTAGTTGATTCGTTTGTAGTCGCTGTTCATCAAAATCAACAATGGGAAAATAAAATTCATGACCAACATACCAAAAAAGGGCAGGTTGTAGTCTTCAATACGCGTGATAAAGTAGGTAACTTCCTCTGGTATGTTTGAATACCAAATCAGCATGAATTGCGAAAACCACAGATAGGTCCAAAAAATACTAACGCCAAACATAAATTTACCGAGATCGTGAATATGACTGTCATTTACTTTCTCGAGGTATCCTTTGGACTTTAGGTAGATGGTAACCAAAGCAATGGTGGTAATCCCAGAAACAAACATACTGGCAAAAACATACCATCCGAATAGGGTGCTGAACCAGTGCGGGTCAATAGACATCACCCAATCCCAAGACATCATGGATTCGGTAACGATGAAAAAGACCAAAAATCCTGCTGAGATTCTAAAATTCTTTTTGTGGTTTGAAATATCATTAGCTTGGTCTTGCGCCAAGGAAAATTTTCTTGAAAAATAACGATAAGTCGCCCATCCGCCAATGTAGATCAGCGCCCGGAATAAAAATCCAGGGACATTTAGAAATCCAACTTTTCCTCGAATAAGTTTGTCGTGGGCCACTACCTCTGGGTCCATCCAGATAAACAAGTGATTGAGGTGCATTCCCGAAAGTGCCAGAATTACAAACACGATCAATGCGCCGGGCAATAAATAGGCGGTAATCCCTTCCATAACCCTAAAGAGTGCGGGGGACCATCCTGCCTGTGCGGCCCGATTGATCGCGTAGAAAGCCAAAGTTCCTAAGGCGATCATCATAAAAAAGAAGGCGGCTACATATAGGGCTGCCCATGGTTTGTTTTGTAACTGGTGTAATAAATGTTCTCCATGGTGGTCTTCTCCGTGTTCTCCAGCATGTTCTGCGTGGTCTGCACCCTGTCCAGCTGCTGCACTGTCATGAGTAGCGTGGGTGTCGTGGTGATCTGCTGTTGTATCGTGGCTGTCGCCGTGGTCTGCGGTATGTCCTTCACCATGATGTTCATCGGCGACCATGGCCATGGCTTCATCTACGGTGCTGGGGGCCGTTAAAAAACCATAAGTCAACCCTAAAAATCCTATAACCATCAATACAATGGAAAAGTTTCTCAGTTTATTAGGAAAAGTATACATACCGTTTTTTTAACAAATTATTTATCAATTAAGCTTTTTCTCAACGACATCACATGTTGGGCAATCTGCCACCGCTCGGTAGCATTTACCTGACCTGCGTGAGATCCCA
Organism: Flavobacteriaceae bacterium; assembly: GCA_022428005.1. Lineage (GTDB taxonomy): Bacteria > Bacteroidota > Bacteroidia > Flavobacteriales > Flavobacteriaceae > UBA8316. The sequence continues at coordinate 18,956 of JAKMDI010000023.1, forward strand.
TGGCATTTCTACCATACATCAATACGTGGTATATGCTCCCCGGAGTAATATCACGATCTGCGTAACTGGGAACCCCTAAATATTTTTCACGAGTAACCAATATCCCTTGGCCAGCGCCCTTGTTTCCATGACAAACGGCACAATAAATACCATACAATTCTTTTCCTTGTTTGGTATTGTCAGCGTTGACCTCTAGTGGAGAAATCAACCCGGCTTTGGCAGCCTCATACCCATCGGCATTGTCTGGAAATTCGTAGGGTACCCAACCGCGGTTTATCGATCCCGCTACAGGAAGTTGCGCTTCTACTCCATTGGCAAATGCATCGGAATCCGCATAGGTTTCATAACCCACAGGCTCATACATATTGGGGAAATACTGATAGTTGGGCTTTGAGGGGTCAAAACAAGAATGCAAACTCAAAAGCAATACCATTAGCAGCCCAAAAAAAGTAGTTCTATTCATCATCTTCCTTTTTTTTAACGGTTTTAATATCAATAGCGCCAGTTTTTTTCAAAAGGGACTTGAGTTCTTTTTCGTCGTTGTGCAATTCAATTTCAACCAAAAACTTGTCGTCGGTGGTTAAAGGATTTGGGTTTTCCGCTTGTTTAAAAGGCCACAGCTTACTTCTTAAATAAAAAGTAATCACCATAAGGTGGGCTGCAAAAAAGACTGTCATCTCAAACATGATAGGAACAAAAGCTGGCATGTTTTCCAAATAGGAGAAACTGGGTTTTCCACCGATGTTTTGCGGCCAGTCCTCAATCATGATATAATTCATCATCAAGATCGCAACGGTGAGACCGATACATCCATACATAAAAGCCATTATCGAAATTCGGGTTTCTGCCAAGCCCAAGGCTTTGTCTAAACCATGCACTGGAAAGGGGGTATAAACCTCTTCGATGTGGTGTTTTTTGTCACGGATCGATTTTACTGCAGACAATAGTGTGTCATCGTCGTCGTACAAGGCGTGTATTACTTGATTACTGCTCATTCGCCGTCTCTTAATTTTTTATATTTTTCTCCAGAGGACTTCAAAATGGTTTTTACTTCTGCCTGCGCAATTACAGGGAACGTGCGCGAGTAAAGTAAAAACAACACAAAGAAAAACCCTATGGTCCCAATAAATATTCCAATGTCCACAAAAGTGGGTGAGAACATGGTCCAAGAAGAGGGTAAATAGTCTCTGTGCAATGAAGTCACAATGATCACAAATCTTTCAAACCACATGCCGATGTTCACCACTATAGAAATGATAAAAGAAAAGACAATACTGGTTCTTAATTTTTTGAACCACATAAACTGTGGTGAAAAAACGTTACAAGTCATCATAGACCAATAGGCCCACCAATAAGGTCCGGTGGCTCTATTCAAAAAGGCATATTGTTCAAATTCAACCCCGGAGTACCAGGCGATAAAAAGCTCGGTAATGTAGGCGACCCCTACGATTGATCCAGTGATCATGATGACAATATTCATCAATTCGATGTGCTGGACCGTAATATAGTCTTCCAAATGGGAGACTTTACGCATAATGATCAGCAGAGTATTTACCATGGCAAATCCTGAGAAAATAGCCCCTGCAACAAAGTAAGGCGGAAATATTGTTGTATGCCATCCAGGAATTACTGAGGTAGCAAAATCAAAGGATACAATGGTGTGCACCGAAAGTACCAGTGGTGTAGCCAAACCGGCCAATACCAAAGAGACTTCTTCAAAGCGTTGCCAGTCTTTGGCCCGGCCCGACCATCCGAAGCTCAGAAGGCTGTATATTTTCTTTTGAAAGGGTTTGATCGCACGGTCTCGGATCATTGCAAAATCTGGCAACAATCCTGTCCACCAGAAAACCAAAGAAACCGATAGATAGGTTGAAATGGCAAAAACGTCCCACAATAGCGGAGAGTTAAAATTCACCCATAGAGAACCAAAGGTATTAGGAATGGGCAATACCCAATAGGCCAACCAAGGTCTTCCCATGTGAATAATGGGAAAAAGACCCGCTTGAATTACAGAGAATATGGTCATGGCTTCTGCGGACCGGTTAATGGCCATTCTCCATTTCTGGCGGAACAACAGCAGTACTGCAGAAATCAATGTCCCCGCGTGTCCAATACCAACCCACCATACAAAATTCGTAATGTCCCAGGCCCATCCGACCGTCTTATTTAATCCCCACGTTCCAATTCCTGTTCCTATGGTGTAAGTAATACAACCTATCCCCCATAAAAATGCGGTAAGGGCAATACCGAAGACAATCCACCATTGGCGGTTCGCTTTTCCCTCTACAGGGGCGGCAACATCAACAGTAACATCGTGATAGGACTTATCGCCAGTTACTAAGGGTTTTCTTATGGGTGATTCGTAATGAGCTGCCATTCGATTGGTTTTTTCTTTTTAAGATTCGTCAGTATTTCTTACCAGGGCTTGGTACATCACATTGGGTTTTGTGCCAACACTTTCCAGTAAATGATACATCCTGTCTTCTTTTCTCAAGGCAGCCACTTTGCTGTCTTTATCGTTAATGTCGCCAAAAACTATTGCACCATTACTACAAGCATTGGAACAGGCAGTTTGGAATTCGCCGTCTTCGATCGGTCTTCCTTCCAACTTAGCATCCAATATTGTTTTCTGGGTCATTTGAATACACATAGAACACTTCTCCATTACCCCTCTCGAGCGAACTACTACATCTGGGTTCAATACCATTCTGCCCAAGTCATTGTTCATGTGATAGTCGAACTGATCATTTTTGTTGTATAGGAACCAGTTGAATCTTCGGACCTTATAGGGACAGTTGTTGGCGCAATATCTTGTACCCACACAACGGTTGTACGCCATGTGGTTTTGACCTTGTCGTCCATGAGAAGAGGCCGCCACTGGGCAAACTGTTTCACAAGGAGCATGGTTACAATGCTGACACATCACGGGCTGGAATGCTACCTGAGGATTCTCTGATGCAGTTTCCATTTCACCGAAAGTGGTAAGTGAATCGCCCAATCCAGAAATGTTCTCTTTGGTTTGGTCGTCTTCCTCAAATGTAGTCCCCGATGAATAATATCGATCGATTCTGAGCCAATGCATGTCTCGTGACTTTCTGATTTCTTTTTTCCCTACCACGGGTACATTATTTTCAGAATGACAAGCGATCACACAGGCACCACAACCTGTACACGCATTGAGGTCAATAGACATATTAAAATGATGTCCTACCGATCGGTCAAATGCCTGCCACATGTCAACCTCTGGTGAGGTAACCTCGAACTCCATATGGTTTTTGGACACCTTAGGGATGGCATTCCAGTAGGCTTTGTCTTTAGTGTTAAACACCTCTAAAGTTGTTTCTTTTATAATGTCACCTCTCCCCATCAATGTATTGTGGAGCTGTACACAAGCAAACTCGTGAAAACCTTCCGCTGGACTCACGCTGACTTCTTGCACTTCATCAAAATTTTGGTAAAGTAGGAAAGCATTCACCCCAATATTCATTTCTTCTTGCAAACCGCTTCGCACGCCATAACCGAATGCCAATCCTACAGTGCCAACGGCCTGTCCTGGTTGAATCAAAGCGGGAACTACAAGGCTGTTGTTGCCCACAGTAACTTTTGCATAGCTCCCGTTTAGGGCGCCGTCAGCAACATTCACATTCTTTAGTCCAATGGCTTTTGCATCTGCGGCAGAAACGGTGAGGTAGTTGTCCCATGACACTCTGGTAATCGGATCTGGGAATTCTTGTAACCAAGGGTTGTTGGATTGTTGGCCATCTCCCATACCTGTTTTGCTGTACAAAACCAATGCCATAGGAGCGGAAGATGCTTTTGACAAATTTTGAATCTGTACACTGACCTCTATCGAGATTGCATCGTTTTCTAAGGTTTCGTTACTTGAGAAAAAACCATCGTGTAGTGTTTGATTCCAGGAACTGCCATTGAGAATTTTTTCCGACCAGTGGGCTTTTATTTCTTCGTAAAAAGTATTGTTGCTACCAGAGAGTTTTAACAATACATCTTGAAATTGTTGGGTGTCGAATAGTGGGCGTATGGTGGGTTGTGCCAGTGCATAATGCCCCTTTTTGAATTCATAGTCACCCCAAGCTTCAAGGTAATGAGGAACCGCAGCCACATATTCTGATGCAAGAGCTGTTTCGTCTTCTTTCATGGCAAATGCCACAGACAATTCCAATTTGGAAAGTGACTCGGTAAAGGCTTTGGCGTTGGGTAGGGTAAAGCCGGGGTTTATACCTGCGGTAATCAAACCTTTTACCTCGCCATTTTTGATCTGTTCTAATAGCTGCATCACCCCTTGGTCATTCCCTTGTCTGATCAACTTGGGTTGGGCAGTATCAATGACATCAGATCCGAGATAAGCATTGATGGCAAGGACTACTTCTTGAACGGCAATATCATCAATTCCAGAAACTACCACTGCTTTGGAACCAGATTTCTTGAGTTTTATTACAGCATTGTCCACTGCTTTTTTAAACTGCGGAGCTAAATTATTTACTAAAGAAGCGCCCGTTAGCTGAGCATAGATCTGGGCAATGATATTTTTTTGGGTGGCAGGGTCGGTAGGAATACGCAAATCGGCTTTGGCCCCTGAAAGGGTCATGTTCGATTCAAACTGAAGGTGATAAGACATTCCAGAATTCTCCGAATCCTTTTTTGGAATCCTCCCTTGAGAATAACCACTGTCATAACCTCCACCTTGCCAATCGCCTAATAAATCAGCCCCTACAGAGACAATGGTTTCGGCTTTGGAAAAATCGTAATCCGCCAAAGCGTTTGTTCCGTAAATATTTTTAAAAGCTTGTAGGGCTGCACTTGAAGAAATGGTGTCATAGGCCAGGTGTTTCACATTGGGAAACTGGGCGATGAAGTTGTCAATAATTGCCTGGGTGGTAGGGCTGGCAAAAGTTTGTGTTAGTAAAACAACGGGCTTGTTGGATACCGATAGGGCTTTTAACTTAGCACCAACTTCTGCATAGAAATTTTTCCAGTTAATGTCTTCCCCTCTCGCTTTGGGTCCTTGTAACCTATTGATGTCATACATCGACAGAACCGAAGCGTGAACCCTGGCATTTCCTCCTCCAAGAGTGGGGGCTTCTTTGTTGTTTTCTACCTTAATGGGACGCCCCTCACGGGTTTTTATGATGACACTCCTAAAATCAAAACCGTCGGCGATGGCGGTGGCATAATAATTGGCTATTCCCGGAATAATTTGTTCTGGCTGAACCACATAAGGAACCGATTTGATGACAGGTCCCTCACAAGCCACCAGGCTCGCAGCAGCTGTACTGAAGCCTACATATTTGAGAAAATCCCTACGGTTGGTATTGGATTCACTCATTGTTTTTTCGTCTCCTAAAAATTCATCTACTGGAATCTTGGAAACAAACTCGTTTTGCTCCAGCTTTTGAACCAACTCGTTCTCCTTATCAAGTTGTGCTACGCTTTTCCAATAAACTTTATCTGATGACATAATGCTGCTTAAACGAATTTAATAGTGACATTTACCGCACTCTAATCCACCCATTTGGGCGACGGTTAATTTTTCAACTCCATATTTCTTGGACAGTTCCTCGTGGATCTTGGCATAGTATTCATTGTCCTCCACCTTGACGTTGGTCTCTCTGTGACAGTTGATACACCATCCCATGGTCAGTGAAGAGTGTTGGTACATAATTTCCATTTCCTCTACAGGACCGTGGCAGGTTTGACATTGTACCCCTCCCACTTGTACGTGTTGTGCATGGTTGAAATATACAAAATCGGGAAGGTTGTGAATTCTCACCCACTTCACAGGTTGGGAATCGCCAGTGTAGGCCTGTTGATCTTCATCCCATCCTACTGCTTTGTATAGTTTTTTAATTTCTTTAGTATAAAATTCCTTGGTATAACCATTGTCAAGATCTTCCTCTCCATTGTACTCGGCTATATTTTTGTGGCAATTCATACATACATTTAGAGAGGGTATGCCTGAGTGCTTGGAAACCCTTGCTGAGGAATGACAGTATTTACATTCAATTTGATTGGCGCCAGAGTGAATTTTGTGGGAATAGTGAATGGGTTGTACGGGTGCATAACCTTGATCGATACCAATTTGCATGAGATAACCATAAACGAAGTAGGCGCTGCTGAGTAAGAAGCCTACCACCATTATGAAAATCAAAAACTGATTTTTAACAATTACTTGCCAGATGGGAGGTCTTTGAACTTTGGCAGGAGGCGCTACATCAACACCACTGGCAATGGCAATTCGCTTTAAGGTTCTTTGAACCAATAACAACATGACTACCAGCATCACAAACACCAATGCCAAGGCAGCGAGAATCAGGTTGTTGTTAGATCCGGAACCAGCGGCAGGAGCAACAGCTTGTTGGGTTCCAGCAGTGGCCACAACTGCAGGTGGAGTATAGTCGGTGTAAGCTAAAATATTGTCTATATCAGTGTTGGACAACAAAGGGAAGGCATTCATGGCTACTTTGTTGTATTCTTCCCAAACAGCAACTGCTTGAGGATCGCCGTCTTTGATCATGGCGGCACTGTTTTTGATCCAACTGTATAACCACTCTCGGTCATACTTAGCAGAAACGCCCTTTAATGCAGGACCTACAGCTTTCTTATTGAGCTTGTGACAAGCCGCACAATTTGCATTAAATAACTTTTTTCCAGCCTGAACATCAGACTCTTGAGCCCCCAACGAGAAGGAAGCAAAAAATAAAAATAAGGCGATAGTAAAAGTACCGACTTTTGCGAGTAAGGGCTGATTCGGTATGGGTCTAATCAATTTATTTGGTAGCGCCAACAAGGTATAGTTTCTAAAATCCAATACAAATTTAAGTCATAGACTTCTTAACTTAAAGACTCCCTTTAGACATTTTTATAATTTATATTAATTCTAAATAGTTGTTTAATTTAATACAACTTTATAAAATCTATATTTGGTTTTTTTGTTCTTTTGTGATATGAGTAAAACTAAATATAACATTCTATTTGCGATCATTTTAACAAACCTTTCTTTCATTGAAATGAAGGCACAACAGGCGGTGGTCAATGTTCAACAAGATTCTACCATAACACGATTGATGGAGACTAAAAAACAAATTGATTATGAAACTTATGCTACCAGTTTTTTCACCATACAATTATTTTATGGTGACAACAAAAGGGCCCAAGAGTTGTTAGAAAATTTAAAAGTAGATTTTCCTGAATGGGAAGTGAACTTGAGTTTCGAAACACCCAATTACAAAGTTCAGGTAGGCCGTTTTAAAAACTATTATGTCGGCCTCAATAAGCTTAAAGAAATCAAGAAAGCTTATCCGTCTGCTTTCCTACTTGAAACGAAAGACTAAAGTTTCTTTTTAACAGCAACTTCTTGGAAACATTCCAAGACATCCAGTTCCTTGATGTCGTTAAAGTTTTTGATTTGAATACCACAGTCATAACCTTTGGCCACTTCCTTGACATCGTCTTTGAAACGCTTTAGAGAAGTCAATTTTCCAGTGAAAACAACCACTCCTTCTCTGATCAATCGAATTCCTGAGTTACGGTAAATTTTCCCAGTGCTCACCATACAACCAGCGATGGTTCCTACTTTGGAGATTTTATAAGTTTCTCGAATCTCAGCGGTCCCGGTTATCTCTTCTTTCATTTCAGGAGATAACATCCCCTCCATAGCATCTTTAACATCGTTGATGGCATCATAAATGATGGAGTAGGATCGGATATCGATTTCTTCCTTTTCCGCAATCATCCGAGCGTTGCCCATGGGTCGCACATTAAATCCTATAACAATGGCATCGGAGGCAGAGGCTAACAAAACATCTGATTCTGTAATGGCACCTACACCCTTGTGTATGATATTGACTTGAATTTCGTCGGTTGAGAGTTTTTGAAGAGAATCGGTGAGGGCCTCAACAGATCCGTCTACATCGCCTTTAAGAATCATGTTTAATTCTTTGAATTCTCCCAATGCAATCCTTCTTCCAATTTCGTCGAGGGTGATATGTCTCTGTGTTCTAACATTTTGCTCCCTAAGCAATTGCGTTCTTTTTGCGGCAATTTGCTTCGCTTCTTTTTCGTCGTCCAGCACATGGAAATTATCTCCCGCCTGTGGAGCGCCATCCAAGCCCAAAATTGAGACTGGTGTAGAAGGGGGAACGTGCTCTAAGGGATTTCCTCTTTCATTGAACATGGCTTTGATTTTTCCACTGTGTTTTCCCGCCAAAATATAATCCCCGATTTCGAGTGTTCCTGTTTGCACCAATATGGTAGAAACATACCCCCGACCTTTGTCCAAAAAGGCTTCGACGACAGTTCCTTTTGATTTTCTATTGGGATTGGCTTTAAGTTCTAATAACTCTGCTTCTAAGAGAACTTTTTCGAGCAACTCGTCAATTCCTGTTCCTTTTAAAGCGGATATGTCTTGCGATTGAATTTTTCCACCCCATTCCTCTACCATAAGATTCATTCCGGCCAATGCTTCTTTGATTTTGTCTGGGTTGGCATTGGGTTTGTCAACCTTGTTGATGGCAAATATCAATGGAACTCCTGCAGCCTGTGCGTGACTGATGGCTTCTTTGGTTTGCGGCATAATATCGTCATCGGCCGCGATAACAATAATGGCAATATCAGTGACCTGAGCTCCTCGCGCACGCATGGCAGTAAATGCCTCGTGACCTGGTGTATCGAGGAAGGTGATTTTCTGATCGTTCTTTAAGGTTACGGAATAAGCGCCAATGTGCTGTGTGATCCCACCTGATTCCCCCGCTATTACATTCTCTTCTCTGATGTAATCTAACAAAGATGTTTTTCCGTGGTCGACATGTCCCATTACAGTAACAATGGGCGCTCGGGGTGATAAATCTTCTTCAAGGTCTTGATCCTCATTTATACTTTCTTCCAGCTCTGTTTTGACAAATTCGACTTGGTAACCAAATTCATCTGCTACTATACTGAGCGTTTCCGCATCCAAACGCTGGTTCATGGTAACCATAATACCCAAAGTCATACACGCAGAAATGATCTCTGTAGAGCTGATCTCCATCAGTGTAGCAATTTCTCCTACGGTGATAAACTCAGTAACTTTTATGATCTTGTTGCTGGCCTCTTGTTCCGCCTGTTCGTCTTCTGATTTTTGACGGTGCTGATCTCTTTTATCTCTTCGGTATTTGGCTCCCTTAGACTTGTTTGACTTTCCTTGAAGTTTCTCTAAGGTTTCACGAATTTGCTTTTGTACTTCTTCGTCTGTGGGCTCGGCTTTTACCGGCTGTTGGTTTTGACGATTATTTTGGTTGGGACCCCTTTGATTTCTGTTGTTATTGTTTTTGGATGGAGGTTTGGATGTAGGCTCCTTACTGATTCTTTTACGCTTTCGCTTACGCGCCTCCTCAACGCCTTTTTCTTTTTTGTTAAACTTATCTAAATCAATGGTTTGCCCAGTTTTTTTTGGGCCCGTCAAAGTCTTATAGTTGGTTTTTATGGCATTAGGATCACCTACTTCTGGTGCTTTAACAACCTCGCCTTTATCCGCCTCAACGCTTGGGGCCTCAACTTGTGCAGCCTTTTCTATCTGTTTTTTTTCTACTGGCTCCTGAGCGGGTTCTGCTTTAACTTCTGCTTGACTCTCCGCTTTTTTAGCTGGGGCGGGGGGCGGCGGCTTTGGACCATCCAAGTCAATTTTTCCTAAGGTTACCGGTCTTTGAATAGAGGCCTTTGCCTTGACAACTTCTTGTCGCTTCAGCTGTTGTTCCAATCGCTCCTGTTCTTTCTGCTCTTGCAGTAGCTTTAGAGATTCCTTTTCTTTTCGTTTTTCTTCGCTGATCTCGTGTGAGGCATCTTTTTTAGATTTATCAGTTTCGAACTCATCCAAAAGTACTTGATAGACCTCCTTTGATATTTTAGAAGTTGGCCTTCCTTCAATTTCAATATTTTGTTGCGACAAAAATTCTACAGCACGATCCAAGGAAATATTTAATTCCCTCAGGGCTACGTTTAGTCTAATGGTTGAAGTCTCTGCCATATATTTAAATTCCTTTCAAAAGTAGGAAAAATCCCCACGTTTACTCCTCAAATTCAGCATTTAAAATTTTGAACACCTCTTTCACAGTCTCCTCTTCAAGGTCGGTTCGCTTTATCAAATCTGCCATGTCAAGTTCTAAAATACTTTTTGCAGTATCCAGTCCTACCTTTTTAAATTCTTCGATTACCCAAGCATCAATCTCATCGGTAAATTCGGTCAATTCAACATCTTCCTCTACTCCTTCACGGTAGACGTCAATTTCGTAGCCGGTCAATTTTCCTGCCAAACGAATGTTGTGACCTCCTCTTCCAATGGCCTTTGAAACCTCGTCTGGATTAAGAAACACTTGGACCCTTTTGGTGTCTTCATCAATTTTTAAAGAATTTATCTTGGCGGGGCTCAAAGCACGGGTTATAAATAATTGGAGGTTATTGGTGTAGTTAATTACATCAATATTTTCGTTACCCAATTCTCTGACGATTCCATGAATCCTTGAACCTTTCATTCCGACACATGCTCCTACAGGATCAATGCGATCGTCGTAGGAATCTACCGCCACTTTTGCTTTTTCTCCAGGAATTCTGACCGCCTTTTTGATGGTGATCAATCCGTCAAAAACTTCGGGAATCTCTTGTTCAAAAAGCTTTTCTAAAAAAACAGGAGAGGTTCTGGAGAGAATGATCCTTGGTTTGTTGCCTCTTAATTCAACCACATCGATAACCCCCCTAACATTGTCTCCTTTACGGAAAAAATCGTTGGGTATTTGTCGGTCTTTAGGGAGAATAATTTCATTTCCATCGTCGTCTAATAATATGATTTCCCTATTTCTTATGTGGTGCACTTCGGCAGTAAAGAGTTCTCCCGTTCGGTCTTTAAATTGGTTAAAGGTATTGGTGCTGTCGTGTTCAAATATTTTTGAGATCAAATTTTGTCTCAGCGTTTGTATAGATCTCCTGCCCAAATCGATCAACTTCACTTCCTCAGAAACGTCTTCACCTACTTCAAAATCCGGCTCAATTTTATGGGCTTCCGTCAATTCGATCTCTTGATTGGGATCTTCTACCTCTCCGTCTTTCACAACAATCCTATTTCTCCAAATCTCCAGATCTCCTTTGTCTGGGTTGATAATGATATCGAAATTTTCATCGGAACCGAATTTTCTTTTGAGGGTGTTTCTAAACACCTCCTCCAAAATCACCATCAGTGTAACTCGATCAATTAATTTTTCATCTTTAAACTCTGAAAACGAATCAATTAAAGCTAAATTTTCCATCTGTGAATTTTTAAAATTTAATCAACACCTTGGTTTGACTGATTTCATCAAACAAGATCGTTTTATTTTTAGTTACTGTTATTTTTCCTTTTCCAATAGGCTTGGGTTCTCTTTGTTTCCACTCCAATTCAATCCCATCTTCTTCAACCTTTTTCAAGGCGCCTTCGTATTTCAATCCCTCATTTGAGAGGACTTCCAACTTCCTGCCCAAGTTTTTGGAGTACTGTCTTGGTAACTTAAGCGGGCTGCCCACTCCTGCAGAAGCAACTTCTATACTAAAGTCTTCCTCTTCCCGGTCCAACGAACCCTCTATGGCCCTGCTTATGTTAATGCAATCTTTCACGTTAACTTCTTCGTCACCGTCTAAGATGACCCGAATAGATTTGTCAGCTGAAATCTTCAATTCCACTAAGAAAATTTTCGGGTATTCTTCCAGCGCCGACGTCAATAATGCTTCTACTCTGTTGTTAAAATTCATTTCAAAAAAAAGAGGGACTCAATGGTCGCCTCTGATAGATTTTCATAATGCTGTGCAAATATAACAAATTTAAGTGCAATGTCTTGAATTTTAACTTTCAAAGTCCCAGGTTCAGATAAAAGGAGGAAAAAAATCTAAATAATTTCCACCTTTTTTTGAAAGACAGTGATCATATTTTGAATTATCTTTGATTGAAATTGCTGAGGAAATCCCTTTAGAATTTGCACCCCATCAAATTATTTTTGGATCACATCATATCGATGATTTTAACCAGGCATAATCGGTGAAAAAGATTGGAAATCTATAAATATTTATTGAATGAATTTTTCTAATATCAGAACGGGGATTTTATTTCAACAAGCAAAAGAAATAAGCCAATCACCCTTTGAAAAACTCTTTGAAATATTTAAGGAATTAATTACCCATACCTCTGGTGACTTTGATGAAGCCATTGATTGGCTGCGGGAATTGGATAAGGAATACCAGCTGACAGATGAAGACTACACTATCGATGATTTTATCGAGGATTTGTTGGAAAAAGGATATGTAAAAGCAGAGATTAAACCCGATGGGAGCGAACGCTCAATGGGAATCACTGCAAAAACTGAAAAACTGCTTAGAGAATATGCGCTGAATCAAATTTTTGGAAAGCTCAGGAAGTCTGGTCTGGGCAATCACAATACCCATCAACTTGGGGTTGGAAATGAAACCTCTGGTGACCTCAGTAATTTTCAATTTGGAGATTCCTTAGAAAGTATTGCGCTTACTGAGAGTATAAAAAATGCTCAAATTCATTCTGGTATCGATGAGTTTAACCTTACTCAAGATGATTTAATGGTGGAGAAAAAACACCATAAATCTCAAATGAGTACTGTGTTAATGATCGACATAAGCCACAGCATGATACTCTATGGAGAGGACCGCATTACCCCTGCCAAGAAAGTGGCCATGGCTTTGTCAGAATTAATCATAACCCGATACCCCAAAGACACCTTAGATGTTTTGGTTTTTGGAAACGATGCCCGGCCCATCTCCATTCAAGAACTTCCCTATCTTCAAGTAGGGCCTTATCATACCAATACTGTAGCGGGCTTGGAATTAGCGATGGACATGCTCCGCAGGAAAAAAAATACCAACAAACAAATTTTCATGATTACCGATGGTAAACCCAGTTGTCTTAAAATGCCCGATGGGAGTTATTATAAAAACAGTGTTGGGTTGGACAAAACTATCGTTGAAAAATGTTATCTCATGGCACAGCAAGCCAAGAAAACTAAAATCCCCATCACAACTTTTATGATTGCCTCGGACCCCTATCTCAAACAATTTGTTCAGGAATTTACCAAAGTGAACAATGGAAAAGCATTTTACACTGGACTAAATAATCTCGGTGAAATGATTTTCGAAGATTATGAAAAAAACAGAAAAAAAAGATTCGGATAACCCATGGAAAAACCCAAAATAAAAACCCTCAAAGCACTTCAAAAAACAGAATACCAACCAGAGAGCATTCAAAAAGAACTCGCAAGAAATCTCAGGGAAAAAATTAGAAAAGGAGAAAGCACCTTCGAGGGACTTATCGGTTATGAAAACACGGTAATTCCAAACGTTGAACGGGCCATTCTTTCAGGTCACAACATCAATCTTTTGGGATTAAGAGGCCAGGCCAAAACAAGACTGGCCAGAAAAATGACTGCCTTGCTCGACGAGTGGATCCCTGTAGTTGCAGGGTCCGATATCAATGACGATCCCCTGCAGCCTATTTCAAAATGGGCCATAGAATTAATTGATGAAAAAGGAGGTGAAACACCCATTGATTGGATCCACCGCAGCGAACGTTTTTTTGAAAAATTAGCCACGCCAGATGTTACCGTAGCAGATTTGATAGGAGATGTTGATCCTATCAAGGCTGCCACCCTGAAGTTGAGTTATGCCGACGAGCGGGTTATACACTACGGGATGATCCCACGGGCGCATCGTTGTATTTTTGTACTCAATGAACTGCCCGATTTACAAGCCAGGATTCAGGTGGCACTTTTTTCAATATTGCAAGAGAAAGAAATTCAAATCAGAGGATTTAAGCTGAGGCTTCCCCTCGAAGTCCAGTTTGTATTTACCGCCAACCCGGAGGACTACACCAACAGAGGCAGCATCGTTACCCCTCTGAAAGACCGGATTGGTTCTCAGATTTTAACGCATTATCCCCACAGTGTGGCCATTGCCAAAAAAATCACAGCACAAGAAGCCAATATTAGCGCAGCAAACGAATCCCAAATATATGTACCAGAACTGGCGAAAGATCTCTTGGAGCAAATTGCTTTTGAAGCCAGAAGAAGTGAATTCGTTGACGCCAAAAGCGGGGTGAGTACCAGAATGAGTATCACTGCCTACGAAAACTTAATCAGTACTGCAGAAAGAAGATTACTCATTACCCACGACAGTAATACCAACATAAGAATGGGCGATTTTTTGGGGATAATTACTGCCATGATTGGAAAAATAGAGCTCGTTTATGAAGGCGAGCAAGAAGGTTCCAATGAGGTGGCTTTTCAGCTCATCACCAATGCTATCAAAACCCTGTTTCCTAGCTATTTTCCAAAAATTGAAAAGCTAGAAAAACCCAATGAACCAGGACCTTATGATGCACTATTAGAATGGTTTTTTAAGGAGAATGAGTTGTTCATCGAGGATGACACTGATGAAAAAAACTATCAGAAATCTTTGGACAGTATTCCCGCCATCAAAAAAATCATAAAAAAAGCGCAGCCGCAACTGGAAGAAAAAGACTATTACTTTATGGCTGAATTTTTATTGTGGGGATTAGAAGCACATCAGAAACTAAACAAGCTCAGAACCCTGGAAGGAACTCAGTTTAAAGACAGCCTTGGGAGTTTTATCAATCGGCTCTAAATTTTTGAACGCATGGTTTCAATAGAGGTGGTTGTAAGAATTTTCAGCGTTTTATCACGAACCTTCTCAAAGACACTTTTTATTTGACAATGTGCTTCATCACATTCATCACATGAAGAATAATAATTGAGAGAGACACAGGGTAACATGGCGATGGGGCCGTCTACCTGTCGGATGAGTTCCGCTAAAAATATGTCTTTTGGATCTTTTATCAATCGGTAACCTCCTGTCTTACCTCTTTGACTTTGTAATAATTTAAAATTCCTTAATTCTCTTAGTATCGTTTCTAAAAATTTTTTGGGAATCTTTTCTTTTGCTGCTATCTCCGATGAAAATATAGACCGGTCTTCAGACTGATGATCGGCGAGATACAACAATGCCTTTATGGCGTATTTACATTTTTTTGATATCATAATTATACAGTACAAGATAATAAATAAAAAATATAATACTTATATTCCTATAAACTTTATAGGAATTATTTGTTTTATAGATATTAAGATTATAAATTTGTACCATCACAAAACAAAGAGTATGCTTTTAGACCTACATTTTGCTCGAAAAAAGAGTCCTGAAAAAGACACCACCCCAAAAGAATCCATTTCAAGGAGCGCCTTAAAAGCCATCAGTTGGAGGCTGGTGGGCACTTTTGACACCATTCTCATCGCCTATTTTATCACAGGAACTATTTCTCAAGCCCTATCGATAGGTTTTATTGAATGGGGAACAAAAATAGTTTTATACTTTATTCATGAACGCCTTTGGAACCGACTCCGCTGGGGAAAAAATAATTAGAAATGGAAAACCATCGCATTGAAAAACTCAACGCCACATTTAAGGACTATTCGTTAGAGCAAGCTTTTGAAAAACTTGTAACGCTGGGCTTTTCAAAAATGGCCTTTTCTACATCTTTTGGACAAGAAGACCAAATTATCGCTGATGTGATTTTCAAAAATGATTACCCTATAGAGGTATTTACTTTGGATACAGGAAGACTTTTCGAAGCAACCTACAAAGTGTTTGAAGATACCCAAACAAAATATCAAAAAAAGATAACGACCTACTTTCCAGAGCGCCATGCCGTGGAAAGTCTAATCAATGAAAAAGGCCCCTACAGCTTTTATGATAGTGTAGAAAACCGAAAAGAATGTTGTGAAATCAGAAAAGTTAACCCACTTCAAAAAGCTCTTAAAGGAGTTGATTTGTGGATTACTGGGTTAAGAGCCTCTCAGAGCACAGCCAGAAATGAAATTAAAATCTTTGGTTATGATGCTGCTTTTGGGCTGCCAAAATTCAATCCCCTCGCCCATTGGGAATTGTCCACAGTGGAAAATTACTTGCAAGAAAAACAAGTTCCCCAAAACAGCCTGCACAAGGAAGGTTTTGTCAGTATAGGGTGTGCTCCCTGTACACGAGCTGTTCAAGAAGGCGAAGACATTCGATCTGGACGCTGGTGGTGGGAGGAGAGTAAAAAAGAGTGTGGTTTGCACTACAACAAAAAAATATAATTAAATGAATACCCTATCCTATTTGGAGGAAGAAGCCATCTATATCATAAGAGAGGTGGTTGGACAATTTGATAAACCTGTTCTTCTGTTTTCGGGAGGAAAGGACTCTATTGTCTTGTTGCACCTATGCAAAAAGGCTTTTCTTCCAGGAAAAATACCTTTTCCGTTATTGCACATAGATACCGGTCACAACTTTCCCGAAACCATTTCCCTTAGAGATGAATTGGTGAAAAGATATCAAGTTAATCTTCACATTGGAAGTGTTCAAGAAAGCATTGACCAAGGAAAGGTCGTGGAAGAAAAGGGGAAATATGCCAGCAGGAATAGCCTCCAAACGACTACACTATTGGAAACCATTGAAAACTTAAAATTCGATGCCTGTATGGGAGGTGCCAGAAGAGATGAAGAAAAAGCCAGAGCAAAAGAACGGATATTCTCTGTGAGAGACGATTTTGGCCAATGGAATGAAAAACTACAAAGACCTGAGCTCTTTGACATATTAAATGGACAAATACACTCTGGAGAAAACGTTAGGGTTTTCCCCATCAGCAACTGGACAGAACTCGATGTTTGGGAATACATCCGATATGAAAACCTTGAGATTCCCTCCATTTATTTTTCCCATCAGAGAACAGTGTTTTTTAGAGATGGACAATTGATGCCCTGCTCTGATTTTATCCATCACAATCCAAACGAAGCCTTCCAAGAACACGTTAGATTCAGAACTGTAGGTGACATGAGTTGTACCGCCGCAGTACCATCAAAAGCTGCAGACTTGGATACCGTAATCAATGAAATAAAAGGTTCGTCGATTTCGGAACGCGGCGCCAGGATGGACGACAAGAGGTCCGAAGGCGCCATGGAGGAACGAAAAAAAGTAGGTTACTTCTAAACTCTAATCGCCCATGGAAATTTTAAGAATTACAACCGCAGGCAGTGTGGATGACGGAAAAAGTACCCTAATCGGACGACTGCTGTACGAAACCGACTCTCTAAAAATTGATCAGGTAGAAACCATCGAAGAGAAAAGTAAATCTTTGGGGTATGATTACATTGACTTTTCGTTAGCAACAGATGGTTTACTGACAGAAAGAGAGCAAGGAATTACCATTGATGTATCCCACCTTTATTTCAGTACCCCAAAAAGAAGATTTATTATCGCTGATGCACCAGGGCATGTGGAGTATACCCGCAACATGGTTACTGGAGCCTCAAATGTTGACGTTGCCATTATTCTTTTGGATGCAAGAAAAGGAGTAATGGAACAAACAAAAAGACACTTGTACATCACGCAATTGTTGGGGATTAACCAGCTGGTCATCACCATCAATAAAATGGATCTGATTGACTATGACGAAATCCAATTCAATGCCATTCAACAGGAAATCGAAAAGTTGATCAGCGATTATGACTGGACTCCGAACTGCCACTTTATCCCTGTTTCTGCCTTAAAGGGCGATAATGTCATCGCCAAAAGTCATAAAATGCCGTGGTACAAAGGAATTGACCTGTTGTCATTAATAGAAAATTTGAACCTCGATGAAACGGTCCACGGTGAAGGGCTGATGCAAGTACAACACGTCATTCGTCCGAAAACTGAGGAATATCACGACTATAGAGGTTTTGCAGGAAAAATAAAAAGCGGACGTTTCAACCCTGGAGATGAAATAGAAGTTTTTCCTTCGGGTCAAAAATCTAAAATTAAATCTATTGAAAAATATGGCGTAAAACAAAATACAACCGCCATTGGTGAAAATGCAACGCTTTTGCTCGAAGATGAAATAGATGCCTCCAGAGGGAATACTCTGGTCATCGCCAACAACAACCTAAAAACCGAAAAACTAATCAACGCCAAAATATGCTGGATGCAAAACGAGTCATTGAATCCAAACGGGAAATATTGGCTACAGCAAGGCGTATACAAATGCTTGATTAAAGTCAAAGAAGTGACTGCCAAAATGGATTGGGAGTCATGGAAGTCTGTACCCACCGACAACCTTAACATGAACGACATCGGTGAGGTAGCCCTTCAATTGGCGCAACCGCTCCTACACGCTCCCTATCATAAAAATAAAAATTTAGGGGCATTCATACTTATAGATTCTCATACCAACAACACCGCAGGTGTTGGTTTTATTCAATAAACAGATGCAAAGCTTTCGTACCGAAATAGAAAACCCCATAGTAGAAAAAGACATCTTGGATTTAGAAAAGAAAATCCATGCCTTTAAAAACAACAAAATAGACGAGGAAAAATTTAGGAGTCTGCGCTTGGCCAGGGGCGTTTACGGACAGCGACAACAGGGAGTGCAAATGATCCGAATCAAACTCCCCTTGGGTAAATTCACCGCAAAACAATTGCTGCGGATGGCAGAAGTTTCTGACGATTTTGCCTCTGGAAATTTACACATCACTACCCGTCAAGATATCCAGCTGCATTATGTCCCCTTGGACCGTACCCCCGAGCTTTGGGCCTTATTAGAAAGAGATAAAATCACACTGCGAGAAGCGTGTGGAAATACAGTAAGGAATGTCACCGCATCGGTCTATGCTGGGGTAGATCCCAAAGAAGCCTTTGATGTGACACCCTATGCCCAGGCTTTTTTTGAATATTTTTTGAGAAACCCATTGTGCCAAGAAATGGGCCGGAAATTTAAAGTTGCTTTTTCGAGTTCTGTCGATGATCAGGCAATGACTTTTATTCACGACCTGGGGTTCATTCCCAAAATTAAAGAGGGGAAAAAAGGATTTAGGGTTTTACTGGGAGGCGGTATAGGTTCCCAACCCGAGGGCGCCAAGGAAATCTATGAATTCTTGGATACCGACAGCTATATTCCATTCAGCGAAGCCGTGATCAGGGTATTTGACCGCCATGGCGAAAGAAACCGAAGGAATAAAGCCAGATTGAAATTTTTGATTAAAGAAATGGGATTGGAAACATTCTTAACCCTTGTCGAGCAGGAATGGAAGGTTCTTTTAAAACCCAACTTAGTAGTCTCGCCCACAGAGCGATTATTAAAAACCCCACAATATCAGGGAGATACTGACATTGAAATTGAGGATACTGATTATGAAAATTGGAAACAAACCAACCTGTATTCTCAAAAACAAGAAGGTTATTTTGCTGTTGGTGTACCCATTACTGTGGGCGATTTATCATCTGAAAAAGCAAGGCAGTTGGCCGAAGTCATCTTGCTTTTTACCAAAGATGACAATCGCTTTTCCTATGGGCAAAGCATCTTATTAAGGGATGTAAAAGCGGAGCACCTTCCTGCACTCTACTTATCTCTTAAAGAAATAGGACTCCACCAATCAGGTTTCCACCGCATCAACGACATTGTTGCCTGCCCCGGTACGGACACCTGTAACCTTGGAATCGCCAGCAGTATGGGCTTGGCCAAAGCGCTTAAAAAAGTGATCGAAGAGGAGTATTCCGCAATGATAAAAAGCCACAAAATTGATATAAAAATAAGTGGCTGCATGAATGCCTGTGGTCAACATACATTAGCGCATATTGGTTTCCAAGGCATGACCATCAAATCCGATGGTAAAATTGCCCCTGCCACTCAAATTCTTTTGGGAGGGGGTGTGCTCGGAAATGGAACGGGAAGGTTTGCAGATAAAGTGCTTAAAGTCCCCTCCAAAAGAACCCCTGCAGTATTGCGTTGGATTTTAGATGATTTTGAAAATCATCGCGATCAACAAGAAGACTTTTTTACCTATTACGACCGGAAAACAAAAGACTATTATTATCAAAATCTTAAGCATTTCAGCGATGTCAGTAATTTAAGCCCGGATGATTTCATTGACTGGGGCGTAAAAGAAAAATATGAAAAAGCAATTGGTATTGGTGAATGTGCTGGTGTTACCATCGATTTGGTTCAAACCCTTTTGTTTGACGCCGAAGAGGCATTTGAATGGGCAAAGGAGTCCCTGGTGGAAAAGCGGTATAAAGATGCTGCCTACCATGCGTATAACGCCAGTGTAAGAGCAGCAAAAGCCATTTTGACCAAAGGCAGTGCCAAGATCAACAGCCATGTTTCAATTATCGAGGCATTTGATGCCCAGTTTCCAGAATTTAAAACTGAAAATGGGATTGGTTTTAAAGAGGCGGTCTTGAGAATACAAAAAGAAAAGCCCTCAAAACCATTTAGCAAAAGCTATTTAGAACAATCAAATCAGTTGATCCTGTGGATTAAAAATAAATGTAATGACGAAATATAATAAAGGAACTGTTACCCTGGTTGGTGCCGGCCCTGGTGATCCAGAACTGTTGACCATAAAAGGACTCAAAGCCATTGAAAAAGCGGATGTTATTCTGTATGACGCTCTGATCAACCCTGTTTTATTGGACCACAATCCAACAGCTCAAAAAATATTTGTTGGAAAGAGAAGGGGCTTTCTCAAAAAAAAACAAGTTGAGATCAATGAGCTGATCGAAAAATTAGCCAATAAAGGACTTGATGTCGTGAGACTAAAAGGAGGAGATCCCTTAGTTTTTGGTCGCGCCTGCGAGGAACTTGAGGTTGCTAAAAAAGCCTTTATATCCACTGAGATCATTGCGGGAATTGCTTCTTATACGGGCATTGCTGCCCAGCACCAAATTCCCTTGACCAAGCGGGGAGAACACGAGAGTTTTTGGGTGGTCACTGGCCATACCCAAAATGCGAAATTGTCATCAGATATTTCTCTTGCTGCGCAATCTACCGCAACAGTAGTGGTCCTTATGGGCATGCGTTTTCTCGCTGAAATTGTTGATATTTTTAAGCAATTCAACAATGGGGATTATCCTGTCGCCGTGATCCAAAATGGTACTACCTCGGCAGAAAAATCATTGCTGGCCGACTTAGATACCATCACAGATCTGGTCAAACAGCATCAAATTGACAACCCGTCTGTACTCATTTTTGGTCAGGCAGCAGCAGACCCTGTCACCCATTACAAAAATTTAGTGAAAGAAGAAGCTTTAGCCCTATGAACACCCTCTATCCCATATTTCTAAAGGCGGAGCAACTTGAGTTTCTTGTTGTTGGAGGAGGCTATGTTGCCCTTGAAAAATTATCTTTTTTATACAAATCCAGCCCCGAGGCAAAGGTAACTTTAATCGCTCCTTTTGTTAGGTCAGAAACTTTGGACTTAATCAAAGAAAAACCTGTTACAGTAATAAAAAAGGAATACCAAGAAAGCGATCTTGAAAACAAAAATATAGTCATTGCAACAACGGACAGTGAGGCTGTAAACCTGAAAGTTAATTTGGATTGTAAAAAAAGAAAAATACTGGTCAACGTGGCCGATACCCCTGACCAATGTGACTTTTACATGGGAAGCATTGTGACCAAAGGGAATTTAAAAATAGGAATTTCCACCAACGGAAAGTCCCCCACCTTAGCCAAGAGAATGCGGCAATTTTTGGAAGATATCTTGCCCGAGGAAATCGACCCGCTGTTGGAGACTCTTAGAAAATATAGAAAAAATTTAAAAAATGACTTTGCTTATAAAGTAAAAGAGATGAACAAAGTCACAGCATCTTTAATAAAAACAGAAAATGATTAAAACTGACATCATCATTATTGGAGCAGGGCCCGTAGGCCTATTTACGATTTTTGAAGCAGGACTTATGAAGCTTCGCTGTCATGTGATCGATGCTATCCCCCAAGTGGGAGGCCAGCTGAAGGAGATTTATCCCAAAAAACCAATTTATGATATCCCTGGGTTTCCCTCCATACTGGCAGGAGACCTGATCGATAATCTTCAAAAACAGGCAGCCCCTTTTCAACCGGGATATACCCTGGGTGAAAGGGCCGAAAAAATTGAAAAGCAAGAGGACGGTACTTTTGTTGTGACCACCAGTGAAGGAACTGTTCATAAGGCACCTTCGGTGATTATAGCGGGAGGACTGGGGAGTTTTGAACCGAGAAAACCTCTCATCGAGAAGCTCGAAAAATATGAAAAAAAAGGTGTTGAATACATGGTCAAAGCGCCATCCGATTTTTTAAACAAACGAATATTTATATCTGGAGGGGGAGATTCTGCACTGGACTGGGCCATCTATTTTGCTGAAAAAGGCAACCTGCCCGTTGGGTTGGTTCACCGATCCGATATGTTCCGTGCGCACAAAGACTCCGTTGATCAAATTTATCGACTTCAGGAAACTGGAAAAATTGAATTGTACACCCATGCCGAAATCAAAGGAATAAATGGGGATAAAGAATTGGAATCTGTTGAAGTTCATCAAAAAGATAGCGCTCCAAAAACGATCTCCGTGGATTATTGGCTCCCCTTGTTTGGCCTTGCTCCAAAGTTGGGCCCCATTGGAAATTGGGGTCTTGACATTGAAAAAAACGCTATAAAGGTGGATCACACTTTGGATTATCAAACCAATATTCCAGGGGTATTTGCTGTTGGGGATGTGAACACCTATCCAGGAAAACTTAAGCTAATTCTTTGTGGATTCCACGAAGCTACCTTAGCGGTACAATCCTGCTATAAAATAATCCATCCGGAAAAGAAATTCACGATGAAATATACCACCGTTCAGGGTGTACAAGGGTTTGAAAAAGTAGTATAGTCGGCTATAATCTCGACTTAACGACGGCTACAACACCCAACACAATACAAACCAATAAAGAAGCGATTACAATATTTCCTACGCCCATTTTTTTTTATTAAAAATACAATTAATTTAAAATTTCCAAACTATCTATGGCAGAAAAAGATGTTTCTTCTGAAGGTATACTGAGTTGCTGATTGATTTCCCAATTGGCCCTTAAATCAATGGTATCTTTTGAATAATAAACCATTTCAGGTTGGATTTTTTTTAAGTAGCTTCCCGTATCCCATTTTTTATTTCCGTTATTGTCACGGGTATAACGAAAAAGATATTTACCCGGAGGCAGAAATTTAAACTCAAAAGCATCCAATTCATTTGGCTCATCATATCGCCGAATCGCTTCTCCATCCAAATCGACCAACTCTAATATAAAAGGATCTTGATCCTCGCGAAGGATTTGCAGTATAACCTCTCCATAATCTTCAATCGGTTTTGTCTTGGCCCTAAACCTTAAAGTATCGTGTGTGCTCCCCCAAAAGTCGACCAACGCGTTGGGAAGTAATTCAATTTTATAATCGTCGTTGGGCAGCCATTCATAAAAAAGAGAGAGCCTGTCATAGTTTTTATCCAATGAGGCTTTAAAGGAAACAGGGAGGGAGTCCAAGCCTTTGATTTTGATCAGGTCTAAATCAATTTTTACTAAAGGTAAATTCGATTCTATTTTAAAACTGTCCAAAAGGCCCATGGTCTGAGACGTAATTGGGCTAATCACCAAAGAATCCCTCAGGACCTTTCCAAACTTAATGGTGTATTGTTTGGTGGTGTCCTTTTCCTTGATGCCCACTTTCAAAGAGTCCCTGTCTGGACCTCTAAACCAAAAATTTAAGGTATCCATCTCCCGGTTTTTATTGATTAAATACCTAAAATTACGGTCCACTTTGCTCTTCACTTGAATCGCGCTGGGATCGGCCTCACCATAGTATCCAAAACCAATTTGATTTTTGTTAATGAAAAAAGGGCGCGCCCAAAATAAATTTGGCGTCTCTTTAAAGATTCTAAAGTTGACAATACTGTCTTGAGGAAGTGTGATGGGTCGCTCCAAAAAACCTATTTTGTCTTGATTTTGATCGAATAAATAATTCCTTGCTTCATCCTTGATCGCAATGATTTCGTAGGTATCTGGTCTAATATTTTTAAAATTATAAATTACAGAGTCCAAAGTACTCGTAACATAAAATGGTTTTTTGAGAAAAATAGTGGAGTCCGAATGGGTGCTGTCCACAGGATACAAATGTAGAGAGATAAAAGGTTCGGTTTCATAATTGAACGCATCGGTTACCCGTCCTTTGATTTCGAGAGAATCTATAACCGAACCAGTAGAAAGGGTATACTGAAAAAATGGTAAGCGATTTCCTTCATTATTATCCTCTATACTTTGACCAAAATTAAAAGTGTAAGTGGTATTCTCTACCAGTGAATCCATCAACTCAATTTGAATTTTTTTTGAAACAGTTCCCTGGGGTTTTACCTTGTATTGATCCTGCTCCATGGGTGGGGAAATGATCAGCTGGTTGTTGAGATCACTCAACTTAATGTACTCGTCAAATGTGATGGTGATTTTTTCTTTATCGAAAAAAGTAGTATTTATTTTGGGGGAAGTATTTAAAAGCACAGGGGGGAGTGTATCCCTTAAACCTCCGGTTGGGTTGGTTCTTTTGGCGCATTGCGTAAAAAAAAACACCCCCAGTAAAAGAAAAAAATGCTTTCCGAATTTTAACATGCTCATACTTGTCCACACAAAATAAAACAATATTATCAAGACAACCTACTGGCAAGGGCCACAAAACTAATGGATCCTCCACATGTCTCCAATAGGGCATTGGCGCAACTGGAGAGGGTCGCCCCTGTGGTGATGACATCATCGACCAAAAGGAAATGTTTAAAGGTGTTATTCTGGTATCCTTTAACTGCAAAAGCGTTATCCACTTCCTCCCATCTGTCTGTATTTTTCATCTTCACCAACGGTCTGGTTTTTTTCTTTCTAACGACCAAATCATTGACCACGGGAAGCCCCAAGTGATGGGCCAAACAATCCGAAAACTTTTGAACTTGGTTGTAGCCCCGCTGCCGGAATCTTTCTGGATGGAGCGGTAAGGGCAAGACGGCATCTACTTCTGAAAACACCTTTGAAGTCATGATTTGAGGTGCAATCCAATTCCCCAAAAACTCGCCTATTTCCTGTTGACCTTTATATTTCAATTGATGCAACAGCGACTGGACCCTGCTATTTTTATGAAAATCAAAAAGCGAAACAACCCGTTCGACCCTGCCGAATTGATTCATTTTTTCCCATAGTTCGTTTTGAAAATCCCAAGGGTGGTCTGTTTGGGGAAGCGCTAATTGACAACCCCAACAAATGACCCTTTCGGTCTCATGGAGGGGATTCATGCAGCCAGGGCAAAGCTTAGGAAAAAAGATAGCAGCAAAAGAACGAAGGCTGGGTAAAACAAGATTTTTCATGGAAAAAGATTTGAGTGACTTCTAAAATACGAAAAAGACTTATTTTTGCCACACTATGCAACAAACTGAGAATTTTAAGAAAGTAATCTCCCACGCCAAAGAATACGGATTTATTTTCCAGTCCAGTGAAATTTATGACGGTCTGAGTGCTGTTTACGATTATGGACAAAATGGCGTTGCCCTCAAGAAAAACATTCGCGATTATTGGTGGAAAGCCATGGTGCAACTCCACGAAAATATTGTAGGCATCGATGCAGCGATATTCATGCATCCCACAACCTGGAAGGCCTCTGGCCACGTGGATGCTTTTAATGATCCCTTAATCGACAATAAGGATTCTAAAAAAAGATACCGCGCCGATGTCCTTATTGAAGACTATGTTGCTAAAATCGAAAATAAAATCAATAAAGAGGTTTCCAAGGCAGCCAAACGTTTTGGGACTGCTTTTGATAAAGATCAGTTTTTATCGACCAACCCAAGGGTTGTAGACTATCAAACCAAAGCCGACCAAATCATAAAAAGAATGTCCCAATCTTTAGAAAACGAGGATTTGGCAGATGTAAAAGCGCTCATCGAGGAGTTAGAAATTGCTTGTCCAGAATCTGGTTCTCGCAACTGGACTGACGTAAAGCAATTCAACTTGATGTTTGGCACAAAACTCGGAGCCTCTGTAGATTCTGCAATGGATCTTTACCTGAGACCCGAAACTGCTCAGGGGATTTTTGTGAACTTCCTCAATGTTCAAAAATCTGGGAGGATGAAGCTTCCATTTGGGATTGCCCAAATTGGAAAAGCCTTTCGGAACGAAATTGTCGCCCGACAATTCATCTTTCGCATGCGCGAGTTTGAGCAAATGGAAATGCAATTTTTTATTCCGCCGGGAACCCAAAAAGAATGGTACGAACACTGGAAGGAAAAAAGATTAAAATGGCACCAATCCCTGGGATTGGGAAATGAACAATACCGGTTTCATGACCATGAAAAGTTAGCCCACTATGCAGATGCTGCCACCGATATAGAATTCAATTTCCCTTTTGGATTTAAAGAACTGGAGGGGATTCATTCCCGAACGGATTTTGACCTGGGTAACCACGAAAAATTTGCCGGTAAAAAACTACAATATTTTGATCCAGAAAGGAATGAAAACTACGTCCCCTATGTGGTTGAAACCTCCATAGGTTTGGACAGGATGTTCTTGGCTGTTTTCTCAAAATCACTTACCGAAGAAACCCTAAAAGATGGGTCTTCCCGAACGGTATTAAAGCTCCCTCCTGTTTTGGCCCCCAACCAACTGGCCGTTTTTCCGTTGGTAAAGAAAGATGGGCTTCCCGAGATGGCCAGAAAAATTGTAGATGATCTCAAATGGGATTTTACTGTAGTCTATGATGAAAAAGATGCCGTGGGACGTCGTTACCGGAGACAAGATGCGCTGGGAACCCCTTTTTGTGTAACCGTTGATCACCAGTCAATTGAGGATTTAACCGTAACCATCAGAGAAAGGGACCACATGACCCAAGAGAGAATTCCCATTGCTGCATTGGGAAAAATGCTCAATGAGCAACTTTCTATGAGTGAATTGTTGAAAAAGCTTTAAAATCTTCTTGTCTTAACGATCGATTTAAATTTTCTGCTCAATCTTGTTTTTATATTTTTGTAAAAAACAAAAATTGAAAATTCTCTCCTACAATGTTAACGGTATTCGGGCTGCCCTCAACAAAGGTTTTGCCGAATGGCTAAAAGCCTCCAATCCCGATGTTGTCTGTATTCAAGAAACCAAAGCAATGGAGGAACAAGTGGACACCAGTCTTTTTGAGGAACTGGGGTACCACCATTTCTGGCATTCTGCCCAAAAAAAAGGATACAGTGGCGTGGCCATATTGACCAAAATCAAGCCCCTACAAATTCAAAAAGGGACTGGTATAGAACACATGGATTTTGAAGGCAGGGTTATCCGTGCTGATTTTGAAAAAGTTTCCGTTATCAGCCTCTACCTCCCCTCGGGCACCAACTTGGATCGGTTGGATTACAAATTTAAATTCATGGAGGACTTCCAAAACTACATCGATGATTTAAAAAAAGAATACCCCCATTTAGTCATCTGTGGAGACTACAATATTTGTCACCGTGCCATCGACATACACGACCCTGTTCGCAATAAGAATGTTTCTGGTTTTTTGCCAGAGGAACGGGAGTGGATTGATCATTTTATCAACAGTGGTTTTGTCGATTCTTTTCGTTTCCTCAACCCAGAACCACATCAATACAGCTGGTGGAGCTATCGCGCTAATGCCAGAAACAACAACAAAGGGTGGCGCATTGATTACAACCTTGTCAGTGAAGATCTTAAAAAAAATATTTCCCGTGCATTTTTACTCCCCGACGCAAAACACTCAGACCATTGCCCCGTTGGAGTAGAACTCAAATTAAATTGATCATGAAGAAAAAAATTCTATCCTTAAGTATCCTTTTACTTTCGCTCAGTGCCTGTGTTTCCAATCGGGTTTTTAATGATTTAGAATCACGATATGCAGAACTCAAAGACAACTTCAATCGACAGACCAAAACCATTGAATCCCTCAATGAAGAGCTGAAAGATTTGACAGAAAAATATGTATCCCAAGAAGCCTCCTTACAGCAAACAGAAGACAGCCTCAATCTAAAGCAACAAAAGTTGGAGCAGTTAGAATCGTCATTGGATTTATTAAAACTTCAGAGTGAGTCTGCCCTCAAAGAGCGGATTACGGAAAACGAGGGATTACTAAAAAAAATTGCTGAAAGAGAAAATGAATTGGCAGACAGAATGGCTCGAGTAGTAGAGCTCGAAGGTCTCATCGCAAGACAAAAACAGGCCATGCGGAATCTCAAGGAACGCCTTTCGGATGCCCTGCTTAATTTTGAGGACAAGGGACTCACCGTGGAGGCAAGAGATGGTAAAGTTTATGTTTCTATGGAAAATAAGCTTTTATTTAAATCGGGAAGTTGGACCGTAGAAGCTGCAGGACAAAACGCCATTAAAAGTTTGGCTGGGGTTTTGGCAGAAAATCCAGATATCGCCATACTCATCGAAGGGCACACCGACAATGTCCCCTACCGGGGCAAAGGCCCCCTTAAAGGAAATTGGGATTTGTCGACCAAGCGGGCTACTGCAATTGTAAATCAATTACTTGAAAACCCCGACATACTTCCTCAAAATCTTACTGCGGCGGGCAGAGGCGAGTACCTCCCCATAGCGCCCAATTCAACCCGATCGGGGCGGGCTGCAAACAGAAGAATTGAAGTGGTGCTGAGTCCACAGTTAGATGAAATCTCACAAATCATCAATACTTTAGATTAAGAATGGATTATAATTTTTTACCCAATACAGACATAAAAGTCAGTAAAATATGTCTTGGGACTATGACCTATGGGAATCAAAATACCGAGGCAGAAGGTCACCAACAGATGGATTATGCAGTGGAGCAAGGGGTCAATTTTTTTGATACCGCTGAGCTTTACCCCGTTCCCGCAAACAAACATACACAAGGCGATACCGAATCCATAATGGGTAGCTGGTTTAAAAAAAATGGCCGCCGCGATAAAATAATTCTCGCCTCAAAAGTTGCAGGCCCAGGTGACTACACCAAGCACATCCGTAAAAATCTCAGCTTCAAAAAAGATCATATCGATGAGGCCGTTAACAAAAGCCTTAAAAGACTTCAAACCGATTACATCGATCTGTATCAGTTGCACTGGCCTGAACGTAAGACGAATTTTTTTGGAAAAAGGGGATACAAGCACGAACCCGACGATCCCTGGGAGGAAAATTTTGAAGCGATACTCGAGGCTTTAGAAGAAAATATAAAAGCGGGAAAAATCAGATACATAGGGCTTTCTAACGAAAATCCTTGGGGGATCATGCGGTTCCTCCAGGCAGCAAAAACCCCCGCGACCAAAATAATCACTGTTCAAAATCCCTACTCCCTCCTCAACCGACTTTTTGAAGGGGGCAGCGCAGAGATATGCCATCGGGAAAATATAGGCCTTTTACCCTACTCCCCCCTGGGTTTTGGTGTACTTTCAGGAAAATATCGCCATGGAAAATTACCCCCCAATAGCCGGCTGGCGCTTTTTGAAAGGCTGGCGCGTTACAGTGGAAAAACATCTTTTGAAGCCACTGAACGCTATGCTCAGTTGGCAGAAGAGGTAGGACTTTCACTTACTGATTTATCGCTCGCATTTGTCAATGACCGCTCTTTTGTCACCTCCAATATCATTGGCGCTACGACCCTGGAGCAGCTTAAAGAAAATATCGCCTCCCACAGGGTGAGGCTATCTCCAGATATCCTCGAAGCCATTGAAGCCATCCATGAGGAAATTCCAAATCCTGCCCCCTAAACGGGGAGTTTCAGTGAAGGTGTTTTTTAAGTAAAGTCTAATCTATTTTAAAAACGCCTTATATTACCATTACAATTGCAAACAATCAAAATCTGAATTTGAAAATCATCACAAGAAATATTGCAATCATTTTTATGATGGTCTTTATTGTGCCACTAAAAGCACAAAATAAGATTTGGAAAAGACATATTATAGACTCCTGCTGCAGCGGAGCCGATGGTGTTAGGATTGCAGATATAAATGGCGACAATCTTCCAGACATCGCAACGGGCTGGGAGGAAGAAGGGTTTACAAAGGTTTACCTCCACCCAGGTAGACGGCACGTCAAGGAACTCTGGCCTGCCCTTAGGGTGGGAAACACCCCAGATGTTGAAGATGCTTTTTTTGCTGACTTGGATAACGATGGCGCCATGGATGTGATTACCAGCGCTGAGGGGGAAACTAAAAAAATATACATCAACTGGTCCCCCACAGATCCCTCCAACTTGATGGATATCAGCCAATGGGAAAGTCGGGTCCTCCCAACTTCTGAAGGATTAATGCAATGGATGTTTGGTATTCCCATTCAAATCGACAGTTTACACGGGATAGATTTCGTTGTGGGAGCAAAAAATAGAGAAGCTGAAATTGGATGGTTTAAAGCGCCAAAAAAACCGCGAGAATTAGGACAATGGACCTGGAATACAATAAGCAATGCTACCTGGGTGATGTCATTGATTTCCAGTGACATGGATCATGACGGAGATTTTGATATCATAACCTCCGATCGAATGGCCGGAAAAACAAATGGTGTGCGATGGTTGGAAAACCCGGGAAAGGGGAGCAAGGTGAATCAGAAATGGAAAAATCATTATATCGGCGCAAGGGGAAAGGATGTTATGTTTATGGATTTGGCTGATTTGGACAAAGACGGATTGGAAGATGCCATAGTGACCCAATACACTGACCAAGAAATAATATATATGCGCAGACTTGACACCACGGGGACGCAATGGGAAAGTTACTCCATAGATATTCCTGCCAAGACCGGTAGGGCCAAAGCGGTCAAAGCAGGAGATATTAATGGTGATGGGAAAATTGACTTGGTTCACAGTACCAACACCCAAAGGGATGAAAATAGATCGGGGGTATACTGGTTGTCCTATCCCAATACCCCTATGGATGCCGTTTGGGAATGGCATAATATCAGTGGACCCATAGGCTATAAATATGACCGAATAGAACTTTTAGATCTCGATGGAGATGGAGATCTGGATGTTGTCACCACAGAGGAAAACTATGGACAAAACAGTTCGGGTCTGGGGCTATTGTGGTTCGAAAATCCACTCAATAATCGTTAGATTGTATTACCAAAAAAATACTTCTATGTGCCTGTAGGGGTGTGATGTTCTAAACTTTTGGAAGGGAGGCAATCAATTTCTGAGTATAAGGCTGCTGGGGATTAAAATACAATTCATCTGCTTCACCTTCTTCAATCAAACTGCCCTGTTCCATGACCAAAATCCTATCCGACATATATTTTACCACATTCAGATCATGGGAGATAAAGAGGAAAGACAGCTGTAATTTATCTTTTAGGTCGTTGAGTAAATTGAGTACTTGGGCTTGAACTGAAATGTCCAATGCAGCAACGGATTCATCCAGCACCAAAAGTTTTGGATCAGTGGCGAGTGAACGGGCAATGACCACTCTTTGTCTTTGTCCTCCCGACAACTGATGGGGGTAGCTGTGGTAATACGCTGGCCCCAAGCCCACTTGCTCCAACAATTGAAAGGCCCTTTCTTTTTGGGCTTCCTTTCCATCAATAAGGCCATGGACATAACTTGGCTCAACGATGGCATCGCCAATTTTTTTTAATGGGTGGAGCGCTGCGAAGGGATCTTGGAAAACCAATTGGATATCTTTTCTCAGTGCTCTCAATTCCTCTTCATTAAGCCCGTCTATACGTCGTCCTTTATATCGAATTTCTCCCGATGTTGGCGTATCTAAACGCATCAGCGTTCTGCTGATGGTAGATTTTCCGCAACCCGATTCTCCAACCAAACCTAAAGTCTCCCCAGGAAAGAGATCAAAACTCACCTCATTGACGGCTTTGAGACTTTTCTGTTCCTTGAACCAATAGTTTGTCAGGGGATATTCCTTGGTCAAGCCTTTGACTTCCAACAAGGGTTTTTGGACATATAATTTTTTGTGATTTTTGATTCGAGATGTTTTAGAAACAGCGGGGAAATCTTTTTCCTTTTTTGCAAAGTCGGCGACAGTAGGTAAACGCCTGAGGCGTTGATCTGGTTGGGGGCGCGCAAATAGCAAACCCTTTGTATAATCCTGTTTTGGGGAATCAAAAATTTCTTTTACCTTACCACTTTCCACAATTTTTCCTTCCCGCATAACCAATACCCGGTCTGCAAACTGCGCTACCAAACTCAGATCGTGGGAGATAAATAAAATACTCATCTTACTGGTACTTTGACGCGCTTTTATCAACGTCAGTATCTCTTTTTGGACGGTTACATCCAAGGCGGTGGTGGGCTCATCGGCAAGCAACAAGTCGGGCTTTCCGATTAATGCCATGGCAATCATAACGCGCTGTTTCTGTCCTCCGCTGAGTTCATGTGGATAGGCCTTAAAAATCCTTTCTGGCTGTGGTAATTGAACTTGTTCAAAAGCCGAAAGCACTTGAGCTCGGTAAGACTTTTTATCACCCAGTTGGTTATTTCTTAGTCGTTCCAATACTTGAGGACCACACCGCATACTGGGGTTCAAACTTGATTGAGGTTCTTGAAAAATCATCCCCAAATGTTTGCCCCTTAGTGCTTGCCATTCTTTTTTAGTCAAACTGAGGAGGTTGCTTTTCCCCAGCTGCATTTTTTTACAGCTCTGGGACAAGGGTGCATTAAATAAAAGTCCCGCTACTGAAAGTGCAGTCAAAGACTTACCACTCCCAGACTCTCCGACTATGGCTACAATTTCTTGAGTCTTAACCTCAAAGGAAATCCCATTTAAAAGCAGTCGTTCATTGGATGACAAAGACAAATCCGATACTTCCAATAATGTTTTCTGGTCTTTCATGAATGCATTATTTCATGAGGTTCCAGCAGTGGTTCATTTCGCAATCGCAGGACCACTTGAGCGATAGTAATTACATCTTTTTCGCAATAAGTTACAATCCTTTCAATATCCTTTTCCTGATAATATACATGGGCAACCCTACTGCCATCGATGTCATCCTTTGGGCTGGGTATCCCGAGAACATGTGCTAAAAGTGACAGGGAGGTATAGTTTTTATAATCCCCAAAACGCCACAGGTGCAGGGTATCTAAATGGGGGACCTCCCAGGGCTTTTTATTAAAAAGATTTAATTTAGAAGGCAGATCTATTCTGTTAATGATCATCCTTCGGGCGATATAAGGGAAGTCAAATTCTTTTCCATTGTGGGCACACAGAAGGTGAGCGGCTTTACTAAAGTGTGTTTCCAAAAGAGATTTAAAATCACTTAAAAGGGTTGCTTCGGTGCCAGAAAAACTTTTGATTCTAAACTCACGATCCGTTTTTAGGACGTTAAAAAAACCTACAGAAATACATATTATTTTTCCGAATTCGGCCCATATACCCGCCCTTTCGTAAAAGGATGCTGGACTTTGATCTTCTTTTCTCTGGTATTGTGTTTTGGAAGCAAAAAAATCCTTTTCCTCAGCGGAAAGTAAATCAAAATTCTCCTTTTCTGGGACCGTTTCTATATCGAGAAACAACAATTTTGTAAGATCAATTTTTTGTAACATTTTTAATCATTTCCAGTCCCGCATCAAGGTAAACATAAATGTCATTTGTAAAGGGGTCCCCACCAGTGCTTTTGCCCCTAAGTGTGCTTTTTTTGTCCTTGAGGTGGCCCAAGCGAACCACTATCAGGTCTTCGTCGGGAACCACCAGAACATACTGTCCCAGGTGCCCGCGCATCATGTATACTTTCCTGTCCTTGTAATTGTCTAACCACCAACCATAGCCATACTCTGGACTCTCCTGAAATCTTGGTTTAAGGGCAAGGGCTACAAAACTTGAATCCAACAGTTGTTGGCCATCCCACTGTCCATTGTTTTTAAAAAGTTTTCCAAAACGAGCAAAGTCCCGCGCATTACTTGCGAGGCAACAAAAGGCTTTTTCCATACCACTTTCATCACTGTCCAACTGCCAGAGTGCAGGGTGTTCAGCCCCCATGGATTTCCAAAGTTTTTCACTGAGGTAGTCGCTTAATTTTTTCCCTGTTGCCCTTTTTATAACCATCCCTAACAGCTGTGTGGTTCCACTTTGGTAATGGAATGTCTGCCCTGGTTTCTTGTGAATGGGTTGATTCAAAATCAGGGTATCTAAACTGTTTACAAAATAGGCAGCTGAGGTAACAGAAAATGGATTGTAGTAGGCCTCACCCCATTTTTGTCCAGAAGCCATACTGGAGAGGTCGCCCACGGTGACACTGCTGGCATAGGGTCCTTTTAGTTCAGGAATAAACTCAATTACTTTCTGATCCAAGCTCTTGATAGTTCCCTCTTTTAGGGCAATTCCCAACATGGCGGTTACCATACTTTTTACGACTGAAAAGGAATTACTTCTGGTGTCTTTATCAAAACCATCGTAATATTTTTCATAAAGGATGCTGTCGTTTTTTATGATCAGGTAAGCCACTGTCCTTTGGTTTTTATGATAGTCCTCCAAGTCTTCGGGGGTTGGGTACTTATTGTAACTTTTATGAAAAGGCCACGGCTGTGTTGTATTCGAAGTGTTTACTGTGTCGTTCGAAAAACGATTGTAGTCCTCCAGAAAGGCAGTAGTATGTCCCGAAAGGTAAATGGTCTGGATTCCCTTCAACAGGTAACTGTATTTAGAGATGTACAAGAGCGAAAAGAGAACGCACAAGACAATACCTGAACGGAGGAAAAAATTCTTCATTATTATTAGCTAAAGTACGGCTATTTGCTTTGGAAAACCTTCGAGTTCCAAAAGTTGTCGCTTCTTGTCAATTCCTGCGGAATAACCAACGAGAGAGCCATCACTTCCCATTACCCTGTGACAAGGAATAAGAATAATTAGGGGATTCTTTGCTAAGGCAGCTCCAACAGCCCTGACCATTTTTGCGTCACCATAGGCTTGGGCTACTTTGACATATGCAAGGGAGGTGCCATAAGGAATACGAGAAACCAGCTTCCATATTTTTACTTGGAAATCTGTTCCAACCCACCGGTATGGAAAATCAAACTCAGACCGCTTTCCGTTAAAATATTCTTCAATTTGTTTAAGGGCTTTTTGTAAGACAGGAGAAGGGGACGCAGAAGTTTTTTCGATTTCATCTACAAAACTAATACTTATAACCTCCTGATTATGAGTTGATACAGATAAAATTCCAATATCGCTTTCAAAATAACCTATCTCCATACAGTTGAATTACAAAGCATTTGAAAGATAGTAAAAATTAAACAAAAGTGCTTTTTAAATATACTTTGTTTAAACTAACGTTCCTTTTTAACCGATTAATTCTGCAGCTTCTTTGGCGTGGTAAGTGGCAATAAAATTCGCTCCGGCTCTTTTAAAGGCGAGCAATTGCTCCATCATAACGGTATCGTGATCCAACCACCCTTTTTCTGCTGCAGCTTTTAGCATGGCATACTCCCCACTGACCTGATAAGCGGCCACAGGTACCTGAACATTTTCTCTAATTTCTCTGATGATGTCCAAGTAAGCCAATCCTGGTTTAACCATTACTATATCTGCACCTTCTTCAATGTCTGCCAAAACCTCAGTGACGGCCTCTAACCGATTGGCAGTATCCATCTGGTAGGTCTTTTTGTCACCAAATCCAGGAGCAGATTCCAGTGCATCCCTAAACGGTCCATAAAAACCAGAGGCATATTTTGCACTGTAGCTCATAATCCCCGTGTTTACAAATCCAGCCTCTTCTAAAACGGTTCTGATTTTTAGAATTCTTCCATCCATCATATCGCTGGGAGCTACAAAATCAGCTCCTGCCTGGGCATGACTCAAAGCCATTTGAGACAACACCTCAACGGTTGGATCGTTTAAAATATTTCCCGCTTCAACAATTCCGTCGTGGCCATAGGAAGAATAAGGGTCTAAAGCAACATCAGTCATGATCAACAGATCAGGAAAAGCATCTTTTATGGTTTTTACAGCCCGTTGCATCAAACCATCAGGAGCTATTGCCGCGGTCCCCTTGTTGTCTTTGAGGGCATCATCAACTTTGACAAATAACAACAGGGCTTTGATCCCCAAATCTGAAACCGACTTTAATTCTTCAAGTAGCAAATCCAAACTCAGTCGATAGCAGCCTGGCATTGAGGGTATCAACTCTTTTATTTGACTCCCTTCAGCAATAAAAATGGGCAACATCAAATCGTTGGTGGTCAACTCATTTTCCCGAACCAAATCACGAATGGCTGGACTTTTTCTCAGTCTTCTGTTTCTGTTATTGGGATACATCTATCAAATCATTTTTAGTTATCATTTATGCCCACGGCCGAGGTTTTCTGAGCACGTTTAGTAATTCTTCTTCCTTGCTGTTTTCTTGGGGCTGGTGGTTGTATTCCCACTGAACGTGTGGGGGTAAACTCATTAAAATACTTTCAATCCTGCCATTGGTTTTTAACCCAAATAGGGTTCCTTTATCGTGCAAGAGATTGAATTCAACATATCTCCCTCTGCGTATCTCTTGCCATTTTCTTTGGCTGGCAGTGAATTTCATTGATTTTCTCCGCTCCACTATGGGCACATAGGCGTCCAAAAAACTGTCTCCAACTTCCGTTACAAAATTATACCAATCTTGGACGGAATGTTTAGGGTCGGGTCTGAGGTAATCAAAAAATAAGCCTCCCACCCCTCTTGCCTCTTCTCGATGACCATTCCAAAAATATTCATCACATTTTTTTTTGTAAAGGGGATACAATTCTTTATCGTGGGCATCACATGCATTTTTACAGCGCTGATGAAAGTGGCGCACATCCTCTTCAAAAAGGTAATAGGGGGTCAGATCGAGTCCTCCTCCAAACCATTGATCTTTTAATTTACCCACATCATCGTAAAGCTCAAAATACCTCCAATTGGCGTGGACCGTGGGAATAAATGGATTTTTAGGGTGAAGTACCAGGCTGAGACCACATGCAAAAAAGTTTCCCGATTTGATATTAAAATAGGCTTTCATTTGCTCTGGCAATACGCCGTGTACCGCAGAAATATTGACCCCTCCTTTTTCAAAAATACCCCCATTTTCTATAATTCTGGTGCAGCCACCACCCCCTCCAGAACGCTCCCATAAATCTTCCTTAAAATGGGCTTCCCCATCCAGATCAGCTAACTTTTGAGTTATGCTGTCCTGAAGATTTTTAATGTAATGGTTAAATTTTGTTTTCATTTAAAAACCAATTTTGGTTATGTTAAGCGAAACACTAATCAGTATTCGATATAGTGGGGTATGATAATATATGGATCATGATTGAAATTCTTTTACGGCATCCACAAAAGCCTTGGCGTGGTCCACCGGAATATTAGGTAAAATACCGTGACCTAAATTTACAATATAGCGGTCTTTGCCAAAGGCATTGATCATTTGCTTTACCTGGGTTTTGATTTGAGGTATTGGAGACAGCAACCGAGAGGGATCAAAATTTCCTTGTAAGGTGATTTGTCCACCAGACAGATAGCGTGCATTTCTTGCAGTACAATTCCAATCAATTCCCAGAGCGGCAGCCCCCGACTTGCTCATTTCTTGCAATGCAAACCAGCATCCTTTTCCAAATACAATAACGGGAACACTTCCGCTGAGCGCATCAATTATTTGTTGGATGTAGGGCCATGAAAATTCCTGATAATCTGCGGGTGATAGTATGCCCCCCCAGGAGTCAAATAGTTGGATAACATCTGCCCCTGCTTTTACCTTTTCCCTCAGATAAGCAATGGTGGTTGTGGTAATTTTTTGTAATAACTCTTTGGCCATTTCTGGTTCTTGGAAACAAAAACTTTTTGCTTTATCAAAGTTTTTTGACCCTTGACCCTGAACCGCATAACACAACATGGTCCACGGTGCTCCAGCAAACCCGATAAGAGGTACCTGGTTGTTGAGTTCGTGTTTGGTCATTTTGACCCCTTCAAAAACATAGCCTAAGCGCTCCTGAACGTCCGGCAATATTACTTTTTCTAAAGCCCCTTGATCACGAATGGGTTGTGGGAGGTAGGGACCAATTCCATCTCGCATTTCTACCTTGATGTCCATGGCTTGCAACACCACCAAAATATCACTAAAAATAATGGCGGCATCAACCCCAATTTGATCAATCGGCATTAAGGTAATTTCAGTAGCTAATTCCGGAGTTTGACAACGCGTAAAGAAATCGTATTTGTCTTTTAATTTCATAAAATCAGGGAGGTAGCGACCAGCCTGACGCATCATCCAAACTGGAGGACGGTCAACGGTTTCCCCTTTAAGAGCTTTTAGTAATAGATCATTCTTCATGAGGGATATTATGATTTTTGATGGATAGTAATAGTTGAGATTCGGTAGGTGTTTTCGCCACAGTAAAATTTGGAGTGTGAAGTGCCACTTCTTTGGCGGTAGAAGGACCAATGCAAAAGCTATGTGTATTCTCAAAATTGTTGTCCAGTGCATAACCCCTCACCCCACTGGGGCTAAAAAAAAGTACCCCGTCAAAATGACCCTTTACTCTTTTACCTTTTAATTGGGTCTCATAGAGTTCAACAGCCTCTATAGTATTATTATTTTGTGGTAAAATTTCTTCTAAATTGGGAGTTCTCAGTTTTCCGCAGAAATACGAAAATGCTTCATTTTTGTAATTTTTTGACAAAAAATGAGCCAATTCTGAAGAATTTTGAGTCATTTTAGTCACTTTTTGGCCATTTTTAGACAAAAGTAGAGCTGTCTTTTCACCCACGCAATAAATGGTTTTGTCTTTGATCATTTTTAAAATACGAGGAATCGACAAAACTATCTTTACTGCGTTCTGACTGGTAAAAATGACATTGTCACAAATAGCGTTGACATTGGGATTTTTAATGGGAATAATCTCGATAAATGTTTGTTCCACCAAACTGAATTGATGCGATAGCAAACGTGCTTTAAATGCTCCGGACAATTGTTTTGTAGCGAGTAATCTCATCTCTATTGGTTCCTAATGGTTTCCAAAATTTTATCACCTCCGGCAGTCAATAACTCCTCAGCCATGTGTTGGGCCAAGTCAGCGTGATCGTTCAGCTCACCGTCCTTCACAGCAGTAACAGCCGCCTGCCCATCCAATGAAAACACACCTGCCATGAGCTTTATTCTATTTTTATTTATGACGGCATGCGCGCCAATGGGTGTCGAACACCCCCCCTCCACTGTCCTCAGAAGCGTTCTTTCAACGTTGACACAAATCTCCGTCGGATGGTGATTAATTTTCTGTAATTCTTGGATAAGGGGGTCGTCTTCAGCTCTACAAACTACGCCTATCGCGCCTTGAGCGGGAGCAGGAATCATCCAATCCAGTTCCCGATAAGCAGATCCTAATAAGCCCGAACGCTGCAACCCAGCTTTCGCAAAAATAGCGCCGTGCCAATCACTTGCGCTTAGTTTTTTGATTCGTGTTTGAACATTTCCTCTGATGTCTACCAATCGGTGATTTGGAAAACGATGTAGCCATTGTGCTTTTCTCCGCAGACTGCTGGTAGCAATTGTAGCGGTATGGTCAAAATCCTTTTGGTCTTTGGTAATCAAAACATCTTGGGCACTGCCCCGTTCCAAAACAGCCGCCAAAACCAGCCCCTCGGGGAGTTGGGTGGGCACATCTTTAAGGCTGTGGACGGCCAAATCAATCTGATGGTCTAAAAGTGAAATATCTAAAGCTTTGGTAAAAACCCCTTGAATACCCAGGCTATAAATCGGTTGATTTAAATTCAGATCTCCCTCGCTTTTGGTAGGGATTACCTCGGTGTTGTGACCGAGCTTTTTGAACATTGACTCGACTTGGCGGGCTTGCCAAAGGGCCAACTGACTATCACGGGTCCCTATTCTATAAGGGGGATTAATCATTTAATTCAGAATCCAATTGATAAACGTCTTGCAAAAGTGCCATGGTCTGATCCACTTTGGTAGGGTTTTCTTTTAAATAACTCGCGACTTTTCCGGTGAGTCTATAGACCACCTGAGAAAACTCTTGTGGATTGCCCAATTCCTTTTGTTGACCGTTGAGTAATTTTTTCTTAAGGGCTTTGAGCATCGGAGCAAATTTTCGATGATCGACCCACTGTAAAAAATCGGCTTCGACTTGTCTAAGAATATCGTTTGCTTGAGGTATAAATTGTTTTCTTTGTTCGAGGGTGTTGTTGGTTAGCTGAGACAGTTCGTCTAGGTTAACCAAAGTAATATTATCCAAGTCTTTGAGTTTTGGATCTACATTGGAGGGAACGGATAAATCTAAAATCAGCAAGGGTTTGTTCTTGGGAACCAAAGTGTTATCAACGGTAACGTCTAGTGCGCCAGTTGCTACGATCATAATATCAGCATGGGCGATTTCTGATTTTAATTCTTTTATATTTTTGACCACCAGATTAAATTTCCCAGCTACTTTTTGCGCACTTTCCTCGGAGCGGTTCACGAGAACGATATGGTCATTTTGGGTGTGTTTGATCAGGTTTTCACAAGTATTTCTCCCAATTTTTCCTGTACCGAACAGTAGAATATTTTTATTTGAAACTTCTTTGACCTTATTTAAAATGTAATGAACAGAAGCAAATGAGACGGAAGTGGCGCCTGAGGATAATTTTGTTTCTGTTTTGATTCGCTTACTCGACTGGATCACCGCGTTGACCAAGCGCTCAGAAAATCCATTGACCATTTGATGTTTTTTCGAATTCTGAAAACTCTTTTTGAGTTGGCCTATGATTTCAAAATCCCCCACGATTTGACTCTCCAAACCACAACCAACGCGGAATACATGATGAAGGGCGGCCTTGTTGGTGAGCACATAACCTTTGTCGCTGAAAAGTTTGGGGTCTCCACCAGAGAAGGTGCAGAGGTAGTTTATTAAGATCTCAGGATTTTCAACCCTGCCCATGAGCTCAGTACGGTTACAGGTAGAAATTACCATTAACTCCTCAACCCCATCGGCTTTAGCGCGAGAGAGCAGCAGGTCGGTTTTAGATTTGTTAAGACTAAAACGTCCACGAACGCTCAGGTCAGCATTTTTATAGCTTAAACCTACTACACAGTAATAAGTATTATTTCTCAAAAGTCTGGTCTAAATTCAAAAGCTAAATTATAAACAGGACGTTTTAAAAAACAACGCTAAGAGAACTATTAATAACCAAGAAGGTTTTTTAATAGATTTTTTTTTAAATACCCATAAATATAATAATTTTGAATAGATGTTATAAGATTTAATTAGAATTATTCTAAATAGCGATTTTTTAAAAACAACGACAAAAGTACAATGGATCAAACAGTAATTGAGAATGGTTTTTATCTGCTAAAATACACCAATGAGCGGGACACCCTTCAAAAGCATGAAAAAGAGGTTAGCGAGGAGTTTATCCAGTTTCATTTTTGCTTAAGGGGAAACGCCACATTTGAGTTCAATGGTGGGAGTTATCAATTGCCCTTGATGTCTAAAAACGTGATTTTACTGTACAACCCGCAAAAAGCCCTGCCCATCGATCTAAATTTAACCCCTGATTCGGCTGTGGTAAGCTTGGTCATTTCCATAAAAAGATTTCACAGTTTGTTTTCCGAAGATGCGGACCACATCCATTTCCTAAGTCCCGAAAACAACACCAAAAAATATTATGACACCAAACCCGTAAGTCCAGCCATGAGCGTGGTGCTCAGCCAAATTATGGAAACTAAGGTCCATGAGAGTATCCGCGGATTGTACTTTAAGGGGAAAGTTTATGAACTCCTGTGTTTGTTATTCAACAAGAGTGAAGACGCTGATGTAGAACAATGTCCCTTTTTGGTCGATGAGGAAAATGTAAGGAAAATCAGAAAAGCCAAAGAAATTATATTGAGTCAAATGACAGAACCCCCTACCCTCCAAGTACTTTCTGCTGAAATTGGATTGAATATAAAAAAGCTCAAAGAAGGATTCAAACAAATTTATGGAGACACCGTCTATGGGTATTTATTGGACCACAAGATGAATGAAGCACGAAACATGCTCAATTCAAAAAGATACAATATCAACGAAATCAGTTTAAAATTGGGGTACAGTACCTCGAGTCATTTCATTGCAGCCTTCAAAAAGAAGTTTGGGACTACTCCCAAAAAATATTTAATGTCAGTATCTTCGTAAAAAAATTCAGATGAAAGGTGCGTTATTAATCAATTTGGGCTCTCCTGAAAGCCCTAACCCCAAAGACGTTAAAAAATATTTAGGTGAATTTCTCATGGATGAGCGTGTAATAGATCTCGCCAAACCCCTGAGAACTTTTTTGGTCAAAGGAATCATTTTAAACACGCGCCCCAAGAAATCCGCAAAGGCCTACAAAAAAATCTGGTGGAAAGAAGGGTCACCCCTTATTGTTTTGTCCCAACGGCTTCAAGAAGCCGTCCAAAAAAAAGTTTCTGTCCCCATTGGTTTGGCCATGCGATACGGGACGCCATCAATAGAGCAGGGCATAAAAGAGCTGGTGGACCAGGGAGTAGACGAGATCATGTTGATCCCATTATACCCACAGTTTGCGATGGCCACCACGGAAACTATTTTGGTGTTGGCCGAAAACATAAGAGACGAAAAATACCCTGATTTGGAATTTACTGTCCTTCCTCCCTTTTACAATCATCCCGACTATGTTAGGGTCCTTTCGGAAAGCATCCAGGAATATCTGAGTGACAAGGACTGGGAACACTTATTGTTCTCCTATCATGGGATCCCCGAAAGGCACATTCGCAAGTCTGATGTCACCAAGTCCCATTGTAAAATCGACAAAAGTTGTTGCCAAACCGCGTCAAAAGCCCATCAATATTGTTACCGTCACCAGTGTTATGAAACCACCCGACAGGTAGCCGAATACTTGGGGTTAAAGGAAGATCGTTTTTCCACCAGCTTTCAATCGCGGCTGGGCGTTGACCCATGGCTTCAACCCTACACGGATCAAACCGTTGCTCGTTTTGCAAAAAAAGGAACTAAAAAAATGGCCATCGTTACCCCTGCATTTGTCTCTGATTGTTTAGAAACATTAGAAGAGATTGGGATGGAGGCCGTAGAGGATTTTGAGGAAAAAGGAGGTGAAGAACTTCATGTGGTTCCTTGTATCAACACGAGAAAAGACTGGGTAAACGTTATGAGCCGCTGGATTGACCAATGGGCAAAAGCTGAAATGGCTTCCACTGGATGAAAAGTGGATCTGCTACCTTTGGTACCCAACCCATCCCCCAACTTCTCATAAAACAGGCAGTACCTGCCGCAGTAGGTATTTTGGTAATGTCCCTAAATGTGTTGATAGACACCATTTTTGTAGGACAGTGGATTGGCGCTAATGCCATCGCCGCCATCAACGTTGTTTTACCTGTTTCTTTTTTTATTGCAGCGTTGGGAATGGCCATTGGTTTGGGTGGGGGATCTATAATTTCCAGGGCGTTAGGAAAAGATAATTTAGCCAAAGCAACAAAAACTTTTGGCAACCAAATTGTACTCAACTTCTCCCTAACCATAAGTTTTGCATTGGTAGGTTTACTTTTTATGGACAGCATTATCCCTGCGTTTGGCGGTAAAGGTGCGCTATTTGAACCCGCCAAAATATACTACACCATTGTCCTTTATGGTGTCCCCATTCTCGGGTTTTGTATGATGGGTAATAATGTCATTCGTGCAGTAGGAAAACCCAAGTATGCCATGTATGCAATGATGCTCCCTTCCATTTCCAACTTGATTCTGGACTATCTTCTGATCTATATTTTCGATTTTGGAATGTATGGCGCAGCATGGGCCACCACCCTGTCCTATGGTGTTTGCGGTATTTATATTCTCTACTTTTTTACTTCTAAAAACGCTGAATTAAAACCATTGCTCAGTGATTTTAAAATTGAATGGAGCATCACCAAAGAAATCGGTGCGTTGGGATCGGTAACCCTCGCCCGCCAGGCTGTGGTCAGCATATCAGTACTGCTGGTAAACAACTTACTTTACCGTCTGGACGGTGAATCGGCAGTGGCTGTCTATGCCATAATCAGTAGGCTCTTGATGTTTTCCTTATTCCCAATATTGGGTATCACGCAGGGTTTTATTCCTATTGCAGGGTATAACTACGGAGCAAAAAACAAAAAAAGGGTAGAACAGGTCATAAGAACTGCAGTGCTTTATTCTTCTGGCTTGGCGACCTTAGTGTTTATGAT
The DNA here is from genome assembly GCA_022428005.1 of Flavobacteriaceae bacterium. Lineage (GTDB taxonomy): Bacteria > Bacteroidota > Bacteroidia > Flavobacteriales > Flavobacteriaceae > UBA8316. The sequence goes on from JAKMDI010000023.1 coordinate 62,970, forward strand.
GATTTATGCCTTTTCAAATTCTATTGGAACTATTTTTACCAGTGAGCCATTGGTATTGCAAAAGACGCCTGCAGCCATAAGGTGGGTGTTTGCGGCAACGCCCATTGTGGGCATTCAACTCATAGGTGCAGCCTACTACCAAGCTATTGGAAAAGCCCTGCCAGCTTTGCTTCTTACCCTGACCCGTCAAGGATTTTTCTTTATACCATTGCTCTATATTTTACCTGGATTTTTGGGGATCGATGGGGTGTGGATCGCTTTTCCCATTGCCGAATTATTAGCAGCTATTGTTACAGGAGGGTTTTTGATTTATGAACTTAAGAAGTATTTAAATTCTTAATTTTCCCATGCGAAACAAGACACCGATTTGTTTAAGTTTTTGTACTTTGGAGTATTATTTATTGTTTCCAAACCATTGATTAAAATAGCATCTGGCGAATGGAATATTACAATTATATCAAATCATTACATTTAATATTTGTCATTACATGGTTTGCTGGTTTGTTTTATGAACCTCGATTGTTTATTTATCACATTGAGGCGTCCAAAAAAAAATCTCCTGAAAAAGAAATTTTAGAGGAACAACTAAAGGTGATGGAGCGCAGGTTGTGGTACATAATTACCTGGCCTTCAGCTATTTTAGCAAGTATTTTTGCAACATGGCTTTTGATATTAATGCCCGAATTACTCTCCCAGTCTTGGATGTTAGTCAAAATTGGATTCCTGTCTTTACTATTTGCCTACCACCTTAAAACCCATCAAATTTTCTTGGCATTACAAAAAAACCAGATCAAATATTCTTCCAATTTTATGCGTATCTGGAATGAAGGAGCTACCCTGTTTTTGTTTGCAATTGTTTTTTTAGCCATAGTAAAAAGCGCGATTCACTGGATTTTTATGGTGATAGGAAGTTTTGGACTTATTGCTTTTTTGATGCTAGCAATTAAGTTATACAAACGGCTAAGAGAGAAATCTTCTGTCAAAAATGATTAGTCTTTTAAGAAGAATTTCCCTGAGAACCCAAATCTTTATCTCCATGATAGTTTTGGTATTCTTGGCCTGTTTATTAATCCTTGCAGCAACCTATTTTCAATATCAAAACGAATCTACCGATTACAATAACTTTCGGTTGAACCGCAAAGAAAATCAATTGAGAAAACAAATTGATTATTTGGTCAAGAAGAACGATCTGTTGGGTAAAAATGACAGTATTTGGTCGCTTCATAAGGAAGAATTTACTGCTGTAATCAAAATTCACAAGGTGAACTATTCTGTTTTTAACTTACAGGGAAAACCGCTTTTTACCTCATTCCTCCCCTTAAAAGTTATTGCAAACAACTATTCGCTTAAAGCGGACTTTTTGAGTGCTATTTTAGAAAAATCTGACCGAAGGGTTTTAGAGGAAAACAATGACGAGATCGGAAGATTTCAATCTTCCTACAGCATTCTAAAGGATGAATTTGACAAACCTTATGGGGTGCTGTTTTTCCCCTATTTTGAGGACGTTTCTTTTTCGGAAAACGAACTGAATACATTTTTGCAAAGCTTGTACCAGATCTATCTTTTGATGCTGGTTGTGGCGATCATTATGGCGTATTTTATTTCTAAATATATCTCTCGCTCGTTGGAAACCTTTCGCGAAAAAATTGACCAAACGGGACTCCTCAAAGAAAACGAAAAAATCAAACTCAAAAATGCCCCACGGGACATCGCAAGTTTGATCAATTCCTACAATAAAATGATCGATGAGTTGGAAAAAAGTGCAGAATTATTGGCACGAACCCAAAGAGAACAAGCATGGCAAGAAATGGCCAAACAAGTGGCTCATGAAATAAAAAACCCGCTGACCCCCATGCGACTGACTGTCCAAAGTTTTCAAAATAGGTTTTCTGAGGGCGACCCTGACAATACAAAAAAAATAGAAGATTTCTCTCAAATACTTCTGGAGCAAATTGACACCATGAGTGATGTAGCCAACGCTTTCTCAGATTTTGCTACACTTCCAAAATCAAAGCTTGTTAAATCCGATTTGGTAGAAATCACCCGTCGATCATTGGAGATTTTTGAAGGGGCCGACATTGAATTGAAAACTTCAGATGATCAAATATTAATTCCATTGGATAAAACGCAATGGATCAGAGTAACCACCAACATTATTCAAAATGCACTTCAGGCAGCCAAACAAGAGGAAAAAGTAAAAATCCAAGTCGGTATCAAAAAGAATTCCGATCATGTTAAAATAACCTTTACAGATGATGGAATTGGAATCCCAAAATCGATCCAATCAAAAATCTTTGAGCCCAAATTTACTACCAAATCAAAAGGCATGGGACTGGGCTTGGGTATTGTAAAGAATATTATTGACTCCATCGATGGGACAATCAAATACACTACCAGTAAAGATGGGACAAGTTTTATTATTTCATTAAATCTCTGATAATGGGTGAGGAATTACTTTGGGTTGAAATTCAAGACAACATCGGTTGGATCAAAATCAATCGCGAAAAAAAGTTAAATGCCCTAAATCAAAATCTAATTGATGCGTTACACCACACATTCATTGATTTTCAAAACAACCCAGAGGTGAGGGTTATTATTCTGACAGGTAGTGGTGACAAAGCCTTTGTTGCAGGGGCCGATATTGCAGAATTTTCTGATTTTGGACCTTCGGAAGCTGCCCGCTTGGCTGCCCATGGAAATCGGGTTCTGTTCGATCAAGTTGCGCACTTGGAGAAACCCGTTATTGCTGCCATCAATGGATATGCCCTGGGTGGTGGTTTAGAATTGGCCATGGCCTGTCACCTTAGGATAGCCTCTAAAAATGCCAAAATGGGATTGCCAGAAGTATCCCTGGGAATCATTCCTGGATATGGAGGAACCCAGCGTTTGCCCAATTTGATTGGTAAAGGAAAGGCAATGGAAATGATTTTAACTGGCGATATGGTCAATGCTGACCAAGCGCTGCTTTTAGGGCTTGTCAATCAGGTTGTCCAGCCTGAGGACCTCTTGGAATCCGCCGTTGTCCTCGCCGAAAGAATTATCAAAAATGCTCCCAATGCAATAAAAAATGCAATCAAAGCCATCAATGCAGCCGATGGCTCCAAGAGCGGTTTTCAGGTGGAGGAAATGATGTTTTCAAATTGTTTTGGCACCGAGGATTTTAAACAAAGAGTAAACGCTTTTTTAAAGAAACGGTAAACCAAACTCATGGTCTGTATTACTCTTGTTTTGTTGCAACAAAAAACCGCATATAAAAAATCGCCCCAAACGTCTGGGTTGATTATAATCTAATAACAAATCGGCTGAAAAAAGCTGCCTGGGTTAAAATAAGCCGTTGTCTAACTACAAAATTCGTTAAAAGCCTCGGTCAAATTATCTGCGATCAATTGCGCAGTACGCCCCTCAATGTGATGCCTTTCAATCATGTGTACCAATTCACCATCTTTAAAGAGCGCCAAACTGGGTGAGGAGGGCGGAAAAGGCATCATTTTTGCTCTTGCCGTGTCCGTAGCATCACGATCTACCCCTGCGAAAACGGTAAACAAATGATCCGGAGTTTTGTCATGGGCTAAAGAAATTCTTACAGCAGGACGGGCATTGGCAGCGGCACAACCACAAACAGAATTAACAACCACCAAGGCAGTTCCGGGTTTTGATAAAGCTGCCTCTACAGATTCTGACGACATCAACTCTTCAAAGCCAATGGTGGTCAACTCCTCTTTCATCGGCTTTACTATTTCTGCTGGATACATAATTTTTTTTTGTAAAGATAAAAAACTCCCCAATTATTTAAAGAGCATTAAATAATCTTTTATCGACATTCGTATCTTTGTAAGGGCAGTAAATTAAACAATATGATTAAGTGGGTGGCCGCCATTATCGGGTATTCTGTTTTTAGATTTCCGGGGGCTATTTTAGGATTTTTAGTAGGGCGCTTTGTTGAGTTTTTGGCCCAGGGCAGTGTTCAAATAAAAACTAACTCCTATGCCATCAGACCAGAGGCATTTCAGTTGAATTTATTGGCACTTTCTGCGCTGATTATAAAAGCGGATGGAAAAATCGAACGCAAGGAGTTAGAGTTTGTAAGAAGTTTTTTTATCGGCCAGTATGGAAAAGCAAAAGCGGACTCTATCTTCAAAACCTTTAATACCCAAATCAAAAATGAAACCCAGCATTTGGATCAATTGACCAGGGTATTCGTCCAGCAAACGCCCTATGAAACCCGTTTGCAAATTCTACATTTTTTATTTGGTATTGCCAATGCTGATGGTAGGGTCTCTGAAATTGAATTGACCAAACTCTCAGAAGTAGCCTCTGGGATGCGCTTGCGATTACCCGACTTTGAAAGCATCAAAGCCATGTTCATTAAAAATACGGACAACGCCTATAAAATCCTTGAAATAAGCCCCGACGCTGATGTTGATCAAATCAAAACGGCCTACAGAAAAATGGTTAAAAAATATCATCCAGACAAACTTCGTGGTCAAGACCCTGCCATGATCAAAGGAGCAGAGGAAAAATTTAGAGAGGTTCAAAAGGCCTATGAAGCGATAATGGATAAAAAAAATAGTTAACAGCAGCGCATGGAAAATTTTTGGTTTTATTTCTATTTGGGATTCGATCATGTGCTGGATATTGGTGGGTTAGATCATTTTTACTTTCTCGTTGCCCTATCGGTTCCTTTTGCTTTTAAAAATTGGCGTAAACTATTACTTTGGGTAAGTATTTTTACCTTGGGACATTCCCTTTCTCTTTTAATATCCCATTATGAATGGATCAAAATAAAATCTGAATGGGTAGAATTTCTGATTCCAGTTACGATTTGTATTACCTGCCTTTCCATTCTTTTTCAAAAAAAACACCAACAGCTCAGTGGAGATTTGATCAACTTCATCACCTTATTTTTTGGATTGATTCACGGTTTCGGTTTTGGCCGTTACTTTAAGATGGTCGCTTCAGAGGGAGATGCCATATCGGCCCTTATTAAATTTGCGTTGGGGGTTGAGTTTGCTCAAGTATTGATCGTAATATTTGTCCTTATTATCAACTTACTGATTTTTGGGCTACTAAAAATTAAACGCAACAAATGGGAATGGATCATTGCTGCAATGGTTTTATCTCAAGCACTTTCAATGACGATCAATAACTGGCCATTTTAGGTTATATTAGCATTCATGTCTTCATACAAGCAAAAAAAATACGACAAAGCCTATCTCAAAATGGCACAGACCTGGGGGGAGCTCTCCCATTGCGAACGAAAAAAAGTAGGGGCTTTGATTGTCAAAGACCGAATGATTATTTCCGATGGATACAATGGAACACCTTCTGGATTTGAAAATCCCTGTGAAGATGAAGAAAACTACACCAAGTGGTATGTTCTTCACGCAGAAGCCAATGCCATTTTAAAAGTCGCAGCCTCCACCCAATCTTGCACTGGCGCCACCTTGTACATCACTCTTTCTCCATGCAGAGAGTGCAGTAAATTAATCCATCAATCTGGAATTAAAAGAGTGGTGTATTCCAAAGCCTACAAAGACACTTCTGGTTTGGAATTTTTAGAAAAAGCTGGAGTTGATCTAACCCAAATGCCCTTGGGGTAAAACCTGCAAAATTTGTTATTTATCCATGAAAAAAAAATTAGTGCTTTTTACCATCGTTTTCCTTTCCATTTGCATCGGATATCTGCTGGGGAGCGAAAAACAGACCTTGATGCCGGGTCAAAATGGCACCTCCTCTATCAAACGGTTGAATCGTTTGATGAATTACATTGAAAACGACTATGTAGAACGCATCAATACCGACAGCCTGGTTGGGAAAATAATCGAAGACATCGTCAACCGTTTGGACCCTCATTCCGTTTACATCCCCGCTCGGGAAAAACAAAGTATTGCAGAAAACATGCAAGGTAATTTCTATGGTATTGGGGTCAGTTTTTTTATGCACAATGATAGTGTAGCCATCATTAGGGTATTGGAAGGAGGTCCCAGTGAGGCAAGTGGCTTACTTCCCGGCGACAGAATATTGATCGCCAATGAAGACACATTATTTCAAAAAAACTACTCCAGCGAAAAAATAATGCAAACCCTCAAAGGCAGACAAGGAACTCCTGTCAATTTGACCTTGTACCGCAGATCAGAAGATCGAATAATACAAGTGGAAATGAAACGTGGCGTGGTTCCTTTACCCAGTGTTGAGGCCCATTATTTGGTGGATCAAAACACCGGCTATCTAAAAATTAATCGCTTTTCCCAAACCACCTATCAAGAGTTTAAAGCCGCCATGGAAAAACTACTGTCCGACGGAACTGAACAATTGATATTGGACCTGAGGAACAACCCAGGAGGGTATTTATTTCCTGCTAAAAAAATTTCCAATGCTTTTTTGAAAAAAGACCAAACCATTGTAATCACTCAAAGTAATGTGGGGGAAGAAGAAAAATCATTGGCAAAAGGAGATGGTTTTTTTCAAGAGGGGAAACTGGTGGTCTTGGTAAATGAGCAATCGGCCTCGGCAAGTGAAATCGTAGCGGGCGCCATGCAAGACAACGACAGGGGGTGGATCATTGGCAGAAGGACTTTCGGAAAGGGATTGGTTCAACAACAAATGCCATTGGGTGAGGGCGATGCTGTCCGCCTCACCACCTCAAAATATTTTACACCTACCGGTCGGTCCATTCAAAAACCCTATAACGGTGACCGAGATGCCTATTTCGAGGACATCGGAAATCGCTACCACACTGGGGAAATGGCCGATGCAAATAAAATCCCGGTTTCCGATAGTTTAGCATTTAAAACGCCTGAGGGAAGAACGGTTTTTGGAGGCGGTGGAATTACCCCAGATTTTTACATCACAAATACCAATACAGAAGCAGAGGAATGGAAAGCTTTTATTCTGAATTCCAACTTGATGAATAATTTTATTTTCAAACAATTGGATAAAAATAGAAGAGCATTCAATGCATTAAAAAAAGAGGACTTGATGGCAGATCAATATATTGAAATGCTCCCCTGGCACAAACTTTTCGTGAGTTATTGTATTGAAAAAGAGGTTGAAATTGAAATTAGTGAAGCAGAAACTTTAAAGGCGGTGAAGTCCTATTTGGGCCTTCAACTCTTTGGTGAAAATGTTTTTAACGAAATCAAAAATCGAGGTGATGTTTTTGTAGCGCGCGCCAAAAAATTGCTGGACAGTTTAAATAACTAAATCAGCGGTTTATTTTTTTTGAAACTTTTTTAGAAAGCAACAAGAGTAGTAAAAGTAAAAAGGCACAAAGTGCTGCCATTATTCCAATTACGGCAACCGAGCTGTCACCCGACAAGGGCGTTTCCCAGTTCACTTGTAATGCATTAAAAACTACCATCCCCATGGACAATAACATTAAAATCAATATCCATTTTCTCATACGGTAAAATTAGCAAACTTCAGTGTAATTTTTTCCTGATCAACCCACTATTTTACCAACATTGGACGCAAAAAGTTTTACCGCAATAGACAACAACACAATCCCAAATACTTTCCTAATAATATCTTTGCCTTGCTTTCCCAATAGCTTTTCCAATCTAAAAGAGAACTTTAGAATGTCATAGACAATGATCACATTAAGCAAGATGGCCACAATAATATTAATCAAATCGTACTCTGCGCGTAAAGAAAGCAAAGACGTCATGGTGCTAGCGCCTGCAATAATAGGAAAAGCAAGTGGCACTATGGAAGCCACCTCTGGAGCGTCCACTTTAAACAAGGTAATCCCCAAGATCATTTCTAAGGCCAAAAAGAAAATTACAAAAGAACCAGCCACGGCAAAAGAATTGACATCTATCCCGATAAGGTGCAATATCTGCTCTCCTAAAAAAAGAAAAGCTACCATGATCAGTGCGGCCACCAAAGCAGCTTTTTCGGACTGAATGTGGCCTGCCTTTTCTCTGAGTGCAATAATAATTGGAATGCTACCAATTATATCTATCACGGCAAAAAGTACCATACTTGCCGTTAATATTTCTTTTAAGTCCATTTGGAGTGGGTTTAGATTTGGGATGCATTAGGTATTCTAATTTTGAGAATATACTAAATTAGCGAAAATTAATCTGATTATTAATTCTTTTAAAGTATGTTCCAAATTGACGACACATTAGTTTCAGAAGACATTATTACCAAGGATTTTGTTTGCAATCTAAGTGCATGTAAAGGAGCCTGTTGTGTGGAAGGCGTCGCTGGAGCGCCACTGAATCTTGATGAGACTGAATTCTTGGAAAAAAACTACGCCGGCATTGCACCTTTTTTAAACGATGAAGGCAGAGCGGCCATTGAAAAACAAGGTAAGTTTATCGACCAAAAAAATGGGGAATTCGAAACCCCACTGGTAAATGGTAAAGAATGTGCATATGTCGTTTTTGGTCCCAATGCTAGCACACAATGTGGTATCGAAAACGCTTATAAAGCAAAAAAAATAGATATGAAAAAACCCATATCTTGTCACCTGTACCCCATAAGAGTTAAAGAATATTCAGAGTTTAAAGCAGTCAACTACCACCAGTGGAAAATTTGCAATGATGCGTGTGTTCTTGGCGAGAGTTTAAAGATTCCTGTATACCAATTTGTAAAAGAAGCGCTGATTAAAAAATTTGGAAAAGAGTGGTATTCAAAATTAGAATTAGCGGCCCAAGAAATTAATCGCTAAACACCAGTCTTTGCAGGGGTAGCGAAATTTATGACTTTGTATAGCATTGAATTACAGGGACTTACAAACAGGCTTTAATTACTTATCCCCTGCTTAAAAATAAAATTTGTTAAAAACTCGACCTGTTTGTGGAAAAGTAAGTCTTTCATTTTTGATAACATTTTAGAATCTTTGTGATCAACATATTTTATAAAATTTAACAAAATAATAAGATGGCAGCTGTAGAACCGATCCTTCAAGAAAACGAAAATAGATTTGTAATTTTTCCCATTCAACACCACGATATTTGGGAATGGTACAAAAAAATGGAGGCGAGTTTCTGGACCGCTGAAGAAATTGATCTTCACCAAGATTTAAACGACTGGAACACCAAGCTGTCTGACGATGAAAAATATTTCATCAAACACATTCTTGCTTTCTTTGCTGCCTCTGATGGTATCGTAAATGAAAATTTAGCTGAAAATTTTGTTAATGAAGTTCAGTACTCTGAGGCCAAATTTTTCTATGGTTTCCAAATTATGATGGAAAATATCCATTCCGAAACCTACTCTCTTTTGATTGATACTTATGTCAAAGATGAGGCCGAAAAAAATAAATTATTCAAAGCGATTGAGGTTTTTCCTGCCATTAAAAAGAAGGCCGACTGGGCATTACGCTGGATAGACTCAGATTCTTTTGCAGAGCGGCTCATCGCTTTTGCAGCAGTAGAAGGAATTTTCTTTTCTGGAGCGTTTTGTTCCATCTACTGGCTCAAAAAAAGAGGCTTGATGCCAGGACTTACATTTTCCAACGAGTTAATTTCCAGAGACGAAGGCGTTCACTGTGACTTCGCAGTTCACCTCCACAACAATCACTTGGTCAACAAAGTTCCAAAAGAAAGAATTGAAGAAATCATCACCGACGCACTGAGAATCGAGCGCGAATTTGTCACAGAGTCACTCCCTGTAAGTCTAATAGGAATGAATGCAAAACTGATGACGCAATACCTGGAATTCGTAACAGATCGTTTACTTGTGGAATTGGGCTGCGGAAAAAAATACAATGTGACCAACCCATTTGACTTCATGGACATGATTTCGCTTCAAGGTAAAACCAACTTTTTTGAAAAGCGTGTTTCTGAATATCAAAAAGCAGGAGTACTCAACAACGAAAAAGAAGAAACTGAGTTTACCACCGATGCAGACTTTTAGTCTGTAGCTTATTCGCCCCAAGCCCTCAATAATCACCAGTGATAGTGCCTCTGTGGTCTATCGTAATTTTATGTTTAAAAAATAGAGATCTATGTTTGTAGTAAAAAGAGATGGGCGCAAAGAGCCGATAATGTTTGATAAGATAACGGCTCGAATCAGAAAACTCAACTATGGTTTAAACCCTCTGGTTGATCCTGTTCGTGTTGCCATGCGGGTAATCGAAGGGCTTTATGATGGTGTCACTACCTCTGAACTGGATAATCTTGCTGCTGAGATTGCCGCTACAATGACTACCACACACCCCGATTACGCCAAACTGGCCGCCAGAATTTCCGTATCCAATTTGCACAAAAACACTAAAAAGTCTTTCTCGGCTACGATGAAAGACCTCTATGAATATGTAAATCCAAGAACAGGGAAAAAGGCGCCACTGCTGTCTGACGAAGTATATGCTATCATCGAAAAAAATGCAGACAAAATTGACTCCAGTATTATCTATAATCGCGATTTCGGCTACGATTTTTTTGGTTTTAAAACACTGGAACGTTCTTATCTGTTAAAATTGAATGGGCAAATAGTAGAACGCCCACAACACATGCTGATGCGCGTATCGATAGGGATTCACCTCACCGATTTGGACGCCGCATTCGAAACCTATGAATTGATGTCCAAGCGTTACTTCACGCACGCTACTCCTACCCTATTCAACTCTGGCACCCCTAAACCCCAAATGTCTTCCTGTTTTTTGTTGACCATGAAAGACGACAGTATTGACGGGATTTATGACACCCTAAAACAGACTGCCAAGATCTCCCAATCGGCAGGAGGAATCGGTCTTTCCATACACAATATTAGAGCTACAGGCTCGTATATCGCAGGAACAAACGGAACATCAAACGGTATTGTTCCCATGCTCAGGGTTTTCAATGATACGGCCAGGTATGTAGATCAAGGTGGAGGAAAAAGAAAAGGATCTTTTGCTATTTATGTAGAGCCTTGGCATGCCGATATTTTCGATTTCCTGGAACTGAAGAAAAACCACGGTAAAGAAGAAATGCGCGCCCGAGATTTGTTTTATGCCATGTGGATATCTGATTTATTCATGAAAAGAGTGGAGCAAAATGCTGAATGGACGTTGATGTGTCCCAATGAGTGTCCAGACCTGTACGATTGTCATGGTGAAGAATTTGAAAAATTATACACCCAATACGAAAAAGATGGTAAAGGAAGAAAAACAATCCAAGCCAGAGAACTTTGGGATAAAATATTGGAATCTCAAATAGAAACAGGTACCCCCTATATGCTCTACAAGGATGCTGCGAACAGAAAATCAAACCAGAAAAACCTGGGAACCATTCGCTCTTCTAACCTCTGTACTGAAATTTTAGAGTATACTTCCGAAGAAGAAATCGCAGTGTGTAATCTGGCCTCGATTGCACTGCCTATGTTCGTCGAGGAGGGTAAATTCAACCACCAAAAACTTTTTGATGTAACCAAGCGGGTAACAAAAAATCTAAACCGCGTCATAGACCGTAACTATTATCCCGTTAAGGAAGCTGAAAACTCCAACATGAGGCATCGTCCTGTCGGTTTAGGGGTTCAGGGATTGGCAGATACTTTTATTCAATTGCGACTGCCTTTCACTTGTGAAGAAGCCAAAACCCTTAATCAAGAGATTTTTGAAACTTTATATTTTGCCGCAGTAACGGCATCGGTTGAAGAGGCCGAAAAAGATGGTGCTTACAAAACCTATAAAGGATCTCCCATGTCAAAAGGGGAATTTCAATACAATCTTTGGGGCATTAAAGATGAGGAACTCAGCGGCAGATGGGATTGGCCCGCTTTGCGTAAGGACGTTAAAAAACACGGCGTAAGAAACTCCCTACTGGTAGCACCCATGCCCACAGCGTCCACCTCTCAAATACTCGGAAATAACGAATGTTTTGAGCCCTATACTTCTAATATATACACCCGAAGGGTGTTGTCAGGGGAGTTTATTGTCGTCAACAAACACCTCTTGGAAGACCTTGTAAACCTCGGCTTGTGGAATGAAGATATGAAACAAGAATTGATGCAAGCCAATGGCTCTATCCAAAAAATTAAGGGCATCCCTGAGGACATCAAGGAACTCTATAAAACCGTTTGGGAGATGAGTATGAAAGACATCATTGACATGTCACGCCACAGGGGATATTTCATCGACCAGTCACAATCTCTGAACTTGTTTATGGAAGGAGCTACTATGGCAAAATTGACCTCCATGCATTTTTATGGTTGGAAATCTGGACTAAAAACGGGAATGTACTATCTGAGGACAAAATCGGCAGTGGATGCCATTAAATTTACCCTGGACAACGAGAAGACCACGAAATCTGAATCCGATAAATCAAAACAGACTGCTGCTGCTGTGAAAGTTCCAGAAGCAACTGCTGCAGTCACGGCTGCTATAGATCCTCAAACCAATCCTGCCGCTGCGGTAGAACCCCTCTCCCCAGCAGAGCTAAAACAAATGTTAGAGCAGTCTAAAAAAAGTGAAGACGACGACTGTCTGATGTGTGGATCTTGATCCTATTTCCCCTCTAAAAACGCTTATTTAAAATTAAATAAGCGTTTTTTTTGTTTATATATTACTGTATTTCAGTGCTTTATGATGTTAATGTAAATTTAATGTTAATTAAATGTTTATTTTACGTAAACTATCTATAACTTAGCGTTAATATAAAGTTTGAAATTATGAAAAATATAGTCTATTTATTGTTGGCTTTTACACTCACCGTGGGAGCGCAGCAAAGCATTGATCCAACCTTTGAAAAAGAAGGTAAATTGACTAAAGTCACCTATTTCCACCAAGACGGTAGTATCGCCCAAAAAGGATTTTTAAAAAATAAAAAACTTCACGGTAATTGGACCAGCTATGATCCGTCGGGAAACAAATTATCTATGGGAACTTATGAAATGGGCATGAAAAATGGCCAATGGTTTTTTTGGAAAGACAATGACCTTATAGAAGTTATCTACGACAACAACAAAATAGTTAATGTATTGGAATGGCGTAGTGATGAAAAAGTTGTTGCCGAGTTAAATTAAGTCCTCAAATACCCCAAACAGACCCCACCCCATCAAGATTCTAATTTTTTATTGATCTTGTAAAACGTTTCCACCAGCTCAAATTTGTGAACAATTAGGTCTTTTGTTCGTATTAATATATTAAAATAGAGCGCAGTATTCTTTGGGCTCGTTGCGTTATCTGTTCGCAGAATTTGATTGTCAATTTTTTCATTTAACAATTCAAAGTTGTGTTGCTTTTGAATGAGTACATCGTTAAACTCTTTGTCGTTAAACTGTAAATTAAAAGCTTCAATCCCTTCCTTAAAAACAGAGGACAAGGAATCAAAAATTTCATTTAGATCTTCAATCTGTTGCGCGTTTAAGGGTTTATGTCGGTTATTTATATGTTGGTGGCTCAAATGAGAAATATAGATCAGGTCTTCAATTAAGTCCGACATAATCCCTAACATAGATATGTAAAATCTACTGGCGGGCAAGCTGGCCTCTTTCAATCCTTTTAAGAAATAATATATACCGTTTTTAAGATCATTTACCTCGGTCAGCAACTCCTCTGTATTATTTTTTGCAATAGAAAGTGTTTTTAAATCATTGCGAGTCAATCCTTTAATTACCTGGCCATAAACCTCATAGGTTTCACCAATGACCCTACTAATATTTCTAGAGCTCTCGTCTAATACCCCTGTGTAAGAATCGCCATTAGAAACAATTAGCTTCCTTTGACTTTCTGAATTTTTGGATTCATTTCGGTGATTGATAAAATTTCTAAAAATCAACACTAAAATCACACTCATAATAATCACAATGGCAGTGAATCCTCCCAAATGAATGAGATAAACAATCCCGCCACATACTAAAAAAGCACTCAGCGCTGTAAAGAACCAACCGCCGATAACATTAATAACACCCGCTACCCTGTATACAGCACTTTCTGTGCCCCAAGCCCGATCGGCGAGTGAAGTACCCATGGTAACCATAAAAGTGACATAGGTGGTAGATAAAGGTAGTTTTAAGGAAGTAGCAATGGAAATAAGAATCGCCGCGACCGTTAAATTAATAGAGGCTCTTAGCGTGTCAAAAGATGGGGCATTAGGATCTTTTACTGCAGATTGATTTTTACCAGATTCAAAGGAGCCACTAATTTTTTGGGAAATAGATGCGGGGAATAAATGGGAGAAATATTGATTTAACCCTACAAAGAATCGGACCAACAACCGAGACAAAAAATTGGGCTTAAACCTTTCTTTAATGTGATTTTGATCGGATAAATCCAAAGAGGTTTTAACGACTTTTTTGGCCTTGGATGAAAACCAAAGGGTTAATACCATGATCAAACCAGAAGCCAAGAGAAAAAGGGTTGGCGTGGGTACTTTATTGGACAGTACAATCATGCTGAACTCATTGGCCGCAATTCCAGATGCCACCCATGCTTCATAGGACTGGTAAGCTGCCACGGGAACTCCAATAAAATTTACCAAATCATTTCCTGCAAAAGCCAATGCCAATGCAAAAGTACCTACTCCTATAATAACTTTGTAGATGTCTGTCTTAAACACTTTCATCAAGAGAAAGGAAAATAAATACCAGAAAAAAAGACTGGAAATATTGACCAAAAAGGCGTTGGACTCCAAGAAGGTATTGATAGTTTGCCCGTTGAGAAAGTCGTATTCAATCGCAGCATAAGATGTCCCTTTTATCCCTTTGATCAATATAAAATTGCTGATAGCAGCGAGTGAAATTCCCCCAAACAAGGCGTTAATCAACCTTGACTTATTTAGAAAATCGTAAGTAAGCAGTGCCCTGGAAATCCATTGTACAATTGCGCCAATTGTAAAAGCAATAAAAACCGACAGCAAAATCCCCAAAATAATCTGAGTGGCTTTCTCTGTATTGATGAAGGTAGACAGCTCCATTAGATTCCCTGAGTCTGAGAATATTTTAATCAAAGACATGACCACAGCAGCACCCAGTAATTCAAATACAATAGACACGGTAGTAGACGTCGGCATTCCCAGTGTATTAAAGAAATCCAACAGCAGGATATCGGTCATCATCACCGCCATAAAAATAAAGATGATCTCTTCAAAACTAAAAGCCGAAGGGTTAAAAATACCTTTACGAGCGACCTCCATCATTCCACTGGAAAACAGTGCCCCCAGAGCAATCCCCAAACTGGCAAAAATCATGATGTTTCGGAATGAAATGGCTTTAGAGCCTATGGCAGAATTAAGGAAATTTACGGCATCGTTGCTCACCCCAACAATGAGGTCGCCTATGGCCAGTAAAAACAAAAGAACAACTATATATAAATACAGATCATGCATAACTAACACCTGTAAATCTATTGTTTTTTAGAGGATTTATAAAGCTAAATCCATTAGAATTTAATTGAATACCCCAACGATATTGTGCGACCTGGGTTAAGACTGGAAAACACAAAACTGGTATTTCCATAATAATCAAAAAGACTTTCTCTTAGATCACCCAGTAGATTGTCTACTTTTAAGCTGATTGAATGATTATTATTTTGCCCCAAAGTCTTTGTTGCATTAAGTTTTAAATTGTTAAAAGGTTGGGTATAAACATCAGGAATATTTCCTGCACCTACTATTTCAAGGGTCTTCCCTTGGACATTGAAATAAGTCCCTATTTCGAAATTTTTATCATAATTTACAAATGAAACCCCCGTATTTACAATAAAAGGGGATTGTCCTTGCATCTTTCTTGTATCCTTGATGTCTCGATCTGGTTCAGTTGATGTTCTCCCCCTAAATTCCTCTTCATTCATCTTTTGAACAGATTCTATCAAGGAGATATTGAGGTTTAAACTCAACTTATGGGCGCTATTTTCAATTAAATTTTTTCGGTACTCTAATTCTAATCCATAAACAAAAGCATCGTCGTTGTTAGCAGCTGAGATGGTATTTGGTGAATTAAAATTGGGGATGATGATTTCTATTGGATCTTTGAAACTTTTGTAAAATGTACTGATGGCAAATACTTGATTCGCATTGCCAAATTTTTCGTATCTCAAATCAAAATTATTGATATAGGTTGGTACTAAACTTGGATTTCCAAGAAAAGTTCTCTCTGTAATAGGATCAAAAATTTGAGCCCCAGAAGATTCCCTAAAACTGGGTCTGGCAGTTGTGCGAGCGTATGAAAATCTTAAATTAGTATTTTCATTAAATGAATTAATAAGATTCACTGAGGGATAAATATCGTTAACATCGATGATCACATCATCGTTATAACTTACATTAGTGTCTATAGTTTCTCCGGTGTAAATTGTATTGTACTTTTCGAACCTAACTCCCAATATTGATTTAAGCTTAGCTGAGATTTTCAACTCATTAGAGACGTAGGCTGCTGTTGTATTACTTTTTGACATATACTGATTGGTACGTTGGTAACTACCAATGGTGTAAGCACCCCGATTTGGAGTTTGAAGTCGCCACAAGTTTGCCGGTAATAGGATTTGATTTGGATCGCCGTTTAATGAAGAGGAAAGCCCTAAAAATCCAATCTGATAATTACTGGTTGTGAAATCTCTTTCCTTGTTGGAATAAGCGGCTCCAAAACGTAATTTATTGTCGTATCCATTTATTTTGTAATTATAATTAATATCTACTTTGGAAGCCAATGCATCTTCTTCCAAGTTTCTCCACAATCTCGTTGGCCACTGAGTAGATGAGGCATCAAGCGTATATCTTCCATTCTCAAGTTCAAAAAAAGTTCTTCTAAAATCTTTGTCATAAACCCGAGCAAATGAAGGAGCCACTTTCCATTCCACCTGGAAGTTATTATTAGCAAGGTTGTAGGCTCCCGATATAGGAATAGTAGTGATGATTCGATCGGTGTAGTTTAATAGCTGTCCCTCCCCATTATAAAGGTTCTCTAAAAATTCAGAAAACTCAACATCCAATGCACTCGACTCTCCGCTTTTAATATTTAAGAAGGTAATCTTATGTTTGGACTTATTAGTTTTAAAAACTAAACCAAATAGAGCACTGGCAAGTGCCTGAACTTGGCCAACCTCACCTTGCTGAATCGTGTTTTGGGCTAGGCCACTTGTTTCTTTTAAAACCGTTCCATTAAAAGCATCTTCATAATAGGTGTTGTCATACCTGTAATTCAGGGTTGCAATATAACCGATTGAATTTTGCCCCAAATCGTATTGGTTGCTTGCCGTAGCGCCAATGGAGTAATCGGTCATATTATTGTAACGTGAAACACCCAATTGTTTACTGAAGGAGTCTACAACATTAGTTACTTGATTGGCAACCAATGGAGTATGATCCCGCTCTGGTCGATAAATTTCTATTTTTGGATCGAAAGGCAGGTCACTATATCCATTGTCGAAGTTTAAAAAATCAAGAGATTCTTTTGGTAAAGAAGGAGCATCTTTAAAACTCATCATAGAATTATATCCACTACTTATTGAAATACCGTATTCAGGTTTGATAGAGAAGTCTTTTAAAACTATATTGATAACTCCTCCACTAAAGTCCGCACTTAAATTTGCACTGGAGGATTTATTTACAATTATATTATCCAAAAGAGTTGTTGGAAATATATCTAGCTGAAGAGTGTTCTTATCTGGATCTAATCCGGGAATATCTAAGCCCCCTAAGGTAGTCTTTGAATAACGATCGCCCAGACCCCGAACATACACAAATTTACCCCCTTGAACCGATACACCAGGTACCCGTTTTATCGCGGCAGCTAAGTCACTGTCTCCTGATTTTCTTATGGATTGAGATGACAATCCATCAATAAGATTAACTGACCGTTTTTGAATCGTTAACACAGATGCCTCAGTGTTTGTTCTGGCTGTAGTGGTCACTACCACTTCCTCCAAAGAGTCTGAAGCAGGTAAAAGAACAACAGAAATACTATTTTCATCGTTAGTTCCTAGGTTGATTTGATTAATTATCTTGGTGCCATATCCAATAAAAGAAACTTCTATAAGGTACTGACCTGGAGCAATTTCAAATGAAAAATTACCATCAAAATCAGTGGTAACTCCTCCTAATTTAGCGGTGTTATCGTTACTTTTTAAAATAACATTGGCAAAAGGAAGTGGTTCGTTAAACTCACCGTCAATCACTTTTCCAGAAATAAAAGATTGGGCATATAGTGATCCTGAAAAAAATAAGAATAATAAATAAAAAGAGTCTTTCATAAAAATGGAAAAAATGCCCCAATTTATGAGGCATTTTATTATTAATTATATAAAAAATATAAGTACACTATTCTACTAGTTACTTACAAACAAAGTCCAACCCAACACTGACTCGTCAGCGCCAGAGGAGGCTACTTGTGATGTTACAGTCTCAGCCCAAGTAGCTCCATCAATAATAGCTGCTGGCATAATGGTACTGAGCGCATCTGTGGTCACAAAATCAAAATTATTAAAGAAATTAGACCCAGCCGCAGTAGCAGTTCCTAATCCACCATATGTGTCAGCATCTATGGCAGCGATTGTAGTCCCTGAATTAAAAGATTTGTAAACAATATTTTGATTAAGACCAGTTGCATCACTCTTCCAGTTTCCATATTGACTTGTATCTTCTTGAGTAGCACTCCCATATACAGTTACGTTTTCAAGGGTATATTGACCATCAATTGTACCAGAGCTGTCTTCAGTACCATCAATTTCAAATGCACCATCAGTAGAAGCAGTCAGAGCAATTACAGCGTTCGAGATAGTTCCCTTATATCCCTCGTCAAGATCAATAGCATCGTCTCCGTTGAAGTGGATAACAAGATTAGACACATTAACAGACCCTCCAAAAATCTCAATTCCATCATCTTGACTTCCTATAATTTCAACATGGTTTACTACAGTTCCAGAACCAACACCTCCAAGAGTTAATCCTTGTAACTCATTGTCACCTGTTAATGTTTGCCCTGAGTGACGGATGGAAACATATTCGATACGGCCTGAGCTTTCAGTGTCATTAGATCCTCCATAAGTAGTCCAACTAAACCCGTCGGCAATACCTTCAATATCATCCGTACCTCCATCTTCACCTACACTTGCATTACCAAGTACAACAACAGATCCCCAAAGACCCATATCGGAGGGCACTCTATTTGGAGAAACACCGTTATCAGCGTAAGAAATATTATCCCCAATGTCTGTAAATATAATAGGAGCAGTAGCCGAACCTATAGCATTTATTTGGCCACCTTTGGCAATTACCAATACTGAAGCATCCGCACCAGTTCCACTTCCAGCTTTGATAATAGTTCCTGCTTGAATGTTAAGAACACCTCCGTCTTTCACAACAACCTTACCATTCATGATCCAAATACGGTCATTGGTCCACGTTGCTGAAGTTTCAATAATGGTAACACCACCTTCAATACCGACAGTCTCGGTTTGAGGGGCAGCATTTTGTGCTGCCAATGCATCAGCGATAGCTTGATCAATGTCAGTCCCACTGGCCATGGCAGCATTCACAGCTGTAGTTACGGCTGCTGTGATCTGAGCAGTAGTAGGAATTTGTGCTGCAGCCAAAGCAGAATTTACTGCTGCAGTTACATCGGCTGAAGTTATACTATCGTCTTTTTCACAAGAGGTTAGCAGAAAAACAGCACTTAGTAAAACATAAGAAAAATTTTTCATTTTTAGATTTTATTAAATTGTTTTAATAAGTACAAACCTATTCTTATTAACGCGAGTTAGTTTTAACTAAAAGTTAAGCTATCGAATCGGTATTTTATGTGAAGGTTAAGAAAGCAACATTTACTTAACAATAAATTAATAGTTCTCGGATAAACTATAAATCTGTATTTTTAACAAAAACAAATATGCTCTGGGAAAGCCTATTATCCTTGCAACGATTTGGTGACAAAGTCAAGCGAATCAGAAAACATCAAGACGAGCTTCGCTTGGGATTTGAAGTAGATTATGATCGCGTCGTATTTTCCAGTGCCTTTAGAAGTTTACAAGACAAAACCCAAGTCATTCCCTTCTCAAAAACAGATTTTGTGCACACCCGGCTGACCCACAGTCTTGAAGTCTCTGTTGTCGCGCGAAGTTTAGGAAGATTGGCTGGAAAAGATATCATAAAAAATCATCCCTACTTGCAGGAAAATCATGGGTATCAACCCAACGATTTTGGCGCCATTGTTGCCGCTGCTGCACTTGCTCACGACATCGGTAATCCCCCTTTTGGCCACAGTGGTGAGAAAGCCATAGGTCATTATTTTTTAAATGGAAATGGCGCGCAATACAAATCAAAGTTATCCAATAAAGAATATCAGGATTTGTGTGCATTTGAGGGGAATGCCAATGGATTCAAAATATTAACAGAAAGCAAAGCGGGAACCCCCGGAGGGTTGAGACTCAGCTATGCAACCCTGGGCGCCTTTATTAAATACCCCAAAGCCAGCCTTCCTCATCGACCCACCGCAGAGGTCTCCGATAAAAAATACGGTTTTTTTCAAGCCCAAGAATCATTTTTCCATGCGCTTTCTAATGACCTGGGGATGGCAGACGGGAAAAAAATTCACCGCCATCCTTTGGCATATTTGGTTGAGGCTGCCGATGATATTTGCTACACCATTATCGATTTTGAGGATGGCATTCACCTGGGGTGGATAGAAGAAGAATACGCCCTTGAGTACCTTATCAAGCTGGTAAAAGACGATATGGACACCCTCAAATACTCCAAATTAAAACACCGCACCCAAAGACTGGCTTACCTTCGCGCTCTGGCCATCAACAGCCTAATCAAAGACGCTGTTACAATATTTTCCGAAAATGAAAACGAAATTCTCAATGGAAATTTTGGGGTTGCGCTACTGGAAAAAAGTCAATACAAAGCCCAGATTGAAGACATCATCAATCTGAGTGTAGATAAAATTTACTGCTCGGAGGAAGTCGTCCAAAAAGAAATTGTCGGCTATAAGGTAATCAGCACCCTTTTAAATGCTTTTGTCTCTGCTGCAGCCAATGCTTTTAACAATAAAGTCAATAGTTATGATGCTTTGATTCTACAATTGATTCCCGATCAGGAAAACATTCCTGCTAAAACCCTGTACCAAACATTGCTCAACGCCAGCTGTTATGTAGCCAGTCTCACCGATGGAAAAGCGAAGTTATTGGCAGAAAAGATTGGATTTGAATAATATTCCCAAGCATATCATTTTCAGTTCATACCTTTATCCCAAAAATAATTGATGCGCTGGATCCCTTTTATCATTTTCATTATCATTGTTCAATGGTATGCCTTTCAGGCCATTAAAACCATTACTCAAAATAAGTTCTGGTGGGCAATATATGCTTTGGTCGTTGGAATCATCCTCGGAGGCGTATTGTGGCAAACCCTCAATTTTGATCGTACTGTCGGCTGGACCCCAATTGTAGCTTATTCGTTGGGAATGTTCGTCGCCTTGTTGAGTGGTCAGCTCCTGATGATTTGCTTGCTGTTTTTGGAAGACCTCTCCAGAGGAGCTTCCTCTCTCCTACATTTTTTTACTTCTGATCAGAAAATCAACTTTCCCCAACGAAGGAAATTCGTGTCTCAAATGGCCATCGCCTTGGGCGCCATTCCCTTTAGTTCACTGCTCTATGGCATGTATAAAGGACGCTATAACTACAGGGTCCTAAACTACACATTGGAATACGAAAATCTCCCTGATGGTTTTGACGGTTTCCAAATTACACAAATCTCGGACCTCCATTGTGGAAGTTTCGACAACACGAAAAAAGTGGCCTATGGACTGGATCTGATCGACAAACAAAAATCCGATTTGGTTTTATTCACCGGAGATATGGTCAACAACAAGGCAAACGAAGCCCGCCCCTGGGTGGAGTTTATTGCAAAAATCAAAGCCCCCTACGGAAAGTTTTCGGTGCTTGGAAATCATGACTATGGCGATTATAGCGATTGGGAAAACGAGGCCGACAAAAAACAAAACATGGAGGAAATGTATCAAATTCATCAGGATATGGGCTTTGACCTTTTGCTCAACGAAAGTCGCTACATAGAAAAAAATGGAGATAGAATTGCATTGGTCGGTGTTGAAAATTGGGGTGCTGGAAGGTTTAAAAAGGCTGGTGACTTGGAAAAATCGATTTCAAAAATCGAGCCCAATGACTTTAAAATTCTCCTCAGTCACGACCCCTCTCATTGGGAAGCAGAAGTAATCCCCCATGCCTACCCTTTTCATCTCACCCTCAGTGGGCATACCCATGGCTTTCAGTTTGGTATTGAGATTCCTGGGTGGATAAAATGGAGCCCCATCCAGTGGCGCTACAAACAATGGGCAGGCATTTATGAAAATAAGGAACAAAAACTTAATGTAAACAGAGGATTTGGATATTTGGCCTATCCTGGACGTGTGGGGATATGGCCAGAAATCACTGTGATAACCCTGAAAAAGAAGAAATTATTGGTTTAATGTCAAAAAAAACTACATTTGTGATAGTGAACCATTGAAAATATTGAGAAATGTCAAAGTTTGGTGAACTCATAAATGATAAACTTCCACTACTCCTTGTTTTTTATAACGAGGAAGATGAGGTTTCCTACTCCATGCATCCTGTATTAAAAGATGTGGCTGCGGCGATGGGCGACAAAGGCAAAGTCATAAAAATCAATACAGAAAAAAACAGCAAGCTTTCCGAAGCTTTAAGGGTCAAAGTATTGCCCACACTGATGATTTATAAACTCGGTGAAATGGTTTGGAGACAAAGTGGTGAGCAAGATGCCAATACGCTTATCAATCTTATGCAAGACCATACTTACTGATTTTCCAAGTCTTCTTCCTCTATTTCGAATTGTTCCATAGACTGATCAAAGCGCGCTTGCAGACCCTTGGCAAAATCCGTAGCCCCCTGATATTCAACCCGGAAAATCAATTCCTGAAAATCGAGGATTTCTCCCTTTATTCTGTCAATAAAAATATTTTTATTGTTTTGAGAAAGTTGAGCAATCATGGCAAAACGGGCTTCGTATTGGGTAACGATTGACTCCACCAGTGATTCTGCTTTTGTGGATTGTCCTGCCTTGTAATAGCCCTCTACAAAGTCTGTTAAAGAAGTATAATAGTCGTAATCGCCATAAAGATTTTTAAAGGGAGCGACCGCGCCTATAAACGCATCAACCTCTGTTTTCAATAACATTTTATCCTCGTGCACCAATACCACTTCCATCAAAGTTCTGTAACGCTCTACTTGGGTTATTATCTCCTCCCCCATCATGTATTGCTCATTGCGGGTCAATGACCCAAAATATTCCAGTTCATCTCGGTATTTAAAAGCTACTTTTTGCGCGAGATTTTGAGCAGCTACGGTATCGTCCAACCGGTAATACGCATCGACAAAAGGCACCAATAAACTGTAGTAACCAAAGTAATTTAAAGGCATTTTCTGCATGGCCAAATAGAGTATATTTTTGGCTTTTTCCTTTTTACCTTCAAGGATTAACTGGTCTGCCAGACGGGCCATATTACTTCGGAAGGAAATACTGTTTTTTCTGGTTTCAATATCGTGATAGATGTCGGGGCTTTCAGAATTTCCCCAACTCCAGTTCATGACAATATTGTACATAAGGTCCGTATCCAACCGGCCCATCAGGTAGGGGTTTTCTTTATTTTGAGGGGTCTTGATGGGAACCAACTTATAGACCAAGCCTTCCAACTGTAGGTAATCCTTCATCCAAATGTATTCCGCTTCTGCATAGCTGCCTCCAGTAAAATAAATGGGGCGCTCCCAATCGTTGTTGGCCAAGATATCCAGCATCATAATTTGATTTTTTGTCATGCCCCCCTCTGGCAGGTCTATATCGATGAAAGGAACAATCAACTCCTGATCTTCTGGCTTTACAATACCGCTTTTCAAAACATTCCCTTTGTTCACATTTACCCTTATTTTGTTGGTGGGATAAAAAACCATCTCTTGGGTACTTTTCGGTAATCGTCTTGGATCGTCTCCTGCCTGCTCCAGCAGACTCCTGTATTTGGTTCGGGGATGGTCGCTCGCTACCCAATTAACAAAATCTTTGATGTCCCATCTCACAGAATCCAAAATAGGCTCGTGTTTAATGTAATCACGGTTACCGTAAGCATAAACGGAATGGGTCATTTGAGAAGGAATGGGATCGCTCTCATAGGTTTTTCTCTTCATTTGATCAATGTACCAGTCCGTTGCCAAAAGAGAAGTATTGATGGTTTTTACATCGGTGCGATAACCTTCAATTTCCTGGGCATACCAAAGGGCAAAAGTATCGTTGTCACCAATGGTAAATATCATGGCCCCAACATCCTTTTGAATCGATTGAAGATAGGACTTGGCCATGGACTGCGCCGTGTAGCGGTCCGACCGATCGTGGTCGTCCCAGTTTTGAAACGCCATCAACAGAGGAACCGCCAAAAAACAAACCAATACCAACATTGGTGCTGTACCCTTAAATTTTATCAATGTCTTGGCTTTTTTGGCCAAATAAAAAGCACCCATACCAATCCAAATCGCAAAAACATAGAAAGAACCGACCAAAGCATAATCGCGCTCGCGGGGCTCGAAAGGGCGTTCATTTAAATAGATTTTTAGGGCCAGACCAGTGAACAAAAAGAACAACAACAATATCCAAAAACGTTTTGGATCTTGCTGATATATGAAAAATAGCCCTATTAGACCCAAAATAAAAGGGAAGAAAAAATAAGTATTTCGGGCATTATTATTTTTGGAATCCTCAGATATTTCGTCCTGATTTCCCAAGCGCATGTTGTCAATAAAAGAAATACCGCTGATCCAGTTCCCATTCAACACATTATATGTACCAGCAACATCGTTTTGTCTTCCTGTAAAATTCCACATAAAGTAGCGCCAATACATATAGCCAATTTGATACTGAAAAAGGAATTGTAGGGAGCGTAAAAAACTGGGCTTTTCGATCACCAGATAAGGGGAAAGCGACCTAAAAAATTGATGGTAATCGTCCCCAGTCACCATACCCTCTCGGATGTCCTCCCGGAATTCGTTTACCCTACTGCGCAACCTCTCACTGTTTTGGTATTCTGGGGCTATGGAAAACTCCAAAGGTCCCGTAAAATTCATATAATTGCCGGCATGCTCTGAACTCCACATACGTGGCAGAACACCACGATGCTTGCTGTTGGAATTGATTTTTGCCCGCTCCCAGTGATTGACAATAATGTATTTTCCTGTTTTATAGTCCCTTTCATATTTTGGCTTATCGTCTACATAAGGGGCGGTCTCATCCTGTCCTGCATAGACATCAGAAAATAAAGGCCCATAAAAAAGATGCGTTTCTGGATATTGCTCTAAGTTGTAGTAGGCCAAAAGAGCACGTGCGTCGGTTGGGGCATTCTCATTGATAACGGTGTTGGCATTGGCACGAATTGGGATCATCAACCACGAAGAAAAACCAACCAATACAAAAAGAACGCAAAGGATAATGGTATTGAAATTGATCCATTTTTTTTGCTGGGTATAGCGCAATGTGTAGTAAAAAAATAATAGGATGATAAATCCGGCAATCAGGGTACCACTATTAAAAGGCAATCCCATTTTATTGACAAAAAAGACCTCCGCATTTCCAAAGAAAGCAAGGGTGGTGGGCAACAATAATTTAAAAATAAAAAGCAATACCGCAACAGAGACCCCATTGGCGATCATAAAACCCTTAAAAGTTACTTTGGGGGTATTCTTGAAATAGTAAATCATCCCTATCGCAGGAATGGTTAACAGTCCCATAAAGTGAACTCCAAACGACAAGCCAATAACAAAGGAAATCAGCAGTAGCCATCGATCCCCTCGCGGTGTATTCATGTCTTGCTCCCAGCGTAAACCCAACCAAAAAAGTAAAGAAAGGATAAAGGTCGCCATAGCATAAACCTCAGCCTCCACAGCATTGAACCAAAAACTATCTGAAAAACAGAAAGCCAAAGCACCAACAGCAGCACTTCCAAAAAAAGTAAAACGTTCCGCAGTATTGTCCAATGTTTCAAATGCGGGCAGCTTCTTCATCAACAAAGTCAGGGTCCAAAACAGAAATAATATGGTAAACGCACTGGAAAAAACGGACATGTGATTGACCATCAAGGCAATATTTTCCGAAGACGTAGCAAACAGTGCAAAAAAGGCACCGATCATTTGAAAAAGTGGGGCACCAGGTGGATGCCCTACCTGAAGCTTGGCAGCAGTTGCAATGTACTCCCCAGCGTCCCAAAAACTAGCTGTGGGCTCAACCGTGAGCATATAGGTCAATAGCGCTACGCTAAATACGCCCCAGCCAAAACTTCTATTCCATAATTGAAAGGTACTAATGGACATGTATATTTTTGTTACACGAATGTATGAATTATAAAAAAAATAGGGCTTTCTGCATACAATTTAGTTCATCAGATTTTTAAAAAGATTTGTTTGGCATCAAAAAACTTTAATATAAATTTGCAAAACATTTTGATGGCCTATGGTGTAACTGGCAACACGTCTGATTTTGGTTCAGAAGAGTCTAGGTTCGAGCCCTAGTAGGCCAACGCTTTTTTAACAACCCCTTGACAAGCAGGGGGTTGTTTTTTTATCAGGATTTATTTTCCTGCTATTTTGTAACCCTTTTTGGCCATTGCTGTTCTTTTTTCTTTGCTTTAAGGGAGGTTGCTGTTGGTGAGCTTTTCATATTCAAGAGCAGCCATTATAAATGGGCCAAGTACTTTTCCTTCTGTATTATTATTTATAATAGCATCTTCACCACACAAGTAGTAGTCAGCGTCTCCTTTTCTGTCACTACTTAATCCTGCAGATTCACAGCTTTGAATAATCTTGATCTTCCCATCGGTTTCCTCTTTGATAAAATTTATTACAAACCCATTATATGCTGCAGTTGCTGTTGGTAAATAATTCTCGCGATCTAAAATTCCCAACCGAATACCCTTTAAATAAGCATAAGTAAATAAGGCAGAACCTGATGATTCCAGATAGTTGTTATTTCCACAAGAACTGCTTTTTGAATCATCGTATTGTAACAATTGATACCAGCAACCAGATAAGCTGTCTTGTCGCTGCTTTAAACCCTCTGCCACCATATTTGCGTATTCAACAATTTGAGGACGAGCATGATGATCGGCTGGGAAAAATTCCAAAACATCGACAAGTGATGCAAAGAACCATCCCATCCCTCGTGACCAAAATTCACTTGAACGTCCCGTTTCAGGATTTGCCCAGAATTCGGAAGCACTGTTTAGGGGCTCAGCAGACCAAGCATGATAATTTAGTTTTTTTTCAGGGTCCCAGGTTTTATTAAAAATTATATCGAATTGTAAAGCGATATCATCCCAATGGGCCGCTCTTTTTTCATCTTCTAAAGTATTTCCAAAATTTCCAAGGTATTCTGCATAAAATGCTGCGCCCATGAAAAGACCGTCTAACCACATTTGATTGACGTATTTTTTTTTATGCCAGAATCCATTTACACCGGCCAAGGGGGGCTGAATTCTAATTTGAGAATTTATAATTTGATCAAAACAAAATTTGGCCTTTTGTCTGTAAATTTTAGCCTTTTCTGGAAGGTTTCTGTTAACAGCTTCTCGGTGTAATTCAAAAAATATCTTTCCCGCATTAATATCATCAATATTACTCTCTCCTACATTAATAGTGGTATTGTCAGAATAATCCTCAATAGCTTCAAATAAATCTTGGGACCACTCTTGATCCTTGTAATACTCAAAAGTCATTAAAATGGCTTTGGCCACAAGGCCCGGGACATAATCCCACTCCACATTTCTTTCCGTTGTATCGGTTTTAAAACTTGAATTCTTTTTTTTGTTACTAAAATCACCCATTCTCGATTCAATAATCCATTTAGAATAAAGTTTACTTTGAGGGTTGTTTTTAGTATTTTTATTACAGGATAGGGTGAAAATTAGAAAGAGAATAATACAAGCTTTGTTATACATCAGAGTGTTTTTTTATTAAGATTTTTAAAATACAAAATTAATAATGTTCTTGTTTTACAAATAAACACTTGTTGAATGGGAATAGCGGTTCTTTTAATGAGAATTTATGTGGGAATGTCCCAAGGGTGAAACAAAAAATTTTGACCACCGTGATTGAGGAGGGTGATTTTCGTTAACATTCAAATTGAAAAATACGGAATGTTTCTATTGCTACTGTGAATCCATTAAAAGTTTTGGATCGGTCTGACTTTTGATGAAATCAAGGGTCATTCGATCCGCCAAGTTAACCAAGTCATTTTCAAAGGGAATATGGATGCTTTTAGGGTGCTCCACCCAATGGCGAATTTCCTCTAATTTCTTTGGAGAAAATCGCTTTAGTACCACCACACCCATTTTCTGAAGTGCTGCCGCATTGTACTTTTGTTCAATTTGTCCTTTCAATGGAATCGCCAATAATGGTTTACCCAAAAATAAAGCTTCGGTTGTGGTGGAAAAACCAGCATTGGTAATGATTCCTTTGGCTGCCGCAAAATGTTTTAGAAATATTTTTTCGTCGATCGGGTGTAGGTGAACATTCCCTACTACATCTTTTGTATTTCTTTTGGGTGTGAATACATGCCATTCAAAAAGCGGTAATTTTTTAATCATCTCCAATAGCAATGTTTCCTGATAACCGGGCAGGTAAACAACAAACCCTCCGTCATTTGAGGTCTTTAATGTTCTTACCTGTGAGCTAATTATAGGAGAAAAAATACGATTATTAAATTTTTGATAATAAAGTCCATACTCTTTTTTCGCGGGAGCAAACCACTTGAGATAATTGATGTTTTTTCGGAATTTTTTTTTGGGTTTGGTGACCCCTTTTTGCCAGAGTGAAATTTGATTACTCATCCCAAAACACAAGACTCCTTTAAATAAAGATGCCCATGCCGAAATAGGCTCAAAATCAGTGATTACCAAATCATAATCTTGAACCCGAAGTTTTACGATATCCCTAAATAACTGCCACAAATTATTTTTGAATAGGGTTTTTATCCAATTGATTCTGCCATTTTTATAGGTGTAGAGGGTAAGACCTCTATAATGCTTTTTGACGGGGTGGCCCAAGTCCAATTGCACGGGTGGGCCGCTTAATATTACATCAAACTGAAAGCGTCTTTCCAATAGAGGAATAAATTCTTTGGCCCTGCTTATGTGACCACTTCCAGTAGTTTGTATGGCATACAATACTTTCATTCTTTCTTCATCATATTGAACTCCTCCAACATCTCATTAAACAACTCCTTGTTGGACTTATCCACTTCCGTATATACCACCTCCTCAAAATGAGTAGGGTTGTGCGTGTAGATAGACCATTGGGCATCAACGTACTCCAATGCAGTCAAATTCTCCACCCAATCCCCTGAATTGAGATAGGTTACTTTTTTACCATTTAATTGAAACTGCTCTATATTGGGGTGGTGAATGTGTCCACAAACCACATATTTATAGCCATTTGAAGCTGCAATTTCAACAGCAGTTTTTTCAAAACGGTTGATGTATTTTACCGCACCCTTTACGCTGTTTTTTATTGTTTTAGAAAGTGACATTCTGTTGCCCCCTATTTTCTCTAAAATGAAATTGATAAAGCTGTTGAGTAGAATAAGAAAGTCATAGCCAACCCCTCCCATTCTGGTGAGCCATTTGGAGTACTGCATGGTAACGTCAAAAACATCCCCGTGAAAAAACCAAGCTTCTTCCTTATCGAGTTTTAAAATTACCTTATTACTGATTTTAAAATTCCCTATTTCGAATCCCTTAAATTTTCTCAGCATCTCATCGTGGTTTCCAGTGATGTAGTGTATCTCTTTTCCTGTAACAATCCATTTCAAAATGTACTTGATCACTTTCATGTGGGACTTGGGCCAATAGCGCTTGTTGAACTGCCATATGTCAATAATATCTCCGTTCAAGACAATTACTTCGGGGTCGATTGATTTTAATTAACGAAGGAGTTCTTTTGCTTGGCAACCATAGGTGCCCAAATGAACATCGGAAATTACAACAACGTCAACAGCCCTGGCTTTACTCATATCGATTTAATTCACAAAGCAACAAGGAATTTTACCTAATTTGATTAAGTAAATGAAAAGGATATGATAAATAATTGTAAAGTAATGGTTAAAAAATACTAAAGAAGGGTTGCATCAATGGATTTAAAATAAAATAGATGTTGATGAGCAATAAAGAGAACAAAATAATTAAAGCAAGAGCTCTTTTACAACCTTACCATGAACATCGGTAAGTCTAAATCGCCTTCCTTGGTGCTTAAAAGTTAATTTCTCGTGATTAATGCCCATCAGGTGCAACAGCGTGGCTTGAAAATCGTGAACATGGACTGGGTTTTCCACCACATTGTAACTAAAATCATCGGTTTTACCATAGACAAAACCTTTCTTTACCCCCGCTCCTGCCATCCACATGGTAAAGCAGCCAGGGTGATGATCCCTGCCATAATTATTGGCAGTGAGCCTTCCTTGAGAAAAACTTGTTCTCCCAAATTCACCGCCCCAAATCACAAGGGTATCTTCCAATAGACCTCTTTGTTTTAAATCTTGAATCAGTCCTGCTGTTGCGCGATCGGTATCCAAAGCTTGTTTTTTAATTTGTGAAGGTAAATTACCATGCTGATCCCAACCGGTGTGGTACAATTGAATGAATTTTACATCCCGCTCAGCCAACCTTCGGGCCTGTAAACAATTGGCCGCATAAGTTCCGGGTATTTTAGCGTCTTCACCATAGAGGTCGTAAATATGCTGAGATTCTTCTTTTACATTTAATGCATCAGGAACAGATTGTTGCATCCTGTAGGCCATTTCATATTGCTTTATTTGGGACAATATCTTAGGATCTTGATAACTGTCGAATTGCAATTGATTCAATTCATTGATGTAATCAATACTCTTTTTTCTGTCGTTGGGGTTTACACCGTGTGGATTGTTTAGATAAAGGACAGGCTCTTTTCCCGCTCTTAGCTGAACACCCTGATGGTGGGAAGGTAAAAATCCATTGCTCCACGAGGCAGAATTAAGGGGTTGTGCGCCAGAATGAGACTTGGAAACCATCACAATGTAGTCGGGTAAATCTTTATTATCGCTGCCCAATCCATAGCTCAACCAGGAACCAATGGAAGGTCGGCCGGTGAGTTGAGAACCTGTTTGTACAAACATTACTGCGGGTTCGTGATTGATGGCATCGGTATACATTGATTTGATAATACAGAGTTCGTCTGCAATAGAAGCGGTATAGGGGAAAAGCTCACTGATCCAAGCTCCAGACTGGCCGTATTGCTTAAAGTTGTATATAGATTTTACCAGTGGGTAAGAGGATTGCCCTTCTACCATTCCAGAATTCCTTTGGGTTTGTTTTAAGGAAGGAGGAATCTCTTGACCGTGCCACTTGGAGAGGGCTGGTTTATAGTCATAGGTTTCAATTTGTGAAGGCCCTCCACTTTGAAAGAGGTAAATCACCCGTTTGGCTTTGGGCATAAAGTGGGTGGCTTTTCGCGCCAATGCATCCATCTGATGTTGGGGGTCGTTGATCAATGACTGTGCTGTGGACAAGCCAGGGGACAATAGCGACGATAATGCTATGGAACCAAACCCCAAGGAGGACTTCTTTAGAAAATCTCTTCGGGTGGTCGCTTCTTTTTTATGTCTAAAAAAATCATTCATCGCTCTAAGTATTAATTGATGGTGATGGCCTCGGCCGTATTCATTATCCCGCTGATCACGGTTGCCAATGCCGCAGTTTTAATTATACTAATATCGCTGTTTATAGGCTTTTCCCCCGTTTTGAGATAGGCATAGGCTTTACTTGGATTCTGAGCAAACTTTTTTTGTTCCTCCCCATAGAATTTTTCTATGGTCCCTAACTCCTCTGCGGTTATTCTTCGTCCGGTGAGTTCCCTAAAAACTATTGGCAATTGTTGCTCCACACCCTGGCGCATCGAAAGCAAGTATTTCTCTGCCATCACCCGAGAAGCTTCTATCAATTGGGGGTCATTTAGCATCACCAATGCCTGAAGGGGACTGCTGGTCAGGGTTCTTTTAACGGAACAAAGATCGCGGTTGGGCGTGTCAAATATAATCATGGTCGGCGGTGGAGACGAGCGTTTCCAAAAGGTATATAAGCTCCGTCTGTAGAGCCCATCACCCCGATCGTGTTGGTAACGGTATTTCCACTTCTTATCACTCAAATCCCACAAACCCTCGGGTTGGTAGGGGTAAACACTTTTACCTCCAATTTTTTTAACCAATAAACCGCTGATCTTTAGCGCATTGTCTCGAATCATTTCTGCTGTCATTCTGTAACTGGGACCTCGGGCCAAAAGGTAATTGTCAGGATCTATTTCTATTAAATCTGATCTTATGTTGGACTGCTGCTGGTAGGTAGCGGAACTCAATATTTTTTTGTGAAGTTTTTTGATGTCCCAGTTGTGTTCCATAAAATAATTGGCCAGCCAATCTAAAAGTTCGGGATGGCTCGGCAATCCTCCCTGATTTCCAAAATCGTCAGAAGAACTTACCAAGCCCTTTCCAAAATGCATTTGCCATAACCTGTTTACAAAAACCCTTGCCGTTAGCGGATTTTTATCGTCAAACAACCACTTGGACAACCCCAAACGGTTTTTGGGCAAAGCGGTATCATACTCTAAAATGACCTCTGGGGTATTCGGAAAAACCTCTTCCCCCAGATCGTTGTAAACCCCTCGGTTCAAAACATAACTGGAACGCGGTTTTTTGGAATCACCCATGATCATTAATTCTGGGATGGGCTCTATCACTCGGGTCAGTTCTTTTCGCAGTTGGAGGTATTCATGGTTTAAAGACTTGCTGTCTTTTTCCAAACGATCAAAAAAATAAGATTTGTACAATTGTTTTTCTAAAACAGCTGTCCTTTGAGAATGTTCATCGAAAAAACTCGGGTTGTTGAGAACCGCAACCTCAATTTCAGAAAGTTTCCTTCGGTATATTTTCAGGGCATCAAAACCTCCGTTTTGGAAGGCTTTTAGTTTGTGGCTCGCGCCAATCTTGAACCCTTCAAAGCCATAGGTATGTATATTGGGTTCAAACAAAATAGACTTATAAAGTTTATCTCCCCTTCTTTTTAGCGCCACCTTTTTTCCATTGACATACAGCTGCATCCCCCCTACGGTACCTTTACCATCGTAGGTTATGGTAATCTGCTGCCAAGTTTTTGGGGTAATGGGGTCTGAGGTCTCCACCTCAATGGCATTTTGTGGCCACGATCTGGCGATGATGAATTTTAGTCTGTTATCATCGATCAAGAGGGAGTATCCCTTCAGCCCCAGTCGAATTTGCTCTGCATGGCTAAAAATAATTGCTTGCTTGTCTTTGTGGTCTGCATATACAGAAAATGAAAGCGTAAAAGGGTCGGTTTGATCAAACCATCCTACTTTTTCGGGGAGTTTCATTTGTGTAAATTCATTTATAAAAAGTCCCTTTTCTTGATGCCCCGCTCCTATTATAGGCTCAGACAGGGTGGCCGGTTTTTGACCCACAATACCACTGGGACTCAAATAGGAGGTTTTAGTTTTTTGAAGGAAGGCATCAAATGGGTAATGGGCCACCAAGCCACTGTTTATGTTTGTTCTGATTTGTTGTTGCGCTTGGTCCTTTTGTGCATACCAATCTTCAAAGGCTTGTTCTTTTTCAGTTTGATTCCTGGTGATTTTTTTCTTTTGTGATTTTAAATTTTCTTCAATGTAATTGATCAACGTTTCTTGTTCTGCGGTAGTCAGCAATAGGGATGGCCCTGCTACCTGACCAGGACCATAGGTAGCGTGGCCAATTTCGTTGGTGCTGTTAAAAAAACTGGAGATTTCATAAAAGTTTTTCTGGCTAATGGGGTCGTACTTGTGATCGTGACAACGAGCACACTCCATGGTCATCCCCAAAAAAGCTTTGCCAAAGGTAATGGTCCGGTCGGCCACATACTCTGCTCTAAATTCTTCAAATATGATTCCCGCTTCCGAGTTTTTTTTGTGCAAGCGATTGAACGCAGTAGCAATTTTACTCGATTGGTCTGCATTGGGGATAAGATCACCTGCCAATTGGTGGGTTACAAAATTTTTATAACTCAAGTTGGAATTAAATGCATCGATCACCCAATCCCGCCATGGACTAAAATCCCGGTGTTTGTCATCCAAATACCCGTCTGAATCTGCATATCGCGCCACATCCATCCATGTCGCTGCCATGTGCTCTCCATAGTGTGGGGATAGCAATAAACGGTCAATCAGTTTGTCATAGGCGTCAGCAGCAGTATCCTCCAAAAAAAAGTCGATCTCTTCTATACTGGGGGGTAGCCCCGTAAGACTAAAACTCAATCGACGGATCAAGGTTTCCTTGTTTGCTTTTGGTGCAGGAGAAATGGCCTTCGACTCGAGTTTCTTTCTAACAAAAAAATCGATCTCATTTTCATCCCACAAATCGGTTTTGTTTGTTCTTACTGGACTGTTTGAAGGGGTCAAAAAAGACCAATGTGGCTTGTATTCCCCACCTTGATCAATCCACTTTAAAATCGTAGCAATCTCATGGTCTGTAAGCTCAAGGTGAGATTCTGGGGGAGGCATCACCACCTCGGAATCTGAGGACAACAATCGGTTGGGAATTTCAGATTTTATCTCTTTGAATGTCTTAACATCGCTATTGGCATGAGGGTTTTGATCAAAATCTAATCTTAAATTTGCTTTGCGTTTATTGGAGTCTGGGCCGTGGCAAGCAAAACATTTGTCCGATAAAATAGGTTTTACGTGAAAGTTATAATCGATGTCCTCAGGCAGCTTTGAAATTTCGTGGAGCAGCTCCTTTGGAATGTCAATGGAGCATCTAAGGAACAATATCACCAACAGCAATAAGACCCCGTAATTCATATAAAACAAACTTCGCTTCAAATTCTATATCTTAATTATAGTAAAGATAAAAAAACCTGAATTAGTGGTTTCTGAAAATAAAAATGACAAAAATGGGATGCAATTTGAACAAAGCACTCCTGCTGAATGGGCGCAAAAGTTCCTGATTTAAAGGACCAATTTAGGTAGCTCAAGTTCTTGCCTATAAGATCTATGAGAAAATTAACAGTGGAGGTACCCTTACTGCGTTTAAGAGTAAGGATATTATTACTGGTGAATTCTCTGATCTTGAGTATGCAAAAAGAGCTTTAAAAAAGAAGCTATCAGAAGACTATTCCATTAAGTATAAGATGATGCTCAAGCAAGCATTTAAAATGCTTGTAAGAGCATCTAATAGTGAAGGGGGTATTGCGTTTAAGAGCCTAGAATTACATCTAGATAAATACAGTTCAAACACCTCTTATAACACCCTTAGAAGGCATTTAAATGCCCTTCTTAATGAAGCTGTTAACCAGGGTTTAAAGGCTAATCCGCTTAAGGGTCTGAAAACTAG